>JAJPIS010000064.1 GCA_021324635.1 Gemmatimonadota bacterium
AGGCGCTGCGGTACCGCCCGCCCGACGCGCGCCCCGATGCGCTCCCCGATGCGCGCCCCGAGGCTGATGGGGGACCCAGAGGGGGAGAGGGAGGGGGAGGGGGAGGGGGAGGGAGAGGGCGAGCGCGAGGGCGAGGGGAAGCGGAAGACGGAGGTGAGGGAGAGGATGGGGCGCTCGGGGTCGCCGGCCGGACGGCGGCGGGCGGCCGCGCCACCACACGGTGAAGCGCCGATCGGCGCGGCTCGTCGCCGGCCGCAGGGCTGGCGCGCGTTGATGCCGGCCGGCGATCATACATTTCCGTGGAGACGCTCCTGTCCATTCCGCCCGCCGCTCCCGACCGAGCGATCGACGGCCCCGATGCCGCCGGCCCAGCCGACGCGCTCGGCCGCGAGCAGCGGCTCGCCGGCTGGCTGCGGGACCGGGGCTCGGTGCTGATCGGCTACAGCGGCGGGGTCGATTCCACCTACCTCGCCTGCATCGCCCTCGACACCCTGGGGCGTGATCGCGTGCTCGCCGTGATCGGGCGAAGCGCGTCGTATCCCGAGGAGCAGTGGCGGGTCGCGCGCGCGGTCGCCGACCGATGGGCGCTACCCGTCCTCGAGATCGATACCGACGAGCTGGCCGATCCCCACTACGCGGCGAACCCGACCAATCGGTGCTATTTCTGCAAGGGGCACCTCTGGGATCGGCTCGTCCCGATCGCGCGCGCGCGGGGCCTGGCCGCCGTCCTCGACGGAACCAACGCCGATGATCTCTCCGACCACCGGCCGGGTGCGGTCGCGGCGCGGGAGCGCGGAGTGCAGTCGCCGCTCGCGCTGCTCGGTTTCACCAAAGCCGAGATCCGGACCCGGTCGCGCGCGCTCGGGCTCCCCACATCGGGGCAGCCGTCGTCGCCTTGCCTGTCATCGCGCCTCCCGTACGGCACGCCGGTCACTCCAGAGCGGCTGCGCCGCGTGGAGCGGGCCGAGCGTGCGCTCCGGATGCTCGGCGTCACTGGGGACCTGCGCGTGCGCGACCACGACGACCTGGCCCGCGTCGAGCTGCCGGCCGGCGGGCTCCAGCAGTGGCTCGTCGCGCCGGCGCGTGACCGCCTGGCCGCGGCCGTCCGCGATGCCGGGTACGCGCACGTCGCCATCGACCTGGGCGGATTCCGCTCCGGATCGCTCAACGTGCTGGCTGGCGTCCGTGACGGCTGAGCGTCCCGCGACACCCCAGGCGGCGGCGCTCGCGCGCGCCCTCGAGCCGCTCGACCTGCACGTCCGGGTCGAAGTCCGTGACCGGCTCGCCGTCCTGCACACAGCCGGGTCGGAGACCGACGTGCTCGCCGACGGCGCGGTCCGCGGACGGGTCGCGGCCGCCGCCCGCGCGCACGGCTTCACGCACGTGGCCATCGCCGTCGGGGGCGGCTAGCCCGGTGGGCTGCGCGCGACGACTCGGGTGCCTCGTCGGGCTCGCGGGGCTGGTCGGCCTCGCGTGGGTGACCCGCGACCGGTGGACGCCCTGGCTCCCGAGTGCCGTCGGCGGCACGGGGTCGGCCGACGCGTCGGGTGGCGGCGCCGCTCCGGTGTGGGGCCTCGTGACGCCCGGCGGAGCATCGCACGCCGAGCATCTGATCCTGGGACTCGGGCAACGTCCGTCGCCGCCGTACACGCAGCTCCTCCCGGCGGACTTCGCGGCCTATCTCCTGATGGACATCTCGGGCCGGATCCCTCCGGCCGCCGACAGCACCCGAGCGGCCATTGTCGACCAGCGGCTCGCCCTCCGGACGGTCGTCGACGTCGACCGCCTGGGCGGACGCGCCGTCCTCGGTCCGCTGGCGACCGTCATCGGCAAGCGCGAGCCCCTGTCGCTCGCCGGTACGGTCGATGTCGTGCGTCCGGGGGTGGGTGAGTTCCGCGTCGAGGAATTGCGCATCCACGACCTGCCCGTCCCGTCGGCGCTCATCCCGCAGCTCATCCACCGGATCGAGAATGGCGCCCACCCCCCGGGCATCGCGCAGAACGGGCTCCTGCTCAACGTGCCGCCGTACGTCGCCGACATCCGCATCGCGCGCGGACGGGTCGCCGTGTACGGGGCGGCGCCATGAGTCGCCGCGTGCTCGTGGTCGACGACGAGCCCGGCATCCGGGGCGCCCTCGGCCAACTGTTGGAGTACGAGGGCTACGAGGTGCGGACGGCCGTCAATGCCGCCGACGCGCTGGCGCTCGTCGGATCCTGGCGCCCCCATCTCGTCTTCCTCGACGTCAAGATGGCCGGCATGGACGGCCTCGAGGCACTCAAGCGGATCCGCGAGTCCGATCGGTCGGTGACCGTGGTGATGATCAGCGGCCATGCGACGATCCAGACCGCCGTCGAGGCGACCCAACTCGGGGCCTACGACATCCTGGAGAAGCCCCTCGATACCGATCGCATCCTCGTTACGCTGCGCAACGCGCTCCAGCACCTGGCGCTCTACGAGGAGAACAGCCGGCTCCGCGAGTCGATCGAGTCCCGCTACGAGATCGTCGGGAAGTCGTATCCAATCCGAGCGCTGATCGACCGCATCGACAAAGTCGCCGCCACGCCGGCCCGTGTCCTGATCACGGGCGAGAACGGCACCGGAAAGGAGCTCGTCGCGCGCGCGATCCACCGCCAGTCGCCGCGCCGCGACAAGCCGTTCGTCGAGGTCAACTGCGCCGCGATCCCCGGCGAGTTGATCGAGAGCGAGCTGTTCGGCCACATGCGCGGGTCCTTCACGGGGGCAGTCGCCGATCGCGCCGGGAAGTTCGAGCAGGCCCACGGCGGAACCCTCTTCCTCGACGAAGTCGGTGACATGAGTGCCGCCACCCAGGCCAAGGTCCTGCGTGTCCTTCAGGACGGCGTCGTCACCCGGATCGGAGGCTCGAAGCCCATCTCGGTCGACGTCCGCGTGCTCGCGGCAACCAACAAGGCGCTCGACGCCGAGATCGCTGCCGGTCGCTTCCGCGAGGATCTGTACTATCGCCTCAACGTCGTTCCGATCGCCGTGCCGCCGCTCCGTGAGCGGCGGGAGGATATCCCGCTGCTCGTCGGGCACTTCCTGGCGACCGTCGCCGCTCGCGACGGGATCGCGCCTCGCGGCATCACGCCCGACGCGGTCGCGACCCTCGCGGCCCTCGAGTGGCCGGGAAACGTGCGCGAGCTGCGGAACACCATCGAGCGGCTTCTCATCCTCGCTCCCGGCCCGTCGATCACCGCGGCCGACGTCGAGCGCCTGGCCGGCCGGCGCCCGGCCGAGGATGGCGCGGGCATCGGCGATCTCGCCGCGTGCACGACCTTCGAGGAGTTCAAGGCGCAGGCCGAGCGCGGCTTTCTCCTCGTCAAGCTCCGCGGCTACGACTGGAACGTCTCCGAGACCGCCCGGGCCCTCGACATGCCCCGGTCCAACCTCTACAAGAAGATCGAACGCTATGGCCTCACCCGTGAGCACTGAGTCCGGCACGGCGCGCTCCGCGCCACCCGCCGCGCCGCCCGCCGCGCCACCCATCGCCGGCGCGCGGGTCTTCCACAACTTCATCGCCGGCCAGTGGACTGCCGCCGCGAGCGGCGCGACGTTCGCCGACGTCAACCCCGCCGACACCTCCGATCTCATCGGCACCTTCCCGCGGTCCGGGCCCGAAGACGTGGAGCGGGCCGTCCGATCGGCGCAGCGCGGGTTCGCCCGGTGGAGCCGCACGCCGGCGCCGGTGCGAGGCGACGTGCTCCGCCGGGTCGGCGACCTGCTCGTCGCCCGCAAGGACGAGATCGCCGATCTCATGACCCGCGAGATGGGGAAGCCGCTCGCCGAGACGCGCGGCGATGTGCAGGAAGGGATCGACACCGCATACTACGCCGCGACCGTCGGCCGGCAGCTCGCGGGCCGGACGGTGCCGAGCGAGTTGCGCGCCAAGTGGGCGATGAGCTACCGGCGCCCGATCGGCGTCTGCGGCATCATCACGCCGTTCAACTTCCCGCTCGCGATCCCGACCTGGAAGATGTTTCCGGCGCTCGTGTGCGGGAACGCGTGCGTCTTCAAGCCGGCGGAGGATGTGCCGCACACCGCGACCGTGTTCGTCGAGATCCTGCTCGAGGCCGGACTGCCCCCGGACGTCGTGCAGCTCGTCCACGGCGAGGGCGACGTCGGCGCCGCGATCGTCGCGCATCCGGACGTCCCGGTGGTGTCGTTCACCGGCTCGACCGAGACCGGCCGGTCGATCGGTGAAGTGTGCGGGCGGATGCACAAGCGGCTGTCGCTCGAGATGGGCGGCAAGAACGCGCAGATCGTCCTGGACGATGCCGACCTGGATCTCGCGCTCGACGGCGTGCTCTGGGGAGCCTTCGGCACGACCGGCCAGCGGTGCACGGCGACCTCGCGTCTCATCCTCCAGCGCGGGGTCCACGACACCCTGCTCGCCCGCCTCGTCGAGCGCGCCGCCGGGCTCCGCCTCGGCGACGGCCGGCGGGAGGGGACGGACGTGGGCCCGCTCATTCACGACGCCGCCCGCCGGAAGGTCGAGGAGTACGTCGCGATCGGGCGCGCCGAGGGCGCGCAGCTCGTCGCCGGCGGCGCCCGCGCGACCGGCGGCGCGCTGGACCGCGGCTTCTTCTTTCAGCCGACCATCTTCGCCAACGTCCGCGCCGGCGCTCGCCTCGAGCAGGAGGAGATCTTCGGCCCGGTGCTGTCGGTGATCCGGGTCGACACCGTGGATGAGGCGTTCGCCGTCAACAACGATGTCCGGTACGGGCTCTCCTCGTCGGTCTACACCCGCGACGTCACGGTCTCCTTCCGTGCCCTCTCGGAACTCGACACCGGCATCACGTACATCAATGCACCGACGATCGGCGCCGAAGCGCATCTCCCGTTCGGCGGGGTGAAGCAGACCGGGAACGGACATCGTGAGGGTGGATGGGAGGTCTACGACTTCTACTCGGAGACCAAGGTCGGGTATGTCGATTTCTCCGGCACGCTCCAGCGGGCGCAGATCGATACCTATCTCGGGACTCCGGACTGATCCCGCGCGGCGGCCGATCGCGTCGGCGATGGGGCAGGGAGGCGGACGCCGTCGTCGCGGCGAGCGCCGCCTTGCCAGGCTCTGGAGGCTCGGATTAATTCCGCGGATGGAGGTGACGTGACCGACCGCGCGCGGGTCGATTCGATCCCGGCGCCCGGGGCGCCGGATTACTCGCCGGAGCGGCGCCAGGTCGCGCTTCGGCGGGTGAACCGGCGGGGGTTCCGGTGGCGGCTGCTCCGCGACTGGGCGCAGTCGTTCGTGATCGCGGTCGCGCTGTTCGCCGTCCTCCACGCGTTCTTCGTCGAGGGGGTGCGCATCCCCTCCGGGAGCATGGAGCGGACGCTCCTGATCGGCGATTTCCTCCTCGTCAACAAGCTGGCGTACGGGGCGGAGGTGCCGTTCACCAACCACCGCCTGCCCGCGCTCGAGCACCCGCAGCGGGGAGACATCATCGTGTTCCGGCCGCCCAAGGACCCGTCGACGCTCTACATCAAGCGGATCGCGGGCGTCCCCGGCGATACGCTGGCGATGCGGGACGGCGTGCTGCTGATCGACGGACGGGCCCAGGCCGAGCCCTACGCCACCCATAGCGACACGTCGGCGGACCCGGCGCCCGAGGAGTTTCGCTGGCAGCGCGGCTATCTCGTGCCGCAGGGAAGCGTCGAGGACGGGGACCATCCGTCCCGAAACAACTGGGGGCCGCTGGTCGTCCCAGAGCAGAGTTACTTCGTGCTCGGCGACAACCGCGATAACTCGCTGGACAGCCGCTATTGGGGGTTCGTCCCGGCGAGATCGATCGAGGGCCGCCCGATTTTCGTGTACTACAGCTACGAGCCGGATACGACCGGGCGGTTCCCGCTGCTGACACACGTGCGGTGGCACCGGATTGGCGAACGGGTGGAGTAAGGCACGCGTGCGGACGGGCATCCCGACACGGCAACCCGGGCAGCAAGGAGCGGCCAGCGGCATGGCAGCGGCGAAGAGCAAGAAGGCGTCCTACGAAGAGGGCTCGCTCGATCAGTACCTCCGCGACATCAGCGCCTACCCGCTGATCACGCGCGAGGATGAGATCGAGCTCGCCAAGCGCATCCGGGCCGACGATCAGGAGGCCCTGGACACGCTCGTTCGCTCCAACCTGCGGTTCGTCGTGTCGGTGGCCAAGAAGTATCAGAACCAGGGCGTCGCCCTGTCGGATCTGATCAACGAGGGCAACCTCGGTCTCATTCGCGCCGCCCACAAGTTCGACGAGACCAAGGGCATCAAGTTCATCTCCTACGCCGTCTGGTGGATCCGGCAGGCGATCCTCCAGGCGCTCGCCGAGCAGTCGCGAATCGTGCGTGTTCCCCTCAATCGGGCCGGGACACTCCACCGGATCGGGAAGCGCGCCAGCACCCTGCTCCAGGAGCTCGGACGGGAGCCGACTCACGAGGAGATCGCCGAAGGGATGGACATCACGGAGGAGGAGGTCGCGAAGACGATGTCGATCTCGCAGACCCACCTCTCCCTCGATGCGCCACTCGCGCCCGGCGAGGACAACCGCCTGCTCGACTACCTGGCCGACACGATCAACCCGACGCCGGACGAGCAGACGTTCGAGAAGGCGCTCACCGAGACGGTCGAGGAGGCGCTTGCCGGCCTCAAGGAGCGCGAGTCGAAGATCCTGCGGCTCTACTTCGGCCTCGACGGCGAGGAACCGATGACGCTGGAGCAGATCGGGTCGCTCATGGGCATCACGCGCGAGCGCGTGCGCCAGATCAAGGAGAAGGCCCTGTCGCGCCTTCGGCACGTGAGCCGGGCCCGCGCCCTGGAGTCGTACCTCGGTTGACGGCCGTACTCCCCTTTCGCGAGAGACCGTGCCCGCTGCCAGTTCCTTCGACGTGACCACCGGGGTCGACCTCCAGGAGGTCGACAATGCGGTCAATCAGGCGCAGAAGGAGATCGCGCAGCGCTACGACTTCAAGGGCTCCAAGGCGGCCATCGAGTTCAACCGGGTCGGCGGCACGCTCGTGCTCACGGCGGACGACGACTTCCGGATGCGCGCCCTGTTCGACGTGCTCCAGCAGAAGCTCATCAAGCGCGCCGTGCCGGTGAAGAACCTCACCATCGGCGACGTCGAACCCGCGGGTGGCGACACGGTCCGCCGCGAGATCACGCTCAAGACGGCCCTCGACGGCGAGACCGCCAAGAAGGTCGTGGCCGCGATCAAGGACGCCAGGATGAAGAAGGTGCAGGCGTCCATCCAGGGCGATCAGGTGCGGGTGACGTCGCCCTCGCGCGATGAGCTGCAAGAGGTGATCGCGCTCCTGCGCGCCCGCGACTTCGGCGTGGAGCTGAAGTTCGGGAACTATCGGTAAGCTCCGCCCCCACGCGACCGCGGCCGCGCGCTCTGACGCCGAGACTCCGTTGAGGCGCGCTGCCGGCACGGCTACCTTTCGCGCCGTGGCGCCGCACCAGAGCACACCGCAGCCGCGGATCGGGGTCATCAGCCTCGGCTGCGACAAGAACACGGTCGACACGGAGCGCTACCTCGCCGAGTTGGCCGCGCACGGTGCGCATCCCACGGCGGATCTGGCCGACGCGGACGTCATTCTCGTCAACACCTGCGGCTTCATCGATGCCGCGAAGCGCGAGTCGATCGATGCCCTGATCGCGGCCGCCCGGCTCAAGATCGATGGGCGGTGCCAGGCCGTCGTGGCCGTCGGTTGCATGGTCGAACGCCACCGGGCCGAGCTCGAGGCGGCGATTCCCGAAGTCGACGCCTTCGTCGGCACGTCCGACACCGATCGCCTCGTCTCGACACTGATGGCGCGCGGTCTGCTCGCGCCGGCGCCGGCGCTCGTGCACCCCGGCGTCCGCATCTTCGCCGGCGATCGCCCGCACGTGCGGTATCTCAAGGTGAGCGAGGGGTGCGATCACGGCTGTGCCTTCTGTGCGATTCCCCTCATGCGGGGACGCCATCGGTCGTTCGGCGTGGCCGAGCTCATCAGGGAGGCACAGTTGCTGGAGCTCCAGGGTGCCCGGGAGCTGAACCTCGTGGCCCAGGATCTCGCCCACTACGGGCGCGACCGCCGCGACGGCGCCGGCCTGGCCGAGCTGCTCGATGCGCTCGTCGCCGAGACGTCGGTGCCCTGGATCCGGCTGCTCTACCTGTACTCTGCGGGACTCACCGACGGCGTCCTCGATCGCCTCGCGCGTGAGCCGCGGCTCCTGCACTATCTCGACATTCCGATTCAGCACGGATCCGACGCCGTCCTTCGACGCATGCGGCGCCCGGAGCGCGCGGCCGGGATCCGATCGACCGTGGCGCGCGTGCGCGACGCGATCCCGGACGTTGCCATCCGGACCACCTGTATCGTGGGATTTCCCGGCGAGACGGAGGCGGACGTGGAGCGTCTGCTCGAGCTGCTCGAGGAGGTGCAGTTCGAGCGCGTCGGCGTCTTCGCGTACTCGGCCCAGGAGGGCACGCACGCCTGGGCCCTCGGCGACGACGTCCCCGAGGAGGTCAAGGCCGAGCGTCTGGAACGGGCCACCGAGCGGGTGCGCCTCATCACCGCCGAGCGGTACGAGCAGCGCCTCGGCCGACCCTCCCATGCGCTGGTGGACCGGGCGCCAGGCCTGGCCGGCGAGCAGGCGTCGCCGGCGGATCCGGTCGGGTGCGCGCGCCTGACGTGGCAGGCCGACGACATCGACGGTCTCACCCACCTCGACCGATCCGACCTCGCGCCGGGGACCATCGTCGAGGTCGACGTCGACGACGTGGTCGACGACTACGACTTTCGCGCCCGGGTGCGGCGAGTCGTGGATGTGCCGAGCGCGGCGGCGGGCACCCGTGCCGGGCGCGCGCTCCCCGTCGCCGCCGGCCCGGGAGGGTTCGCTCCGACGCGCTGGGCCGAGCGGGCCGGGAGTTACGGACGGTGACCGCGACGGGGGGCGCGGCCCGGGGCACGGCGGCCCGCCCGCCGGCGATCGACGGGCCCGTGTCCGCTCCGGGCGACGGTGCGCGGTCGGCCGCCCTCATGGCGCGCGCGCGGGAGCTCTTTCCGGGCGGCGTCAACTCGCCGGTCCGCGCCTTCGGCGGCGTCGGCGGCGAGCCGTTCGTGGTCGCGCGCGGCGAAGGGGCGCGGATCTGGGACGTCGATGGTCGGGAATACATCGACTACGTCCTCTCCTGGGGGCCGCTCGTGCTCGGGCACGCGCCGCCGGCGGTGCTCGACGCCCTGGACGATGCCATGCGGCGCGGCACCAGCTTTGGGATGCCCACCGCGCTCGAGGTCGAGCTGGCCGAGGTGATTCGGGCCCGGATGCCGCACATCGAGATGCTGCGCTTCGTCTCCAGCGGCACCGAAGCCACCATGAGTCTCCTGCGGCTGGCACGCGCCCACACCGGACGCGACCGGGTACTCAAGTTCGACGGGTGCTATCACGGCCATGCGGACTCGTTCCTCGTGCGCGCCGGATCCGGCGTCGCGACGCTCGGGCTGCCCAACTCGCCCGGCGTGCCCGCCGCGCTCGCGGCGCTCACGGTCACCGCGCCGTTCAACGACGTCGAGGCCACGGCCGCCACCGTCCGCCGTCACGC
This sequence comes from Gemmatimonadota bacterium, assembly GCA_021324635.1. GTDB lineage: Bacteria > Gemmatimonadota > Gemmatimonadetes > Gemmatimonadales > Gemmatimonadaceae > Palsa-1248. The sequence goes on from JAJPIS010000064.1 coordinate 9,588, forward strand.
CGGCGAGCTGGCCGCGATCATCGTCGAGCCCGTCGTCGGGAACGCCGGGTTCATCGCGCCCGACCCGGCATTCCTCCCGGCGCTCCGCGCGCTCGCCGACGAGGTGGGCGCCCTGCTCATCTTCGATGAAGTGATGACCGGCTTCCGCATCGCGCCGGGCGGTGCGCGCGAGCGATTCGGCGTCGTCCCGGACCTCACGGCCCTCGGCAAGGTGATCGGCGGTGGCCTGCCGGTCGCCGCCTACGGCGGCCGGGGGGAGATCATGGCCGGCATTGCGCCGCAGGGGACGGTCTATCAGGCGGGGACGCTCTCGGGCAATCCGCTCGCGATGGCCGCCGGTCTTGCGACCGTCCGGTCGCTGACGCCGGCGCTCCACGATCGGATCAGCGACCGCACGGCGACGCTCGTGCGCGGACTGCGGGAGATCGCGGCGCGACAGGGCGTGCCGTTCTCCGCCGACCATGCGGGGACGATGTGGGGATTCTTCTTCCGGGAGGCCCTCCCGCGGTCGTACGACGAGGCGCGCGACTCGGACGTCGGGCTCTTTCGGCGCGTCTTCCACGCCGCGCGCGTGCGGGGGCTGTCGTTCGCGCCCTCGCCGTTCGAGGCGGCGTTCATGTCCGCGGCGCACGGCGAGCGCGAGCTGAGCGAGACACTCGCCCGCTTCGACGACGCCGTGCGCGCCGCCCGCGCGGCCGCGTGAGCGCGCCGGCGTCGGCGGTGGCACGGGGTCGCTTCGTGAGGGCGGGCGCTCCGCGCCGCCCGCCTCCGACGGTCACGCTCGCCGGCGCCGCCGGGCTCGCCCTCGGCGTCTGGGCGTGCGCGTCGAGGCCCGCGCCACGCCCGGTGAGCGGTGCCCGCGGGCGGACCGCCTCGGGCGACGTCACCGCGCGCCACGCGCGAGCCGATCGGCTGCTCGGTGTGGTGCTGACGACCGGCCCGGCTCCCGGCCGGCTGTCGGCGACTGGCCCGTGGACGCTGACGACGCGGGATGGCCGGCCGGTCGTTCGCGGAACGGGACGCGGCGTCTGGACCCTCTCGCGCCGCGGGGGCCGCCTCCGCCTCGCGAGCCGGGACGGCCTCGCGGCAACGCGCGAGGGCCCGCTGATCGCGACGCCGGCATCCGCCGATGCGTTACTCAGTTGGAACGGTCACCGATACCGCGGCGCGCTCGAGCTCTCGATCGGGCCGGCGGGACTGACCGCCGTCAATCGTGTCCCGGTCGAGGACTACCTGCGGGGCGTCGTGCCGCTCGAGATCGGGGCGGTCGGCGAGGCAGCGCGTGCCGCCGTCGAGGCCCAGGCGGTCGCGGCCCGCAGCTATGCCTACGTGCGGCTCGACGACCCGGACCGACCGGCAGGCGGCCGGCGCTACGACATGCTCTCGACTGTGACGGACCAGGTGTACGGCGGGGCCGACGCCGAGACGGCGCTGGCGGATGAGGCGGTCGCGGCGACTGCTGGTGTCGTCGTCATGTACGCCGGGCGGGTGGTCAACGCGCCGTACCACGCGGCGTGTGGCGGGAGCACGGCCGAGCCCCCCGAGGTCTGGCGCGAGGCGGCCATTCCCTACCTTCAACGCGTCAGCGATCAGATCCCGGGTACCGACCGCTATTACTGCGAGGGCTCGGCGGACTTCCGCTGGACCCGAACGTTCACCCGCTCGGAGCTCGACGCGACGCTCGATCGGTATCTCCGTCGCTACGCGGCACCCGCCGACCAGGGGCCGGACGCGCGCGCCGGCGACGCGCGGGGCGGCGATCCGCGCCCGGTGGGTGCCATCCGATCGGTCGCCATCGACAGCTACACGCCGTCCGGCCGTGTGGCGTGGCTCGTCGTCACCACGAGTCGCGGCACGTTCCGCGTGCGAGGCAACGACATCCGGTCGGTGCTGCGGTCGTCGCGTGGCACGATTCTCAACAGCACCTATTTTTCGATCGAGGACGAACCGGTTCGTTCGGGCCGCGTGGCGTCGCTGACGCTCCGCGGACGTGGCAACGGTCACGGCGTCGGCATGTGCCAATGGGGCGCGATCGGCCGCGCGCGGGCGGGGCAGGACTACCGCACGATCCTCCAGACGTACTATCCGGGGACGACACTTGCACTCGAGCAGTAGGACCGGCCGGCCGCCGGCCGCCGGCGCGGAGTGGGCGGGCACGGCGGCGGCGTGACGGATCGCACCCGAATCGGCGTGCTTGGCGGCGGGGCGATCGCCCAGCTCGCGCACCTCCCCGTGCTGGCCAAGATGCGCGGCGTCGAGCTCGTCGCGCTCTGCGACAGCGACGCGGCCAAGGCACGCGCGCTCGCCGAGCGCTTTGGCGTGCGCGATGTGTTCACCGACATCGACGATCTGCTGGAGGGCGACACGCTCGATGCGGTGGTGGTCGCGACGCCCAATCATCTGCACGAGCCGCACGTTCTGAGTGTGCTCGCCCGCAAGCTCGACGTGCTCTGTGAGCGGCCGCTGGCGTTGACGGCGCGGGGCGTCGAGCGGATCCTGGCCGCCGCGGCCCGGGTGGACCGCAAGGTGGCGGTGGCCAACAACCACCGCTTCCGGAGCGATGTGCAGGCCCTCGACCGGTTCCTGCACGGCGGAGAGCTCGGCCGCGTCCTCGGCATCCGCGCCGGGGCGTACCAGACGGTGCGCCCCGACGGGTGGCGGATCCGCCGGCCCGAGTCGGGCGGCGGCGTCTTCCTCGAGCACGGACTCCCGCTGCTCGATCTCGCCCTCTGGCTCGCTGATTTTCCGGAGCCGCAACGCGTCACCGCGCACATGGACCGAGCACGCGGCGCGGGCGCGGTGGAGGACAGCATGCTCGCGCACCTGGAGTGCGCCCCGGCGCTGAGCTGCTCGTTCGACATCTCGTGGTCGTACGTGGGCGAGGAGGAGCGCTGGTGGTTCGAGGTCCTCGCCACCCGTGGGAGCGCGCGCCTCTCGCCCCTCCGGGTCGTCAAGTCCCTCAACGGCCGGCCCACCGATGTGTCGCCGACCGGCGCCGCCGCGCGGGAGAGTGTCTTCCTCCAATCGTATCGGGCCGAGCTCGCGCACTTCCTGGCCGTCCTGCGCGGCGAGACCAAGTACGAGCCGCCAGCCGATCAGGTGGTCGTGACTCGGGTGCTCGAGGCGATCTACCGGTCGGCCGACGACGCCAAGGAGGTCAAGTTGTGACCGGCGGACGCGAGTCGACGCTCGCGACCGAGGTCCGCGACCGGCCGGCGACGGACGCCGCGCGCGTCGAGCGGCCACCGGCCTCCGGGCCGCCGCGGGCGCGCGGGCGCTCGCGTCTTCGCCCGAGCCGCTCCGAGCTTCTGGCCGCGGCGGTCTCCGGCGCGCTCTTCGCGGTCGCCTTCCCCCCGTCGCCGGGCGCGCCGCTGGCGCTGGTCTGCCTGGTGCCCCTCGCCGTCCGCATCGGCCGCGCCGCCGACGACGGTGAGCGCGCCGGTGTCGCGGCCCGGGTCGGGGTATGGTTCGCGATCGTCGGGTTCGGGCTCGCGCTCTACTGGATCGCGGTCGCCCTGTCGCTCTTCACGTCACTCGCGTTCCTGGCGTATCTCGCGACACTCGTGGGGATGGCGATCCTGGTCGCCGGCACGACGACCGCGCTCTATGTGGCACGGCGCCGGACGCGGTGGCCGCTCGCGATTCTCCTGCCGGCCACCTGGGTCACGCTCGAGATCCTCCTCGCCTATCTCTCGGACCTGGCGTTCCCCTGGTTTCCGTTGGGGCTCGCTGTCGCGCGGCTACCGGCCCTGGCGCAGGTGGCCGATCTCAGCGGCGTCCACGGCGTCAGCGTGTGGATCGCCGCGACCAACGGGCTGCTCGCCGACGCATGGCTCCACGCCCGCGCCGGCGACGCGCGCCGGGCGGCGAGGTCGGAGCGCGACGGGGGTGGCCGGTGGCGCGGTGCCTGGGCGCGAGTGGCGCTCGCCGCCGCTCTCGCCGGCGGCGTCTGGGCGTACGGCCTCTGGCGACTCGCGACGGTGCCGGTACGGCCGCTCGCGCGCATCGGGATCGTCCAGCCCGACATCCCCGAAGACGAGAAGATGCAGGTGCAGATGCGCGACCGCTTCGTGCTCCCGCTCGCCGCGCTCACCCGCCTCGAGGAATCCGGGGCGTCGCGCCCTCCACAGCTCGTGCTCTGGCCCGAGACGGCGCTGCCCGACTTTCTGGTCAACCATCCCGATTGGACGGACAGCCTCCAGGCGCTCGCCCGGACCGGCCACGCGCCGATCCTCTTCGGCCTCATCGACTATACGATCACGGGCCCCGGGCCGGGCGACTTCGACTACTTCAACGCGGCGACGGTCGTCGATACCTCGGGGCGGATCGGGGTTCAGCCGGCCTATCACAAGGCCTACCTCGTCCCGATCGTCGAGCGCGTGCCCTTCATCAACCCACGATGGTTCGCCGGGCTCAAGTACTTCGGCGGCTTCGGCCGCGGGACGGGCGCCGTGCCGTTCACGTTCCCCTTCGGGCGCGTCGGGGTGCTGATCTGCTACGAGTCGATCTTCCCGCAGCTCTCCCGCCGGGATCGCCGCGCCGGCGCCGATCTCCTCGTGAACCTCACCAACGATGCCTGGTTCGGGACCGGCACCGCTCCCTACCAGCACGAGGCGCACCTCCGGCTCCGGGCGATCGAGAACCGCGTCGGTGTCGTGCGCGCCGCCAACACGGGGATCTCGGAGTACATCGATCCACTCGGCCGGCCGCACGGCGCGACGGCGCTCTTCGTGCGCGCGGCCCGTGTCTACGATGCGGGCACGAGCCCGATCGACACGCTCTACGATCGCTGGGGTGACTGGCTGGGCGGGCTGTGCGTGGCGCTGACCGTCACGCTGCTGGCCGCCGCGGCCGCGGCGGTCGTGAGGCGCCGCCGCCGCCCCTGACGGTCGGCCTCACGCGTCGAGGGTCAGGCCCTCGGCGGCCGCGACGATCTCGAGATGGCAGCCGCCGCGACGCCGGGCGAGCGCCCGGCACGCCTCGACGTGACAGTCGATCTCGTCGTCGGCCCGTTCGGGCTTGTGGTGAAAGAGCACGAGCATCTCGACGCCGGTCTCGAGCGCGAGATCGAGGGCGTCCTCGTAGGTCGAGTGTCCCCATCCGCGGTGACGCTCGTACTCACGCGCGGTGAACATCGTGTCGTGTACCAGCACCCGCGCCGGGCGGATGAACCGCACGAGGTCGTCCCGCCACGAAGGTGGCGTCTCGTAGCTCGCCGCCGGATCGAGCTCGTTGTCCGAGATGTACACCAGACCGCTGCGCGCGGCCTCGCCGCTGGCGGCGAAGCGATAGGCGAGCGCACCGCCGGGATGGCGCACCGGCATCACGTGGACGTCGTACCCGGGGCCGCCGCCCTCCGGCACGCGATGCCCGTCCACGAGCTCACGAAAGTCGATCGTGGCCGCGAGGTGCTCGAAGGGAACGGGGAACACGACCGGTGACATCTGGTCCCGCACGACCCGCCCGATGCTGGTCTCGAGCGCTTTCGACCCCCAGATCGTGAAGTGATTTCCCGGCTGGAAGATCGGGGCGAAGAACGGTAGTCCCTGGATGTGGTCCCAGTGGGCGTGGGTGAGAAAGATGTCGCCCCTGATCGGGTCACCCGCCGCGCGCGCGACGAGTGAGCGCCCGAGCTCGCGGATCCCGGTGCCCGCGTCGAGCACGATCAGCCATCCGTCCGCCGTCCGAAGCTCCAGGCACGGGGTGTTGCCACCGTAGCGCACGGTGTCCGGCCCTGGGCTCGGGATCGAGCCGCGTGTCCCCCAGAACCGGACCCGGATGCTCATGGCTGTCTCTGCACGGTGATGGCCACCACCCAAGCTGTCGTGCCGCGCGCCCGGGCGAAACGCGAGCAGTCACCGCACGCCTGTGATCGTCGTCACAGGCGCGGCCGGTCCGCCGACGACCCCATGGCCGGGACCGCCCACGTCGCCCGAGCGGCCATCCAACGGCCCCGACGGCGGCCCGCCTGTGGGGTCCCCGGCCCCCCCTGCGGCCCCCGCCGCGCCCGCCCCCGAGTCGCCCACGCCCCCCGCGGCGCGGGCCTGCGCGCGGGCCTTGAGCCCGGCCCGGTCGCGGATGCTGATGCGGCGCCGTTGGACCGAGATGAGTCCCCCGTCCTGGAACTCCCGCATGGTGCGCGAGACCGTCTCACGGCTCGCGCCGATCATCTGGGCGATGACCTGGTGGGTCAGCGGCTTGTCGATCGTGGCCGCGCCGCCCTCATCGGCCGTGTCGATCAGGAGACGGGCGATCCGGCCCGGCACGTCGAGGAGGACCAGCCCGCCGATCTTGCCATCGGCCCGGCGCAGCCGCCGCGAGAGCTCGGAGAGCAGCGCCCAGGCCACGGCCGGGTTCGCCTCCACCCGGCGCCGGAAGTCGTCTCGGCGGAGCACGAGCAGCATCGAGTCTTCCATCGCGATCACATGCGCCGACCGGGGCTGATCGTCGATCAGTGACAGCTCGCCAAAGTGCTCGCCGACACCCAGTACCCCGAGTATGACTTCGCGCCCGTCCTCCGAGACCAGCACGACCTTGACCCGCCCGCTGCGCACGATGAACAGGGAATCGCCCGGATCATCCTCGAAGAGGATCACGCTCCCCTTGGGGTACTGCTTCTCCCGGGTCACCTCGGCGAAGCGCCGAAGCTCGTCGGGCGCGATGCGACTCAGAAGGGGAACGGTCGCGAGAAAGTCGGCGGTATCCATGGGCGGAGGCGCAGGCGTGGGGCGGCGGGACGGACGGGCCGCAGGGATATGATAGCCCCGGAGGCGCTGCCGGGCACCGGTACCATCCCCGGCGCCGCGACCACGCGACAGCCCGCCCGTTCCGACCCTGTTATATTCAAGTTTTGTCACAAATCGAGTACAGCGAGGCACCCGTGAAAGCCGATATTCATCCCGAGTACGCGACGGCGACCGTCACGTGCGCGTGCGGGAATACGTTCGAGACGCGATCGACGCAGGCCGAGATCCACACCGATATTTGCGCTGCCTGCCATCCCTTCTTCACCGGTAAGCAGAAGCTCGTCGACACCGCCGGACGGGTGGAGCGCTTCCGGCAGAAGTACGGTAAGCAGGCCTGAGCCTCCGCGATCGCCTGGCCGAGGCGCTCACCCGGGCGACCGCGGTCGAGCGCGAGCTCGCGGATCCGAGCACGCTCCGCGACTCCAAGCGGCTGGCCGCGCTCGGCCGCGAGTATGAGCAACTCCGCAAGGTAGTGCACGCCGCCGAGCGCTTGGACCGCACGACGCGCGAGCTGGCCGAAGCGCGTGAGCTGGGACGCGCCGACGATGCGGAGCTGGCAGCCGAGGCGCGGGCCGAGGAAGGCCGGCTGGCGGTGGAGCACGATCGGATCGAGGAGGAGCTCAAGCACCTGCTCGTGCCGCGCGATCCGCTGGACGACCGACCGGCGATCGCCGAGATCCGGGCCGGGACGGGGGGGGACGAAGCCGCCCTCTTTGCCGCCGAGTTGGAGCGCATGTACACGCGCTTCGCCGAGCGGCGCGGCTGGCGCGTCGAGCTGCTCTCGCGATCCGATGGATCGCTCGGCGGGGTCAAAGAGGTCATCATGAAGATCCACGGCCCCGGCGCATACGGCGCGATGCGGTGGGAGTCCGGCGTGCACCGCGTCCAGCGGGTGCCCGTCACCGAGGCCCAGGGGCGGATTCATACGTCGGCGGCCACTGTCGCCGTGCTGCCGGAGGCCGAGGAGGTCGATCTCAGGATCGAGGACAAGGATCTCAAGATCGACGTCTATCGGTCGTCAGGCCCCGGCGGTCAGAGCGTCAATACCACCGACTCGGCGGTGCGGATCACCCATAAGCCGTCCGGCATCGTCGTCACGCAGCAGGACCAGAAATCGCAGCTTCAGAACAAGCTCAAGGCGATGGAAGTGCTCCGCGCTCGGCTGCTCGACGCCAAGGTCCGGGAGCAGGAGGCCGAGCGCGCCCGGATGCGCCGCACACAGGTCGGGACGGGCGATCGCTCGGCCAAGATCCGTACCTACAACTTCCCCGACAATCGGGTGACCGACCACCGCATCGGCGTGCAGTTGCACGACCTGCCGGGCGTGCTCGACGGCCGCATCGATCCCTTCATCGAGGCCCTCCAGCTCGCCGATCAGGAAGAGCGTCTCGGTGACCAGGGCTGACGCTCGGATCGGCAGCCTCGTCGGCCGGGTCGAGGCCATGCTTCGTGCCGCGGCACCCCGCATCACCGACGCGGCCGCCGACGCGGCCGCCGACGCGGCCGAGGTCCGCCGGGAAGCCGCCGATATCGTGACCGCGCTCGTGGACCGGCCGCGTCACTGGGCATCGGTCCACCGCGACGCGATCGCGCCCGACGAGCTCCTGCGAGCGGCGACGGTGGCCGCCGAGCGACGGGCGGCCGGGATGCCGCTGGCGTACGCCGTGGGGCAGGCGGCCTTCCGACATCTCACACTGCGCGTGGATGAGCGTGTCCTGATCCCCCGGCCGGAGACCGAAGGGCTCGTCGATCTCGTCCTCGAGCGCGTCGCACCCGGCGGGATCGCCGTGGACGTCGGGACGGGATCGGGCGCGATCGCGCTGGCGCTGGCGAGCGAAGGCCGGTTCGAGCGCGTGATCGGCACCGACGTCTCGGTCGACGCCCTCGCCGTCGCTCGGGACAACGGGCGTCGCCTGGCCGATGCCGGCGTGCTCACTGCCGCCGTCGAATGGCGGTCCGGGGCGCTGCTCGCGCCCGTGCGGGGGGTGCGCGCGCGCGCCGTGGTCTCCAACCCCCCCTACATTGCGCCGGCGGAAGCCGACGAGCTCCCGGCCGACGTCCGGGGATGGGAGCCGCCGATCGCGCTCTTCTCCGGTGCCGGTGGCCTGGCCGCCACGGCCGCGATCGTCGGGAGCGCCGCCGATGTGCTGGAGCGAGGCGGCCTGCTGGCGCTCGAGGTCGACGCGCGCCGGGCGTCCACCGTGGGGGAGCTGGTCTCGGCCGACCGCCGGTATGTGGAAGTCGCCGTCCGACTGGACCTGGCGGGCCGCGAGCGCTACATCACCGCCCGTCGAGCCTCCGGAGGCTGAGCCCCGAGGGCCAGTCTGGCGGGTCGGACCCGATCGTTCCGACTCTGCCCCGTGTCCCGGGCGGTGTCCTGATCCCCGGCGACCGTCCGATCGATCGTCTCCACGTGCTCGGCGAGTCCGGGCGTCCACCGGCACTGCGGGTCGTCTCACGAGCGCCGAGTTGGTCGGAGCCTGGCCTCCTGGATTGCAGATGCCTCGTGCAGATTACGTCATGCTCGAGGACAAGGCGATTGAGCTCGGCCGGATGATCGGCCAGAGCTCCGAATATCAGGCCGTCAAGCGCGCGAACGATGCACTGAGTGCGGACCGCGAGGCGGTCGGCCTGCTCCAACGACTCGAGCAGCTCCGGGTCGATGCACAGCGACTGATCGAGCGGGGGGAGAACCCCACGCCCGAGATGGAGCAGCAGCTCGATGCCCTGTTGAGCGACATCCAGGGTCGCCCCGTGTACCAGCGCGCCATCGCCGCCCAGGAGAACTTCGACAAGATCATGGCGCGCGTGAACACCTGGATCCTCGACGGGATCAAGCGAGGCTCGGCGAGCCCGATCATCACGCTGGGGTAGCGTCGCGCACGCGGCTACAGACCTCCATCGGAGATCGCGATGCCGTACCCAGGCACCTCCTCATCGCGAGGGACCGGCGCGCGTGCGGGGGCATATGACTGCTAATCGACCACCGGGGCGCGGGCGGCTCATCGTGTTCGAGGGGGCGGAAGGGGCGGGGAAGACCAGCCAGGCCACCCGGCTCGCCACCGTGTTGCGCGCCGATGGGCGCCCGGTCGTGCTCGTGCGAGAGCCGGGGGCGACATGGCTCGGTGAGCGGATCCGGGGCCTGCTGCTCACGGAGCGCGTCGAGATCGACCCGCGGGCCGAGTTGTTCCTCTTCCTCGCGGCGCGGGCACAGCTGCGGGGGGAGATTGCCAACCATCTCGAGGCGGGAACGACCGTCATCGCCGACCGATTCTTCCTCTCAACTTACGCCTACCAGGTCGCCGGACGCGGGCTCCCCCTCGACGGCGTCGTGGCCGCCAACGCCCTGGCCGTCGACGGCCTCGTGCCGGACCTCACGATCGTCCTCGCCGTTCCACCCGCCACCGGTCTCGCCCGGAAACACGCGGCCGGAGAGGCGCCCGACCGCATCGAGCGCGCCGGTGTAGATTTTCACGACCGAGTGGCTGCCGCGTTTGCCACGTACGTCGGACAGGATTGGCAGCGGCGGCACCCCGAATGCGGCCCGATCGTCGGGATCGACGCGACGGGCGGTGAAGGCGCGGTCGCCGAACGGGTCGAGGCGGCTGTCGCCGCCCGCTGGCCGGAGGCCGTGAGCTCGAGCCGAGAGGCGTGATGCGTTCACGAGTGCTGATCGTGATCGGGGCGCTGGCCGCGACTCTGATCTGCGGCGGCTGGTTCGTCGAGGCCGGGCTGCACGACGCGGCCGGTGGACGGCGCGGCGCGAGCTGGCTCTTCCGCCGGGGCGGTCAGGGAGAGCAGGTGTTCGCGGCCGTCATGCAGCGGGTGGTCCGTGACTACGTCGACTCGATACCCCCGGCGCAGATCTACGAGAAGGCCGTCGACGGCCTCCTGTACGAGCTGCACGATCCGCACACCGCGTATCTCCCCGCCGATCGGCTGCGCCGGCTGACGGAGAGCACGACCGGCACGTATGTCGGGCTCGGCATCCAGGTCGATATCCGCGACGGATGGATCACGATCATCGCGCCCGTTCCCGGCTCCCCCGCCCAGCGCGCCGGGATCCAGACGGGGGACCGCATCGTCGAGATCGACGGCCAGCCGACTCACGGGTGGACGCAGGACGAAGCGACGGCGGCCCTGCACGGCGCGCCCGGGACGTCTGTCCATGTCGTCGTCGAGCGGCCGGGCGTCGAGACGCGGATCCCCTTCACGCTCACCCGGCGCGAGATCCACGTTCGCTCGGTCCGACACGCGGAGTTCCTCCGCCCGGGCATCGGATACGTGCAGGCCACGGTGTTCAGCGACTCGACGGCGCACGAGCTCCGTCAGGCCGTCGACTCGCTGCACGCGCACGGGATGCGCACGTTGATTCTCGACCTCCGTGATGATCCGGGCGGCCTGCTCAGCGAGGGCGTGGCGGTCGCACGGCTGTTCCTCGGCTCGGGCCAGGGGATCGTCACGATGCGCGGCCGCGAGGCTGGCACGGTGCGCCAGTTCGTCGCCGACCAGCCCGACCGGTGGCCCGACCTCGGGGTCGTGATCCTCGTCAACGGGGGCACGGCGAGCGCCTCCGAGATCGTGGCCGGCGCGCTCCAGGATCATGATCGCGCGCTCATCGTCGGGGCACCGTCCTACGGGAAGGGCAGTGCCCAGACGGTCTTTCCTATCGGCGACGGTGCCCTCAAGCTGACGACGGCGCTCTGGTACACGCCGTCCGGGCGCAGCATCAACCGCCCGCTCCCGCACGACGCCGACGATGAGACGTCAGACGACGGAGATGGCGGCCCGCCCGCGGACTCGACCGCGGCCCGTCCGCTCTTCCACACCGACGCCGGCCGCGCCATCTACGGTGGCGGCGGCATCACGCCCGATCTGGTCGTCGCCGATTCGGCGGCCGCAGTCGCCGAGATGGCCTTCCAGCGCGCCCTCGGCCCCGAGTTGCCGCGCTTCCGCGACGCCGTGACCTCGTACGCCCTCTCGCTCGAGGCCACGCACGCGATCACCGGCCCGCCCGTGGTCGTCACCCCGGCCATGCGCGCCGAGCTGTGGCACCGCATGCACGCGCGGGGGGTGCACATGGATCGGAAGACCTACGACGAGATGGCGCCGACCGTGGATCGGTGGCTGGCCCGTGACATCACGCGTTACGTCTTCGGGGCCGACGCGGCCTTCCGCTCGACGCTCGGCGTGGATCCGGCGGTGCGGGCCGCGCTCGACGCGGCGACGCACGCCAGTGGCCCGCGGGACCTGGTGCTCCATCCGGCGCGGCCGGCCGACACGCGAGCCGAGGCATCCGCACCCGTGACCGATCGGGCAGGCGCACGATCGGAGGAGCGGCCGCCGATACGCTGACCGTCTTCGTGCTCGGTGCCGGCCGTGCCGGCCGGGGCCTCGCGCACGCGTTCCGCGCCGGAGGCGTCGAGGTGCTCGGGGTCCACGGCCGGCGCCCGGCCGTCGACGGCGTCTTCTCGATTACCGCCGGCCCGCTCCCGCCGGCGATCGGACAGGCCACGGTCGTGCTCGTCGCCGTGCGCGATGGCCAACTCCCGTCGGCGCTCGACGAGGTGGCGGCGGCTCCGCTCCGCCCCGGCGCCGTCGTGCTCCACGCGAGCGGGAGCGCCGAGCCTCGCGCGGCCATGCGGCGGCTCGCGGACCTCGGACACCCGACGGGCACCTTTCACCCGCTCGTCCCCCTCGCCGACCCGGCCCGGGCCCCGGCATTGGTGCGGGGCGCCTGGATCGGGATCGATGGCGACCCGGCGGCACTCGAGGCGGGGCGCGCCCTCGCCCGGTGCGTCGGCGCCCACGTGCTGGCGATCCCGCCCGCGGGACGCGCCGCGTACCACGCGGCCGCCGTCATGGCGTCGAACTTCCCGACCGTCCTGGCAGCGCTCGCGGCGCAGCTCATGGAGCAGGCCGGAGTCGACCCGGCCGACGCCCGCGAGGCCGTGCGCCATCTGATGCTCGCGGCCGTCGCCAACCTTGCGCATGCGGCGGCGGGCGACAGCCTGACGGGTCCCGTGAGCCGGGGCGACGCCGACACGGTCGCGCGCCACCTCGGCGCGCTCGCGTCGAACCCCGAGCTCGACCTCGTCTATCGAGCGCTCTCGCGCGCGGCGCTACCGATTGCGGCCGCACAGGGCGCCGATGCGGGCGCTCTGGAGCGGATCCGATCGCTCGCCGCGATCACCCCGCCCCGTCGATGAGACCCGACTGGTCGACGACCTTGACGCCCGGCGGCGGCCTGAACGCGAACGCCGACCGATCCACGCGGCCATTGAAGGCTTCGGTGAGCAGCCGGATGCGGCGCGCCGTGCCGCTCGCATCGGTGACCTCGAACTGCCGCACCACCCCCTCGGCATCGATCCACAACGTTGCCCTGGTGATCTGATCGCCGGGGTCGCGCGGCTGGAGCGTCACCGCGGTCGTTTGACGGTTCCCCACCGTGTCGGGGTGCTCGCCGGTCACCGTGAATCTCGCCGTCGGGTCCGTGAGCAGTTGCGAGATGAAGTCGACGCTCACGGTCCCGCCGCCACCGCCCGACCGGGCTTCGTTGACGGGGACCCGCATCACCTGGCCGGGGGTCGCGCTCGGTACGTACACCCACACCCAGCGCCCATCAGCGACAATCCGATCGCCCGAGGGATCGGTGAACCGGACGTCGAGATGCGATGGCCGCTCCTGAACGAACTCGCCGCGCGCGACCGCGGATGTGCCGGTCAGCGGGTTGGTGAGCGTCTGCTCGAACGTGCCCCGCATGGTGGCGACGTGCGCGTAGGTCGCGACGGCGCGATCGAGGGCCGACGATCCCGCGCGCTGCGCGAGGGCGGGCGACGCCAGGGTCGCCACGGACGCGACACCCGCGACGACCGCCGCGAAGGCGAGCGCGGTCGGGTGTCCAGCGCCCGGACGAGCGGGGGAGGGCACGCGAGATCGCATGTCACCCGTACCCGACGGCGACTGGCTCTGTTCCCGCCGGGCGCGCAGGGACCGGAGTCAGGGTCCGACCGATCGCGCTGACGATCGGCCGAAGCTCGCCCACGAGCTCGGCGAACTGGCCCGGGTAGAGCGACTGCGCGCCATCCGACAGCGCTCGGTCCGGTGTGGGGTGGACCTCGACCAGGATGCCGTCCGCCCCTGCGGCGACTGCCGCGCGGGCCATCGGGGTCACCTGGTCCCGGAGGCCGGTCCCGTGACTCGGATCGGCGATGATCGGCAGGTGCGAGAGCTTGTGCACGATCGGAATCGCGGTCAGGTCGAACATGTTGCGGACCGCCGGATCGAAGCTGCGGACCCCGCGCTCGCACAGGATCACCTGCGAGTTTCCCTCGGCCAGGATGTACTCGGCGGCGAGGAGCAGGTCGCTGACGGTCGCCGCCATCCCGCGCTTGAGCAGCACCGGCTTCCCCAGGCGCCCGACGGTGCGGAGGAGCGAGTAGTTCTGCATGTTGCGCGCGCCGATCTGGATGCAGTCCGCCACCTCCGCGACCAGATGCGCGCCGGCCTCGTCCATCGCTTCGGTCACGATCGGCAGCCCGGTTTCGGCCCGCGCGACGGCGAGCAGCTCGAGGCCGCGCTCCCCGAGTCCCTGGAACGAGTACGGCGATGTCCGCGGCTTGAACGCGCCCCCGCGGAGCGCCACCGCGCCGGCCGCCCGAACCTGGTGGGCAGCGGTCACGATCTGTTCCTCGCTCTCGACCGAGCACGGGCCAGCGATGATCACCACCTCCGGGCCGCCGACCCGCACGCCGGGCGCCAGGGTGACGATGGTGTCCTCGGGCCGCCACTCGCGCGAGACCTGCTTGTACGGCTGCGTGACGTGGATGACCTGGGCCACGCCGGGCAACGCCTCGATGCGCGATGCGTCGACCCGTCCGTCGTTCCCGACCAGGCCGACGGCGGTGCGCTGCGCCCCGGGCATCGGGCGAGCCTCGTACCCCATCTCCTCGATCGTGCGCACGACGCGCTCGATCTCCGACGGCGCGGCGCCATGCCGCATGACGACCAGCACTAAGCCTCCTGGAACGCCGGCTCGACCACGCGGTCGGCCCGCTCGACTACGCCCGCCGGGGCTCGCTCGTGGAGCCGCACGCTCACGACCGAGGAGATGCCGGGCTCCTGCATCGTGACGCCATAGACGGCGTCCGCGGCCTCGGTCGTCGTGCGAGGGTTGTGCGTGATGATGATGAATTGGGTCTTCACCTTGAACTCGTTCACCATCCGCACGAAGCGGCCGATATTCTGGTCGTCGAGCGGCGCGTCCACCTCATCGAGGAGGCAGAACGGGCTCGGCTTGGTGAGAAAGATCCCGAACAGGAGCGACAGGGCGACGAGGGCCCGCTCGCCGCTCGAGAGGAGGTGAATGCGCTGGGTCCGCTTCCCCCGCGGCGAGGCACGGATCTCGATGTCGCACTCGAGCGGGGCGTCCGGGTTCTCGAGGCGCAGATCGCATTCGCCGCCGCCGAAGAGGGTCATGAAGATCTGTCGAAAGTTCTCTCGCACCTCGCCAAAGGTCGCGAGAAAGAGCTCGCGCGCGGTGGCGTCGATCTCCCGGATCGCCTGTTGCAAGGAGGCCTTCCCGGCCGCCAGGTCCGCCCGTTGCGCGGTGAGGAAGTCCAGACGCTTCACTTCCTCGTCGTGCTCCTCGATCGCGAGCGCGTTGACGGGACCGAGAGCCGCGAGTTGCTCCTGAAGCTCGGCCGCCTCGACGCGCAACAGCTCGGCGTCGACCTCGAGCGGCACCACGTCGGCGATCAGCGCGTCCCAGGGCCGCCGCCACTCCGCCTCCAGCCGCTCGCGCACGGACTGGAGCCGCCCGGCGACATCGCTGCGCCGCAGTTGGACGCGGTGCAGCTCGCTCGTGAGCGTCGCGCCTTCGTGCCGCGCGGCGTCCAGCGCGCGCTCCGCCTCGACGAGCTGGGTGTCGGCCGATGTCACCGCGCTCTCGGCCTCCCCCAATCGGCCCTCGGCGTCCACGGCCGCCGCCTGCCGTGCGGCGAGATCCACCCGCCACGCTGCGACCTGCCGCGCGAGCTCGCCGTCCACACTCGAGAGGGTTCGCAACTCGGTTTGTAACGCCTCCAACCGGTCGGTCGCGGCCGTGTACTCCTCGGCCAGCCGTCGCGCCCGATCGGAGGCGACCTGCGCCCGGGCCTGCGCCTGGGCGACCGCCACCTGCGCGGCCGTCCGGGCCTCCCGCGCCTCCTCCTGCCGCCGCTCCGCCCGCTCGAGCGCCGCCCGGGCCGCGCTCGCGCTCCGCACGCGGTCGTCCAGCGTGCCCTCGGTCCGCGCCCGTTGCGCCGCCAACGTGGCCAGCCGTGTTGCCAGCTCCGAGTGCCGATCCGTCAGACGGCTGCGCAGCTCTTCCGCCTGCGCCAGCTCGCGACGCGCGCGCTCGAGCTGGCGGTCGGCCTCGGTCCGCTGCTCCTGGGCTCGGCGCACCCGCTGCTCGGCGAGGCTCGCCGCCTCGGCCGCCGCGCTCGCCCGCGACTGAGCCGCGACCAGCGCGGCTCGGGCGGCTGCGGCCGCCCCGGCCGCTGCCTCGCACGTCTCCGATGCACGCCGATGGTCTCCCCGCAGCTCGGCGAGCTCCGCACGACGCCGGAGCGGGCCCTGACCGGACGGCGTCCCCGGCAGCCAGATGGCGCCGTGCCCGTCCTCGAACGCGGTCCCGCGCCCCAGGTCGCGCACGCCCCCGAGCAGGAGCTGGACCCAGCCACTGACCGCCGCGACCGGGGTGACCCGCTCGGCGAGCGAGCCAGCCACGACCGCGCCACCCGCGATCGCGCCGTCCGCGGTCTGCACCGCCGTCGCGCTGGATCGCGTGTCGAGCGGCAGGAGGCAGAGCGGGCCCGGGTCGGCCGCGGCATGCCACTCCCGAACCGCAGCCGCCGCGTCCCGGTCACGCACGACGACGGCGTGGACGATCGGGCCGAGATAGCGCTCGACCACGGCGGCATCGGCGGTCCCCGTCGTCAGGAAGTCGCTGAGCGGACCCAGGATCGCGCCCTCGCCGAACCGGCCCCGCTCGGCCAACAGGCGAGCGGCCGCCGGTGCCATGCCCACGCGCTCGCGCTCCAGGCGCGCGAGCGCCGCTACTTTCCCCTCCAGCTCGGCGAGTGCGCCCTGAGCCCGTGCGAGCGCACGATCGGCCTCGGCCGCCAGATCCCGTGCCGCGATCGCCTCCGCCTGGACGGTACTGTTTCGGGCCGCGGCGTCGGTCGCATCCGTGGCGGCCGCCGCGACTTCGTCGGCCGCCCTGTCGGCCGCCCGTCTCGCCGTCGCCTCCCGGTCGGCGAGGGTGACGCGTTCCGTGTCCAGCGTGACGAGCCGCTGGTGAAGCTCCGCATCCTCGCGTTCGGCGGCGGCGCGCTCGATGTCGAGGTGCGCGACCGCATCACGCAGCTCCCGAACCGCCCGATCGTGCTCGTCGACCTGTTGCCGTACGGCCGCCAACTCGGCCCGCGCCGCATCCTCGCGCCCCGCGTGCGCCGCCAGTTCGGCCTCGGCGGCCGCGACCGCGGCCTCGGCGTCGGCGCGCTCGGCTGCCGCCGCTTCGCGCTCGGCCAGCACTCGGGTGCCCGCGGCCTCCCCCGCTCGGCGCTCGTCCTCGGCGCGCTGCCGCCGGGCGAGGCCGTTCCGCTGCCGTTCCTCCGCGACGCTGATCTCCTGCTGGAGACCGGCGAGCTGCTGCTGCTGGGCGGTGACGAGTCGCGCCAGCTCTGTCCGCCGTGCTTCGGCCGCCGCGCGCGCCCGGTGGGCTGCGTCGCGCTCCCCTTCGGCACGGGCCGCCGACGCTTCGCTCGCCGGGATGCGGGTGCCGAGGTCCGCGGCCGTGGCGTCGAGCGAGCCGAGCTCCTCGCGTGCCGCCTCGAGCTCTCCCAGTGCCAGCGTGATTTCCACCGCGAAGCGACGCGTCGTCAGCTCGCCGTGACGCTCGGCACGGCGGCGCTGACGCGCCAGCGAGCGGACCTGCGTCTGTACCTCGGCCAGCAGGTCGTCGAGTCGCGCCAGGTCGACGGACGTTTCCTCGAGCCGCCGCTCGGTCGTGCGCCGCCGGTCCCGATAGAGCCCCACCCCTGCCGCCTCCTCGAACAGCTCCCGGCGATCGTCCGGCCGGTCGGAGAGCAGCGCGTCGATCATGCGACTCTCGATGACCACCCCGGCGTCCGCGCCAAGTCCCGTCCCCCGCATGAGATCGTGGATATCGCGCAGCCGGCACGGGGCCCGGTTGAGGAGGTAGTCGCTCTCGCCCGAGCGGCTGAGCCGCCGTGTGACGACGACCTCCCGATAGGCGATCGGCAGCATGCCATCGTCGTTGTCGAAGTGGAGCGAGACTTCCGCCATGCTCACCGGGCGCCGGGCGGAGGAGCCCTGGAAGATGACCTCGTCCATCTTGGCGCCGCGCAATGCGCGGGCGCGTTGCTCGCCGAGCACCCACCGCACCGCATCGGAGACATTGGACTTGCCGCAGCCATTGGGGCCGACGATCGCGGTCACGCCGGGCTCGAAGACGAGGGTCGTCGAGTCGGCGAAGCTCTTGAAGCCGTGGAGCTCGAGTTTGGTGAGGCGCATCGAGGGCTGAGTGAGGAAGCGGCTAGGGCATGCGGCCGACGCGAAACGCCAGCACGGGGACGATCCCCACTGTTTCCAGCGAGGCGGTGAGCGGCGCCGCCTGGCCCGCGGACTCGAAGGCCCCCGCGTACACCGTCGCCGTTCCCTCGTCGTCGAGGAGTGCGTAGGCCGGGATCCCACGCGCCCGGAGGGCGACCGTCGCCCGGTGGGCCGAGTCTCCCGTCAGCCGGCTCGCGAGTCGCAGCGCCAACGGGGTGCGTACCGGCGACGCCGTCGATCCGTCGATCCGCGTCCAGTCGCTGGCAAGACGATCGAGCGCCGTTGGTGTGCGCGCCGCGCCCACGTAGACCGCATAGCTCTGCGCCGTGACTCGGCCGCCGGGCGGTGCTGGCGCGGCGTCGGGAGCGGGCAGGGGCGTGATCGTCGCGGCTCCGAGGCGGACGGCATGGCGCCGCAGCACCTGGAGCGCATCGCGGAACGTCGGAAAGATCCCGACACGAAGCGCGTAGGTCGCCGCGATTCCGGAATCCGCCGGGTCCGCGACCGCGGCCGCCGCGCTGTCCGTGACCGTCGCCGCGCCCCCGGCGAGCGCGACGGCCGAGGGCGCGAGGCGATCGGTTCCGCTGAGTCGTGCGGTCGACGTGACCGTGTCCGTCCGGGCGGCCGCGGTGTCGGCGGGGGCGGCCGCACCCGCTTGCCCCTGGCGCGCCACCCACCAACTCAGCAGGCCTACAAGTACGACCGCGGCGGCGGCCGCGACGCCGATCGGGAGCCGGCGGCCCCGAGGCCGGGGCGCAACGCCGACGACGGCCGGTGCCGCGTCCTGGCGGCGCCGTCCGCCGAGGACCCGCCGGCGCTCCCCCTTCGGGCGCCGGGGCACGACGACCTCGCCGTCGACGAGCACCACCTCACGGGTTGCGGCCCTCGTGGTCTCCGCGTCGCGGGGCGAGGCCTCACGGCCGGACGCATCGCCCGCCCGGTCGCGATCGACCGAGATGACGCGATCGACCCGGTCCGTCAGTGCATCGAGTGACCGGGTTCCGGCCAGGGCGGCGAAGACCACGACTCCGCCGCGCTCGCGAGTCCGTCCGATCAATCGGCTCCACCGCGGGCTCGGGAGCGTGCCGTCGTACTCCAACTGATCGGTCCCTGGGGGGATGATCGACACCAGCGGCCCGACGCTCGTGGGGCGCGAGACGGCGGCGAAGGAGATCCCGTACTCGAAGCAGTCGTAGACGCCGTGCGGATCATCGGTCAGTGCGACCGTGCGCAGCTTCGCGCCGTCGCCGAGCAGGTCCACGACGGTCACGGCGCGGTCGCGGGCGAGGTCGCGGGCGAGGTCCAGGGCGGCATCGGCCGTCGCATCGGGGTCGGTCCCGACGACGGCCACGGCGGCGAGCGGCTCGATCTCCGGCATGTTACGGTGCCCCCTCGTAGACCCACGGGTTGGGCTGCTTCGATGCCCGCCCGGCGGCATCCGCCGCATCACGGGTCGGGAACGGGCCGAGCACGACCAGATACACGGTCGTTCCGGCGCGCGACGTCGTTGCCACGCGGGCGTGCAAGCCGGAGACGGTGATCCTGCTGGCGCGAGCGCGCGCCGAGTCCATGTTGAGGAGCGCGGCAAACTGAACCGTGAACCCCGGCGAGCGTACGGGCGCACTCGCCCCGAGGCGTCCCTGGGCGCTGTCGACCGCGGCAGGCTGCGGTGGCGGGGTGGCAGTCGTGGGCGCCCGCTGCGCGACCGTGCTCTCGCGCTGGCTCCGCCGGATGGCGGCGAGGATCGAGTCGCCGGAGTCGACCGGTGCGCTCGGGAACGTCACCGGCTGGTCGAGGCCCGGGGCCCGCGGGCGGAAGCCGTCCCACCGAATCGGAATCCAGAAATCGCGCGCGCCCCCCGCGATCGTGCGGCGAGGCGCAAGCGTCCGGGGATCGACGAACACGACATCCTGGCCCTGCGCGAGCACGATCGATCCGTCGACCCCGACGAACGGCAGATCGGCCGTCCAGGTCGTGCGCAGATGGCCGGTCACGCGGTCGGTGCCGACCGCGACGACCCATACGGAATCCGCCGCGTGCGCCGGCCGGACGAGCAGGAATCGCCCGAGCGGATCCATCCGCAGCTCGGCCGCAGAGCCAGGCAAGGCCACCGTGCCACTCTCGCGATCGGTGTAGCGGTCAATGATGGTGAGCGCGTGCGCGGAATCCAGGGCGACGTACAGCCGATCGCCGCTGGGCGTCGGGGCGAGGGCATGCAGCCGGCGCTCGAAGCGCATCACCGGACCCGCCTTGAGGTCGCGGGTGCGGACCGGCTGGAGCACCGAGTCGGAGGCGAAGTAGGCCCGGTCACCGACTGCCGCGCGCACGAGGCGCTCCACGCGCGGGAGCACCGTCGTATCGAGCAGGGCCGTTCCTGGGGGGTGGACGCGCCAGAGCGTGGTGGCGTCCCCCGCGTCGCCCACGATGATCACGCTGCCGTCGGGCTGCGGTGCCACGTCACGCGCCGCCATGGGCGGCCGAAGGGTCCAGGGGTGCACGTCGGTCGGTGTGAGGCGCGTCACCGCGCCGACCGGGGAGACACCGTAGACGGCGGCGCCGTCGGCCGAGTGGAGGGCCGTCAGCTTGACGGCTGGCGGTGCCGTCGTCGTCCCCGTTCGAAGCTCGATCCGGCGCGGTGCGCCCCGCACGTCGACGACGGCGACCGCTCCGGCGTCCTCATCAAAGGCAAGGACACGGGCCACGCCCGGAGCGCGCTCGGATGACGTCCAGACCGCGGAATCCAGCCGCCCGTAGTCGAACGCGCGGGCCCTCCCGCCGCCGCGCGGAATGCGCAGGATGAGCGCCTCCGGTCCGCTGACGACCGTTGGGGTCGCCGGCGCCGGCATGGCGGATCCCCTGGATGGAGCCTGGGCGGGGTGAGCCGGGTTTCGATCCGAGCCGCCGCACGCCACGACCGCCAGCAGCGTCGCCGCACTCAGGGATATCCGCACCCGCTCAATGTATCACCGTGCGGCGCCGGCGCGGAACGGGAAACGTGGCCTCGTCCCTGAGCCGGCCGCGCTCAGAAGTCGGGTCCCACCGACCAGCGCCAGTAGCCATGATGGCCGGCGTCGATCGGGATCGCGTAGTCCCAGCGCAGGATCGCCAGGTTGTACAGGTTCACCCGGATCCCGGCGCCGTAGCTCGTCAGCGGATAGCGCTGGCCCGCGAGGTTGTAGTTCGCGGGGCGTGACCCGTAGAGCGTCTGGTCCTTGCTCCACGCGACTCCAGCGTCGCCGAAGATCACACCGTCGAGCGGCGGCAGGGACAGGGGAAGGAAGCGGAGATCGGCGCGACGGAGCACCGGAAATCGCAGCTCGGCGTTGGCGACGAGGACGCGGCTGCCGAGCGTCTGGACGAGGCTGCACGCCGTCGACTCGGCGTGCGTGAGGTCGCATCCCGTGTAGTAGCCCTCGGCGCGGTCGTACCCGCGGAGCAGGTAGGGCGAGGCGATGTACGCGGGAAGATACAGCTCGTCGCGCCCCGTCTTGACGTCGGCGAAGAACCGGGTCGCGAGCGTCAGGTAGTCGAAGAGCACGGGCACGTAGCGGCGGACGTCGGCCACGTATTCGGTCCAGCGCTTCGAGCCCACCGCCGGCTGGACCTCGAACCGGAAGCGATGCCCGGCAATCGGCCCGGTCGTCCCGAACAGCGCGTTGTCGCCGACGAGCGCGACGAACGGTTGCGCGAACAGCTCATCGCCGATCCCACGGATGCTGTCGAGGGAGAAGGTCGACGCGCCGCCGTGCACGACATCGATCGGCCGACTGATGAAGTAGATCGACCGGTCGAGATTGGTGAACCGGCTCCCGAGCTCCCAGCGAAGGAATCGGTCGAGCGGATAGATCCCCACCGCGAACGCCTGCCGGATCACATCGCGGGTCAACTGGAGGGTTTCGCTTCCCACGCCGGCGGTCGATACCAGGTATCGATCCGACGAGTAGTAGTAGTACGGGACCTGGTACAGACCGGTGCTGTACTGGAGGCGGTGGCCGAGGTTCGTGTAATCGGCGAACAGCTCGGCGTCGCTGAATCGTCCATTGAGCTGGCCCGCGACCGCGAGGTGCTGGTCTCCCACCAGATCACTGAGTACCACCGTCGTCCCGCCGTACACTCCGCTGTAGTAGTTGTTGGCACCGTAGCCGATCGATGGCTGTGCGATGTAGTCGGCGTGGAATCCCGCGCGGTACGGATGGTCGGTGATGGCCGCCGAATCGGGCAGCGCGACGCTCGTGCTGTCCAGGAGGGCGGCCACAGTAGGCGGGGCGGCACTGCCGGTCACCGCCTCGTCCCCCAGCGAGTCCGATGAGCGGATCGCGCCGCTCGGTGACCGGTAGAACGAGCGGCCGCCGTCCGACGCGCCCGAGTCGGACCCGCGGTGCGCGAGTGTCCTCCAGCGGTCGGCTGTCCCCGCTGACGGCGAGCCGGTGCCGCTGCCGCCCGCCGATGGCAGCGGCGGCTGGATGCCGGCCGCCAGTGTCTCCTCTCCGGTCGCCGCCGCCCCCTCGACCGTCGCGATCAGATCGTGCATCGGCGTCCGGTGGAGGGCGCGCGGGTGGTCGACACCCCAGACCAGATATCGGTCGTTCTCGTAGTACGTGAACGCCAGCCGGTCGGCGGCGCGGGCCCAGGTGATCGCTGGGCTGTATTCCGTGAACGCCGAGACCGCGCCCACGACGTTGGTCAGTCGAGACTGCGACTGCGTGACGAGGTCGTACAGATACACATTGGCGGTGCCGGTCCGGTCCGAGATGTAGGCGATCGCGTCGCCGTCCGGTGACCACATGGGATTGAGATTCAGTCCCTCCTGGTCGGGGAGCACCGTGATCTGCCCGGTGGCCAGGTCGTAGAGACAGATCCGCCACTTGGGGAGCCGCAGTGCCTGCAAGCTCGCGCCATCGCCCCGGTCGCTGGCGAACGCGATCGTCCGCCCGTCGGGCGACCATTGGGGCTGGAGGTCGCCATGCCGATCGTCGGTCAGGCGCCGCACGCGCCCGCTCGCGACCTCCACGGTGTACAGATCGGTGATGCCCCCCGTCATCCCCGAGAAGACCAGGGTCCGTCCGTCGGGCGCGAACGCCGGGCTCGAGACGTCCACCGGGATCCGGAACCGCCTCACGACGCGATCGCGTCGGAGGTCGAACAGGTAGAGAACGTCGTGTCCGCCGGTCAGGGCCGTGAACGCGAGGTAGCGCCCGTCCGGTGAGAACGCGTTCTGCGAGTAGAGGAGGTTGAGCTCCGCGTAGTTGGGATCGGTCGTGCTGCGCACCAGCCGCTCGATCCGCTTCCCGGTGCGCGCATCGCCGAGCCAGAGGTCGGGGAACACCTCGCCGCGCACGAAGCTGCCAGTCGCGATGAACGCGATGTACCGACCGTCGCTCGACAGGGCCGGGGCGATGAAGATCGACCCGCCGGTCCGGCGGGGCGTGAGGATCGGCCGGGCGAAGGTCCGCGCGCGCTCCAGGTCCGGCACGGCGGGGAGATAGCGGGCCTCGGTCGCTCGACGCCAGTCGTCGCTCAGGTCGGCGAGCGACATGCCGAGCACGGTGTGGAACGCCCGCTCGACTCCGACGGCGGGCACTTCGGCCATGATCTCGCCAATCGCCTCATCGCCCCAGCGCTCGCCGACGTAGGCCCACAGCGCCTCACCGTACCGGTAGGGGAAAAAGCGTCCGGGATCGCGCGTCATCTGCTCGATGGTCGGCATATGCCCATTGAGCACTGCATCGCGCATCACCGACGCCGTCAGCGCGTGCCGCGGACCGAGCGACAGGTATTCGGCCATCCCCTCCATGAACCAGAGGGGCGGGTCGACCTGGGCCAGGACCTGAAGGCCGCCGCCCGCACGTCCCCGGCCGAAGATGTCGTACTGGAACTCGTGCGTCATCTCGTGCGCGAGCACGTGCTCGAAGGACCGGTAGTCGCCGGTCAGCGGGAGGATGATCCGGTCACGCTCGGCCTCGGTCACCCCGCCCACGCCCTCACCGAGATCCCCGGTGACGTTGTTCTGCCCGAAGTCGGCGCGCGAGGCGAAGAGGAGGATCGGCTTCTTCTCGCGGAATTGGTGATCCAGCAGCCGCGAGAGCCGTCCGTAGTCGCGCTCGGCCATTCGTGCCGCGTCCCACGCCGCGGCCCGCTCGGCCGGATAGTAGTGGAGGCGAAAGTGCTCGGTCTCGAGCACGCGCCACTGAAAGTGCCGGTACTCGACCTGGTTCTGCCCGAAGTAGTCCTGGGCCAGGAGCCGGTCTGGAGCGAGCAGGCCGGTCCATGCCGCAGCGCAGACGAGACTGGTCCCGATCGCCGCCCGCCCGAACCCCATACCCTGCCTCCCCGACCAGCGTCTCGGCCCCGGCCGAGCGGCACCCACGCGTCGGCCACCACCGGCCAGCGGCCCCGATCGCTACCCGACCGCGGCGGCCCCCACGGGAGTGACCTCGGCGTCACCCCACAGGCGCTCGAGCTGGTAGAACGAGCGCAGGGCGGGATGAAAGATGTGAACGACGAAATCGACGTAGTCGAGCAGCACCCACCGACCCTGGGCCAGTCCCTCGATGTGGTACACGCTCATGCCTTCCTTCTTGAGCTCCGTCGTGACGTGCTCCGCCACACTCCGCACATGGGTGTCGGACGTGCCGCTCGCGATGACGAAGTAATCGGTCATATCGGTGAGCGGCTTCAGGTTGAGCATCAGCACGTCGTTCGCCTTACGGTCCACACACAGCGCCGCGGCGCGCTGGACGGCAGCGGCCACATCGAGTGTCGGGGCGGGTCGGGGCATCGGCTCCGGTCGAGGTCGGGCGTGGGGTCAGTACGAGATGCGCAAGAAGGGTTCCGCGCCTCAGCCCTTGATGACCCAGACTTTGATCTCCGGCTTGACGTCCGCGTGCAAGCGGATCGGCACGCGGTAGACGCCGAGGGCCCGGATCGGCTCGTGCAGATCGACCTGGCGCTTCTCGATCTGGAACCCCTGTGCCTCGAGCTGGTGGGCGATGTCGGCGGCCGTGACCGATCCGAAGAGCTTGCCCTCGTCGCCGACGCGCGCCGAGAAGGTGAGGCTCACCTGCTCGACCGACGCCGCCAGCGTCTCGGCGGCCGACCGCCGGGATGCTTCGGCCGTCTCGAGCCGCAGCCGCTCCTGCTCGATGCGCTTCTTGTTCCCGGCCGTCGCGGCGTAGGCCAGGCCGCGCGGGAGGAGGTAGTTCCGTCCGTACCCCGGGGAGACCTTCACGATGTCACCGGGGTGACCGAGGTTGTCGACGGCGGCGCGCAGGATCACTTCCATGGTGCGACTCCAATGTGAAGAATCAGGATGGTCAGGTCGACGAGGGCAATCTATCCAGGCGACTGAGAGGTCGCCGCCTGCCAGCGGCTCCGCCAGTCCATCCAGGAGTCGCCCAGGCCGATCAGGCCGAGCGCGATCGCGCTCGGCACCGAGAGGAGCGCCGCGAACAGGGTGAGGACTGCGACCACCGGCGCACTGGCCCGCACGGCCTCGAGGAACGAGATGGTCACCCCGAGGCCGCGCAGCGCGTAGAGGGTCCCGAAGAACAGCAGCAGATTGAGCCCCAACTGACGCCACGCGCTGAGCGTCGGCAGCAGGACGAAGACGGCGCCGGCGATCAGTCCCCACGCCAACTGGTCGGTGAACCGGAAGTCTCGGAGCCGTCCGAGCGGCGCCCCGATGCGAGTCCGGCTGATCCTGTGGTACAGCCCCCAGGCCAGCGCCAGCCCGGCGAGCGACTCCAGCGCGAGGAGGGCGGGATAGAAGCGCACCGCATCCTCCGGGAGTGCCGCCAGCACGCTCTCCAGGCCTTCCTCGGCGGCCGCCAGCGAGCTGCCCTCCTCCCCCTCGCTGGTCAGCCGATGCCACTCCGGCGACCGGGCGGTCGATTGGACCCACTCGAGGGCGGCGTTCGGCCGCGCGTGCGCGTCGGCGAGCACGGCGCGCCGGACCCCGGCCCAGCTGTCGGCCGAGGTGAGCGCCAGCGCGCCGAGGATGGCGACCGTGGCCGCGAGCGTCGTGAGGGCGCGTGGCAGGAAGCGGGTCCCGGCCGTACTCGCGACACACACGAGCCCGAACGACGCGGAGAGGGTCAGCGTCCACCCGCGCGCCAGGGCCGCGTTCACGACCGTCGAGGGATCCGCCCAGATCACCAGGCCGGCCGCCAGCGCGACCCAGAGGAGGGCGAGCCAGATGCGGCCGCCGGCGGCCCACCCGAGGACCGCGCACGCCGCGAGCGCCGCAACCAGCACGAGCGTCGTGCTCCCCACGGGAACGAGGGCTTGGAGCACCGGCGTGCTCGGCGCGAGGAGGAAGGCGAGCGCCGCCGTGACGAGCAACGCACGTCCGGCTTCCACCGCCGTCACGCGTGAAGCGCCTGGCGGCGCACCGCGTGCCACCCGGGGATCAGGCGGTGTGTCCCTTGACGTATGGAATGAGGGCGAGGTAGCGCGACCGCTTGATCGCCGTCGCGAGCTGTCGCTGGTGACGGGCGCACGTCCCGCTCAGCCGGCTCGGAAGGATCTTGCCGTGATCGGTGATGAAGCGCCCGAGCGTGCGATCGTCCTTGTAATCGATGAACCGGACGCGCATCTCGCAAAACGGGCACGACTTCTGTGGGCGGCGCATCAGCTATTCCTCATCGTCATCATCGTCATCGCGGCGGCGGGCCGCCACGAGCTCTTCCTCGGACATCGGCGGCGCCCCGACCTCGTGCTCGTGCAGCGAGATCAGATAGCGGACGACGCCGTCGTCCAGCTTGAGGGCACGCTCGAACTCCGGCAGGACCGCCGGCTCGGCGCCGAACCGCGCCACGACGTAGTAGCCGGTCTCGCGAGGGCCGATAGTGTAGGCGAGCTGCCGGCGTCCCCAGGTGTCCACCTTGAGGTCGGCCGGCGGGGCGCCGTGCGCGCCGAGCATGTTGTGGAAGCGAGTCAACTTCTCGGTGATGGCGGCATCCTCGAGCGCCGAATCGAAGATGTACATCACCTCGTATGGACGGGGCATCGGGCAATCCTCCCTGTGGTCATCGAGCCGCCCCCCGGGGGTTGCCGGCCACGGGGGGAGGGTGAGTATCGACTGTGATCGATCGACCCGGAAAGCTAACCCCGATCGATCCGCCGGTGTAGCGTAGGGGCGGCATTCATGCCGCCCGCCGTTCGCATCCCGCGCGGATGCCCGGCCCGGCATGTCGCCCGGGTCCCCCGGCCACCGTAGGGGCGGCATTCATGCCGCCCGCCGTTCGCATCCCGGACGGATGCCTGGCCCGGCATTCGCGCGGCCCGCGTCCCGCGGCCGCCAAATGAACGGTTTTGTTTGATGGTGCCAGGGGCAATCGCTTCGCGATCGCCCCTGGCACCGGAAGAGCAACGGCGGGCGCGGGGTGACGGGCCGTCGCCACACGTCGGACGACCTCACACGTTGAAGCGGAAGAGGAGCACGTCCCCATCCTGCACGACGTACTCCTTCCCCTCGGCACGAACGGCGCCCCGCTCGCGCGCCCCCTTCCACCCGCCGGACGCCACGAAATCCTTGTAGCTCACCGTCTCGGCGCGGATGAACCCACGCTCGAAGTCGGAGTGGATCACCCCCGCCGCGACCGGCGCCGTATCGCCACGATGCACCGTCCAGGCGCGAACTTCCGGTTCACCTGCCGTGAAATAGGTCTGGAGCCCGAGCAAGTGGTAGCCGGCCCGGATCACCCGCTCGAGGCCCGCCGAGGTGAGGCCGAGCGTCGCCAGGAACTCGCCCCGATCCGCCGGAGGCAGCTCGGCCAGCTCGGCCTCGATCCTGGCCGAAAAGGGAACGACCTCCGCGTGCTCGCCGGCCGCGGCGATCGCGCCCCGAAGGGCCGAGACATGCGTCCCCTCGGCGCCCGCGAGCTCCGACTCCGTGACATTGGCCGCGTAGAGCACGGGCTTGAGGGTGAGCAGCGCGAGCGGAGCGAGCGTCGCCCGGTCGGCGGCCGTGAGCGATGCGGTTCGGAGCGGCCGGCCGGCCGACAGCTCGCCCGCCGCGCGCTCCAGCGCCGGCAGCTCGGCGAGCGCCTCCTTGTCGTTGGTCTTGGCCGTCCGCCGCACCCGATCGAGGCGCTTCTCGACCGTCGTGAGATCGGCGAGCGCGAGCTCGATGTCGATGACCTCGCGGTCCCGGACGGGGTCGATCGCTCCCATCACGTGCGTGATGTCCGGGTCCTCGAAGCACCGCACGACGTGCACGATCGCGTCGGTCTCGCGGATGGTCGCGAGGAACTGGTTGCCCAGTCCCTCGCCCTCGGCCGCGCCTTTCACCAGCCCGGCGATGTCGACGAATTGCACGGCCGCCGGGACGACCCGCTTGGGACGCACCAGGGCCGCGAGGCGCGCCAGGCGATCGTCCGGGACCTCGACCATGCCGACGTTCGGCTCGACGGTGCAGAACGGATAGTTCGCCGCCTCGGCGCGCGCCGCCGTCAGGGCGTTGAACAGGGTCGACTTGCCGACATTGGGAAGGCCGACGATCCCGAGCTTCAGCACCCGGCACTCCGGCGGTTGAAGGCGTTCATGGCCGGCAGGATGCCGTCGCGGACCCACGCCTCGATCGCGGTCGTGAGCGTCGGCAGCAGCTCCGCCAGCACGGCGCGCTCCCCCTTGCCGAGGGGGCCGAGCACGAAGTCGGCGAGGTGCGAGACCTGCCGCTCCGGATCCACCGGCCGGATGCCGATCCGCAGCCGCGCGTACTCGCGCGTGCCGAGTGTGGCCTCGAGGCTCCGGAGCCCGTTGTGCCCGCCGCTGCTCCCCGCGGCGCGCAGGCGGAACGTCCCGAGCGGGAGCGCGACGTCGTCGACGACGACCAGCAGATCCGTGGCCGGGTTCCAGGTCGGCCGGCGCAGGTACGGGCGGAGCGCGGCACCGCTCAGGTTCATGAACGTCTGCGGCTCGACGAGCCGAACGCGCGTGGGGCCGAGCGTTCCGGTCGCGACGCGGGCCTCACCGTCACGTGACCAGCCGCCGAAATGCCAATGGTCGGCCAGGTGGTCGACGACCAACCATCCGACATTGTGCCGGGTGAGCGCGTACTCGCGTCCCGGATTGCCGAGGCCGACGATGAGCTTCACGACGTGCACGGGCGAGCAACGGCCGCTCCCGGGCGCCGTGCACCGGCGCCCGGCCGCGACCAATTACTTGGACTCGCCTTCGCCCTCTTCCTCCGTCTTGGCCTTCCGAATGACCTCGGGCTCGGCCGCCGGCTCGGCCGCCTCGGGGGCAGCCGCCACCTCGGCCTCGATCACCGCGCGCGGTGCCGAGCAGACGCAGATGGTCGTATCCGGGTCCGTCAACGACTCGACACCCGGCGGCAGCGCGACATCGCGCACGTGGACCGATGACCCGATCGTCAAGGCGGTGACATCGACCTCGATGTGGTTCGGCATGTTCACGGGGTCGACCTCGATCTCGAGATCCCGCAGGGTCTGATCGAGGATCCCGCCGTCGACGCGGACGCCGACCGGGCTGCCGGCGAGGACGATCGGGATCCGCACGGTCACCTTCTCGCCGGCGACGAGCTCCTGGAAATCGATGTGCAGGACCTGACGGCGGAATGGGTGCCGCTGGACCTCGCGGATCAGCGTCCGCGACGACCGGCCTCCCAGCACGAGCTCGATCACCGTGTTCTCGGCCGAGATCTGGTCGAGCAATCGGTCCAACTCGCGGGTGTCGATCGCGAGGGCTTGCGGTTCGCGGGCGTGGCCGTAGACGACACCGGGGATGCGGCCGGCGCGGCGCAGCGCGCGCGCGGCGCCCTTGCCAGTCTCGGCCCGCGGGTGAGCGGCCAGTTGGGCGGTTGCCATGGGTGACTCTGTGGTCAGTCGGGAGGAGCCGATCCGCCGGCCGGGCTCAGCGATCCAGGCGACACGGCGACAGCCAAGAACTATAACGGCGTGGCCGACCGCCGGTCAATCGAACGTCAATCGAACAGGGAGCTGACCGACTGCTCGCTGTGCGTGTAGCGGATCGCCTTGGACAGGAGCTCGCCGACCGACAGCACCCGGAGCTGCGGGAACCGCCGCTCGGGAGGGATCGCGATCGTGTCGGTGACCGTGACCTCGCTGATCGGGGCGTCGGCGAGGCGCTCCGGGGCCGGTCCCGAGAGCAGCGCGTGGGTCGCGCAGACGAAGACCTGCTCGGCCCCGAGCCGCTTGAGCGCCCGCGCCGCCTCGGTGACCGTACCGGCGGTGTCGATCATGTCGTCGACGATGAGACAATCCCGACCGGCGACCTCGCCGACCACGTTCACGACCTCGGCCACATTCGCCCGCGGCCGCCGCTTGTCGATGATCGCGAACGAGCCGTCGAGACGTTTCGCGAAGCCGCGCGCCATCTTGGCGGCCCCCACATCGGGAGCGACGACGACCAGGTCCCGGAGCTGCTTCTTGCGGTAGTGCGAGACGAACACCGGTGCCGCGTACAGGTGGTCCACCGGAACATCGAAGAACCCTTGCAGTTGGTGCTGGTGAAAGTCGATCCCGAGCACCCGGTCGGCGCCCGCGACCTCGATCAGGTTGGCCATCAGCTTGGCGCCGATCGCCACCCGAGGCTGGTCCTTCCGGTCCTGCCGCGAGTAGCCGTAGTACGGCATCACGCAGGTGATCCGCGCCGCCGAGGCCCGCCGCGCGGCATCGATGAGGAGCAGGAGCTCCATCGTGTTCTCGGCCGGGGCGTTCGTGGGCTGCACGATGAAGATGTCCGAGCCCCGGATGTTCTCGTCGATCCGGACGAAGATCTCGCCGTCGGCGAACTGCGAGGTCGTGAGCTTACACAGCTCGGTGCCGAGACATCGGGCGATCTCCTCCGCCAGCGGCCGGTTGGCCCCGCCCGCGAGCAGCTTGAACCCGTACTTCGGAATGACGATCCCGTCCATACGTGCCCCGGTGGAGTTGGACCACGATCCCCAGGTCCAAGACTGGGAGTTCCCCCGGATGGAATCGAACCACCATCTGCACAGCCAAAGTGTGCCGTCCTGCCGTTAGACGACGGGGGAGCGGGGCGGAAATCTAGCGTCGTTTTCGTGGCCGTCACCGGCCAGCAGCCACGGCCCGCTCGCTCGGGGAGTCGCTCGGCGACTCCCTCGGCTACTCGATCCGCCGCACCTCGGCGACGTGATCGGCGGTCGCCGTCATGATGAGCGTCCCGGGGAGCGGCGCCGCGTCCGCGAGTGAGCCGAGCGGCGGCGACCCCGGCGACGGGGCGCCGGGAGGGCCGGCGAGGACCGCGAACACGGTCGAGCCGGAGCCGCTCATGAGCGCGGCGCATGTCGACGGGGCGGCGCGGAGCGCCGCGGTCAGCGCCGCGATCTCGGGATGACGCGTCGCGACCACGGACTCGAAGTCGTTCGACATGAGCGGTGCGAGCGTCTCCCACTGCGCGAGCGCCGTGACGGAGGTCAGCCGGACCGCCGCGCCGGTGTTCCGCGCCGCGTCCGTCGCGCGGATGTCGGCGAGCCAGGCGTAGGCGTCCTTCGTTGCCACGCTGAACGGCGGCACGAGGAGCGCGACCGCCCGCGGCGGCAGCGGCGGCAGCGCGAGCAGCCGCTCACCGCGCCCGCCCCCGAGCGCGAGCGGCTCCCGCGACGCGAGGAACGGCACGTCGGCTCCCAGGCGTCCCGCGAGGCGCAGCACCTCCGCGGGCGTCGGCGCGGACGGATCGAGCGCGGCCAGCGCGCGCAGGACGGCGCCTGCGTCGGCGCTCCCGCCGCCAAGGCCGCCGCCGACCGGGATGCGCTTCTCGATTCGGATCTCACATCCGGCCGGCCATCCCCGTTCCTCGGCATAGAGGCGCGCCGCACGGGATGCGAGGTTTTCCGCCGGAGGCCCCGTGTCCGCACCCTCCGTCTCGATCGCCCAGGTGCCCCGCGTCGTGCGGACGGTGACGGTGTCGCCCAACATCACGCGGCAGAAGAGCGTCTCGATCTGGTGGTAGCCGCTCTCCTCCCGTGCCAGGATGTGGAGGAAGAGGTTGACCTTGGCCTGCGCGTGGACCGTCGCCGCGGCCCCCCGGCCGCTCACGCCGCGCCGGCCCGGCGCGATGGGGCGGACGCCGGGAGCGTCCCATTCTCGGCGGCGCCCACGTCGCGGAAGTGGAGCCCGAGGCGCGCAAAGTACCACATGCCGATGAGCGTGATCGGGATGAACGACAGGATGTGGTAACCGATCGCCCAGGTCACGGCCTGATCCCGTGGGACCCCATACACCGCCAGGCCAATGATCGCGCAGGCCTCGAACACGCCGAAGAAGCCGGGCGCCGACGGCACAGCGACCCCGATGGCCACGATGCCCTGGAGAAAGAGGGCGGTGCTGAAGGATGCCGGAACGCCGACGGCGCGGAAGGCGAGCCAGAAGGACAGCGCGTTGGTCAGCCAGAGCACCGTCGCCCACCCGAAGACGGCCGCGAAGCGTGGTCCGTGGCGCAGCACACTGAGGCCGTCGGCGAACGCCTGGAGCGCGGCCCGGCCCGGTGCCTCGAGGCGCGGCGCCAGCCGCCGCGACAGCCCCTCGTAGAGCCGGATCAACCACGCGGGGAAGAAGACGACCGCGTACAACGCCACCATGAGACCACCCATGAGCAGCAGCCCGATGATCGCCCACCGGACTGCCGACAGGTCGCCGACCCGCGCATTGCGGGGGAAGGCCGGCATCAGCATCGCCACCAGCGTGAGGCAGAGCACGACCAGTCCGTCGAACAGCCGGTCCACGGCGATCGATGCCAGCGCCGCGGGCAGCTTGACCCGTGGCGTCTCGCGGGTGAGCGCGAAGGCCCGCATGAGCTCCCCGACCCGTGCCGGCACGACGTTGTTGATGGCCACACCGATCGCGGTCGCCGGCCACAGGACCGCGAATGGCAGCTTGGGCGCGACCGGATCGAGGATCGGTCGCCACCGACGCGCGCGCAACGGCACGACGGTCGTGGCGGCCGCCGAGGAGGCGATGAACAGGGGGATGTTCGCGTGCCGGAGCGCCAGCCACACCTCGTCGAAGCGCACCCGGTGCAGCGCCCACCAGAGCAGCACGGCGCTGATCAGGATGCCGACGGCGCCCTTCCAGTCGATTTTCACAGGGATGGCGATCGGGGGTGCGGCCGGACGTGTGGCACGGTGGCTAGCCGGACGCCGCGAGGTCGAGCAGGTCGTACAGCTCTGCCAGCGCCTCGGGGTGGGGCATCCGCTCGCCGCGCAGCGCGTCGCGGATCGCGCGGGCCCGCGCCAGGGCAGCCGGCCCGCGAAAGAGCAACGCCTCGATCGGGACGAGGCCATCTGCGTCGGGCGCCGGTCCCGTGCCGGTCGACGCCCCGGTCGCCGCCCCCGTTGCGGCCGCCCTGCCGGCCCCTGCGGCGGGTGCTCTGCCGGCCTCTGCCGCGCCCTCCGGTCCCCCGGGTGCCGGCGCGATATGGGTGGCCGAGGCAGGGCGGCGGGTCGGGCCCGCGGGCTGGTCGATCAGCGGGACATCGTCCAGCGACGAGATCCCGGCGATCCCGTCGGCCAGGAGCGCGCGGAGCTCCGATCCGGCCGGCGTCCGCGGACCCTTCCCGGCTCTCGACGGGCCCCCGCGCTCGAGGCCGGCACCGCGCGCGCTCCCACCGGCCGCGGCGGTGGCGCCCGGCCGTCCAGGGCCGCCGGCGGGAGGTCGGGACGCCCCCTGGCCGGCCGCCGCGGCGGCGGCCGCGCGGCTGCGTGGGCCGGCGGTGCCGGTGAGCCCTGCGCCTCCCCCGATCGCCCCCAGCCCGACCCCGATCCCTGCGTCGATGGCCCGGTCCCGCGCCAACTGGCCCACGCGCTGCGCGAGATCGCCGGCGGATCCGGCGGGGTCGGCGAGCAGGGCCAGGAGCTGGTCGAGGGTGTTGAGCGTCAGGAAGTCGAAGATCGGGGGGCCGTCGGTAAAGGTCGCGATGAAGTCCGAGACGTCCCGCTCGCCGAAGCTGTGGGCGGCGCTGCGAATGGCGCCCAATGCACCTCGAAGCTCCAGCACGGCGCGCTCGGGCAACGGTCCGGGCCCCGCGCCCTGTGCTTCCCGAACGAGCGCTCGGGCGTGCTCGGCCAGGCTCACCACCTCGAGGTAGAACCGCTCCCCCGATGTCGTCGGTGGGTTGATCGCGCGCGAGACCACGCCGTCGCTGCCATCCTCGTAGAACAGCTCACTGATCGGCATGATCCGGTCCGCATCGTCCGCCGTCGCCACCAGTGCCTCACGCGCGACCAGGAACCGGCGCTCCTCCGGGGTTCCCGGCTCCGACCGCCCGACCGCCCGCAGATCGCTGGCCGTGCGGCGCAGCAGCGCGGCCGCGGCGCTGAACAGCGCGCCCTGGGCGGCGGTCGCCGGCACGTCGGCGAGCCCGAGCGTCCGGGCTGCGCGTTCGACGGAGTCGAGCACGTCGGGCACGGGCGGGATGTCGTGCACGGCCGCGACGCCCCGAAGCGTCCGGACGTGGCCGAGCGCGATCTCGACGGCCTCGGCCTGCCCCGCGCCTCCCGGCGAGACGCTGGCCAAGGCATCGAGGGCGGTCGCGGTCTCCATCGCCTCCCGAGCCACGAACGCGAGGCTCGACTCGGCGGTCCGAGAGCGGTCCGAGCGGTTCGCGCCCGCGCCCGCGCCATCCGTCGCCGACTCGGGGGCGGGCGCAAAGCGGGCCAGATCGGCGAGCCGCCTCGCGGCCCGCGCCTCCTCGTTCGGCCCCCAGATGCGCAGGTTGTGGAGCAGGATCTTGAGGTCGTCGACCGCGGCCGTGAGGGCCGCGGCGAGCGGCGGGGACCAGCGGAGCCGGCCGTCGCGGAGCGTCCGCCCGGCGCGCTCGACGGCTCCGGCGAGGTCGATCATCCCCGCGACCCGGTGCATGACCGCGGCCCCCCGGAGCGTCCGGGCGTACCGCGCGAACTCCGCGGCATCCGGCCCCCCGGGTCCCGCCGTGGCCAGGATCCCATCCAATCGCTCGAGGCAGTCGGATGCCTCGAGGATGAAGAAGCCGAGGGAGTCGTTGGACGTGGTCATGCGTGTCCGAGTGTGCCGCGCGGCGGGAGCCCCGGCGGCCAGCGCGCTAGGTGGATGCCCGGTGGCTCGTGTAATGTGACGAGCGGACGGCGTCCATCGCCACCCGCATTTCCCGGACGGAGGCCGCCAGGCCCACGAACACGGCCCGGCTGACGATCGAGTGCCCGATGTTCAGCTCTTCGATCTCGGCGATCGCGGCCACTCCCCCCACATTGCGCACCGTGAGCCCATGCCCGGCGTGGACCGCCAGCCCGAGCGCGCGCGCCCGCTGCGCCGCCGCGCGCAAGGCCGCGATCTCCGCGTCGCGCGCCGGCGTGGCGCCGCGGCTCCCCTCGGCGTACCGGCCGGTGTGCAGCTCGATCGCTGCCGCCCCCAATCGGTGCGATTGCTCCACCGCCCGCACATCGGGGTCGATGAACAGGCTCACCCGCGCTCCGCCCGCGCGCAGTCGCTCGATCACGCGCGCCAGCCGGGTCGGGCTCGCCGCCACGTCGAGACCTCCTTCGGTGGTGATCTCCTCCCGGCGCTCCGGGACGAGGGTCACCTGGTACGGGCGAAGCCGACCGGCGATCTCCACCATCTCATCGGTCGCGGCCATCTCCAGATTGAACACCGTGCGCGTCTGACGGACCAGCCGCTCGACATCGGCGTCCTGAATGTGGCGACGGTCTTCGCGCAGATGCGCCGTGATCCCGTCCGCGCCCGCGTCTTCGCACACCAGCGCGGCGGCCACCGGATCCGGCTCGTCGGTGCGGCGCGCCTGCCGGACGGTCGCCACGTGATCGACATTGATGTAGAGGCGCAGGTGCGCGCCATCCGCGTCCGATGCGGTCGTTGAACGGGTTGCTGCCATCTGCTCCTCCTGCTACCTTCGCGCAAGTCATCCCCGGAGCCGTTCGCGTGCCGTCTCGCGTGCTGTGTAGAATAGTGACCCTGATCGCTGCGGGCGCGGCCGCGGTGACGGTCGCCTGCCGGTCCACTCCCACGCGACCGTCTGGTGATCTGAGCGGGGCGCCGTCGGCCCGCGGTGCGGTGGAACGATTCCTGGCGGCGGTGCGGGCTCAGGATCTCCAGGCGATGTCGGTCGTGTGGGGAACCAAGAACGGCCCCTCGCGCGACGCGTTGCCACGCGAGGAGCTCGAGAAGCGCGAGATCATCATGACCAGCTGCCTCGCGCATGATTCCTCGAGCTTCCTCGACGAGTCGCCGATACCGAGCGGCGATCGACAGGTGCGGTTCGTCCTGTACCACGGTCCGATCAGCCGGACCACCGTGTTCATCACGGAGAGCGGACCGCAATCACGGTGGTACGTGCGCGAGGTCGACCTGCGGTCGACGCACTCCTGCACGGTCGAAGCGGGAGCGCCGGTCAGGTAGCGGCCTGCGGCGCGGTCGCGGAACTTTCGTCGCCCGGCGCGGATTCCATCTCGGTGAGCTCGACGAGCACGCCGCCGGTCGCGGCCGGGTGAATGAACGCGATGCGTTTCCCCTCGGCGCCGATCCGCGGCGTCTCGTCGATCAGGCGGACGCCGGCCGCGCGGCAGCGGGCCAGTGTGCCGTCCAGGTCGGGCGTCGCGAAGCAGACATGGTGGATGCCGGGCCCTCGGCGGTCGAGAAACCGTCCGATCGGCGTCTCCGGCGCGAGCGGCTCGAGTAGCTCGACGAGCGCCTCCCCGGCCTGAAGGCCGGCGATGCGCGCGCCGTCGGCGTCGGCGAGGGGCACGACGGGGAGGCCGAGGACGTCGCGGTAGAAGGCGAGCGCACCCGGCATGGCCTGGACGGCGATGCCGATGTGCGAGAGGTGGAGGCGCGCCACCGGAGGAGTGGCACCGGCGCGCGAGGGACGGATGGCGTCGGGCATGACTGAACGATCAGGGATCAACCGTGGACGCGCCAGGTGCGCACCAGGAGACGAGGACGATGTCGAACGCAGTCGCGGTATCGGACGTGAATTTCGAGGTCGAGATCGAGAAGCACGAGGGACTGGCGGTCGTGGACTTCTGGGCGACGTGGTGCGCGCCCTGTCGGATGATTGCCCCCGTGCTCGATCAGCTCGCGAGCGAGTACCAGGGCAAGGCCAAGGTCGCCAAGCTCGATGTCGACGCCAACCAGCGGACCGCCAGCCGGTACAACGTGCGCTCCATCCCCACCATCCTGTTCTTCAAGGACGGGAAGCTGGTCGATCAGGTGATCGGCGCCGTCCCGCGCCCGCACCTCGAGAAGAAGTTCAAAGAGCACGCGTGAGCCCGGCCCGCCGCCACGGCCGCCCGATCCGTGCGCCGGGTGCGGCTGGAGCTGCGCTCGGAGCACCCGCAGCGGCTCCGGCCGCGGCGCGGCGGCACTGACGTCGTCCGACCGTGGCCGCTGGCAGGCTCTACGTCGTCAGCACGCCGATCGGGAACCTCGCCGATATCACGCTGCGGGCGCTCGAGGTGCTGCGGACGGTGTCGCTCATCCTGGCCGAGGACACACGCCACGCTCGGGTCCTCCTGGCCCGCTACGACATCACGACGGCGACTGCGGCGTACCATGAGCACAACGAGGCTCGGGCCACCCCTGCGCTCGTCGACCGGCTCGCCGCCGGCGAGGACCTGGCACTCATCAGCGACGCGGGGACACCGCTCCTGTCCGATCCGGGCGGGCGGCTCATCCGCGCCACGATCGACGCCGGGCTCGCCGTCGTCCCCGTGCCGGGCCCCTCGGCGCTCCTGGCGGCCCTCGTGGCCTCGGGACTCCCCGCCGACCGGTTTACCTTCTTCGGGTTTCTCCCCCGTCGCGGCGCCGAACGCCGCCGGGCACTCGCCGACGTGGCCGAGCTCGGCCATGTGGCTGTACTGTACGAGGCGCCGGGTCGGACGGCGCAGACGCTGACCGACCTCGCGGTCCTCGGCGTCGAGGGGCGCCGGGCGGTCGTGGCGCGCGAGTTGACGAAACAGTTCGAGGAGGTCCGGCGCGGAACGATCGCCGAGATGGCGGCGTATTACGCGGGGACGCCGCCCCGCGGTGAGGTCGTGATCCTGATCGAGGGCGCGGCCGCCCCCGCCACGGACCCGACGGCGTGGAGGACGCAAGCGCGCGCGCTGCGCGCGACGGGAGCGAGCGCGCGCGAGATCATGGGCACGCTGATGCGGGACGGTGGCGCGCCCCGCAATGCGGCCTACCGGATCGCCCACGAGCACGAAGCGCACGACACCGACTCGGCGGATCCCGAGGAGCCCGACGAAGGCGAAGCGGGAGGGGGAGGGGCCGACGGGTGATGCGACTGTTCGTTCCGCTCGTGATGGCGGCCGCGGTGGGAGCGGGGGCCCGGTATGGACCCGGCACCGTGCGCCCGGTCGCCGTCGTGCCGCGCCCCGCCGGCTCGGCCGGCGCCGCCGGTGGAGGGGTGGCCCACCTCGCAGTCGCCCGCCTCCAGTACGATGGCGGTGGGGATTGGTACGCCAATCCGTCGAGCCTCCCCAATCTCATCGCCGCCATCAACGAGCGGACCTCCTTGCGGGTCGACCCGGCCGAGGCCAGGGTCACGCTCATGGATGACCGCCTGTGGGACTATCCGTTCCTGCACGTGACCGGTCACGGCAACATCCATTTCAGCGACGCCGAGATCGTGCGCCTGCGTGAGTACCTCGCCCGCGGCGGGTTTCTGCACGTCGACGACAACTACGGGCTCGACCCCAGCTTCCGGCGCGAGATCGCGCGGGTCTTTCCCGACCGGCCACTCGTCGATGTGCCGCTGTCGCACCCGATCTACCACATCGTCTACGACTTCCCCAAAGGGATCCCCAAGATCCACGTCCACGATGGACTGCCGGCGCGCGGCTTCGGCATCTTCATGGGCGACCGCCTGGTCGTCTACTACAGCTTCTCGTCGGACCTCGGAAACGGATGGGAGGATGTCGGGACATACGGCGACCCGCCGGCGCTCCACGAGGCGGCCCTCCGCATGGGAGTGAATCTGTTCGTCTACGCGGTGACGAGTCGGCCGGCGGCATGATCTCGTCCGGAGCACGCTCGGGCCCGAGCGCCACGCGTCCGTGACGGTCAACGAGCTCGTCGCCCGCGAGCGGAAGCGACTGGGCCGGATCCTCGGGATCTGGGGCGTCGCCCGTGCGGTCGGCGTCGTCGCGACGCTGCTCGCGATCGCGGCGCTCGCCCTCGGGGGCGGTCGGTGGATGACCCTGCCGGCGGCCGTGCCGTTCGTGGCCTGGTTCCTCGTCGTCGCGGCGGTGGTCGGGCTCGGGGCGCACACTGTGCGCGGGCTCCGGCGTGATGCGTCGACCGGGCGGGTGACGGCCGCGATCGAGAGTGAGCGGCAGTTGCGCCGGGGCGCGCTGCGGGGCGCGCTCGAGGTCGCCCATCTCGGCGCCCTGGGCCGGCGTGGCGCGCGAGACCTCGCGGCCCGGCTCCAGGCCGGTGCGCCCGGCCGGCGGGCCCCGCTCGCGCCCCGCCTCCGCCGGCGCGCCCGCCGCCACGCGGCGATCGGGGCCGGGCTCGCCGCCCTGGCCGTGGCCACGCTCGCCGCCGCCGCCGCGACCGAGCCTGCCGGGTGGAGTGCCGTACGCCACCCGATCCGCGCCTGGCGGGGCACGCTCCTCCCCGCGCTCCGGATCGACGCGCCGCGCGACGTGCCCCGCGGGCACGAGGCGAGGATTCGGATCGCGGCCGCCGGCCGTCGGCGCATCGCCGTGTACACGCGCGTCACCGGGGCGCCATGGGGCGGAGACTGGTACACCACGCGCGCGGAGCGGGTCGACCTGCGGACGGGCCCGGTCACGGCCGAGATGGCGGTCGTCGCGACCGATGGGCGAGCGACCAGCGACACGGTGGTGATCCGCGCCAGTGATCGCCCGTTCGTCGGCGCCGTGACGATGCGGGCGGTCTATCCCGCCTACCTCCACCGGGCCGACGAGGCGCTCGCAGCCGGCGAGGTCGCGCGCGTGCCCCGCGCGACCCGGATCGAGATCAGCGGCCAGGCGTCGGCTCCGCTCCAGGCCATCGCGCTCGTCCGCGGGCGTGACACGGTCACCCTCCGGCCGGACGGTCGACGCTTCGCGGGACGGCTACTCGCCGAGATCCCGGGTCAGTGGGCCTGGTCGGCGACCAGCGACTCGGGTGCGGTGACCGATGTCCCACCCGCGATCGAGCTCGACGTCATCCCGGACTCGGCGCCCCGAGTGGACATCGTGGACCCCGCGCACGACACCACGGTCACGCCCGCCGATCAGGTGCCGCTGTCGATCACGGCGTCCGACGACCACGCGCTCGCCTCGGTCGTCGTGCGGAGCTGGCGCACCGGACCAGGAGCCGGGGGAGGAGCGGGCGAGGCACCGCCGGTGGTGCAACGCGTGAGCGACAGCGCCGTCGCGCAGTGGGCGGGCGTGGTCACACTCTCGCTCGCCGGCCGCGGGCTCGCGCCGGGCGACGCGATGCACGTCGTCGCGCAGGCCACCGATGCCTCGCCCTGGCACCAGGTGACGCAGAGCCGCGAGCTCGTCCTGCGGGTCCCGTCGCTGGCCGAGGAGCGGACCCTGGCCCGGGCCTCCGCCGATTCGGCCGTGTCGGCCGCCACCGCGACAGCGGCCGCCCAGCGGCAGCTCGAGCAGCGGACCGAGGAAGCCGCCCGCGCGCGAGGCGCCCGCACCGGACCGTCGGCGGGGAGCACGAGCGGCAGCGCCAACCGGTCCGCTCTGTCGTACGAGAGCGCCGAACGGGCCAAGGCGCTCGCCAACGAGCAACGGCAGCTCGGCGACCGCGTGCAGCAGGTGCAGCGGCAGACGCAGGAGCTCGAGCGGCAGCTCAAGCAGGCGGGGGCCTTGGACAGCGCACTCGCCTCGGAGCTGCATCAGGCGCAGCAGTTGCTGAACGATGCACTCACGCCCGAGCTCCGCGACCAGTTGAGCAAGTTGGACCAGAGCGCCGACTCCCTGCGCGGCGGGGACACGCGACAGTCGCTCGAGCAGCTCGCTCAGCAGCAGCAACAGCTCCGCTCCCAGCTCGAGCGAAGTGTCGAGGTGCTGAAGCGCGCGGCGCTGGAGGGGGCGATGCAAACGCTTCGCGACGAGGCCCGCGACATCGCGAAGGAGGAGCGCTCGAGGGCCGGGACGCCGTCCGCACCCTCCCCGGCGCAACTGGCCGCGAAGCAGCCACCGGCCGGCGCGCAGCAGGGATCCCCGCCGGCGGGCGCTGTGACGCCTCGCCCGAACGACAGCGCACCCGGGCGGACGGCGACCCGGCCCGGGGAGCAGGTCGGCGGTCAGCCCGGGCAGCGGCTCGCCCAGCAGGCCGATAGCGCGGAGCGGGAGAACGCGCAGAACGCGCAGAGCGCGCAGAACGCGCAGAGCGCGCAGAACGCGCAGAGCGCGCAGAACGCGCAGAGCGCGCAGAACGCGCAGAGCGCGCAGAACGCGCAGA
>JAJPIS010000047.1 GCA_021324635.1 Gemmatimonadota bacterium
CAGGTGCACGAGCAGGTGCACGAGCACCACGAGCAGGTGCAGGATCGAATGGGTCTACCGGCAACGACGCGGCGCCGCATGGCGCCGGCCGGGGACCGCCCGGGCGCGCGGGGCGCGCCCCCTTTCCGTTAGGTGACTATGCCCGAGACAACGAAGCAGATCTCGTTCGCGAAGCTGGCCGGAGGGATGCAGATGCCGCATCTCCTCGACATCCAGACGCGGGCGTTCGAAGCGCTGTTGCAGCTCGATGCGGCCTCGCAGGATCGCGAGGACATCGGGCTCGAGCGCGTCTTCAAGGACCTCTTTCCGATCACGGACGTCCACGAGAACTTCTCGCTGGAGTTCGTGAAGTACTCGCTGGGCGAGCCGAAGTACTCCGTCGAGGAGTGCATCGAGCGCGACATGACGTACTCCGCCCCCCTCAAGGCGACGCTCCAACTGGTCATCAACGAGGAGGTCAACGGAGTCAAGCGGCCGCGCAACATCATCGAGAAGGAGGTCTACCTCGGCGAGCTGCCCCTGCTCACCCCGCTCGGCACCTTCGTGATCAACGGGGCCGAGCGTGTCGTCGTGAGCCAGCTGCATCGCTCGCCGGGCGCGGTCTTCGAGGAGTCGACGCACCCCAACGGGCAGCGGCTCATCTCGGCCCGCATCATCCCGTTCCGCGGCTCGTGGGTCGAGTTCACGGTCGACATCCACGATGTCATCTACGTCCACATCGACAAGAAGAAGAAGTTCCCGGCCACCGCGCTCCTCCGGGCCTTCGGCTACGGGAGCGACAGCGACATCTATCACCTCTTCTTCGGGATCCGTGAGCTCGACCTGATCAAGGTCAGGCACAACCGGCAGGAGCAGCGCGAGCTGGCCGGCGCCATCATCGCCGAGCAGATCGTGCTCCCCGGGCGCGAGCACGACCCCGATGCCCCGAAGCCGAAGACCAAGAAGGCCAAGGCCGAGCAGGCGGCCGCCGAGGCCGAGCGCACGATCGCGGTCGGCACCGAGCTCACCGAGGAGCTGGCGGAGCGCCTCCGCGAGTTGAAGTACCGGCGGATCAAGGTCTTCGCGTCGTACATGACGGTCGATCTCCGGGACGAGCTGGACGCCATGGACCGCGGGGAGCGGGAGGAGTCGCAGGTCCTGGCCCGCGATGTCGTCGACGCGGCGTCGGGCGAAGTGCTCGCCGAGGCGGATCAGACGCTCACGCCCGCCGTCATCAAGCGGCTCCGCAAGGCCGACGTCACCAAGGTGCAGGTGTTCGCACCGTCGGGCCGTGTCGAGTCGGCGCTCATCAAGAACACCCTCGGCAAGGACCCGACGCACTCCGAGGAGGAGGCGCTCAAGCAGATCTACTCGCTGCTGCGTCCGGGCGATGCCCCCAACAAGGAGACCGCCCGCCAGGCGCTCGACCGG
The DNA here is from genome assembly GCA_021324635.1 of Gemmatimonadota bacterium. Classification (GTDB taxonomy): domain Bacteria; phylum Gemmatimonadota; class Gemmatimonadetes; order Gemmatimonadales; family Gemmatimonadaceae; genus Palsa-1248. The sequence continues at coordinate 1,411 of JAJPIS010000047.1, forward strand.
CTCTTCTTCTCGCCCAAGCGCTACGACCTGGGACGGGTCGGACGGTACAAGATCAATCAGCGGCTCGGGCTCACCCGCCCGGCCAACGAGACCGTGCTCACGCGCGAGGACTTCGTCGCCATCATCCGCTATCTGGTCGAGCTGCACGAGGGGCGTGGCCACACGGATGACATCGATCACCTGGGCAACCGCCGGATCCGGTCGGTCGGCGAGCTCATCGCCAACCAGTTCTCGGTCGGCTTGAGCCGCATGGCGCGCCTCGTCAAGGAGCGCATGTCGATCAATACCGACCCGGAGAAGATCTCGCTCGACGATCTGGTCAACGCCCGCACCGTCTCGGCGGTGATCCAGGCGTTCTTCGGCTCGTCGCAGCTCTCGCAGTTCATGGATCAGACGAACCCGCTCGCCGAGCTGACGCACAAGCGCCGGCTCTCGGCGCTCGGCCCCGGGGGGCTCACGCGCGAGCGCGCGGGGTTCGAGGTGCGCGACGTCCACTACTCGCAGTACGGGCGGATGTGCCCGATCGAGACGCCGGAAGGCCCGAACATCGGCCTCATCACGTCGCTCGCCTGCTATGCGCGGGTCAACGATCTCGGGTTCATCGAGACGCCGTACCGCGTCGTCAAGGGCGGCCGCGTGACCACCGAGATCGCCTGGCTGGACGCCAATCGCGAGGAGGACGCGACCATCGCCCAGGCCAACACGGCCCTCAGGCCCGACGGCACCTTCGTCGACGAGCTCGTGCTGTGCCGCCACCAGGGCGACGCCCCGCTCACACCGCCCGACCGCATCGACTACATGGACGTTGCGCCCGAGCAGCTCGTGTCGATCGCGGCCGCGCTCATCCCGTTCCTCGAGCACGACGACGCCAACCGCGCGCTCATGGGCTCCAACATGCAGCGCCAGAGCGTCCCGCTCCTCAACCCCCGGACGCCGCTCGTGGGCACGGGACTCGAGGAGAAGGTGGCGGTCGACTCCGGCGCGGTCGTCATCGCGCGCCGCTCGGGCGTCGTCTCGCGCGTCACGGCCGACGAGATCATCGTCGACGCCGGGGCGGGTGGGGGCGCCGGCGACCGGGCCGACCGGCGGTCGGCGGATCGGCCGCTCGCGCGGCTGACCCAGAACGACCGCTACCGGCTCAAGAAGTACTGGCGGACCAATCAGGACACGGCCATCAACCAGCGGCCGCTCGTCCACCACGGGCAGCGCGTCCGGGCGGGGGACGTCCTCGCCGATGGCGCGGGCACCGAACAGGGGCAGCTCGCCCTCGGTGCCAACGTCACGGTGGCGTTCATGCCGTGGTACGGGCACAACTTCGAGGACGCGATCATCCTCTCGGAGCGGCTGGTCAAGGACGACGTCTACTCCTCGATCCACATCCAGGAGCTGGAGCTGCACGTCCGCGACACCAAGCGCGGCCAGGAAGAGATCACGCGCGAGATCCCGAACGTCGCCGAGGAGTCGCTGACCGACCTCGACGAGCGGGGGATCGTGCGCATCGGCGCGCACGTCAAGCCGGGCGACATTCTGGTCGGGAAGATCACCCCCAAGGGGGAGACGGAGCTATCGCCGGAAGAGAAGCTGCTGACCGCGATCTTCGGGGAGAAGGCGAAGGACGTCAAGGACTCATCGCTCAAAGTGCCGCCGGGGATGGAGGGCGTCGTCATCGACGTCAAGATCTTCTCCCGCATCGAGGACCAGGTCGTCGAGAAGGACCGCGGCGAGCGGATCGGTGAAGTGCGGCGGCTCGAGGGTGAGGAGAAGATCCGGGTCAACGAGGTGCGCGACGGCGAGCTCGTCGAGGCGCTCGATGGCCAGAAGGTCGCCCTCGCGCTCAAGTCCGGGACGGTCGAGGAGGCCATCCCGCAGGGCACGGTGCTGGACCGCGAGTTCCTGCGCGGGTTCAAGATGGCGACCCTGGACCTCAAGACCTTCCGGGTCGAGAGCAAGGCGGTCAACGAGCGGGTCCGCGCGATCATCGACGCGGCCAACGAAGAGAAGGCCCGGATCGAGGAGAAGGCCGAGGAGCGGATCGACCGCATCCTGCAGCCCGATGAGCTCCCGCCCGGCGTCATTCAGCTCGTCAAGGTGTACCTGGCCGAGAAGCGGAAGATCTCCGTCGGCGACAAGATGGCCGGTCGCCACGGCAACAAGGGCATCGTCGCCCGGATCGTGCCCGAGGAGGACATGCCCTTCCTCCCGGACGGCCGGCCGGTCGACATCGTGCTCAATCCGCTCGGCGTGCCGAGCCGCATGAACGTCGGTCAGATCCTGGAGACCCATCTGGGCTGGGCGGCCCGGATCCTGGGCTTCTACGCCAAGACGCCGGTCTTCCAGGGCGCCAACGAGCGTGAGATCGGGTTGCTCCTCAAGCTCTCGGGGCTCACCTGGTCGCGCGCCGCGCTCGAGCTGACGGCGACCCCGCCGCTCACCGTGACCGATGAGGACATCCGCGCCATCCTGGCGGACTTCGCGCCGGCGACGCCCGGTGAGGAGCGCGTCGAGCTGCTGGCCGAGGCGTCGCTCAACGATCTGGGCGCCCGCGGGCGCTCGGCGGCGACCAAGAGCGTGTTCGCGCGCGTCCGGTCGTACGTGGCCGACGCCGCGGCGGAGATCGCCGCGCGGGAGGCGGCCGAGGTGCTGCACCGGATCGAGGTGCACCGGGCCAGGGCGGAGGACGAGAGCGAGCCGGAGGCCGTCCGTGCGGCGGCCCGGAGCGTGATGGCCGAGCTGGAGCGGGAGAAGGGGCGGGACGCCGCCACCCTCCTCAAGCGCGAGGAGCTGCCGGCGCTCGCCGCCGCGCTCCGTGCGCCGGGGGCGGGCAGCGGCGCAGGGGCTGACGTCGACATCGATCGGGCGTCGACCGAGCTCCTGCGACTCGCCGGGTTCAGTCCGGGCGGGAAAGTGCGCCTGCGGGATGGGCGGAGCGGTGAGCCGTTCGCCAGCCCGGTGACCGTCGGCGAGATCTACATGCTCAAGCTCTCGCACCTGGTGGACGACAAGATCCACGCCCGGAGCATCGGGCCGTACTCGCTGGTCACCCAGCAGCCCCTGGCCGGGAAGGCGCAGTTCGGCGGTCAGCGATTCGGGGAGATGGAAGTGTGGGCGCTCGAGGCGTACGGCGCGGCCCACACGCTCCAGGAGATCCTGACGGTGAAGTCCGACGACGTGAACGGACGGAGTCGGGTGTACGAGGCGATCGTGAAGGGTCAGAACCTGCCCGAGCCGGGCATTCCGGAGTCCTTCAATGTGCTCGTGAAGGAGCTCCAGGCGTTGGGGATCAAGGTCACGCTGGGCGCGACCGAGGACGGGTACGGCGCGTCGAACGGGGCCGGCAATGGCAACGGGGAGGGGTAAGGCATGATCGACTTCCGCAGCGCGCGCGAGACCCGCGCGTCGGCGTTCGACTTCATTCAGGTACGCATCGCCTCGCCCGAGGAGATCCGCGGGCCCAAGGACCCCAAGGAGCGGGAGCGGCTGGAGATGGCCGGCCTCCGCACGTGGTGGTCCTGGGGCGAGGTGCTCAAGCCGGAGACCATCAACTACCGGTCCTTCAAGCCGGAGAAGGATGGGCTCTTCTGCGAGCGCATCTTCGGCCCGGTCAAGGACTGGGAGTGCCATTGCGGCAAGTACAAGCGCATTCGCTACCGCGGCGTGATCTGCGACCGGTGCGGCGTCGAGGTGACGCTCAGCAAGGTGCGGCGCGAGCGGATGGGGCACATCGAGCTCGCGGTGCCGGTCGCGCACATCTGGTTCTTCAAGACCCTCCCGAGCCCGATGGGCAATCTCCTCGACGTCACCCTGCGTGACCTCGAGAAGATCATCTATTACTCCAACTACATCGTGATCGACGCCGGCAAGCAGGACGTGCGCGTCAATCAGCTCCTCGATGAGGAGGAGTACCTCACGCTGCGGCAGAAGGCGAAGGAGGAGGGCGACGCGGCGTTCCTGGCCGACATCGGCGCCCCGGCCGTGCGCGAGCTGCTGCGCCGGCTCGACGTCGACAAGACCGCCGAGGAGCTCCGGGCGTCCGTGGCTGTCGAGGGGTCGCAGCATCGCAAGAAGCAGATGCTCAAGCGGCTCAAGATCGTCGACGCGTTCCGCAACTCTGGCGCCGCCGGCGATGTCCGGAACAAGGCCGAGTGGATGATCCTGGACGTCGTCCCGGTGATCCCGCCCGACCTCCGGCCGCTCGTGCCGCTCGACGGCGGGCGTTTCGCGACATCGGACCTCAACGACCTCTATCGCCGCGTCATCAACCGCAACAACCGTCTCCAGAAGCTCATCCTGCACCGCGCGCCGGAGGTCATCCTCCGGAACGAGAAGCGGATGCTGCAGGAGGCGGTGGACGCGCTGTTCGACAACGGCCGGCGCTCCAAGGCGATCCGTGGGCGTGGGAAGCGGCCCCTCAAGTCGCTCTCCGACATGCTCAAGGGGAAGCAGGGGCGCTTCCGGCAGAACCTGCTCGGGAAGCGCGTCGACTACTCCGGCCGGTCGGTGATCGTCGTCGGCCCCGAGCTCAAGCTGCACCAGTGCGGGCTGCCGAAGGCGATGGCGCTCGAGCTGTTCAAGCCGTTCATCATCCACAAGCTGGTCGAGAAGGGGATCGCCGAGACCGTCAAGCGGGCGAAGAAGATCGTCGAGCGGGAGAGCCCCGAGGTGTACGAGATCCTCGAGGAGATCATCCGCGACCATCCGGTCCTGCTCAACCGTGCGCCGACGCTCCACCGGCTGGGGATCCAGGCGTTCGAGCCGGTGCTCGTCGAGGGGAAGGCGATCCGCATCCATCCGCTCGTCTGCGCCGCCTTCAACGCCGACTTCGACGGCGACCAGATGGCCGTGCACGTGCCGCTCTCGTTCGAGGCTCAGCTCGAGAGCCGGCTGCTCATGCTGTCGTCGAACAACATCCTCAAGCCGTCGGACGGCCGCCCGGTGGCGGAGCCGAGTCAGGACATCGTGCTCGGGTGCTACTTCGCGACCCGGACCCGCCCGGACTTCGACACGGCGATCAGGACCGCCGGGTACTTCTCCAGCGTCGACGAGGTCGAGCTGGCGCTCGCCCAGGGTCGGGTCGAGTACCAGTCGCCGGTGCGGTTCTGGGTCGACGACCTGGGCGGGCGGCGGTGGGTCGACACGACCGTCGGCCGCGTGCTCTTCAACGCCATCATCCCGGCCGACATCGGCTTTCAGAACCGGGAGATGAAGAAGAAGGCGCTCGGCGAGCTGGTGTTCGAGTCGTACCGGCGCGCCGGACTGGCGACCACGGTCGAGTTCCTCGACCGCCTCAAGGACTTCGGGTTTCGGAACGCGACCCGGGGGGGCGTGTCGATCGGGATCGAGGATCTCCACATCCCGGCCGACAAGGAGACCTTGCTGCGCGAGGCCGAGGCCCGCGTCGAGCGCTTCCAGCGCGCCTACCAGACCGGCAACATCACGAACGGTGAGCGTTACAACAAGGTGATCGACACCTGGACGCACGCCAACAACGACATCGCCGATGCGATGGTCAAGGCGATGCGGGAGTCCAAGGACGGCTTCAACCCGGTCTTCATGATGTTCGACTCCGGGTCTCGTGGGTCGCGCGATCAGATCCGCCAGTTGGCGGGGATGCGCGGGCTCATGGCCAAGCCGCAGAAGAAGCTGACCGGAGGGATCGGCGAGATCATCGAGAGCCCGATCAAGTCGAACTTCCGGGAAGGGCTGTCGGTGCTCGAGTACTTCATCTCGACGCACGGCGCCCGGAAGGGACTGGCCGACACGGCGCTCAAGACGGCCGATGCCGGCTACCTCACGCGGCGGCTGGTCGACGTGGCGCAGGACGTCGTCGTCACCGAGGACGACTGCGGCACGATCCTCGGCCTCGAGGTCTCGGCGCTCAAGGAGGGCGAGGACGTCATCGAGCCGTTGGGCGAGCGCATCGTCGGCAACGTGGCGGCCGAGGATGTCGAGGACCCGCACGAGACCGACGACAGCGGCCGTCGGACGCTGCTCGTCGAGGCCGGGAAGCTGATCGATGAGGACACGGCGCGCGCGATCGAGGAGGCGGGGATCGAGACGGTGAAGATCCGCTCGGTGCTCACCTGCGAGGCCAAGCGCGGGCTGTGCCGCATGTGCTACGGCCGGAACCTCGCGACCATGTCGATGGTCGACCTGGGCGAGGCCGTCGGGATCATCGCCGCGCAGTCGATCGGCGAGCCGGGGACGCAGCTGACCCTCCGGACCTTCCACATCGGCGGGACGGCGGCACGCATCGCCGAGCAGACCTCGCGCAAGTCCAAAGTCGCGGGGCGGATCGAGTACGGTGACCGACTGTCGGTCGTGACCGGGCCGGACAACCAGCGGATCGTCACCTCGTACGAGGGGGAGATCAGCATCCGTGGGGCCGGTGACCGCTCGTCGGTGACCGGTGGCGCCCGGCTCCAGGTGCCGCTCGGCGCGATCCTGATGGTGCAGGACGGGGATGAGGTGAAGCGGGACCAGGTGATCTTCAGCTGGGATCCGTACACCAACCCGATCATCTCCGACGTCGGTGGGGTCGTCCGGTTCGTGGATCTCGTCGAGGACGAGTCGGTGTCCGAGGAGCTCGACGAGCTCACCGGGCTGCGCCAACGCGTCGTCATCGAGGACCGTGACAAGAAGCTGCACCCGCACATCGAGATCTGGGACGAGGACCAGGAGCGGAAGGTTCGCGACTTCGTGATCCCGGTCGGCGCGCAGTTGACCGTGGAGGACGAGGCGCGGCTCCCGGCCGGAACGGTCATCGCCAAGGTGAACCGCGAGGCCTACAAGACGCGTGACATCACCGGTGGTCTGCCGCGGGTCGCCGAGCTCTTCGAGGCGCGCCGGCCCAAGGATCCGGCGACCATCTCCGAGATCGATGGCGTCGTGCGGTTCGGCGAGATCAAGCGTGGCAAGCGCGAGATCTTCGTCCAGCCGACGCGGCTCGAGGGGCACGTCCAGGTCGTCGACGACAGCCAGGAGGCCCAGCTCTACGAGGTGCCGGCGGGCAAGCACCTGCGCGTGCACGAGGGCGACCGCGTGCGGGCCGGGGATCGCCTGTCGGAGGGTCCGGTCAACCCGCACGACATCCTGCGGATCAAGGGTCCGCGGGCGGTGCAGGAGTACCTGCTCAACGAAGTGCAGGAGGTGTACCGGCTCCAGGGCGTGAAGATCAACGACAAGCACATCGGCGTGATCGTGCGCCAGATGCTCCAGAAAGTCCGTGTGATCGAGCCGGGGGAGACGGAGTTCCTCGAGGGCGAGCACGTGGACAAGCAGAGCTTCCGGGACGAGAACGAGCGGGCGAAGAAGAAGAAGCTCCAGCCCGCGACCTCGGAGCCGCTGCTGCTCGGCATCACCAAGGCCAGCCTCACGACCCAGTCGTTCGTGTCGGCGGCGTCCTTCCAGGAGACCACGCGGGTGCTGACCGACGCGTCGATCCGTGGCGCGCAGGACGACCTGCTGGGGCTCAAGGAGAACATCATCATCGGCCACCTCATCCCGGCCGGGACGGGGATGTACCGCTACCAGGAAGTGGAGATCGAAGGGATGGAGATTCCGCCGACCCCCGCGGCGGTGGAGGATCCGTTCGGGATGGGACTGTCTCCCTTCGCTCCGCTCCCACCGCTCACGGCGATCCCGGCCGGGGCGGAAAGCGAGTAGTGGCCCGGCCGCCCGGGCGTGCGGCGGACACGCCGCCGCCCGCTGGTGACCGCGGAGACCGGGCCCTGGGCACGCCAGGGCCCGCCGCGTCGGCCTACGACCGGCAGACCGAGGGCGAAGCGACATGACCGACGTCGCGATCGGAGCGAGGGCTCGGCCGGGTCTAGCGATCCCGGCCGACCGCGCTGCCGCCCGCGAGATCGGCGACGGGTGGGAGGCGCTGGCGGCGATCGGAACGTGCGCGGCGCTCAGCGTCGCCCTCGTGCTCCTCTACCCTGACTCGTACCAGCAGGACGGCGGGACACACTTCCTGTTCGCGCGCTGGGCCTGGGCCCATCCGCGGAACCTGGTCGATGTGTGGGGCCGACCGCTCTTCACGTTCCTGTACTCGGGACCCGCGGTCTGGTGGGGCTACCGCGGGGCCAAGCTCTTCACCGTCCTCATCGCCTGCGCCACCGCCTGGCAGACGTGGCAGCTGGCGCGGGAATATGGTCTCGAGCGGCCGGCCCTGGTCATCCCGCTGCTCTGGTTCCAGCCGTCGTTCCTCCTCCTGAGCTCGGAGACGATGACGGAGCCGCTCTTCGCGCTGCTCCTCGTCTCCGCCCTCCGGCTGCACCACGCCGGACGGCGGATCCTCGCCGCGCTCCTCATCTCGGCCAGTGCGCTCGCGCGACCAGAGGGGTTCTTCATCGCCGCCGCCTGGGGTGTCTGGCTGCTGCTCGAGCACCGAGGAGCCAAGCCCAACCTCTTCATGCGACGGGTCGGCACGGCCGCGCTTCTGGCCACCTTTCCCGTCCTCTGGTGGTTGGCCGCGTTCGCGGTCACGCACGACAAGCTCTACATCGTCCACAACTGGCCAGCGAACTGGTCGGCGACCGTCGCGACGTACGGCACCGGACCGGGACTCGAGTACTACCACCGCCGCAAGGAGATCTTCGGGCCGCTGCTCGTCTACCCGTTCGCGCTTGGCATCATCGCGACCTTCGTGTTCCGGCGACTCGGCCTCGCGCTCGGGCTCACGCTCACGTTTTTCGTCGTGCACTCCATCCTTCGCGCGACCGGGCTGTTCGGGTCCGCCGGCTATCCCCGCTACTTCGTGTGTGTCGCGCCGGCAATCGCGCTCGTGACCCTGCTGGGCTGGAACCTGGCGGCGGTGGGGGTGACGGCGATCGCGCGGGCGGGAGCGGGGCCGGTGATCGGGGCCGTGACTGCGGCCGTGCTCGCGGTCTCGGCGGTCTGCGCCGTGTGCTACGTGGACGACATGCCCTGGACCCGCGACTCGCGGCTCGTGGATGCGGCCTATCGGTGGTTCGAAGCCCATCCGCGCCCGGTCCAGCACTACGCCTTCAGCCAGGCGTATATGGGGATCCGATTCGGCTGGGACCCGGATCACCGGGTCGTGTTCCCGGGTCCAAGCGGCCAGACGCTCGCCGCGCTGCGCGCTGCGCCAGCCGCGACACTCGTCGTGTGGGACGCGGACACGGGCCCGGCGTTCTTCGGCGGGACGACCGCGGATTCGATCGCGGCGGCGGGTTATGCGCGGCTCTACGTCGTGGCCGACTCGATGCGGGGGCGCATCCTGCCTCATCTCGCCAACGGGCGCTACATCCCGTCGGTCACCCCGTGGGGCTGGGGCGGAGCGCGGGTCACCCGTGTCTCGCTCCTGTACCGATGACGAAGGCCGGAGCCGTGGGCCCGGGGCGCGCGACGCCGGCGCGGACCGCACCGGTTGGCGGCCGGGTCAGCGGGCGACGGGTCGCCGGTTGAGGAACCACCCCACGGTGGCCCCAGCCACCCCCCACGACGCGACCGTCCACAGCACCCGTGTGATGTCGTACCAGGGATTGCTGCGGACCACGGCGAACAGCATGAGGTGAGCCGGTCCGGACGCCAGGAGGCCCAGGAGGCCGCCCAGCAGCGCGGCTGGCCACCCGCGGGCCCTCGGGGCGGCCGCCGCGTACACGGCGACGAGGAGGAGCGCGGTCGCGACCAGGGCCGCGAGCTCGTACCCGAGCAACGGCGCCGGCCGCAGGTAGACGTAGTCTTCGAGCAGGCCCGTTGGGAAGACCAGGAACCAGAGCACCGCGTCGAGCACGATCAGGACGACCGTTGCGGCGGCGGCTGCGTCGGCGAGCGCCCGTATGCGAATCGAATCCTCCAGAGTGGAATGCGCACCCACCAGCGACCGAGGTGCCCGCCAGCCGGCCCGAGCGTCGCACAATATCCATCCTGCCGCAGCATGTGGCGAGTCCCTCCGGCCGTTTGCGAGCCGGCGGTCGCTGTGCCGTCACCGGTGATCGGACGAGGGGTGGCAGCAGGACATCCGCGAGGGTGTCCCTGACGACCCCTCAGCGTGCGCGCCGGCAGCGGACCGCGGCCGATGCGTGTGACTGGCGAGCGCTCCGGGAACCCGCTATTCACACACCCGTGCGCACGACGCCGAATCCGGCTCACCGCGGCCGCCGATGACCGTCGCCGGAGGGCTCGGGCAGTTCCTGGTGGCAGTCTGGCTGCGATTGCCGGAGGCTCTGCGTCCGGGTGTGCTGTTCGTGGTCGCGCTGGCCGTCGTCCTGCTGCTGCCCTCACCGCCTCGCGCACTCCAGACGCTCGAGCGCCTACTGCGGAGCCGGTGGACCGTCGCGCTGGTCGGCCTTCTCTCGGCCACGGCGATGTGGTTCGCGTGGACGTCCCTGCAACACCCGCCGATCCTCCAGGACGAGGAAGCGTACCTGCTCCAGGCGCATCTGTTCGCCTCGGGCAGGTGGGCAGACCCGGCACCCCCCATCCCGATCTTCTTCGAGCAGCCCCACGTGCTGGTGGTGCCCCGTCTGGCGGCGAAGTATCCGCCCGGCCACGCCCTGCTGCTCGCACTCGGCGTCGCCGTGCATCGACCGGGGCTGATACCGGTGCTGCTCCTGGGTCTCACGGGAGCGCTCCTGTTCGTGCTGGCCCGAGACTGGGTGCGGTCGGACGTGGGACCCTGGATCGCGATGCTGGCGTGGCTCGGCTGGATCGGTCTCGTGGGGCACGACAGCTGGCCGCGCCCGTCCTACATGTCCGAGATCAGCACCTCCGTCCTCTGGTTGGCGGGGTGGTACGCACTCCTCCAGTGGCGCAGGCGGCCACAGCCATCATACCTCCTGATGGTGGCGGTCATCGTGGGGTGGGGTGCCATCACCCGTCCGCTCACGATGCTCGTGTACGCCGTGCCCGTCGGGGCAGTGGTCCTTGCGCTCGTCGTGCGACGGGGCCTCTGGCGACAACTCGCGGCAGCAGTCGTCGTGGGCACGGCCGTGCTCGCGATCATCGCCCTCTGGAGCTGGGCGACGACGGGTCGCTGGTCCGAGACGCCGCTCGCCCTGTACACTGCGCAATACCTACCGTGGGACGTCCCCGGGTTCGGATTCCGCAGCACGCCTCCGACCCGTCCGTTGCCGCCGGAGATTGCCTGCTTCCCGAACCTCTTCGGGACGCCGCGCGCGGACTATGGACTCGCAGCCCTGCCGCGCGCATTGGCCGGAAGGGCACTGGCCGTCGTGCGGGACACCCTGGGCCAGTGGCGCGCGGGGCTCTTGCCATTCGCGGTCGTGGGGCTGATCGCGGTCCCGGTCGAACTCGGCGTTGCGCTGGCCACGGGCGCCCTGCTCCTCCTCGCGTATCTCAGCTACGCCCATGACCCCAACTATACGATCTACTACATGGAGGCTCAGGCGTCGATCGTGGCCCTGGCCGCCTTCGGAGTGGCGTGGGTCGCGCAGCTCGCCGGGCGCAGGTTCGGGCGACGCGATCCGGAGGAGACCGCAGTCGCGGCCGGTCGGCGCGTCGCCGGCTGGTGTGCGCTCGTGTTGTTCGCAGCCGGTGTGATTCCGACGACACGGACGTTGCGCGCGATCCGGCGAGGTCGCGAGATTGGAGACCTGCCACATCGGATGTTTCGCGATAGCGTGAGCGCCATTCGCCCAGGCCGCGCGATCGTCTTCGTGCACTTCGGCCCCGGCGAGGGATGCGGCCAGAACCTGATCGAGAATGCGCCGCCGCTGGCGACCGCTCGCACCTGGATCGTCCACGACCGAGGAAGCTCGGATGCCGACCTGATCCGCCTGGCCCCAGATCGCGTGCCGTTCCTCTTTGACACCAAGTCCTGGCAGATGCGCCCGTACACCACGCTCCAAGACGTGACGCCCGGACCGACTCGGCCGCTGTCATCCGTCCCCGCCAATCGCGGTCTCGGCCCGCCGGCGAGCGACCGATGACGTCGGCTTCGGGCACGGTCACGTATCGCGCGACCGTCGTGGTTCCGGACACGCCGCCTCGCGAGAGCCCCGACGCGGTCGAGGTCTCGGTCGTCATCCCGTGCCTCAATGAGGTCGAGACGATCGGGGAGTGCGTCGAGCGGGCCCGTCGGGCGTTACAGGGGGCGGGGATCGCCGGCGAGGTGCTCGTCGCCGACAACGGAAGCACGGACGGATCGCAGGCGCGGGCCGAAGCCAACGGCGCGCGGGTCGTCGGGGTGTCCGCGCGCGGATACGGGAACGCGCTCATGGGCGGCATCGCCGCCGCCCGGGGACGCTACATCGTCATGGGCGATGCGGACGCCAGTTACGACTTCCTGGAGGTGCCGCGCATCGTCGACAAGCTGCGCGAAGGCCACGACCTCGTGCAGGGATGTCGTCTGCCCTCGGGCGGTGGCCGCATCATGCCCGGAGCGATGCCGGCCTCGCATAAGTGGATCGGCAATCCGCTGTTCTCGTGGATGGCGCGTCACTGGTTCGGTGCGCCGATCCACGATGTGTATTGCGGGCTCCGCGGATTCACCAGGGAACTCAGTCGCAAGCTGGACCAGCGGTGCACCGGGATGGAGTTCGCGATCGAGATGATCGTGAAGGCGACGCTCCACGGCGCGGACATCGCCGAGGTGCCCATCACCCTGCATCCGGACGGGCGCACACTCCACGCGCCACACCTGAAGACGTTCCGCGACGGGTGGCGGAGCCTGCGGTTCTTCCTGCTGTATAGTCCGCGGTGGCTCTTCCTCGTCCCGGGGGCGGTCCTCCTGGGCCTGGGGCTGATCGGCTACGCCGTCGCGATGCCGCATCTCCACGTGGGGCGCGTACGTCTCGACGTGCACACGCTGCTCTTCGCGAGCCTCAGCATCCTCTGTGGATATCAGGCCGTGTTGTTCGCCGTGTTCACCAAGACATTCGCCATCGGTGAAGGGCTGTTGCCGATGGATGCTCGCATGGAGCGCCTGTTTACCCGCATCACGCTCGAGCGTGGGCTCCTCGTGGCGACGCTCGGCATGCTCAGCGGGATCGTGCTGCTCATCGGGGCGCTCCTGCAGTGGCGCAACCGCGGATTCGGCGACCTCGACTACGCCCACACCATGCGCTGGGTGATCCCGGGCGTCACCCTCACGGCGCTCGGGTTTCAGACTTTGCTGTCGAGCTTCTTCCTCAGCATCCTTGGCCTGCGCCGCCGATGAGGGCCGATGAGGGCCGATGAGGGGCGATGAGGCGCTGATGAGGCGCGGGCGGAGCCCCTGGTGAGCGTGCCCGGGGGAATCGCCGGCGAGGTGATCGGCCGGATCCACGACCGTCACGTGGCGGGGCGCCGGGTCCGTCGACTCGCGGATCACCTCGCGCCGCTCCTGCCGCCGGGCGCGGACGTGGTCGATGTCGGCTGCGGTGACGGCGTGCTCGCCCGCGAGATCCTCCGGCGTCGGACGGACGTCGCGATCAGAGGGCTCGATGTCCTCGTGCGCCCGCGGACGGCCATTCCGGTCCAGCCCTTCGACGGCCGCCGTCTGCCGCTCGGGGATGCCAGCGCCGGCGCCGTCATGTTCGTCGACGTGCTGCATCACGCGGAGAACCCGATGGATCTCCTCCGCGACGCGTGCCGAGTCGCGCGCGACGCGGTGGTCATCAAGGACCATCTGCGCGACCCCCTGCTCGCCGCGGCGACATTGCGACTCATGGACTGGGTGGGCAACGCGCGGCATGGTGTCTCGCTGCCGTACGCGTACTGGACGCGACGGGAGTGGCAGCGGGCGTTCGAGGGGCTCGGACTCGCGGTCGAGCGATGCACGACGTCGATTCGCCTCTATCCGGCACCGGCATCGCTCGTGTTCGACCGGGGACTGCATTTCGTCGCATTGCTGCGACCGCCCGCTCGGGCGTAGGCGGTCGTGGCGAGTCTGACGACTGTCGAGCCGGTTCGGGAGTTCCGTGACGCTGAGCCCCCAAGTCGGGCGACCGGAGCCGCCCGACGGCCGCCGAGCAGGCTGGCGGTCCTGAGCCTTCTGGCGTGCGGGGCGGGATACGCGGCCCAGCTAGCGATGTTTCCGAGCTCCGATGATCAGGACGCGGCGATCCATGCGCTGTACGCTCGCTTTCCTGATGACCCGGTGCGAGTCCTGGGGATCTTCGCGCGGCCGCTCTTCGCGACCGTGTACGTGATTCCGGGACTCATCGGATATCCCGCGATGCGGGTTTTCACGCTGCTCGTCTGCCTGGCGATGGCCTGGCTCACGTACCGTGCGGCTGAACGCGCCGGCCTCGCGTTCGCCTGGCTGGCGATCCCGTTCGTGCTGACACAACCGGCGCTCTATCAGCTCGGGACCGAGACGATGACCGAGCCGATATTCGCGCTCACCCTCGCGGGCGGTCTGTATGCCCTCGCGGGCGGTCGCGAGATCGTGGCGGCGCTCGTGTTGTCGCTCCTGCCGCTGGCCAGGCCCGAGGGCCCCGTCGTGCTGGTCACCACGGCTGCCTGCTGGGCCTCCAGGGCCCTGGCCAGCCGGAAGACACGGCTGGCCATCGTCCTCCTCGCCGCGGGGACGGCCCTTTGGCAGGTCGCGTGGACGCTCACCACCGGAGACGTCCGGTACATCGGCCACACCCTGCCGTGGGCGTTCGACACATCGGCGATCCACGGCGACCCGCTGCACTACCTGATCCATTGGCCGGCGATCATCGGTCTCGGCGTGCTGCCGCTGTGGCTGATCGGCGCCGTCGTCGGACGGCGGATGCCGCTCCTGCGACTCGCTGTCGCGATCACGCTGGCCGTACTTACCGTGCACACGTACCTCTGGGCGGCCGGTCGGCTCGCCTCGTGGGGATTCGACCGCTACTTCGCGACGCTGGCGCCGTGCACCGCGCTCCTGGCCACCGCCGGCCTCGGCGCCTTGACGAAAAGGCGCGCCGCCGTCGCGGCGGGACTCGCCGCCCCGCTCCTGATCCTCCAGGCCGCGCAGGCATTCCTGTACGTGGACATGAACTCCAACAACTACGTGGCCGCGGCGACGAAGGAGGCGGTGGACCATGCGCGGGCGCGCATCGACCTTCGCGGGCGGCCGGTGCTGTCGGCTGACCACTTCGGGTACGTGTTTGCCGACGTGGGCGCGGGCTCCGCGCAGCTACCCGTGGGAGACTCGAGCACCGTCTCGCGGTACCTGTCCCAGCAGCCCGCCGGGACGGTGGTGCTGTGGGACGACCTGACGGGCGAGACGTGGTATCACCTCACCGCCGACGCGATCGTCGGCCTGGGATACCGCATGCTGTGGGATCGCAAGGGGGAGCAGGTGGGCTCCCCCCGCGTCCCAACCTACGAACGGTGGCGCTTGTACACACATCCGCGACTCTATCGTTCATTGGGTTGGGGCCCATCCTGGCGTATCGTTCGCGAGTCCGCTCTGGTGCGTCAGTGATCGGGCTGAGCGATTGTTAGAACCTTCCAATGATTCGTCGCCGCGGACGGTAGGGGCACCTCCGATGATGTCGCGAGCGCGACCTCCAGGGATGGGGATCGCGGGGCAGGTCCGCGGGGCGGCCCTGGCCGGATCTCTCGACGTCTCACGGAGCGGCAGCGGGTCCGAGGAGAATCGGTCGAGGCGTGACGAGCCAGTACTCGAAGTTTCCATCGCCATTGCCGTCGCATGGCAGCTCTCGCGCCGGGTCGGTGAGCGGGCTGCCGGCCGACGCCGCGCCGCTGCCGGCGCCGTCGCTCTTGACGGCGAACGCGATCTGATGCGCGCCGGCGAGGGGTTGCGCCTCGGTGGGGGTGCTGATGCAGTATTGGTCCGTGAATCGGACCAGCACCCCGTGCGCCGTGAGGATGCCCGCCCCGTCGGCTCGACCGTGGCCCACGGAGTAGATGTCGCGGCCATCGACCGTGAGGTCGACGCGATACGCGCGGCCAGGCAGCAGGTGCTGCGCGCGCACGTACCACTCGAGGCTCGGGCGGGCCATCCCCGTCTCCCCGGGCGCCCGCATGCGATACCAGACGCTGCCGGACGGCGCCGAGGCGCCCGTACCGCTCGCTGGCGCGGGCGGACTCGCCGGCCCGAGCACGAGCGTTGCAAATCCCGGTGGCTGCTCGTCGATCGCGGTCGC
Organism: Gemmatimonadota bacterium; assembly: GCA_021324635.1. Taxonomy (GTDB): domain Bacteria; phylum Gemmatimonadota; class Gemmatimonadetes; order Gemmatimonadales; family Gemmatimonadaceae; genus Palsa-1248. Next base: position 17,463 of record JAJPIS010000047.1, read on the forward strand.
CGGGGTTCCACCCGCCGATGGCTCGGAGCGGCGTGGATCGTGCCCGCCGCACGCTTCGAGGCCCGCTACCAGAGACAGGGTGGCGAGCGCAAGACTCCGGGGGGACCCTATCACATGAAGTCGCATCGTGTTAAGATGTGGCCGCCGCCACGATGAAAGTGAAACGAACCTCGTTGAGGGATGCTCATTGATGAGCCCATGGCTCGCCATTGTGGTGGTGTACGGCCTGGCGTTGTTCGGTCTGTCACTCTACAGTCTGAACCATGCCGCACTGGCGGTGGTCTTCTGGCGACGCCGGCCGCGGTCGCCAAAGGCTCTGCCCGCTGGCACGGATCCGGTCGTCACCATCCAGCTGCCGTTGTATAACGAGTTTTATGTGGCCGAGCGCGTCATTCGGTCCGCGTGCGAGGTGGACTACCCGCTCCATCTGCTGGAAATCCAGGTTCTCGACGACTCCACGGATGAGACGCTGGATCTGACTCGGCGTCTCGTGCACGACTACCGCGCGCGCGGGATCCCGATCGTGCACATACACCGCGAGGACCGCAAGGGGTTCAAGAGCGGCGCGCTCGCCAACGGCTTCGCGCGCGCCAAGGGCGAGTTCATCGCCGTCTTCGACGCCGATTTCGTCGTCCCACGCGACTTCCTCCGCCGCACGATCCCGCACTTCAGCGACCCGTCGATCGGCATCGTGCAGACCCGGTGGGCGTACTTCAACGACACCTTCTCCGAGCTGACCCGCGCCACCGCCCTGGCGCTCGACGGACACTTCGTCGTCGAGCAGTCCGCGCGCTGCTGGGCCGGATGGTTCCTCAACTTCAACGGGACGGCTGGCATCCTCCGCGCCCGCGCGATCGCCGAAGCGGGCGGCTGGCAGGACGACACGATCACCGAGGATCTCGATCTCAGCTACCGGGCGCAGCTCGCCGGGTGGCGCGCGAAGTATCTGCCCGACGTCGTCTGCCCGTCGGAGATCCCGGCCGACATGCACAGCCTCAAGGCCCAGCAGTTCCGGTGGACCAAGGGCGCCCAGGAGACCGCGCGCAAGATCCTCCCGCGGCTCTGGCGCTCGCAGCTCCCCACGAGCGTCAAGTGCGAGGGGACACTCCACCTCCTGAGCAGCCTCGCCTACCCGTTGCTCATCGTGCTGACGCTCCTCAGCCCGTTCGTCATCATGGCGGCCGGCCTGCACCACCTGAAGGTGATGTGGCCGATCTCGCTGTACTACCTGGTGGCCTTCTCGGGGACGTTCTTCTGCTACTACACGGCCGCCCGCGTGCTCGGCGGCAGTTGGCGCACGCGCATCGCGCGCTTCCCGGTCTTCCTCGCCCTCTCGATCGGGATGAGCGTGCACAACGCCTCGGCCGCCCTCGAGGGACTGCTCGGGAAGCGGAGTCCGTTCGAGCGCACGCCCAAGTACCGCGTCACGAGCCATGGCACGAGCCGCGGGAGCGGCCGATACCGGAGCCGCGCCTCCTGGAGCATGGTCGGCGAGGGCATCCTCGCCATCTTCTCCTTCGTCGCCTCCGCGCTGGCGATCGAGCTGCGGCAGTACGGCGCCCTCCCCTTCCTGCTCCTCTTCGGGATGGGCTACGCAATGGTCGCCACGTACTCGGTGCGACACCTCCGCTTCGCCTCCCGCAATATCCGGCTCGTCGACGGCCCGGCGAGCCCCATGCCGGCCGCGGCCGCCGCGGCGCCGACGCCCGAAGCCGCGACGTCGGCGGCCTGAGGTCCCGGCGCGCCGCTCGCGTCGTGACGACGCCAGCGGCGGATCGTCTCCCCCGGTGAGATGACCCGCGCCAACACTACCGTCGAGTGGCAGCTCGAGCAGTTGCCGGCCGGCGCCGACGTCGTGATCAAGGACGAGCGGGGCCAGCTCGTCGCGCGCGGCACCGTCAACCCGGACCGCGTCTCCCTCAAGGGGCACGACGGGCGGACGATCCCGATCCTCTCCCAGAAAGGCTGGAAGGTGATCGTCCTGACGCGCCGCGGCTCATCCCCCGCCCGCCGCCAGCAGTCGTAGGCGCGGGAGCCCTCCGCCGGCCACGCGGGCCGTCGCGCGTCAGGGCCGCTTGTAGATCACGCCGCCCTTCATGACCAGCGTCACGTGGCGGAGCGCGCCGATGTCGCGCGTCGGGTCACCCGTCACGGCGATGAGGTCGGCCTCGAGGCCCTGCGCCACACGACCGATGCGGTCGGCCATCCGGAGCACCTCGGCGTCGGTCGACGTCGCCGCCCGGAGCGCCGCTGTCGGGGTCATCCCGTACGCCACGAGGAGCTCCAGCTCGCGCGCGTTGTCCCCGTGCGCGAAGACGCCGGCGTCGCTGCCATTGCAGATCGTCACCCCGGCATCGAGCGCCGCCCTGATGCTCGCCCGCTTGTGAACCAGCGCCGGCGGCTCGGGGTCGACGCCGGGGCGCCACCCACGATACCGCGCGATCGCCTCGTCCGCGGCGACCGTCGGGCAGAGCGGGATGTGACGTGAGGCCATGAGCCGGAAGATCTCCGGCGTCGCGTTGTCACCGTGCTCGACCGTCGATACACCGGCCTCCACCGCGCGGCGCACTCCTTCGGCCGAGGTCGCGTGCGCAGCCACCGGCCGGCCAGCCGAGGCCGCGGTCTCGATCGCCAGCGCGAGCTCGGCCGGGGTGAACGTCGGCCGCGTCGTGTTCCCGGGACCCCAGCCGTAGTCGGCGTAGAGCTTGACCCAGTCCGCGCCGTGCCCGATCTGCTCGCGCACGACATGCTGGATCGTCGTGCCGTCGGCCTCTTCCGCCCCCTGGGGCGGCTCGAACGAGTAGGCCGACCGGGGCGGTCCGTACGACCCCGTGGCGACGATCGCCCGGGTGACGACCAGCATCCGCGGGCCCGGGATGATCCCCTCCTCGATCGCCCGCTTGATGCCGACGTCGCCGTCACCCGCCCCCTCGGTGCCGAGGTCGCGGATCGTCGTGAACCCCGCCATGAGCGTGTTCCGGGCGTGCACCACGGCGCGCGCCGCCCGGAGCGCGAACGGCTCCATCAGCACCTGCGTGTTCCACGGCGTCTCGTTGTACGGATGCAGGAAGAGGTGCGTATGGGCGTCGATCAGCCCCGGCAGGAGCGTCATCCCGGGAAGGTCGATCGTGATCGCTCCGGCCGGCGCCGCGACCTCGGCCGACGGCCCGGCGGCCGCGATGTCCTCGCCCCTGACCACGACCACCCAGCCCTGATGCAGCTCCATGCCGTCGAAAACGGCGGCAGGCCGCAGAACGACCGGCGGCCCCTGTGGCGCAGTCCGGCCCGCGGCCGCGGGCGCCCCGCCGACGAGGTCGGATCCGCCCCGCGCCGATTGCGCACCCGCACCGGCAGCCATCACGAGGAGCGACGCCGTCACGAGGAGCGACGGGGCGAGCGCGCGGGCGCGCCCGGGCGCGGCGGCCGGCGCGGAGCGGACGGGCGGATCGGCCGGGCGGGCCGGGCGGGCCGGGCGGACCGGGCGGACCGGGCGGACCGGGCGGAGGGGACGACGGCGCGGCGGGATGGTGAGCGACACGGGAGGTGGGTCGTTGGGGGTGGAGAGCGGGAGGGCAGCGGGCCCCGAGGCGAACGGGGCCCAGACGACCGGGGCCCAGGCGAACGGGGCGGAAATGTACGCGGAGGCGTGACCGCGGCCATGGCGCGGCACCGGACGCTTGATCCAACCGACGGCCTGCCTTACGTTTTCAGGTCTGTCCCGCGCGGGGTGCAGGGAAGCCTGGCAGTCATACAGCCTCGCGACGCGGGCGGGTTGTCTCCTTCTCCAAGCCATGCCGACCATCAATCAGCCCGTCCGGCAGAGCCGCCGCGACGTCATCAAGAAAGAGAAAGCGCCGGCGCTCCGCTCGAACCCGCAGAAGCGCGGCGTGTGCACCCGCGTGTACACGACCACGCCCAAGAAGCCCAACTCGGCGCTCCGGAAAGTCGCGCGCGTGCGGCTGACCAATGGGTTCGAGGTGACGGCGTACATCCCGGGCGAGGGCCACAACCTCCAGGAGCACTCGATCGTGCTCATCCGCGGGGGCCGCGTGAAGGATCTCCCGGGCGTGCGCTACCACATCGTGCGGGGCAGCCTCGACGCGTCGGGCGTGACCGGCCGCAATCAGAGCCGCTCGAAATACGGCACCAAGAAGCCCAAGGGCGCCGCGGCTGGCGCGGCCGGAGGGAAGAAGAAGTGAGCCGCCGCAAGAAGTCGGTGAAGCGTCCCATCCTCGCGGACGCGCGCTACGACAGCCAGACCGTGTCGAAGTTCATCAACGCGATGATGCTCCAGGGGAAGAAGTCGGTCGCCGAGCGGCTGTTCTACGGGGCGATGGATCTGGTGGAGCAGCGGACGAGCCAGCCCGGGGTGAACGTCTTCAAGCAGGCGCTCTCGAACCTCAAGCCGGTCGTCGAGGTGAAGAGCCGGCGCGTCGGTGGCGCGACCTATCAGGTCCCGGTGGAAGTGCGCCCGGAGCGGCGCACGGCGCTCGCGATGCGTTGGCTCATCACCTTTTCGCGTGATCGGAACGAGAAGTCGATGCCCGAGCGGCTCGCCGCCGAGGTGATCGCCGCCGCCAAGGGCGAGGGCAACGCGATCAAGAAGAAGGAAGACACCCACCGCATGGCGGAAGCGAACAAGGCCTTCGCGCACTATCGCTGGTAGGGTCGGTCGGGGTGGGCCGGGGCCGGCGGGATCGATGCCGCACCCGTCCCACCGTGAGCGCGCGCGGTTGACATCACCCCGGCGTCGGCTACATTCCAAAGGCTGTAGCCGAGCGCGCACGACGAAGGGCAGGACCAGAGGGCAGAGCCAGGGACGACGAACGCTGGACAGGCACGACCCGCTGGAGAGGCAGTCGACAATCTGACGTCGCGTCGGGTCGTGAGACCGGGCAGCGGCGCGCCAAGGGTCCCCGGCCGCGGTAGTGAAGCGGCTGTACCCGGCGACGGAGCGGATGGATACCAGCCCCGGGGTCGGGGTGCTCGGTCCACCCGCCTTTTTGCTGAAAATGGTACGCCTCGATCGAGGCGAGAGAACCCGCATATGGCACGCACGACACCGCTCGAACGTTATCGCAACATCGGCATCATGGCGCACATCGACGCCGGGAAGACGACGACGACCGAGCGCATCCTGTACTACACGGGGAAGAACTACAAGATCGGCGAGGTCCACGAAGGGACCGCGACGATGGATTGGATGGAGCAGGAGCAGGAGCGCGGCATCACGATCACGTCGGCCGCGACGACGGCGTTCTGGACCCGGCACGGCATCGAGTATCGGATCAACATCATCGACACCCCCGGGCACGTCGACTTCACGGTCGAGGTCGAGCGGTCGCTCCGGGTGCTGGACGGCGCCGTGACCCTCCTCGACTCGGTGGCCGGCGTCGAGCCGCAGACCGAGACCGTCTGGCGGCAGGCGGACCGGTACGGCGTCCCGCGGCTCATCTTCGCCAACAAGATGGACCGCGTCGGCGCGGACTTCGATCGCTGCGTCCGGATGATCCGCGACCGGCTGCGCAAGAACTCGTACCCGATCCAATTGCCGGTCGGGTCGGGGGAGCTGTTCACCGGGCACATCGACGTGCTCCGCCGGGTGCAGGTGATCTTCGACGAGGAGACGCTCGGGAAGACCTTCACCGAAGTCGAGGTCCCGGCGATCTATCGCGACGCGATGGAGCAGGCGCGCCACGAGGTGATCGAGGCGGCGGTCGAGCACGACGAGACGCTCCTCGAGAAGTATCTGGGGGGCGAGGAGCTCACGCTCGAGGAGATCCAGCGGGCGATCCGGACGGCGACCATCGGCGGGCACATCGTGCCCGTCCTCTGCGGCGCGGCGTTCAAGAACAAGGGTGTCCAGGCGCTGCTCGACGCCGTCATCGACTACCTGCCGGCCCCGATGGACGTCAAGGCGATCACCGGCCACATCCCGCACCACGACGAGACCCAGGCCGAGCGCAAGGTGTCGGACGAGGAGCCATTCGCGGCGCTCGCGTTCAAGATCGCGACCGACCCGTTCGTCGGGAAATTGACCTATCTGCGCGTGTACTCGGGCGTGCTGTCGACCGGGTCCTACATCTACAACTCGACCAAGGACAAGCGCGAGCGCATCGGGCGGCTGCTCCAGATGCACGCCAACAAGCGCGAGGAGATCGAGGAAGTCCGGGCCGGCGACATCGCGGCGGCGATCGGGCTGCGCGACACCCGCACCGGCGACACGCTCTCCGACGACGACCAGCCGATCATCCTCGAGGCGATGAAGTTCCCCGCCCCGGTGATCGACGTCGCCATCGAGCCCAAGACCAAGGCCGACCAGGACAAGCTCGCGATCGCGCTCGCCAAGCTCTCGGAGGAGGACCCGACCTTCCGCGTCCACACCGACCAGGAGACCGGGCAGACGATCATCTCCGGGATGGGCGAGCTGCACCTCGAGATCATCGTCGACCGCATGCAGCGGGAGTTCAAGGTCGACGCCAACATCGGCCGCCCGCAGGTCGCCTACCGCGAGACGATCCGCAAGCGGGTCGAGAAAGTCGAGGGGAAGTTCATCCGGCAGTCCGGTGGCCGCGGACAGTACGGCCACGTCGTGATCAACATGGAGCCGTCGCAGCAGGGACAGGGCTTCATCTTCGAGGACAAGATCGTCGGCGGCGTCATCCCGCGAGAGTACATCGGGCCGGTCGAGGAGGGGATCAAGGAAGCCCTCGAGAACGGCGTCCTGGCCGGCTACCCGATGGTCGACGTCAAGGTGGAGCTGGTCTACGGCTCGTACCACGAAGTCGACTCGAGCGAGATGGCGTTCAAGATCGCGGGCTCGATGGCCTACAAGGAGGCCGCGAAGCGGGCCAGCCCGGTCATCCTCGAGCCGATCATGAACGTCGAGGTCGTCTGTCCCAACGACTACATGGGTGACATCCTCGGCGACCTGTCGGCGCGCCGGGGGAAGATCGGCGGGATGACACAGCGTGGCGAGGCGCAGGTCATCGCCGCGACGGTGCCGCTCTCCGAGATGTTCGGCTACTCCACCAAGCTCCGGTCGCAGTCGCAGGGGCGCGCCGTGTACTCGATGGAGTTCAGCCACTACGAGGAAGTGCCGAAGAGCAAGGCCGACGAGATCATCAACAAGGTCAAGGCGTAGAGGATTCCGGACACATGGCCAAGGCGAAGTTTGAGCGGACGAAGCCGCACGTGAACGTGGGGACGATCGGGCACGTGGATCATGGGAAGACGACGTTGACGGCGGCGA
>JAJPIS010000110.1 GCA_021324635.1 Gemmatimonadota bacterium
GCCCGCCCCGCCCGCCCCCTCCACCAGCGCCTCCGCCGCCGTGCGGACCCCTCGGCGCCCCCCGGGGTGCGCCGCCAGCGCCGGCGCCCGGGCCGCGAGGGGCGCGCGGCCGGTCCCCGAAGTCCCGCCTCGGGTCGCCGCCCCGGCCTGCGCCCGCGCCCCGGTCGTGGGGCCGCGCTCCTCCCGGCCGTCCGCCGGTCCCGCCCCGTCCCGTCCAGGCGGGGCGCTGATGGGTCCCGGTCTCTCGCGCGTCGGCCGCGACGGCGGGCGGCCGGGCGGATCCCGCCGCCTCACTTCGCCGACCCGCGGCTGCCCGGACGCGCTCGAGGAGCCGCACGGCCGCGGCCGCGATCGTGAGTCCGTCGAAGTCGGTCAGCAGGGGCTCGAGCGCCAGCAGCTCGCGCTGGGGTGCCACATCGGCGAGCTCCCGCGCGAGCTCGGCGCGGAGGGCGGCATCACGCGCCCGCGCCCGATCGGCCGGCCCGGGAAGCGGCAGCGGCGTCACGGCCGCGCCGGTGACCGCCCGGAGATGCCCGAGCTGCCGCGGCAGGAGCAGGGCGACCGTCTGGACCGGCGCGCCGCGGGCCACCCGGCGCCACTCCTCCGGCGTGTGTGGCAGCTCGTAGAGCACCAGCAACGCGGCGTGCCCGCCGGCGGCGTTCCCCGCCCCCTCCGCCCCCTGTTCGGGCGCCGCCCCGGCGTCGCGGACCACGCGGACGGACGCGGACGGACCCGTGTACCCGAGCGCCGCGAGCGTCGCTCGAGCCTCGGCCTCCCCCGCGGCTGACCGGACGGAGACGACCGCCGACGGCGGGTCCAGCTCGTCGAGCACGCGCCGGAGCGCCGTGTTCCGGAGGGACGGTTCGACGAAGTGGTACGCGATGCTCGTGGCCGCCGCATCGCCGCCTGCTGGCGTGCTCGCGGCCGGCGGCGTGCCGACCCGATAGGCGCGCCTGGCATGCCGCTCGAGGAAGTCCTCGACGCTCGCGCCGGTGGTCGATGTGATGACGATGCGCGCCGCGTCCTTGGGCACGTCGGCAAGCACCGCCTCGAGCTCGTCCCCGGCGACGCCGGCGAGGATCTCGTCCAGCCAGGCGATCGCGACCCACCGAACCGCGTCCATCTTGAGCGCCGAGCCGCGCAGCAGCGCCAGGAGCTGCGACGGTGCGCCGATGACGACCGGTGCAGCGCCGGCCCGGAGCACACGCGCCGTGCGATCGGCCCCGGTCGCCGCGACGACGCGCGGCGGTGTGCCCGCGCGCGCGCGGGCGAGCGCGTCCGCGATGCCGACCGCGGCGTCGGCGTCGGCCGTGATGACGAGGAGTTGGGTCGCGCCGGCGTCGGCATCGACCCGCGGCAGGATCGCGTCGAGCACGGGGGTCGCCGCAGCCCACTCGCTGGGGAGCACGTGCACGACGTTCTGTCCACGAGCGACCGACCCGGCCTCGACTGCCGTCCCGCCGAGCGAAGGGTGTTGTTCCACGGAATGGGGGCTAAGTTTTGCGCTGGCCGGCTAAGTTACCGGATCGCTCCCCCTCCTCCAACTCCGCGACGGATGACTGCGACCGTTCCCGGCACCTCTCCCGCCCGCACACCCGCGGAGGCGGCGTTCACGCCGTCGGCGAACATTGTCGAGCTCAGGGAGTCGGCGACGATCGCGGTATCGGCACGAGCGCGGGCCCTTCGTGCGGCCGGGCGCACCATCCTCGACCTCGGTGCCGGCGAGCCGGACTTCGATACGCCCCGGTTCATTCGCGCCGCGGCCGAGCGGGCGATCGACAGCGGCGCGACGCACTACACGGCGACCGAGGGGATCCTGTCGCTCCGCGAGGCGATCGCCGCCGAGGCGAACGACCGGTATCGGGGGAGCGATCCCATCACCCCGGCCGACGTCGTCGTCTCCAACGGCTCGAAGCAGTCACTGTTCAACGCCTGCTTCGCGCTCTTCGGGGCCGGCGATGAAGTGCTGATCCCGACGCCGAGCTGGACGAGCTACTACGAGATGGTCGGACTCGCGCGGGCGACGGCGGTGCCGGTGTTTGGCACGCGGGCGCGCGGGCTCAAGGTGACGGCGGCCGAGCTCGCGGCGTCGGCGACGCCGCGCACGCGCGGTCTGATCCTCAACTCTCCCTGCAACCCGACGGGATCCGTCTACACGGCGGCCGAGTTGCGCGAGATCCTGTCGCTCGCGGCGACCCGCGGGTGGTGGGTGCTGAGCGATGAGATCTACATCCGGATCGTCTACGGCGCGCCCGCGGCGTCGGCCCTGGACCTCGTGCACACCCGGGACCGGTTGATCGTGATCAACGGCGTCGCGAAGGCATACGCGATGACCGGCTGGCGGATCGGATGGGCGATCGCGCCGCGCGCCGTCGCCGCCGCCATGACGGCGCTGCAATCCCACACGACCTCCAACGCGTCGTCGATCTCCCAGCACGCGACGGTGGCGGCCCTCCAGGAGCGTGACGCGGCCGAGGCGGCGATCGCGCACATGGTCGGGCACTTCCGGGCGCGCCGCGACGCCGCGACGGCGCTGCTCGACGCGGCCGAGATTCCGCACGTGCGGCCGGATGGCGCGTTCTACCTGTACGTCGATGCGGGCGGCGATGGCGCCGCCTTCGCGACTCGGCTCCTCGACCGGTATGGCGTCGCCGTCGTGCCGGGGGCTGCCTTCTACACCCCCGACTGGGTGCGGGTCTCGTACGCCGCGCCGATCGAGTCGGTGGTCGAGGGGGTCACACGGCTCGTCGAGGTCCGCCGCGGCGCCTGAGCCGTCCGGCGGCGCCTAGTCCCTGCTACTGCTCACCGCCGGGTCGAGGCACCAACTGGCCGCCCCGCGGAAGATCTCGAGCCAGCGGCCGGCGTTGTAACGCATGATCATGGGGTAGGTGTCCCCGCCGTACTGCCATCCCTCGAGGAAAATCTCGTCCGTCCCGTCGCCGTTCAGGTCGAGGTGGTCGACGTAGCGACGATACTCGGCGTGCGCGGCGGGACCGTTGACGGACTCCGAGTAGCTGGTCGTGTAGTCCGGGCCGCTGCGGTCCGCCATCGCGAACACATACGCTGTCTCATCGCCGTGTGCCGCGGCTTCCTCGGCGTTCGGATCGACGTACGAGACGACGAGCGTCGGATCGTGGGTGGCCCCGGTGTTCACCGCCATGGCGTGGAAGTCGAGCGAGTCGAGCCGGCGGCGCGGGATCCGCGCCTCGTCGGCCACGCGGCCGCCGATGTCCCGCGCCAGCGTCGTCGCCGCACGTTGGTCCATCGGCGACCCCGGAGCTGCCGGGATCAGATCGGCGCTCGTCGCCAGGAATTCCACCGTGATGCCCGCGCGCACCTTGCTCTCGAGGGTCACCGCGGCCATCGGAACGAGGTTCTGGCAACTGGGGAGCGTGTAGACCGGCGCCTCGGGGCGCGACCACATCCCCTGTTTCACCGTCACCGCGCCGACCGGCCGGCCATCCTGGTAGAGCGTGTAGCTGGCGCCGGGCCGGTGATAGATGCGGTCGAAGCTGCGCCACCCGTTCGCCGAGAGATGAATCGCCTGGGGCTTGCCGTGATCGAGGACCGCGATCGGCACCATCCGGGGGTCGTCGCGCTCGCCGAACACCTCGAACAGGATCGTCGGTCTCACGCGGAGATCCAGCTCCCGCGTCGCGGCCGACGCGCCGGCGACACCATGGCCGAGGAGGGTCGTTTTCAGCTTGTCGCACCCCGCGGTCATCATTAGCGTTAGCCAGAGCACGCCGCCGGCAGCCACACGGGCCGCGCCCCGAACCATTACCCCCCGCCGGATCCGGCCGGCGCTCCTGTATCCTGTCGTCACGCGTCGCGTAGGGTCAATGGACGCAAGCCTCCGCAGTGCGCAGCGCTTGCTCGATCGGTGGGCGCCCACAGCCCGATCCACGGACGGTTTTGGCCCCACGCTGGAGACGCTCCCGAGGCCTGGAGAGTCACCGCGCCTCGTCCCGGCCCGCACCGTCGAGGGCGGCCCCGTCCGGGCGCGCCGGGTGCCCGGCGCACCGGAAGTGGCCTTCGGCGCCTTCCTCGACGGCACGCAACAGACCCACGTGCTCCGGCACGAGTGCACGGTTCCGATCGTGTTCGGCACGGCCGCGGCGGTCGTGCGCGTGCGCCGCAACCGCCGGCTGGTGACGTGGGGACGCGGACCCCTTCGCGACGGACGCTTCTATGTGCCGCGCGCGCTCGTGTCCGACGCCTTCTGGACGCAGGTCGCCGGGCTGGGCGCCATGGACACCGGCGCGCACCTCGGCCCCGACGATCAGGGGATCGCACCCGACGGTGTCCATCCGACCTCGCTCGCGGAGCGCGCGCTGCACTTCGTCCAGGCGAAGCGCGAGCAGTTGGAGCGCACGCTCGCCGAGGACTGGTGCCGCACGGAACGCTCCCCGCTCTACATCGACGGGGGGATCAGCGGGAGCGAGACGGTGGCCCGCGCTCCGTGCAGTGTCGGCGTGGTAAAGGCGCACCGAACGCTGTACGTCGGGCCGGATGACCTCCCCGTGCTGGCGACCCTCGGCGCGGGCGAGCGCACGACGGCCTTTCGGCTCGCGGTCGGTCGCCGCACACCGGTCCTGAGCTGGTACCTGCGCTGCCGCCACGCCCCGGGCCGGGAGCCGACCTGGGGGCTCGTGCGGGTCGAAGTGGCGGAGCTCGATGCCGCCGCCGTGACCGCGCGGGCGGATGAGGTTTCGCGCTGGGTGCTCGCCGAGACGGCGCCGCTCGCGCTGCCGGACCCCCGCTGGCATGCCCTGGCGTACGGTATCAGAGACTGCGAGGAGTTCCTACGAGCGATCATGTGAGCGGCACCGGCCCGGACGGGAACGGCCGCGCGCCCGGCGAGCCTGCCGCCTGGCCGGGCACCGGCGACGCGCGTCCGCCCCTGGGCCGTGTCGTGGCGACGGAGCGGCGGCCCAACACGCCACACGAGTTCCATTTCTGGACGGCGCTCGACGCGAGCGTGGGCATCGGCACGATCGTGCGCGTCGAGGGACGCCACGCGATCAACGGCCAGATCCCCACGGTGTACGGCGTCGTCGTCGAGGGGTTCGGCTACACCGACCTCCAATCGCCGCTCTACGATGTGCTGAGCGCCGACGGCTCGCCCGCCCAGGCGTCCCGGGCCGCCACGGAGCGCACGGAGATCCGCCTCTACACGGCGGCCGTCCTCCGGCAGATCCCCGAGGAGCCCCTCCAGCCGGTGCCGATCGGGGACGTCTTCCTCGCCACGGACGAGGATGTCGCGTGCGCGCTGCGGATGGACGCCTATCTCGCGCGCTCGGGGATCCCGATCGGTCTGTACCACGCCGGCGGCACCGACGCGCCGGTGTACCTCGACGCCGACTTCCTGCTCGGGCCCGAGGCGGCGCACCTCACGGTCACCGGCGTGTCGGGGCTCGCGACCAAGACGAGCGCTGTCGAGTGGCTGCTGGCGTCCATCTTCACGCACTTCCCCGCCGAGAAGGGCTCGATCGCGGCCGTCTGCTTCAACGTGAAAGGCCCGGACCTGTGCTTCCTGGACCAGCCATCGGTGGACCTGAGCGACGCCGACCGGGCGCTCTACGCGCAGCTCGCGGTCGCGCCGGACCCGTTCGCCAACGTGCGCTACTTTGCGCCGTACACCCCGCGCGGCTACGCGCTCAACACGCTGCGCTCGCACGAGGCGCTCGCGCACAATGTCGCCCCGCTCGTCTGGGGGCTCCGTGAGGTCATGCAGTTCGCGGATGTGCTGCTGACGCGCGAGGATCTCGACGCCAAGGCCGACGCGCTCGTCGATTTCATCCGCGAGATGGTCGTGGGGCGCCAATTCACGGATGGGATGCTGCCGCGCGCGTACGAGGTGCAGTCGTTTGCCGACCTCGACGAGTGGTTCCGCGACGTGCTGCGCGCACTCGAGAAGCACAACCAGGAGAGCTGGCGCACGCATCATGTCGCGACGATCCGGAAGATCCGGAACCGGCTGTCCAACATCGCCCAGCGGTGCGCCGGCCTGGTCACGAACGATGCCCGGGTCAGCGACCTGCCCTGGGGGAGCTTTGTCGATCGGACGGTGTATGTGATCGACGTCGCAAACCTCGAGGAGGACGCGCAGGATCTCATCTTCGCGCGCGTCGTCTCCAAGCTCCGCGAGCACCTCGAGCGCCGCGACCTGGGCGTCAATCACGTGGTCGTCTTCGTCGACGAGCTCAACAAGTACGCACCCGGCGACGGACCGGATACGTACGTCCGGAAGATGCTGCTCGACCTCGCCGAGCGAGGGCGCTATCTCGGGCTCGTGCTCTTCGGGGCGCAGCAGTTCAGATCGCAGGTTCACCGTCGCGTCGTCGGCAATGCCGGTACGGCGCTGTTCGGCCGAATGGATGCCGACGAGCTGGCCACGCCGGGGTACGCCGTGCTCAGCCCGGCGGTCCGGACTCGGCTCGCGACGCTCGAGAAGGGGCAGCTCATGGTGCGGCACCCGCACTTCACCCAACCGATCTTCGTGCGCTTTCCGCGGCCGCCGGTCCTCTCGGGCCGGATCGGCGCCGAACGTTTCCCGCAGGCGGCCGAGACGTCGCTCGAGGGGGCGGTGACCCGCAGCCTCCGGGTGCTCGACCCGGGCATCACGCTGGAGTGGGTCAAGGGGGTGACGGCCCTGTACGAGCCCGCCGAGATCCTCCGCGCCCGCGCCAATACCGAGCGTGAGCGCCCGACGGATGTCCGCGCCTACTTCAAGGCCCAGTTCCGCGCCGTCGTGCCCCCGAAGCCGGTTGTCTCGCAGCCGCTCGGCGTCCCGATCCGGGCCGCGCCCACCGACGACCCGTACGGCTTTTGAGTTCCGCGCGACGCTGCCGGCCCGCGGCCCGAGCCGCGGGGCGTCGGGCCGGCTCGCCGGTGCGGGCCGCCGCCCGTACCGCGTTCGCGGTCGCCACCCTCGGCTCGGTCGGCTCGCTCGGCACGGTCGCCGGCGCACGCCCCGCCGGCGCCCAGCAGGTGCTACTCCAGATCCGGCCCCACCCGGGCGACACGCTGCACATGCGCTTCGATCAGGAGATGGACTACGCCGGCTCGGTGCGCCGGGCCGGCGCCGACTCGACGCCCGGGGCCGGCGCGGCCACGATGGTCACCCGGGTCACGACTACGTGGTGTGTGCTTCAGCGGCTCGTCGTGGAGCGCGCGGACTCTTCCGGGACCGACGTCCTCGGTGTCACCGACTCGGTCGCGGTCGCGACGGTCGGCGCCCGCGCGAGCGAGGCCGCGGCGCGGCAGACCCGGGCCATGACGGGGAAACGTGTCTGGCTCCGGGTGGCGCCCGACGGGGCGATGGCGATGCTCGACAGCTCGACCGGCGTGAGCTCGGCCGTTCGCGAGGTCCTGGCGAACTTGCCGGTCACCTTCCCGCGGCGGCCGGTCCGGGTGGGGCAGTCGTGGATTCGGAGCATGACCGTGCCGGCCGGCGCCGGCTACGTGGCGGGCGAGCCGATCACGCTCCAGTTCCGCCTCGACTCCGTGTCCGCCACCGGCGACTCGGCCTTCGTCTCCGTGCGCGGCCCGCTCGGGAGCCCCCGGGTCGACACGGCGTTCGGGGGCGAGCGCATCACCTCGCGGGCCTCGCTCACCGGGACCATGCTCATCGACCGCACCCGCGGGTGGCTGACCGACTGGCATGCCACGATCGCGGTGCAGTCGATCATCAGTGCGCCGCACGTCGCGGACTCCGCCCTCGGGCGGATGCGCATGACGGTGACGCAGTGGTTCCGCACCGTCGATCGCCCCTAGATTTCCGCTATACATGCGGCTGGTCCATCTCTCAGACCTGCATCTCGGCTATCGCCAGTACCAGCGGCTCACCCCTGGCGGCATCAATCAGCGAGAGGCCGACGTCGCGCTCGCGTTCAAGCGCGCGATCGACGCAGTCATTGCCCTCGGACCCGACCTCGTCGTCGTCGCGGGCGATGTCTTTCACACCGTCCGCCCGACCAACCCCGCGATCCTCCACGCCTTCCAGCAGTTCGCGCGACTGCGGTCGGCGCTGCCGGAGGCGATCGTCGTCGTGGTCGCCGGCAATCACGATACACCGCGGGCGGCCGAGACCGGGTGTATCCTCCGGCTGTTTGCGCCGCTGGGGATGCAGGTCGTGGACGCGAGCCCGGAGCGGCTGAGCTTCCCCGACCGGCAGCTCTCGATCCTCGCCGTCCCCGATGCGGCGATCGGACAGTTGGCGCTGACGCCGGACCCGGGCGCCCGGTACAACGTCCTCGTGCTGCACGGGGAGGTTCAGGGAACGCTCCCGGGTGTGGCCGGGGCCGACCGGGCCACGGTGGAGATCACGCCCGAGGAGCTCGGGGCGGACCGGTGGACGTACGTGGCGCTGGGTCACTACCACGTGTACCGGCGGATCGCCCCGAACGCGTACTACTCGGGCTCGCTGGAGTACACCAGCACCAATCCATGGGGTGAGCTGGTCGAGGAGCGGGAAGAGGGCATCCCGGGCAAGGGCATCATCGAGCACGATCTGGCGACCGGAGCGCACCGGTTCCACCCCGTTGAGGCCCCGCGGGCGCTGGTCGATCTTCCGTCCCTCTCGGCGCGCGGCATGATGGCGGCGGAGCTCGACGCCCGCATCCAGGAGCTCGTCGCAGGCTGTGAGGGGGGGATCGACGGGAAGATCGTCCGCGTGCTCGTGCGCGACATCCCCCGACACATCCTGCGCGAGCTGGACCATCGCGCCCTCCGCGACTTTCGCCGGCGGGCGTTGCACTTCCAGCTCGACACGCGGCGCCCGGAGATGATCCGGCTTCACGGGCGCGGGGCGCCCGGCCGCCGGCCTTCGCTCGCCGAGATCGTGCGCGACAAGCTCCACGAGCGGTCGTTGGAGCCGGACATCGACCGGCTGGCGCTCGTCGATCTCGGTCTGCGGTACCTCGCGGAAGCCGAGGCCCTGAGCGCAGCCGCGGTCGCGATGGAAGGGCAGGGAGGGGCCGAGGTGTGAAGCTCAACAGCCTGCGCCTCGTGAACTTCCGCCAGCACGCCGACAGTCAGATCACGTTCGACGGCGGGCTGACCGGCATCATTGGTCCCAACGGATCGGGTAAGACGACGATCCTCGAGGGGATCGCGTGGGCGCTCTACGGGAACAGCGCGGCGCGCGGGACCCGCGAGTCGCTTCGCTTCAATCGCGCGCCGGCGCGGGCGGCGGTTCGGGTCGAGCTCGACTTCGAGCTGGCCGGCCACCGGTATCGGGTCGTTCGCGGTCTCACCAACGCCGAGCTGTACCTCGACGGCGCGTCGGTCCCGATCGCGAACTCGATCACCGGCGTGACCGAGTTGCTTCAACGGCGGCTCGGGATGACCCGCACCGAGTTCTTCCACACGTACTTCACGGGGCAGAAGGACCTGAACGTGATGGCGGCCATGGGGCCGTCGGATCGTGCCCGGTTCCTCTCCCGCGTGCTCGGATACGAGAAGCTGCGGACGGCCCAGGATCTCGTGCGCGATCGGCGCAAGGAGATCATGGCCAAGATCGCCGGCGTGCGGATGGGGATGCCGGACCGCGACACGGTGGAGCGCGGCCTGCTGGAGGCGGCGAGCCGGCTCGGGACGGCCGAGCGCCGCCTCGCCGAGGCGGAGCGGCACGAGCGGGAAGCGGCCGCGGCGCTCGCGTCGGCGACGCCAGAGTGGGAACGAGTCCAGCGCGAGCGGGACCGGCTCCAGGAGCTCCTGACGGACCTCAAGGTCGCGGAGCGCGACGAGGAGGCGCTCGCCCGCGATGGCGAGCGGATCACCCGCGAGCTCGCCGACGTCACCGCGGCGCGGGCCGAGCTCGAGCCGCTGCGCCGCGAGCTGGCGACCTTCCCCGGCGTCGTCGCCGAGCTTCAGCGGGCGGACGAGCTGTACCGGGAGGAAGGCCGCCGGCAGACGTTGCTCGAGGCCGCCCGTGCGCTCGACGATGAGTTGGCGCGCTTGCGCGAGCGGCGGTCACGGCTCGAGACGGCGCCGGCCCTCGAGGAGGAAGTCACTCTCTCGCTGGAGGCGCGGCGGCGGGAGCTCGAGGAGGCACTCGGCCAGCTCGAGGCGCGGCGGACGGAGTGGGTGCGCGACCGCCAGGAGGCCGAGACCAAGCTTCAGGCGCTGCGCGCCCAGTACGCCGACGTCCGGCAGCAGCGCGAGCGTCTCATGAGTGCCGGCGAGGAGGGGACGTGCCCGACCTGCGCGCGCCCGCTCGGCGGTCACTACCGCACGGTGCTCGACCTGCTCGAGGAGCAGGCCGAAACCGTCCGCGTCGATGGGAATTATTTCAAGGCGCGGCTGGAACAGTTGGAGCAGATGCCGACCGACGTGCGCGCGCTCGACGAGCGGCGGCGGGCGCTGACGCAGGATGTCGGGACGTTGGAGCGAAAGCTGGCCAAGGTGCAGCTCGCGGTGCAGGAGTTCCAGCAGGTGGCGCGCGAGATCACGAGCAAGGAGCAGCGGCGCGGCGTGCTCGAGCGGGACATCGTGGCGATCCCGAGCGGGTACGACGCCGCCCGTCACGCGTATCTCAAGGCGGAGGCCGAGCGGCTGACGCCCCTCGACGCGCGGGCGGCGCGGTTGGGCGCGCTCGTCGAGCGCGAGCCGCAACTGGCGCGGGAGCGCTCGCGGGTCGAGGGCGCGGTGGCGGCCGTCTTCGCCCGGCTCAAGGCGATGCGCGCCCGCCGCGACGCGATCCACTTCTCCGAGGCGACGTACCAGGCGGTGCGGGAGCGTCACGATCGCGCGGCGGCCGAGGCGCGGAGCAGCGAGTTCGCGGCCGCCACGGCGCGGATCGAGGTGACGGCCGCACGCGCCGAGATCCAGGCGGCCGAGGCACGCCGGCGAGAGCTCGACGAGGTGCAGGGCAAGCTCGATGGGCTGCACCGCGAGAAGCGCCTGCACGACGAGCTGGACCGGGCGTTCTCCGACATGCGGACCGATCTCAATTTCGCTCTGCGGCCCGAGGTCTCGGAGCTGGCGAGCAGCTTCCTCGTCGACCTGACCGACGGCCGCTACTCGGAGCTCGAGCTGGACGACCAGTACAACATCGTCGTGCTCGAGGACGGGGTCCCCAAGCCGGTCATCTCGGGCGGGGAAGAGGATCTCGCACACCTCGTGCTACGGCTCGCGATCTCGCAGATGATCGCCGATCGGGCGGGGCAGTCCTTCTCCCTGCTCATCCTGGACGAGGTGTTCGGCTCACTCGATGAGGCACGGCGCCACAACGTGATCGAGCTGTTGCGACGGCTGCACGATCGCTTCGAGCAGGTCATTCTCATCACCCACGTCGAGTCGGTGCGGGAGGGACTCGACCGGGTGATCGCCGTGCGGTACGACGAGGAGCGTGGATGCTCCGTGGTGGAGCAGACGGCGCCGGACGAGGAGCCCGCGGGGCTCCCACCCGACGCGGCGCCGGTCGGCGGCTCCGAGGCGGCCGCCGTCGCGAGCACGGCCGCATGATGGCCGTGGGGGGTGGTGTGGTCCCGGCCGAGCCCGGGGGGCCGTAATGGTCGCCGCGCGGAGCTGGCGGCAGCTTCGGCACCTCGACGGCCCCTTCCGGGCCCATCGCGGGGACATCCCGGGCCTGAACCACGTCTTCAGCGATGCGTTCACGGAGCGGTATCGGCGCGACGGGATGGTCGGTGTCCGCGTCCCGTACCTGAATCCCGCGATCTGGCGCTACGCGCTCGAGGACGCGGGCAGTGGCGCGATGATCTGGCGAGGAGAGCGCGACGAGGTCGCCGCGTTCAACATGGCGCACCGGTCGGGCGCGGAGGGGTGGATGGGTCCGCTCGCGGTGCGCCCGGAGTCGCAGGGCGCGGGGATTGGCAAGGACGTGGTCCGGACGGGGATCGAGTGGCTGCGGCGCGAGGGGGCGCGGGTGATCGGGCTCGAGACGATGCCGCGGACGATGGACAACATCGGCTTCTACTCCGGCCTCGGCCTCGTCCCGGGGCGACTCACGCTGACCCTGACGTTCGATGCGGCGCCGGCGGAGCGGTCCGCGCTCCTGCTCAGCCGACTGTCGGCGTCGGTGCGCGATGGCATGATCGCCGAATGCCGGGCGCTGCTCGACCGGCTGCTCGCGGGATACGACTTCACGCGCGAGCTGACGCTGACCGAGGAGCTGGCGCTGGGCGACACGGTGATCCTGGAGGGACGCGAGGGGGTCATCGGGTTTGCGCTCTGTCACACCGCGCCGCTCGTGGAGGGCCGGGCGCGCGAGGAGTTGCGTGTGCTCAAGCTCGTGCTGGCGCGCGAGGACGATCTCGAGGCGCTCGTCCGCGCGCTCGCCGACTACGCGCGCCGGAGCGGCACGCGCCGCGTCGCGCTCCGCGCCCAGAGCGAGTACGTGCGCGCCTACGAGCGCCTGATCGCCCTCGGCGCCCGCGTCCGGTGGACCGACCTCCGCATGACCGTCACCGGCGCGCCCGAGCCCCACGCCCCCGGTGGCATCGTCTGGTCGAACTGGGAAGTGTAGGACCCGGTGGCGCCTGTCTGTCCACCGTGTCGACGGAAGTATCGCTCAGGGCCTGGCGACCAGCCCCTTGCTCAGGATGCCCTGACGGGCCAGCGTGTCGAGCTGGTCGCCGTCGTGACTGACGACGACTGTCACACCGGTGCGCTCCGCCTGATGCAGCCAGGCCAGCTCGCCGGCGATCGCCGCGCGGTCCTCGTGCCGGGTTGCGGAATCGGGCTTCCCTCGCTCGGTCTCGATGCCGACGCGATGCCAGGCGACGTCGCCCGAGAGGATCACCTCGCGGCCCGAGGCGAGCTTCACGTACACCACCTGTGAACCCGGCGTGTGCCCCGGCGCCTTGATCAGCACAACGCCGGGCGCGATCGGCAGCACGCGATCGTAGTCGAACACGATGTAGCGCCCGGCGCGGGTCGAGTCGAAGGGGATGCGCGTCGCCCCGGGATTGTGGAGCAGCGACGCCATCTGCGCCCGGGTGAGCATCGTCCTTGGCGCCAGCTCGTCGGCGGCGGCCGAGTGGGTCACGGTGCCGATGTGATCGTAGTGCTCGTGCGTGACGACGATGAGGCCGGCGCCCCGCAGCGCCGCGACCGCGCGGGCGTATCGGTCATCGTGGAATCCGCTGGTGTCGTTGGCCGTGGCTGCGATCTCGCGGTCCATCGCCGCGTCCACCATGATCCATCCGTGCGCAAAGCGAACCTGGAAGACAGAGGTGGGCGACGGGACCTTCGTCTGCTCCGCGTCCTTCACGGCCTGCGAGAGCAGCCATGAGTCCTCGGCGACGTTGAGATAGCCGATCGCGGTCGGAAGGGCTCCGGGGACGGCGTGCACGAGGCCGCGCGCCGCCGCGAGCTCCGATTGGGCGGCGAGGGGTCGTGCCAGCGCGAGCGCGCAGCAGAGGAGGTGACGAAGCATGGCGCCAAGGAACGGGAACGGGTCCAACCTCGCGAGGGGGAAGGGTCGAGATGGCCCTCCGGCGGGACACTCCGGCCTCCACGTCTCCTCCCGTGCACGCAGCGGACCCCACCTGGTGCGTTCGCGCCACCGGCACCCTCCCCGGCACCCGCGAGGGCGTCGCGCTCGCGACTCGGCGCGATGAGCCCGGTCGCCGGTGCCGTCGCCGACGGGGGCCCGGGCTACTAACCGCGAGGCGCCCGGATCGGTACGTTTCGCGCCGCTCCCCGCGCGCCGCGGCGCGGCGTGCGACCCATCAGGCGGAGACACGACATGTCCCGAGCCCAGCCCACTCATCGAGCGCAGGTGCGGCGACCGGTGCGCTGGGCCACCGCCGTCGCGATGGCGACGGCACTGCGATCGGTGGGTGGCCAGGCGCCGGCGCCCGATGCGAGCCTCGTCGACTGGGTGCGCGCCGCCGCCATCCCCGTCCGGCCGGTGGATCAGCCTTACGTGGACTCCACGTTCACCTTCCTCGGACCGCTCGTGGGCCGCGCGCGGGTGCTCGCCATCGGGGAGCTCGTCCACGGCGCACACGAGCCGCTCGCGTTTCGGAACGAGGTGATCCGGTACGCCGTGACACACCTCGGCGTCAGGGCGGTCGCGCTCGAGTCGGGGTTCACCGAGGCCCACACCATCGATGCGTTCATCCACGGCGGGCCGGGGGACATCGATACCGTCGTGCGGACGGGACTCACCTGGAACTTCGAGCGCTTGCCCGAGAATCGAGACCTCGTCCTCTGGCTCCGGACGTACAACGCCCACGCACGGCAGAAGATCCGCTTTTACGGCCTGGACATCAGCGGGGCCGACGACGCGGGCATCATGCCGCGCGCCGCCGGCGCGGTCCGCACGACGCTCGAGTACCTGGACCGCGTCGAGCCCGACGTCGACCGCGCGCGCCGAGCCCGCGTCCGCGGCCTCCTCGACCGCTTCCTACCCGCGCGCTACGCCGAGTACAGCGCGGACGAGCGTGACCTCCTCCGGACCACCCTCGAGCGCGCCTACGCGACGCTGCGCGCCGACTCGACCCGGTACAGCCACGCGACCTCACCGAGCCTGTACGCCTGGGAGACGCGGAACGCCTGGGAGGCCGTCCGGCTCAATGCGATGATGGCCGCCGGCATCGCCGACACCACCGCCATGACGCGCGCGGTCGTGAACGCGCGCGACTCCATGATGGCCGAGAATGTTCGATGGGTGCTCGCCCAGGTAGGCCCCACCGCCCGCGTGATCGTCTTCGCGCACAACGGTCACGTGATGAACGTGGAGACGACCTTCGAGGGGCAACGGGTCGAGAGCCTGGGCCGATACCTCCGCGCGTGGGTGGGCAGCGCGCTCGTCGTGCTCGGCGCCGCGACCGGCGCGATCGTCGGCGGGACCGGTGGCATCGGCGGGTGGCTCGGCGACTCCGGGGTCGCGGTGGCATCTCCCGCGAGTTTCGCCGCACTGCTCGCCGGCGCAGGCCGGCCGACCTTCGTCCTCGACCGCCGAACCGGCGACCACCTGAGCGGAGTGGCGGCCGCGCTGGCGCGGCCCTGGCCCCTCCTCTTCGATACACCTTCGGAGTTTTCGCTCGTCGTCCCCGACCAGGCGTTCGACGCGATCACGTACTTCGATCGCGTGACCCCGGCGAAGCTGCGGTAGGTCAGCCTCGCCCGTCAGCTGAGGGTCAGGAGCACCTCGACAGGCACCTCACGGGAAGGGGCGCGGGCGCGGCTCGGGCCGCGGCCAGGGCTCGAACGCGTCCTTACCGGCGAGCGCCCGGACGGCCGTCTCCCGAACCACGGGATCACCCGAGCGGAGCAGGTCGGACAGCGCCTGCTCCGACCGGCCGCCGCACTTGACCAGGGCACGAACGAGCGCCCGCCGGACCTCGGCGTCTCGTTCGGTGGCGAGCGCGTCGCGGATCGCCGGCAGCGCGCTCGAGTCGCCGAGCTGACCGACGGCCCAGGCGGCGTTCAGCCGCGCATCGGCATCCTCGTCCCGTAGCACCCGGATCAGGCCGGCGGGCGCCTTCCCGCCCCCGTCGTCGTCGCCCAGCTGGCCGATCGCCCACGCCGCCGTGCTCCGCACGCGCGCGCTGTGGTCGCGTCCGGCCGCCTCTCCGAGAACGTCGACGGCCGACCGGTCCTCGATCTGCCCCAACGCCCAGGCGGCGGTCTCGCGCACCTGGTCGTCGCCGTCGCCGCGGAGCGCCGTGACCAGGGCCGGTGCATCGCGCTTCGCCTCCATGTTGCCGATCGCCCAGGCGCTCATCTCCCGCACGCGCGGGTCACGGTCCTGCCCGAGCGCGGTCGCCAGCGCCGGCGCCCCCTCGCGCGCCTCGAGGTTGCCGAGCGCCCACGCCGCGACCCGGCGGACCGATGGCGCGGGGTCGTCGCGAAGCACGCGCACCAGCATCGCCGTCGCGCTCGTCGAATCCAGCCGCCCGACGGCCGCCACGACCGCGCGACGCACCGTCGAGTCCTCGTCCCCGATCCGCTCCTCGAGCGGCGCGAGCGCCCGCCCGTTTTCCAGATGTCCGAGCGCCCAGGCGACGTTCGCACGCACCGCGGCCGCCGGATCGCGCAGCGTCTTGATGAGCGGGTCGACGGCGCTCGGCGGCTGCCCCAACCCGAGCCCGAACGCTGCCAGCGCGCGGAGCGCCGCATCGCCCGATGCGAGTCGCGCCACGAGCGCCGCCGCGACCCGCCCCGCCGTGTCGCCCCCGAGCAGGCGCACCGAGAGCTCGCGGACGCACGCGTCGTCGGATGCGAGCCCACCGAGCAGCCGATCCTCGTCGGCGACGCTGAACCGCCGCGACTCCTCGTGGCGACCGATGTCGGCCGCCGCCGCGGCGAGCGGCCGCGAGGGGGCGTCCGCCCAGTCGCCCCAGCCGCCGTTGGGGATGGTGCGGGCCGCGAGCGCACAGATCAGGGGCGGCGCGCCATGGGCAGCCGCGAGCAACGCCGCGACGTCGACGGGCGTCGCCGGCGCTGCCGGGGCGCGACCGGGTGGCGCCGCCCCGACCGAGTGACCGAGCTCCGCCCGCATGCCGACGAGGACGACCGACGTCGCGGCGGCGAGACCGAAGAGATGGCGCATGATGACTCCCGGGGTGACCTTCAGTCGTGGTGAAACGGTTGAAAAATCAGCATACATCGGGTGACGGATCGCCCACGCCGAGCCGATCCGATCAGGGCGTGGGGCGTGGCTCGGGCCAGGGCCACGGCCACGGGCCGGCCGCCTCCCCACCCGCGAGGGCCCGCACCGCGACCGACCGGAGCCGCGCGTCCGGCGACTCGAGCAGCCCGCGGAGCGCGGTGACGGACGCCGGACCCGTGGCCGCGATCGCCCGAATCAGGGCCCGCTGTCCTTCCGGGTCCGACTCGGCGTGCAGCGCGGCCTCGAGCGCCGGCAGGGTCGTCGGGTCCTGGATCTGGAACAGCGCCCAGGCGGCAAGCCGCCGGGTCTCGCTGTCCCGGTCGCGCAGCATGCTGACGAGCGCGGCCGGTGCCTGCTTGGGGGCGATCGTGCCGAGCGCCCACGCCGCGCGGGAGCGCACGGCGACGCTCGAGTCCGACAGCGTGGCCACGAGCGCGTCGGCCGCGGGCTCCGCACCGAGGGTGCCGAGCGCCCAGGCGGCGGTCGCGCGGACGTCGTCGTCGCGATCGGCGTGAAGTGCGGCGACGAGCGCGTCGACCGCGTCGCGCCGCTCGTCGTGGCTGGCGAGCGACCAGGCGGCCATCTCCCGGACGCGCGCGTCGGCGTCCTGCCGGACGGCGGCAACGAGCGCATCGCCGCCCTCGCGCGACTCCGGGTACTGTTCCAGCCCCCACGCCGCGATCCGTCGCAGCGCTGCGCTACTGTCGCTGCGGAGCACCTTGGCCAGGAGGACCGGTCGCTCGTCGGGCTCCGCCCCCGCCCGGGCCTCCGCGACCGGCGCCGAGCGCGGGACAGCCGCTGACTGGTTACGCGCGGGGCTCGCGACCGATGCCGTGGCCACTGTCGACCGCAGGCCGTGAGGCCACGCGGGACGAGCCGACGCGCGTCGACCATCGTCGTGCGGCTCGCCGGCCCGGGACGGCGCCCCCGCAGCGCTCGGGGCCGAGGCCTGCGCCGTGGAGGATGCGCCGGGGTCCGACCGCGGGGCGCCCGCTCGGCGCGTCGGGGCGGCCGCGGCGACCAGACCCGCACCCAGGGCCACCGAGGCTGCCATGACCATCCGCCGCCGGCGACTCGGCGCCGTGTGGGGCAGGTCGGGATCGAGGATCGCGAGCAGTCGGCCCTCGAGCTCGCGACGGCGCGCCATGGCCAGGGCCGCGGCCGGAACGGCGCTCGTCCGCAGGGCGCCACGGCGGACGCTCGTCACGATCTCCAGCAGGTGCTCCGCATAGTCGCTCGCCCGTGTGCCACAGGCGAGGGCCAGGTCATCGCACGCCCGCTCGCTCTCGGCGCACATCCGCCGGGCGGCGACCCACACCAGCGGATGGAACCAGTAGCAGGCACAGGCGACCCGCCCCACGAGATGCCCGAGCACATCACGCCGCTGCACGTGCGCGAGCTCGTGGAGCAGGACAGCTCGACGCCGGTCGGTCGACCAGCCCTCGCACTCCTCCGGCAGGACGATCGTCGGGGCGCGCACCCCGCACGCGAACGGCATCCGCGTCTCGCCGCTCACCAGCAACTGCGGCAAGGCATCGAGTCCCATCCGGTCGGCGGCGTCCACCAGCGGCACCTGCCACGCGGGTCCGTCGAGCCGCCTGGCGCGGCGCACGATCGCCCGCACGGCCACGGCCGACCACACGAGTGATCCCAGGAGGCCGAGCGCCAGGGCCGCCCAGATCCCGACGATGAGGATCACGAGGGGTGTCGCGAGGGCCGCCGAGCGGGCGGCCGCGAGGGCGGCCGAGAGGAGCGAGGAGAAGCTCCGGACGTCGGTGGCGACATCACGGCGCTCGGTCGCCCTCCGTGCCGACCCGGTGCCCGCGTCAGCTGCGGAGCGGTCGGCGGGCGTAGACGCGCGCGCAGACGCGCGCGCATCCGCACTCACCGCCCCTGGCGCCGGCGCGATCGATGGGAGGGGTGCCGTCGATCTGGCGTGTGCGGCCGGGGCGCGCGGTGGCATCGCGGGCAGCACCGGGACCGCGAGCGGCGTCCAGACGGCGAGCGCGGGGGCGAGGAGCACTCCCGCGAGCGCGACCTGCCAGACGAGGTGCCGCGCGCCGGCCGACCCGCGGCGGAGGAGCGCCGCCAGAAGGCACGCGGCGAGGAGGATGATCGTTGCCTTGGCGATCAGCGTCGCGGGACGGCTGTCCCAGACCGGTCCGAGCGCGAGCGGGGCGACGATGCGTGTGACGATGGTGACCATCGGTGCTCATCTCCCGCGCTGCCGCGCGCGCTCGATCGTTTTCTGGAGTCGTGCCAGCTCATCACCGCTCATGGCGACATCCGACATCCGCAGCAGCGCGGCGACGGCCTGCTCCGGGGATCCCGCGAAGTACGTGCGAACCACGTGTGCCAACACATCGTGTCGAGCCGTCTCGGTCGCCACCGAGGGGGAATAGACGTAGCGGGGCCCGTCCTCCTTATGGCGTACGAGTCCGCGCTCGCCGAGGATTCGAAGGACCGAGCGGACGGCGGAGTAGGTCGGGGGATCGGGGAGCTCGGCCATGATCTCGGCGACCGTCGCCTCGCCGCGGCGGTGCAGGATATCCATCACCTGCCGCTCGCGGCGGGAGAGCGTCGTCGGCGCCGGCGGAGATGTCGGCGCGGGTCGCGGCGAAGGACGGCGCATGGGACCGTTGGGCTGAAGGGGGCACGGTGTGTTGAAAAATCACCTGTGCTGATATTTCAACAGTGCACGGCGCCCGTCAAGGGGGGGCGGCGTCCCGCCGTCGGCCGCGTCCTTGGGGTCACCCGCAGGAGCATGACCGCGGGTCGGGCGTGGCACGGTGCACGCATCTCGGATACCGTCGATCCCGGGAGGCGGACGGCGGCGCGGCCGCCCCGCGGGCCCGGGCGTTGGGTCCCTTCAGCGGAGAGCGTCTGCATGGCGTCGGCCGACATCCACACCGAAGAACACCGCGTGCCCGGCTCGCAACTGGTCGAACGCGCGAAGGCCCTCATTCACGAGGGCAACGTGCGGCGTCTCATCGTGCGCAACGATCAGGGGCACACGGTCCTGGAGGTCCCGCTGACCGCCGGCGTCGTGGGAACGCTGCTCGCGCCGGTCTGGGCGGCGCTCGGGGCGATCGCGGCGCTCGCCGCGCACTACACACTGATCATCGAGCGCCGCCCGGAGTCGGGCTCGAGCGCCGTCACCGCTTCGCCACCGCCACCGCCCGGCGGGACCGAGGGAACGGCCTCGCCCATCTGACGAGTGGGCGCGCGCGCGGGCGCCTCGAGTCTCGAACGGGCGCCCCGCCGCTCCGCTCAGCGAGCGGAGCCGGGGGGGAGGGACGCGTCATCGCGCGGCCGCCTGGCCGACGAGCTGAGCACCGCGATGCGCCAGATGAGCAGGAACATCCCCACGCTCAGGAAGAGGTGCACCCATCCCGGCGCGTCATAGGCGAACGTCGCGATCGCCCACACGATCACCATGATGACGGCAGCGACGAGTCCGATATCCATGGAACGCTCGACGAAGGAGAGACGCAACGCGACGGGGCCCGCAACGACTCGCGCGCCCACCGTCGCGATTGACGCTACGAGCGACGACACCTACATTGCGGCACCCGCATCTGGAAATGTACGTGCGATCGGTGTGGGGCGGAGAGGCTTAATTTTTGAGCCGATAAGTCCACCGAGTGGGTTCGATAATCTGTGCTGACGTCATGCCCCAGTGCGGGGACGGCGGGAGGCATGGTGAGGGCCTCAATACATTCGACTGGGCTTCAAAAACCCCTCTTCGCACCCCCTGACTGAAGGCCCCGCCCCCCGGCGGGGCCTTCTGCCATCCAGACGCGGCGTCCTTCTTGTTTCACCGGTCCAGCCCGGGTACGCTACGACATGAAGAACAGCAAGACGAACAACGGAGCCGACGGGCGCGGCCGCGTGGGCACCGCGGTGCGCCCACGCGACGAGGCGATGCCGCCGACCGCCGACGGTGGACGCGCGGCCGCGCTCGAGAAGGTCGTCCGGCGGCAGCTCGACCTCCTCGGCGAGGACGCCGACCGACCCGGGCTGGTCAAGACCCCGGCGCGGGTCGCCAAGTCCCTCCTCTGGCTGACGCGGGGCTACGGGCTCGATGCCCGGCAGGTCATCGGCGACGCGCTCTTCGAGGAATCACACGAGAGCATGGTCATGGTGCGCGACATCGAGCTCTATTCGCTCTGCGAGCACCACATGCTGCCCTTCTTCGGCCGCGCCCACATCGCCTACATCCCGCGCGGCCGCATCGTCGGGCTCTCCAAGCTCCCACGCGTGGTCGAGGTCTTCGCCCGCCGGCTCCAGGTTCAGGAGCGCCTCACGGAGCAGATCGCCGGAGCCATCGAGAGCGTCCTCGAGCCCTATGGCGTGGGCGTCGTGATCGAAGCACAGCACCTCTGCATGATGATGCGGGGCGTCGAGAAGCAGAACTCCAAGACGATCACGAGCGCGCTGCGCGGCACCTTCCGGTCCGACGGGAAGACGCGCGATGAGTTCTTCCGGCTCGCGTACGGGCCGTGGCCGGCCGGGCGGTAGCCGCGGCGAGGACGCGATCCGCGGCGGTCGCCGCGCCCCTCGCAACCCCGCTGGCCGGCGCGACGGCGGTCGTCACCGGCGGCTCGCGTGGTATCGGACGGGCGACCGTGCGCGCGCTCGCCGCAACCGGCGCGCGGGTGGTGAGCGTCTCCCGCTCGGCCGACCGCGAGCCCGCGGCCGGCGTGCTCGCCGTGGCCGCCGACCTGCTCGATCCGGCATCGGCCGCCCGAGCCGTCGGTGAGATCGAGCGCGTGCTCGGCGGACCGCCTGACGTGCTCGTCAACAATGCCGGCTGTTTCGACCTCGCCCCGGTCGAGGACACCTCGTCGGCGATGCTCGCGAGCGCGCTCACTCTCAACCTCGCGGCACCGTTCGCGCTCATCCGGGCGTTCCTGCCCGGCATGCGAGCCCGCCGTCGCGGCCACATCGTGAGCATCGGGTCGATCGCCGACCACATCGCGTTCCCCGGCAACGCCGCCTACGCAGCGAGCAAGTTCGGGATGCGAGGTCTCCACGAGGTGCTGCGCGCGGAGATCGGCGGCAGCGGCGTGCGGGCATCGCTCATCTCGCCGGCCGCGGTCGGCACCACCATCTGGGATACGCTCGATCCGGCGACGCGGGCCCGGCTCCCCGACGCGGCCGCGATGCTCGACCCGTCGGCCGTCGCGGACGCGGTCCTCTTCGCCGTGACCCGCCCCGAGGCCGTGAGCGTCGACGAGATCCGGCTGTCGAGGAGCTGAGGGCAGGTCCGTGCGCCTCGATCTCGTCGAGATCTTCCGCTGCCCGCGCGCGCACGCGCCGGCGTCGCTCATCGCCGCGGTCGACGCCGCGGTCGACGGGGATGTGACGCGCGGTGTGCTCGGCTGCCCGGTCTGCGATGTGCGCTACCCCATCATCGCCGGCGCGGTCGTGTTCGACGAGCGGCTGCGCGCCGCCTGCCTGGCGGCCGGGCCCGCGCCCCGCGCGACACCCGACGCAGCGCTCCGGACGGCCGCACTGCTCGACCTCACGGGTCCAGGCGGGCGCGTCCTCCTGGGGGGCACGGCCGTCGCAGCCGCCGATGCGCTCGCCGCGCTCGTCGATGTCGCGATCGTCGCCCTGGATCCGCCCGGGCCGACGCCGGCCGCTCCCGGCGGTGTCGCGGTCTACGCCGGCGCCGCCCCGCTCGGCCCGGCCGTGCTGCGCGGCGCCGTCCTGGACGGCGAGACCGCGGGTGCCGCCCCGACCGTCATCGCCGCGCTTCGTCCGGGCGCCCGTCTCCTCGCGCCGGTCGCGCTGGCGATGCCGGCCGGTGTGCGACCCCTCGCACGCGACGCCGAGCACTGGTTGGCCGAACGGACCGACGACGGGGCCGCGGCCGTGCCCCTTCGTCGGGCCGCACCGGCTGTCCCGGCCGCACCGGCCGCGTCACCCCGCCCCGCTCGCTGACCCGCCGCGCGGGATCAGACCCGCTCGCCGGCCGCTCGGGCGCCGCTGTAGATGCCGTCGATCTGGGACGCGTAGAGCCGGTCGACGACGCGGCGCTTGACCTTGAGCGTCGGCGTCAGCTCGCCGCCCTCGAGCGACAGCTCGTGGTCGAGGAGCGCGATGCGCTTGGGCATCTCGAAGTTCGCGAGTCCGGTGAGCCGGCCGAGTGACTCGGCCTCCATCTTCTGGCGCACCGCCGGAAGGGCCAGCAGGGACGCCCGGTCGGTCCAGGTCAGCCTTTCCTCCGTCGCCCATCGCTCGAGTCGTTCCATGTTCGGCACGATCAGCAGCGCGGGGAACGGGCGCCGGTCGCCGACCATCACTACCTGAGTGACGAACGGGCTCGCCAGGACGCGGTTCTCGATCGGGGCCGGGGCAATGTTCTTCCCACCCGCGGTCACGATCAGCTCCTTCTTGCGATCGGTGATCGACAGGAACCCGTCGTGCAGCTGGCCGATGTCGCCGGTGTGGAACCATCCGTCGGCGTCGATGGCCGCGTGCGTCGCGTCGGGCTTGTTGTAATAGCCCCGCATCACGTGGGGCCCGCGCGTCAGGATCTCGCCATCGTCGGCGATGGCGATCTCGACCCCGGCCACCGGGCGGCCGACGGTGCCGATCCGGAAGTGCTCCGGTGTGTTCACGGCGATCACGGGGCTCGTCTCCGTGAGCCCGTATCCCTCCAGGATCGTCAGCCCGGCCGCGTAGAAGAAGCGGTTGATGTCGGCCGCGAGCGGCGCGCCGCCCGAGACGAAGAAGCGGAGGCGGCCCCCCATGCGCGCCTTGAGGCGGGAGAAGACGAGCGCCTGGGCGATGTTGTAGCGCGCGGCGAGCCAGCCGTCCGGCGTCTGGCCGGCCAGCCGGCTCTGCGCCCACTCGTCGGCGACGCGGCGCCCCCACTCGAAGATCCGCCGCCGGATCGGCGAGCGGTGCGCCTGGTCGAGCACCCCGGCATAGACCTTCTCGTACACCCGCGGCACCGCCAGCACGAACGTCGGCCGCACCTCCCCGAGGTTGGTCAACAGCGTCTCGAGCGACTCCACGTATGCGATCGACGCGCCGACGGCGAACATCAGGTAGTGGTCCGCCATCCGGCCGAAGATGTGCGACAGCGGCAGGAAGCAGAGCGATACGTCGTTCCCCACGAACGGCAGCACCGTTCGCGTGGCGGCGACATTCGAGGCGATGTTGTCGTGCGTGAGCATCACGCCCTTGGGCTCGCCGGTCGTGCCCGAGGTGTAGATGATCGTCGCCAGGTCGTCGGGCCGCACGGCGAGCGCGCGATCCCGGTACGCCCGGGTCGCCCCCGGCCCATCGGCGGTGGCGCCGACGGCCTCGAGCTCGCTGAGCGTGAGATCGACACCGTCGAGCGGCTCCTCCTCGAAGCTCACGACCAGTCGGATCGCCGGAAGTTGCCCACGGATGCTCGCCAGCTTGGCGGCCTGCGCCGCGGTGGACACGAAGACCGCGGCGGCCCCGCAGTCCTGGAGCACCGGCGCGATCTGGGCCGCCGGCAGGTTGGCGTAGAGCGGCACGTCGATCAGCGCCGCGGTGAGGCAGGCGAAGTCGGCGATCGCCCACTCCGGCCGGTTCTCCGAGAGGATCGCCACCCGGTCGCCGGGCCGGAGCCCCTTCTGGAGCAGCCCCTGGCCGGCGTGGCGGACCCGCGCCAGCAGATCCCGGTGCGCGATCGCGCGATAGCGGCCGCCGCGCTTGTACTGGAGCGCGTCGGGCTTGTCGTACCGCTCCGCACTCTCGAAGAAGAGCTGGTTGAGGGTGCCGAGCGGGGGGCGTGGCGTCGGACCCGCGACATACCGCTCGTTCGGGCCACCGGCCGCCGTGGCGGCGCCCGACGAGAGTGGCGGAACCGAGGGAGCAGCCATATCAGACATGTGGGCTCGAGTAGTGGATGACGAACCGGACGGGGCTCCCGGGCACGGGGGTGACGCGATAGAGCGCGCTCGCCTCCACGACGACCGAGTCCACCGTCCCCGGCGCCACGCGCCCGACCTGAAATCGGACGCGGCGGGCGGCCTGCCCGCTCGCGTCGGTCGTGTCCGCCCGCGCCGGGTTGCCATTGGCGTCGACGAGATAGGCGAAGAGGGTCGTGTCGCGGAATGTTCCGGTGCCGGCCGCGGACACCGGATAGGTGATCCGGAATTGCATCCGGTAGGTGCGGGTGAGTGAATCCCCGCCCGGGACCGTCGGGATGTGCCGGAGCTGGATCGTGAGCGGCACCGAGACATTCGAGTCCGCGTGCGTCAATGACAGCGCCAGCGACGTCGTCGAGTCGGTGTCGGCGTGGACGATCGAGTCCGGGCGAAGGACGACGGGGACGGTGAAGGGAAGGGACTGGAGCCCCTGCGCGTCGGCCACCACCCGCGCCACGCTGTCGCCGCCGGCGGCCCCGATCGCGTGATTCGCCCCGTCGATCGTCAACTGCCGCGGAGTGAGCGTGATGAACCGGACGGTCACCGCCGCGAGCGGATGCCCACTCACGTTGTACGCCTGCCCCCGAAGCGGCGCCACCACACCGGTGCTGTCCCGCATCGTGTCGCCGGCGACCACGGAGGGCGACGGGATCGAGTCCACGCTCAGGGAGAAGACGGCCGTGGGGCTGCTCGGCGGCTGCGTGCAGGCGACGGGCCCCCACGCGCCGACGAGCATCGCGACGAGCATCGCGGCGGGCGTCGCGGCCTCACGGCCGCGCCGCGTCACACGAGGGCACCGGCCGCGGTCGGCCGGCCTCCTCACTGCAAGCGCTCCGTCAGCAGCGTCGCCAGCTCGAGGTAGGCCTGCGCCGCGGGGTCGTCCGGGTCGCGCAGCACGACCGGCTGGCCGGCCGCAAATGCCTCGGCCGACGCGGCGCTCCGCGGGATCACCGTGTCGAGCACGATGTCCGCCGGCAGGTGCGCCCGGACGTAGTCGGCGACCCGCTCGCAGGCGGGATTGGCGCTGTCGTACATGGTGAGAAGAATACCGTCGAGCGTCAGCTCGTCGTTGCTCGAGGCGATGTCCTGAATGGCACGCAGGATCTGCGGCGTCGTCTGGAGCGCGAGCGGCTCGCACTGGAGCGGGACCAGCACGTGCTGGCTCGCCTCGAGCGTGCGCCGGACGACCGGCCCCAGCCCCGGGGGCGTGTCGACGATCACCACGTCGCACCGCGCGCGCGCCTCGGCGAGCACGTCGTGCAGAATGTCGGTGTCCGCGACCAGCGCCTGATAGCCGGCGTGGCTCGCCTCCTCGGTGACCGTCCCGACGAGCAGCACTCTGAGCCAGGGCAGCTGCGTGGGCAGGATGATCTCGCGCAGTCCCGTTCGGCCGATCAGGTAGTCGAAGAAGCCGTGCGTCGGATGGCCCCGACGGAGCCCGGCACCGTAGCGCACCGAGCCTTGCGGATCGACATCGACCAGGAGCGTGCGCATTCCGCGCCGCGCGAAGCCGGCGGCGAGGTTGACGGCCGTCGTGGTCTTGCCGACGCCGCCCTTCTGGCTGACGACGGACAGCACCTGCCCCAGACGGCGGGGCCCGGGGCTAGAGACCGGGGTCGACGGGGGCGTCGCCGTCGCTGAGATCGCGGTCATCGGGCGTCGGCCGGCGCCGGCGCACGAGCTCACCGTCCACCGGCCCCCCAGTGCGGATCTGCTCGAGCGCATGCCGGGCGTGCCGGACCCAACGGTCGGCCTCCTCGCTCTTGGGTGGGGCGGCCAGGAAGTGCTCGAGGTGAAGCTGGGCGCCGCGCGCGTCGCCGCGTTTGAGCAGGAGGAAGGCGAGCCCGTAGTGCGCGCCCGAGAGCTGCGGCTGCACGTCGAGCGCTCGTCGATAGCATCGCACCGCCTCCTCGAGCCGGCCGGTCTTCGAGTACGCGATCGCCATGTTCTGGAGCACCCGGTGATCGTTGGGCTGGTCGCGCAGCGCCAGCTTGTACGACGTCAGCGCCGCGTCGTAGTCCCCCTGCCGCTCGAGCGTCAGTGCCTCGTTGAGGTAGTCGAGCCGCTGCGGCTTGACCTCACGATCGGACGAGCCGCCGAGGAGTCGGCGCAACCAGGACATACGGCGAAAAGGTAGGGCTCCGGCCACTCCCGAGCAACCGACGCGGGCCGTAGCTTAGGCGCATGTCCCCGAGGCGCTATGTCGTCGACCACACCAAGGGTGTCATGCACATCGAGTGGCCGCTCTTCGGGGAGCTGTCGCGGGCGCTGGCGCTCAAGGTCGGGCGCGCCTACGACCCGGAGCTGGTCGTCGGGGTGGCGACCGCCGGTGTGGTCCCCGGCGCGGTGGTCGCGGCGATGCTCGATCGGGAGTTCCACTCGATCATGGTGAGTCGGCGCTACCGGGCGGACCACGTCCGCGAGACGCCCGCCGTCCTCGGTACCGCGCCGCCCGACGTGCGCGGGCGCCGCATCCTGATCGTCGACGAGACGTGCGATTCGGGCGCCACGATGCGTCTGGCCGTCGCCGCCATCATCAACGCCGGCGCCGCCCAGGTCCGGACGGCGGTGTGCTTCAAGACGGGCACGTTCGAGCCGGATTTCTACGCCCTGGCGACCGACAGCACGATCGTCCTCCCCTGGGACCGTGAGGTCCTGGTCGACGGGGAGCTCGTGCCGAACCCGATGTACGAGGGGGTCTAACGCCTACGCCGTGACGGTCTGCGCGACGGCCGTCCCGTAGGACGCCCCATGCCCCATGGCGTCGTAGACGCGCGACAGCATCTCGGCGCTCCCCACGAGGAACCGGCAGCGCGCGTCCCCTGCCGACCGGCACTCCACCTCCAGCACGGCGAGTGGGTGGTCCGCGATCCGGCCGAAGAAATCGGCGAACATCCCCGTCGTGAGGTGGCAGGAGGGGTGATCGACCCCGCTGTCCGGGTCGGCCTCCCCCCAGTCGGCGGAGTCGAGGGTCGCGACCGCGTCGCGCAGGGTCCCGATCGTGAGCGTCCCCCACCCGGCGTCGCGGAAATACGCCGATGCGTACCGCTCGAATGTCGGGACGTCCAGGTCCTCCGGCGCCCGAGGCGCCCCGCTGCCCGCCCCGTCGACCCCTCCATCCCCATTGTGCTCCCGGAGCCAGGCCCTGAAGGAGGCGAAGACGGCCTCACCGCCGGCGTAGCCGGCCTCCTGGAGGTAGGTGGCGGCGGAGGGGCCCGCATCGCGGACCAGCGCCGAGCGGAGCGCGGCCAGCGACGCCCGGGTGAGCGCCACCATCTGGTGGTTGGCGAGATCGATCGAGGGTGCCATGGCTCGTCCTCGGTGCGCAGCGTCGTGTGTGTCAGGCCGGTGGCGCAATGCCCAGTCGGTGCAGGAGCTCCGGCTCGTCGATGATTTCCGTGCCCAGCGTCCGGGCCTTCTCCAGCTTCGAGCCCGGGTCGGCCCCCACGACGAGGAGACTCGTCGCTTTGGACACCGAGCTCGTCACCCGCCCCCCGGCCTGCTCGATCAGGGCAGTCGCCCGCTCGCGCGAGAGCGTCGGCAGCGTCCCCGTGATGACGACAGTCGCCCCCCGGAGGACACCGTCGGCCATGACCGGTTGCGGCTCCGAGAAGTGCACCCCGGCACGGCGCAGCTTCGCGATCAGGTGGCGGGCCGAGGGGTCGGCGAAGAACGCCACCACCGCGCGGGCGATGATCGCCCCGATGCCACGGACCGCCAGGATCTCGTCCTCCGATGCCCGCGCCAGGGTGTCGAGCGTCCCGAAATGCCGGGCCAGGAGTTCGGCCGCGGTCGCCCCGACGTGCCGGATGCCGAGCCCGAACAGGAGCCGGGACAGGGGGCGCCCGCGCGCATCCTCGATCGCCGCAATCACGTTCGCCGCGCTCTTCTCGGCGAAGCGGTCGAGGGTCTCGAGATCGGCGGCCCGGAGCGTGAACAGGTCGGCCACATCCTCGATCAGCCCCGCCGCCACCAGTTGCTCGATGCGGGCGTACGAGAGCCCCCGGATGTCCATCGCCGCGCGCGAGGCGAAGTGGACCAGTGCCTCGAGCCGCCGTCCCGGGCAGGCGACGTTGGGGCAGTAGATGGCCACCTCCTCGGGGTCCCGCTCGACCGCCGTGTGGCACACGGGACACTGCGCCGGGGGGCGCCTGCGCGGGGGCGGGGCCTCCGCATCGCGACGGTCGACGAGCGGCGCGATGATCTGTGGGATGACCTCCCCGGCCCGCTTGACCTGGACCCAATCGCCGACCCGGAGATCCTTCTCCGCGATCAGGTCGAAGTTGTGCAGGGTCGCGAGCTTCACGGTCGCTCCGCCGATCTCGACCGGCTCGAGGACCGCGTACGGATTGAGCGCGCCGGTCCGGCCGACGTTGACCCGGATGTCGAGCAGGCGGGTCACGGCGATATCCGGCGCGAACTTGCGCGCGATCGCCCACCGGGGCTCCCGCCCGCCGACCACCCCCAGCTCCTCCTGCAAGGCGAGGCTGTCGACTTTCACGACGCCGCCGTCGATGGCGAAGTTGAGCGCCGGCCGCACCGAGTGCTCGACCTGGTGGGCCCAGGCCGCCACCTCGTCCAGCGTCCGGGCGCGCGCCCGATGCGGCGCGACCGGAACGCCCCACGCCACGAGCGCGTCGAGCAGGTCCCACTGCGTGCGGACGGGAAGCGGGCCGCCCTCGTCGTCCGAGCGCCCCACGACCGAGTAGCCGAAGAATCGCAGTGGACGCCTGGCCGTGACCGCCGGATCCAGCTGGCGGAGTGCCCCGGCCGCCGCGTTGCGCGGGTTGGCGAAGACCGGCTCGCCGGCCGCCGCGCGCGCGGCGTTCATCCGCTCGAATCCGTCGAACGGCATGTACACCTCACCGCGAATCTCGATTGCCGGCGGGATGCGCGGGCCGCCGCTCCGCAGGCGGAGCGGGATGTCCCGGATCGTGCGCAGGTTCGGCGTCACATCTTCACCGATGGTCCCGTTCCCGCGCGTCGACCCGGTCACGAGCACGCCATCGCGGTAGGTCAGGCTCACCGCCGCGCCGTCGATCTTGAGCTCGGCCGTGTACCCCGAGCGGTGCACGGCGTCGCCGACGAGGCGGATCAGCCGCTCGTCCCACGCCGAGAGCTCGGCGTCGGTGAACGCGTTTCCCAACGACAGCATCGGCACGAGATGCCGGTGCTTCGGGAGTTGACTCTGTGGGGGAGCGCCCACCCGCTGCGTCGGCGAGTCCGGCGTCCGCAGCTCCGGGTGCGCGGTCTCCAGGTCGACGAGCTCGCGATAGAGCAGGTCGTACTCGCGGTCCGACAGGGTCGGTTGGTCGAGCACATAGTACTCGTACGCGGCCTGATCGAGCTGGCGACGCAGCTCGGCGGCGCGAGCGGCGCGGTCGGTGGCGGTGGGCACGGTCACGGGTCGGGCGGGCGAGCCGAGTCGGGCCGAGCCCCGGGCTATCCCTTGGCCTCTTCCGCCAGGACCTGCATCGCCACCGAGACCAGCCGCTCGAGCTCGTCATCGGAGTCCTTCGGGAGGAGCGTCTCGGACCAGGCGTGCTCCTCGGTCCTGGTGTACCGGTCCAGGAGCCGCCGCACGAATGCGATCAGCGCCACCCGCTGGAGCTCCGCGCGCCGCTGCGTCTCCGTCGAGTCGTGGGTCGTGCGCACCATCGCCTCGAACCGGTGCGCGTTGCGGAGGGCCTTGGCCGTGAGCGACGCGACAACCTGGCAGAAGTGGACGTCGCCCTCGGAGAATGCCGCCCCGTCCCGCTCCGTGCGCAGGAAGATCGCGCCGATCACCGTCCCTCGCCACCGGATCGGGGCGACGACGATCGACCGGACGTTCCGCATGTCGAGTTGGGCGCGCACGTCGCGGAGCATCGGCTCAGCCGCGGCATCCGGGATGAAGACCGTCTCGCCCGACTCGAACGCCCGCTGGAGCTCCGGGTAGCGCCCGAGGTCGACGACCAGGTTCCGGATCGTCGGGTCCTCGTAGCTCGCGACCAGGCGCACCTGCGCCGGGTCGCCGGTCAGGAAGATCGAGCTCCGGTCGAGCCCGAACGTCTCCCCGAGCTTGCGTGCGATCGTCTGGAGGATGTCGCTGAAATGCAGCGAGCCGGAGATCTCTTGCAGGATGTCGACGAGCGTGACCAGATGGTCACGCTCACGCTGCAGCTCCTCGATTCTCGCCCGGAGTGCGGAGACCTCCGCCGACGGCCCCTCCGCTGGCGGGGCGATCGGGGCCGTGGCTGCCGCTGCTGACGCTGGACCGCTGCTCTCCATCATCTGTCCGGAGGTCGAAGGGGACGTCGTCAGCCGTCCGGCCGCTGCCGGGCGCGTCGGCCATGGGCTCCGCCGCGCCGCCGCCGCCCTGCTGGGTGGTTAGGACGTCCCACCGGACGACCCGATTTCGCCCCTGCGCTTTCGCGGCGTACAGCGCGTCATCCGCCGCCCGCACCAGGGCGGCGACGTCTGCAATGCCGGGGTGCGGCCAGGCCGCCACGCCGCAGCTCACGGTCCGGCGGATGACCGCTCCGGCAAAGGAGAATGTACGCCCGTCGACGGCTTTCCGCACCCTTTCGGCGAAGGCCACGGCGGCGTCGACCGTCGCCCCCGGCAGGATCAGCATGAACTCCTCGCCGCCGTACCGGCCCACGCGATCGATCTCGCGCGCCTGCTCGCGGAGAAGCTGCGCGAACTGGCGGAGCACGGCGTCGCCCGCTTGATGCCCGTAGTCGTCGTTCACGCTCTTGAACTTGTCCAGGTCGCACATCACGCAGGCGAACGGCTCGCCGAGGCGCCGCGAGTGCTCGAACGTCTCGTCGAGCCGCTCCTCGAGCCGCCGGCGGTTGTCGATGCCGGTGAGCCCGTCGGTGCGAGCGATGCGCACGAGCTGGTCGTTGATCGCGGAGAGCTCGGACTTCTGGCGCTCGACCTCCTCCTGCAAGGACTTGATCCGGAGGAGCGATCGGATGCGCGCCTCGAGCTCGGCGAAGTTGATCGGCTTGGTGATATAGTCGTCCGCGCCCGCGTCCAGGCCGACCACCATGTCCTCCGTCGTGTCGAGCGCCGTCTGGATGATGATGGGGATGAACGGCAGCGAGCGATTGGCCTTGATCCGCCGCGCGACCTCGAATCCATCGATCCGCGGCAGCATCACATCGAGGAGGATGAGATCGGGGAGCACCGCCCCATCGGGGAGCGGCTCGTCGTAGCCGCCGACGGCCCGGAGCGCCTCTTCCCCGTCGTGCGCCTCCATCGTCGCGTAGCCGCGCGCAACCAGCCGGTCGCGGAGGATGATCACGTTGTCGGCGTGATCGTCGACGATCAGGATGCGCGCGTTGCCGCCCCCCGGCCCGGTCTCGTCCGATGCGGCGCTCTCCCTCCGCTCCCCCGCCCCGTCCGGGCCGGGCGCGTCTCTCGTCGTGCCGTGGCGTCCCGCCATGTCATCACCTCCCGAGGGACCGTCGCCAGACGCCGGTTCCGTGCCGGCATTCCCGTGCACCTGATACTCCGCGTGCACTCGCACGTCACGACCGCTGCCCACGGTCGGCGCTGCGCCGCGTCCTCCTCGGGCTCACCGCGCGGTCGTGCCCCGCGTCGCGGTCGTCGCCCCCGATCCACTCCCCGCCCCCGTCGCACCACCCCCCCCACCTCCAGCCGCCCCACCGCCGCTCTCCGCTGCCCCGTCGCCTCCGGTCCTCACGCCGTTGCCGACCGGCTCGCCCCCGGCGTACTGCCCGTCGCCGATGGCGCTCCCCGGCGCCGCCACGCTGCCCGCACCGTCGCCGGCGGCTGCGCCGGGCCGGCCCAGGAAGCGCTGCACCTCGGCGACCACGGCGCGTGGCTCGCACGGCTTCGCCAGGTAGCCATCGCACCCGACCTCCATGGCCCGCTCCCGATCCGACGCCAACGCATGCGCCGTGAGCGCGATGATCGGGATCTGACGGGTCTCCGGATCGTGCTTCAGGACCTGCGTCGCCTCCCACCCGTCAATGATCGGGATGGAGATGTCCATCAGGATGAGATCCGGCCGCTCCGCCCGCGCGGTCGCGATCCCCTCCTCCCCGTTCAGCGCCTCCATGACCCGATACCCGAAGTGTCGGAGAATCGTGGAGTACACAATGCGGTTATCCTCGTTGTCCTCGACGAGCAGAACGGTCTTCGGCACGGGCATCATGACGGCAGGGGTCCGAGGGCGAACGACGGATGGCGGGCGCGCTGAAGGGCAGACGCCGACCAGGTCCGAGGTAGGGTCTGACGGCGGGGCGTTTGGGGTTTGGCAAGCAAGTTTCTTACCATCTGGAGGGGTCGAACCGCCCGAACGTCCCCCCCGCCGGAGGTCTTTGGGGTAGCTCCCGGGCGCACGGCTGGACGCCCGTCCGGACAGGAGTTCCGATCGCCCCGCCCCGCCACGCCCGGGCCCCCGCTGAGGGGCACGGCCAGCCCCGCATCCAGACCGATGCGGGCTGCCCCACCGGCTCCCGCACCGGCTCCCGCACCGGCTGCCGCACCGGCCCCCGCACCGGCCCCCGCACCGGCCCCCGCACGGCCTCCCCGCCCGGGTGTATGCCCGGCGGAGGCACGGGCGTACACGCGACCGAGGACCTCAGCGCCGGGCCAGGCGACGCTCGGCATCCTGCTTGTAATGCGAATCGTTGTACTCGGCCGCCGGCGTGTCGACGACCATCTGGAACTGCTCGCGGGCCTTTGCGGTCTGGCCGATGTCGGCGTAGATCTTCCCCAGGTCCAGGTGGTGGATGATCCGCTCAGGGTCGTGGGCCACCGCCGCCTCCATGTACCGGACGGCTTCTTTCCAGCTCGCCGTCCCCAGGATCCCGCCCCCGAGCAGGTTGCGCGCGATGAACCGTTCGATCCCGCTCAGCCGCATCACCTCGGCGTTCCAGAGACCCATCACGTGGAGCGCCCCCGGGTGCGCCGAGTCGGCCGCGAGCGCCGCCAGCGCCTCGGCGCGGATCTCCTTCGCGTACTGGATGCGCCGCTTGCCACCGACGGCCAGCGCCGCACGTCCGAGCGCCCGAGCGACGTGGAAATGACCCTCCGCGCCGGCAGGGTTGACCGCGACCGCGCGCCGCGCGTAGCGAAGCGCGGTGGCGAATCGACCCTGCCGGACCTTGGCGTCGGGCTCGAACTCACCGAGGTCCACCGCTTCGCGGGCCGCCTTGCACAACGCCTCGTACTTGCTGGAGTCGAGCGCGATCGCGTGCTCGTAGTCGGCCAGAGCGGCGGCAGCGTTCATGGCGGTGTGCTCCCGGTCGCCGGCGGTGATGGCTCCCGCCGCGGTCTCGGGACCGGCGGTGCTGTCGGCGGCACCGCTGGCGGCACCGCTGGCGGCACCGCTGGCAGCGCCGGAGCTGGCGCCGGCGGTCGGGGTCCCCTGAGCCACGGCGCGTCCGCCCATCGCGCCCGCGACCAGGAGCATGCTCGCCACCCAGCGTCCATGCGTCGACCAGTGCACCACGCTCCCTCCGTGGCGGTCCATCGGCCACATGCGCGCGCCGCATCCCGCCGCCACCGTACGGTGAACTCGCCACAATGCTCGCGCTGCGCCTGATCGAGCGCAAGCGCGATGGCGGGCGCATCGACGCCGGCGAGTGGCACGCACTCCTGGGCGCCTACGTCGACGGCCGGGTACCCGACTATCAGATGGCGGCGCTCCTCATGGCCGCCCACCTGAATGGGCTCGATCGGGACGAAGCGGTGGCTCTCACCGGGTCGATGCTCGCCACCGGCACCACACTCGGCGCCGGCGCCAGCGGACGCCCGCGGGTCGACAAGCACTCGACCGGCGGCGTCGGCGACAAGGTGTCGCTCGTGCTCGCCCCGCTCGTTGCGTCTCTCGGCGTCGCCGTGCCCATGATGTCCGGGCGTGGGCTCGGGCACACCGGGGGGACGCTGGACAAGCTCGCCGCCGTGCCCGGGTTCCGAACCGATCTGTCACTCACCCGCGCGCGCGCCCAGCTCGACGAGATCGGCTGCGTGTTGATGGGCCAGACGGATGAGATCGCTCCCGCCGACCGGAAGCTCTACGCGCTTCGTGACGCGACCGCGACGGTCGAGTCGGTCCCGCTCATTGCCGCCAGTATCATGAGCAAGAAGTTGGCGGAGACCC
The DNA here is from genome assembly GCA_021324635.1 of Gemmatimonadota bacterium. Classification (GTDB taxonomy): domain Bacteria; phylum Gemmatimonadota; class Gemmatimonadetes; order Gemmatimonadales; family Gemmatimonadaceae; genus Palsa-1248. The sequence continues at coordinate 34,628 of JAJPIS010000110.1, forward strand.
TCACCGGCCTCGTGCTCGATGTGAAGCGTGGGTCAGGGGCGTTCCTACCCGACCTGCCGCGCGCGCTCGAGCTGGCGGAGCTCATGATCGCGCTCGGGGCTGGACACGGTGTCTCCGCCGTCGCGCTGATCACGGCGATGGACCGCCCGCTCGGTCGGGCCTGCGGCAACGCGCTCGAGACCGAGGAAGCGATCCACGCGCTGACCGGCGACGGGCCGCCCGACCTCATCGAGGTGACGCTCGCGCTTGGCACCGAGATGCTGCTCCTGGCGGGCGTCGCGCGGACACGTGCCGAGGCGCGGACGCGGCTCCAGGCTGCGCTCGACTCCGGCGCGGCCGCGGAGAAGTTCCGCGAAGTGATCGAGGCGCAGGGTGGAAACCCGGCGGTGGTGGACGATCCGGCGGTGCTGCCCCAGGCCGCCGAGTGCGAGCTGTACGTCGCGCCGCGCGCCGGCACGGTCGTGCGTGTCGAGCCGAAGCGCATCGGGCGCGCGGTCACGGCACTGGGCGGCGGCCGATCGCGGATCGACGACGTCATCGACCTGTCGGTTGGGTTCGTGGTGAGCGCCCAGCCTGGCGACCGGGTCGACGCCGGCGAGCCGCTCGCGACCGTCTTCGCCCGGGACGCGGCCGGCGTGCGGGCCGGCCGCGCGGCGCTCGCTCAGGCAATCGTCGTCGGCGAGGCCGCCGAGCCGATGCTGCCGCTGCTGTCGCATCGCGTCACGGCGGCGGGGATCGTACCCTGGACTCCGGAGGGGTAGGGCGGCCGTCGGCCGGCCCGCCGGCCGCCGTGGCGGGCAGTTCGCGCCGCGGTATCTTCACGCGGGCGCGACCGCAGTGGCTGTCGCCTTGCGGATCGATCATCGACCTGTCGACCGAGAGACATCAATGCGCTTCGCGATACGGATGGAAGGACGCACCGCTCTCCTCGCGTCGTACGGCGCCTACGCCGTCACGGCTGCGCTGCTGGGGGTGCTGGGGTTCATGATCTGGCTCACCCGGCCCGTGCCGACCGGTGGCATGCGCACCGACATGTCGATCGTCACCTGGATCTGCACGGTGGTGATCCTGGCCATCGTCGGCGCGGCCCACGTGGCGCTCGGTCGTCAGCTCCAGGCCGCCGCACGGCGCGACGCCGCACGCGGACGGCGGTAGACGGCGGTAGACGGCGGTAGACGGCGGTAGACGGCGCTAGACGGCGCGGCTCGCGCGTCGCGCCCCCGACCCGCCGGTCCACTCGCGGCCGCTAGGCGGCGGACGCTCGGCGCCGCCGGCCCGGCCGGGGCTCCCCCTCCGCCCGTGGCCGGCGACGCCGCTCGGGAAAGTGCTCGGCGAGAAAGGCGATCAGCGCCCGCTCGTCGGGCGACCACGCGACCCATGGGTCGTGCTTGGCGATGGCGCTGACGCTCGGCGGTGCGACGATCCGCGGTCGTGCGCCGCGGGGCCGCGCCCGGCGATCGCGGGTGATCGTGAGGCCGTGGTCCAGGTACTCGGCGAGCACGATCGGATGGATGTACGCCTTGCGACAGATGGCGGGCGTGTTGCCGAGCTCCGCCGCGACGATCCGGATCGCCATCACGACGTTGCGTTTGGCCTCCCGCTGCGATGCGGCGGGGCCGACGTCGGCCAGCACCATCGCGGCGTGCAGCGTGCCCCCCCAGGTGCGGAAGTCCTTCGTCGTGTACGGAACCCCGACCAGTCGGCGGAGGTAGGCGTTGACGTCCGAGGCCGTCAGGTCGTGCCACGCGCCGCCCTCGAGGTAGCGGAAGAGGCGGCGCCCGGGCGAGCCTTCCAGCTCCCGGACGAACGCCGCGAGCGCCCGGTCGGCGATCACGTGGTGCTGTGGGATGCCCCGCTTACCGATGTACTCGAGCACCACCGACCCGGCGTCGACCCGGGCATGGCGCTTGTGCAGCGTCGTCGTGCCGTAGCTGTGGTTCTCGCGCGCGTAGCGGTCGGACCCGACGCGGAGGTATCCCTCGGCGATCAGTCGGACGACGCCGGCCGCGACCTTGCGCTTGCCGAGCCCGCGGGCGCTGAAGTCGCGCGTGATCGCCGCCCGGATGGCCGGCAGGTCGCGCGCCAGCCGAGCGACCCGGTGATACTTGCGAAGCTGCCCACGCTCCACCGCCCGCGCGTGGTACCGGTACTGCTTCCGCCCCCGGGCATCGAACCCCCACGCCTGCACCGACGCGCGGGGATCGGCGGCGATGTGCACGTCGCGATAGGCCGGCGGGATCCGGAGCGCGTCGATCCGGGCCAGTACCGCCCGCGCGCGCACCGGCTGGCCGGAATCCGACACGTACCGAAATCCCGTGCGGGGAGAGCCGAGCCGGTGGATCCAGTGCATCGGTTGTGCCTCCTGCGCTCCGCCTCGAAGGGGTTAGATTCTCGCACGTGCCGTACCATTCGCTCACCCTGACCGTGTCGGACCGTGTGGCCACCATCACGGTCAACCGGCCCGAGAAGCTCAACGCGCTCGACGACGCCACGATCACGGAGCTGGGCGCGGCGGCCGATGAGGTTCGCGCCCGCGCGGACATCGGCGGCATCGTCCTCACCGGCGCCGGGCGCGCGTTCGTGGCCGGGGCCGACATCTCGGAGCTCGCCGGGCAGTCCCCGCTCGCGGCCCGCGAGCGAGCGCTCCGCGGGCAGGAGATCTTCCGACGGTTCGAGACATCGCCCAAGCCCGTCGTGGCCGCCGTGAACGGCTTCGCGCTGGGAGGTGGATGCGAGCTGGCGATGGCCTGCCATATGCGCGTCGCGAGCGAGGGAGCGAAGTTCGGGCAGCCCGAGGTCAAGCTGGGCATCGCGCCGGGCTACGGCGGCACGCAACGCCTCCCGCGCCTCGTCGGACGGGGTCGTGCGCTCCAGCTCCTGCTGACGGGCGAGACGATCGATGCCCAGGAGGCGTTCCGCATCGGTCTCGTGAACCGCGTCGTCCCGGCCGAGCAGCTCCTCGACGCCGCGCGCGCGATGGTCGGGCAGATCCTGCGCAACGGGCCGCTCGCCGTCGCGCTGACGATCGACGCCGTCGACCGCGGGCTCGACCTGTCGCTCGGCGAAGGTCTGGCGGTCGAGGCCGGGCACTTCGGCCTGCTCGCCGCGACCGCCGACATGGGCGAGGGGATGCGCGCCTTCCTGGAGAAGCGCGCGCCGGCGTTTCGCGGCGCGTGATGGGAGCGGTGCGCGCCGGTGGTTCGTGGCGCGTGACGCGATCGGGCGGACGGGTGCGTCCGCGTCCCTGACGTGTGGCTCCAGGGACTCGACGCCCGCGACTTCCGCAACCTCGCCCACGTCGCGCTCCGTCTGCCGCCGGATGGAATGGTGATCGTCGGCGAGAACGGGCAGGGGAAGACGAACCTGCTGGAGGCGATCGCCTACCTCCACCTGCTGCGCTCCGTTCGGGGAGCGCGCGATACCGACGTCGTCCGCTTCGGCGCCGATGGGTTCTCGGTGCGCGGACATCTGGCGGCTGGTGCCGGGCCGAGCCGCGGCGCGCGCAGCCAGCACTCGACCGTGGTGCTCGGGTTCGAGCGGGCGACCCGACGGAAGCGGCTGACCATCGATGGCGGCGTGCCCGATCGACTGAGCGATGGGCTGGGCGCCGTTCCCTCCGTGACCTTCTCGCCGGCCGATGTGGACCTCGTCCGCGGCGGGCCCGCCGGGCGCCGGCGCTACGTGGACGTCGTGCTCGCCACGACCTCCCGCCGTTACCTGGCCGCGCTTCAGCAGTACCGCGGTGCGCTCGTGCGCCGAAACGCCGCCCTCCGATCGCTCGTGCGGCGTGCCCCGAGAGGGTCGGCGGACGGTGGGGACGCACCGGCGAGCCCTCTGGCGAGCGCCTCGACGACCGCCCCGGCGAACACCCCGGCGAGCGCGTCGGCGGCCACGCCGGCCCGCGCGCTGGACGCGGCGCTGGGTGCGTGGGAGCCGATGCTCGCCGACGCGGGGGCGGTGCTCTGGGCGGAGCGGGCCGAGTGGGCGTGTCGGAAGGCGCCGGAGCTCGCCCGCACCTGCGCCGCGATCGGCGAGCGCGGGTCGGTCGAGATGCGGTATGCGCCCCACCTGCCTGCCGGGCCGTCGGCGCACGCGATCCGGGCAGGCGAATCGAGCATCGCCGATCTGCGCGACGCGCTCGCCGGGGCGCTCGAGGCCGGACGAGTGGCGGATCTCCGACACGGGTCGACCCGGGTGGGGCCGCATCGCGACGATCTCGTCCTGACGCTGGGTGGACGAGAGCTGCGCACGTACGGATCGGCCGGCCAGCAGCGCACGGCCGCGATCGGACTCCGGATCCTCGAGGCCGACACGCTCCGCGCGCACGATGCCGGCGTCGCCCCGATCCTGCTGCTCGATGACCCGTTCGCGGAGCTGGACGAGCGGCGCGCCCGGGCGATCCTCGACGTGCTGGGTGGGGAGGCCGTCGGCCAGGTCGTCCTGGCCGTTCCGAGGGACGCGGATATCCCGCCCGGTCTCACGCGACTCGCGCGCGCCCGGATCGCCGATGGCGTGATCGCGTCGGAGGCGGCGTGACGCGCCGCCGCCGAGACCACGAGGCGGACCGGTCGCCGGCCGCGGTGCGGCCGAAGCGCGTGGACACCGTGATCGCCGACGTCCTGCGGGGCGCCGGGATCGCTGACCGCGTCGCGCAGGCCGGGTTGATCCCGGACTGGCCACGGTTGGTGGGTCCGCAGGTCGCGGCGGTGACCGAGCCGCTCAGGATCACGGCCGACGGCACCCTGTTCGTCGCCGTGGCCACGAACCCGTGGATGGCGGAGCTCTCGCTCCTGGAGCGGCAGATCCTCGCCGCCATCAACGTCGTGCCCGGCCGGCCGCCGATCCGGAAGATCCGATGGCAGTCCAGACGGTAACTCCTTGTTTTTCAAGGGCATAGCCACGGCCGACCCCGTTGCGGGCGGCGGCCCGGGGCGTTAGATTCAGAGATTATGGGCGAGGTGTCTTTCGGTTTTCCTTCGCCCCAGAGGCTATTCTGACCCAGGACGATGGCTAAATCGGACACCACACCCGAGCGCTATGACGCCGGGCAGATTCAGGTCCTCAAGGGCCTGGAAGCCGTGCGGAAGCGCCCGGGGATGTACATCGGATCGACGTCCGAGCGCGGGCTCCACCACCTCGTGTACGAGGTCGTGGACAACTCGATCGACGAGGCGCTCGCCGGGTATGCGGATCGCGTCGCGGTGACCATTCACGCCGACAACGCGATCACCGTCATCGACAATGGTCGCGGGATCCCGGTCGACGTGCACCCGACGGAGAAGATCCCGGGCGTCGAGCTCGCGATGACGGTGCTGCACGCGGGCGGCAAGTTCGACAAGAGCAGCTACAAGGTGTCGGGCGGCCTGCACGGGGTCGGCGTCTCGGTCGTCAACGCGCTCTCCGAGCAGCTCAAGGTCTGGGTCAAGCGGGATGGAAAGGAGCACTACATGGATTTCGTCCGCGGCGACACGCGGACACGGCTCAAGGTGCTCGGCAAGGTGCCGCCACGGGAGACCGGCACGACGGTCTGGTTCAAGCCCGACCCGCTGATCTTCACGGAGCTGGTCTACAAGTACGACCTGCTGGCGCTCCGGCTACGGGAGCTCTCCTTCCTCAACAAGGGCGTGACGATCACGCTCACCGATGAGCGCGAGACGCCGGCCAGGACGGAGACGTTCCACGCGCGCGGGGGCCTGCGGGAGATGGTGCAGTTCCTCAACCAGAACCGGAAGCCGCTACACTCCGAGGTCGTGTACATCGAGACCGAGCGCGACGACATCGGCATCGAGCTCGCGATGCAGTACAACGATGGCTACACCGAGAACGTCTTCTCCTTCGTGAACAACATCAACACGCACGAGGGTGGGACGCACCTCACCGGCTACAAGTCGGCGCTCACTCGCACGATCAACGCCTATGCCCAGAAGGGCGGCTTCCTCAAGAAGGACAACTTCACGCTCTCGGGTGATGATGTGCGCGAGGGGCTGACGGCCGTCCTCTCGGTCAAGGTGCGGGAGCCGCAGTTCGAGGGACAGACGAAGACGAAGCTGGGGAACTCCGAGGCCGAGGGCGCCGTGAAGACGGTCGTCAACGAGATGCTCGGGTCCTATCTCGAGGAGCATCCCCGGGTCGCCAACATCGTGGTCGAGAAGGCGGTGTCGGCCGCGCGGGCGCGGGAGGCGGCGCGGAAGGCGCGGGATCTCACGCGGAAGAAGAACGCGCTCGACGTGAGTGCGCTCCCCGGGAAGCTCGCCGACTGCTCGCTCAGCGACCCGGCCCTCTGCGAGCTCTACATCGTCGAGGGTGACAGCGCGGGCGGGAGCGCGAAGATGGGGCGCGAGCGGTCGTTCCAGGCGATCCTGCCCCTCCGCGGCAAGATCCTCAACGTGGAGAAGGCGCGGATCGACAAGGTGCTGTCGAACGAGGAGATCCGGACCATCATCACGGCCCTCGGCACGGGGATCCGCGACGACTTCTCGATCGACGGCGCGCGCTACCACAAGGTCATCCTGATGACCGATGCCGATGTCGACGGGGCGCACATCCGGACCCTGCTGCTGACGTTCTTCTTCCGGCAGATGCCGAACCTCATCGACGCCGGCTTCGTCTACATCGCCCAGCCGCCCCTCTTCCGGGTCGCGCGCGGGCGCGAGGAGTACTACGCCTACGACGAGGGGGAGCGGGACGCGATCGCCGCCCGCCTCGGCAACGGCGACGGCAAGGCCGCCGTCAACGTCCAGCGCTACAAGGGGCTGGGCGAGATGAACCCCGAGCAGCTCTGGCGCACGACGATGGACCCGCAGACGCGGACGATCCTCAAGGTGACGATGGAGGACGCCCTCCAGGCGGATCAGATCTTCCAGACGCTGATGGGCGACGACGTCGAGCCCCGCCGCCTCTTCATCGAGACCAACGCCCGCTTCGTCAGCCGCCTCGACGTCTAGCGCCGTCGCCGCCACGCCGTTCGGAGGACGTGAGGCATCTGTCGACGGATCGCGAAGTCCGTCGCGTCCCGGACCGCGTCGGGCCAGCCTGCGTCGCGAGCGGGGTGGTGGGAGGCCGGCTGTCGAAGATCACGGTCCGAGAAGAGCCGCCGGGACGACGGCAACGCCGTCCGGTCGGCGATAGGCCTGTGGCCCCGTCGTCACGAGCACCGTGTCGAGCACGTCGTTCTCGAGCCGGCGTCGAAGCCAGAGAAGATGCTTCACGTCGTCGTCTGACACCGTCGCCCCGAGCTTCACTTCAATCGCGAGCACCCTCTGGTCCGAGCGCTGGACTATCAGGTCGACCTCCTGACGCCCGTCCCTTGTACGGAGATGGCGCACCTGCCCTTCCGCTGCCTGCGCATATACACGAACGGACAGTGTGACCAGTGACTCGAAGAGGCGGCCGAGGAGAGTCCCATCTCGCGGGACGATCGGAGGAGTGGCGCCGGTCAGCAACGCACCCTCGTCCACACCGAGTAAGCGCGCCGCCAGGGCCGGATCAGCAAGGTGATGCTTTGGGCCCTCGGTGAGGCGGGCCAGGTGGTTGCGAGATGGGAGCCATCCAGGAACGGGGTCGATCAACCAGAGGCGCTCGAGGATGTCGCGGTACGCACCAACGGTCACCTTGGTGGGCGCCTCGCGGTCAGCCTTGGTCGCGGCGCGTCGAATCTTGTCGAAGGACGTCGTCGTACCCGTCGCAGCGGCGTACGCCGACATCCAGCGCCGGAGCGTTTCGGGCTTCCGTACCGCGTGACCTTGTTCGAGGAAGTCGCGGTCCACAACGCGCGCTAGGTAGCCATCGAGTTGCGCGCGGAGCGCTCGACCGCTCAGGCGGCGCAAGCCGGGGAAACCGGAGCGAACGATCTCCGTCGCGTAGCCGGCGAGATCGACAGCGGTACGTCCCGTGATCGTTGGCTGCGAACCGGTGAGAAGTTCGCGTAAGCTCACGCTGGGCGGCGCCGCCCCACGTTCGCTGAGGGCGAGGGGGCGCATCCGCACTCTGACGATCCGCCCCGCGCCGGAATGTGTGGGGGCTTCGGCGGGCGCTGCGGAGCCGGCGAGGAGATAGCGATTCGGCGGCGCGTCATGGGCCACCGCGCGGCGGACGGCATCCCAGATGGCGGGGACGTGCTGCCACTCATCGAGGAGAACGGGTGGGGGCGCTCGCAGGACCGCGACGGGGGCCGCTGCCGCCAGCTCTCGCTGCGCGGGATCGTCGAGACGGATGGCAGTGGCGACCCTGCGCTCGGCCGTTGCCGTCTTCCCAACCCCTTTCGGCCCCTCGAGCGCGAGGGCGGGAAGGGACTGCAGCAGCTCGTCGAGCTCGCCGTCGACGATCCGGGGCGTGTAGCTGATCATCAAGACCGATAGTATACCGTTTGCCCGCGAGATAATATACCGTTCGACCAGGCCATGCGATACCATCCGACCAGGCGCAGGCTAGGGGCGCAGCTCCGGACCATTCCGGCTGCTGCCGGGTTCCACTGCGGGCGCAGCACCCCTCGAGTCGCGGCGGGTCGATGGCAGCCCTCACCTGGAGCCCGTGATCACATGCGCCTTCGTGCCTGGATCGTGCTCACCCTCGCGCTCCCCGCGGCGCTCCCCGCGCAATCGCCAGCGACGCGGGCGCCGGGGGACGGCGTCATGCTGGCGTTCGAGAACTTTGCGGGGATCTACGGCAGCCGGCTCGTGGCGGCGCTCGACTCGATCCCCGAGGCACGATACGCGTACCGGCCCACCCCGGCACAGCAGACGGTGGGATACATCGCCCAGCATCTCGAGGACGCCAACTACGAGCTCTGCCAGCAGTTCGGGGGCGTGAAACACCCCGGGACGGCAAAGGACTCGGCCCCCGATACGGTCAAGGCGCGCTGGCCCAAGGACACGCTCGTCGCACGCCTCCGAGCATCGCTCCGGTTCTGCGACACGGCTCTGGGACGCGTCGGCCCGCTCCGATCGATGGCACGGGCGAGCAGCCTGCTCGCGTTCGAGACCGACCTGGCCGAGCACTACAGTCAGCTCGCCGGCTACATGCGCCTGCTCGGGCTGGTGCCGCCGTCGGCGCTCCCACAACCGGCACGCACGGCGATCGAGCTGCCGGCGTCCGCACTTCGCCCCTTCGTCGGGACGTACGAGGCCGCGCCGGGCGTCCGGATGGACATCACCCTGCACGATGGCGCGCTCTTCATCCACTCCACGGTGAGCGACGCGACCAGACGGCTGTGGCCCGAGAGCAACCGCGACTTCTTCCTGAAGGAGGTCGACGCGCAGATCCGCTTCACGCGCGAGGTGGGGGGTGCGGTGACCGGTCTGGTCGTCCACCAGAACGGCCGTGATGTGCCGGCGAAGCGGATCCCATGACCCACGTGCTCGCGATCGACCAGGGGACGACGGGCACCACGTGTCTCATGATCGGCTCGGACGGGCGGGTCGCGGGGCGGGGATATCGGGAGATCACGCAGTTCTATCCGCAGCCCGGGTGGGTCGAGCACGACCCGGTCGAGATCCTCGACCGCACGCTCGAGGCGGCGGCCGAGGCGGTCCGGGGCGCGGGGGAGCTGCCGGCGGCGATCGGGATCACCAACCAGCGTGAGACGGTGGTCGCCTGGGAGCCCGCCCGCCCTCGTTCGGCGCCGCACGCGATCGTCTGGCAGGACCGCCGGACGGCGCCACGCTGCGCCGAGCTGGCGAGCCACGCCCGGGCGGTCGCCGCGACGACCGGGCTCACCCTCGACCCGTACTTCTCGGCCGCCAAGCTCGAGTGGCTGCTCCGGCACCATCAGTGGATCGAGCGCGCGGTCCGGGGCGACGTGCTGGTCGGCACGATCGACACCTGGCTCATCTGGAACCTGACCGGCGGCGCGGTCCACGCGACCGATCCCACCAACGCCGCCCGTACCTCGCTCTACGACATCGGGCGGCGCGCGTGGAGCGACGCCATGTGCGACCTGTTCGGCGTGCCGCGCGGCGCGCTTCCCGAGGTCCGGCCATCGGCCGGCGAGTTCGGGGCCGTCGAGGCGCCCCTCGTCGGCGGCCCCGCCGGCCGCACGATCCCGATCGCCGGCGTCGCCGGCGACCAGCAGGCGGCGCTCTTCGGCCAGGGCTGCCACCAGGCAGGGGAGAGCAAGAATACGTACGGCACCGGCGCCTTCCTCCTGCTGCACGCCGGCTCGCGCCGACCCAGGCCGCCCGCCCGATCCGGACTCCTGGCGACGGTCGCGTGCGACGCTCAGGGCCAACCGGCGTACGCCCTCGAGGCGTCGATCTTCATCGCCGGCGCGGCCGTGCAGTGGCTCCGTGACGGGCTCGGGATCATTGCGTCGGCGGCCGACACCGAAGCGCTCGCCCGGAGTGTGCCGTCGACCGCCGGCGTCACCTTCGTCCCGGCGCTCACCGGGCTCGGCGCCCCGTACTGGGAGCCGGCCGCCCGAGGCACGATCACGGGACTCACGCGCGGCACGACCCGCGCGCATCTGGCCCGCGCCGCTCTGGAGGCGATGGCCTACGCGACCGACGACGTGCTCGCGAGCATGCGCCGGTACGCGGGCGCGGCCGGGCGCGCCGTCGCCCGGTTGCGGGTCGACGGGGGGGCGTCGCAGAACGACTGGCTCATGCAGTTCCAGGCCGATGTGCTCGACGTCCCGGTGGAGCGGCCCGACCTGGTGGAGACGACGGCGCTCGGCGCCGCCGGGCTCGCCGGGCTCGCCGCCGGCGTCTGGTCCGACAGCGCCGCCTTCACCGCGGGGCGCACCTTCACCCGGTTTGCCCCGGGCGCCGGCCGGGACGCCGCCCGGCAGGGCGCGCGGGCCTGGTCGCGCGCCGTGGCCGCCGCCCTCTACTGGGCCCGGCACGCCACGTAGCGACGCTCGCGCTCGCTTCGTATTATCCGCGCGATGCCGAGACCGGATCCGAACCCGTCGGAGCGGCGGTCGAATCTCGAGCTGCGGACCGTCATCGACGAGATGCTCGAGCGGATCCGCGACTTCCGCCAACTGACCGGGGCCTGGACGCCCGAGGAGCGTGAGCGGGCCGAGCGGGAGCTGGAGGCGATCATGAGCCGGATCAGGCAGGCCGCCATTCGCCCGGAGTGATGCCCGGCCGGGCGACCCTTCCCGCCGAACCGCAAGGCCGGTCGGGTCGCTATACTCCGGTCACGATCATGACGATCATGCAGATGCGCATGCGGATGGACGTGCGGAGCGGAGGGCCGGCGCGATGAAGCCGCGAGCCAAGTTCCTCGTCGGCGGAGCCGTCATCCTGGGCGCGGCGGGGTACCTCATGGCGAGCTCGATCCGGACGACCGCCGTGTACTACGTCACCCCACAGGAGCTCGCGGGCAAGGTGGCGGCCGACCCGTCGCTCGTCGGCACCGGCGTCAAGCTCGGCGCGCGCGTCGTCCCCGGCTCGATCGAGCGCGACCCGGGCGGCCGCGAAGTCGCGTTCCGCGTGTCCGACGGGGCGCGCACCTATCCGGTCGAGTATCGCGGCGTCATCCCCGATACCTTCACCGACAGCGCCGACGTCATCGTCGAGGGCCGGCTGGGCACCGACGGAACGTTCCACGCGACCACCCTGCTCGCCAAGTGCGCCTCTCGGTACGAGAACGCGCCCAAGTACCGGTCGACCCCGGGGTATCGTCCGGCGACCGTCGCCCGCTCGGCCTGACTGCCGAACGGCAATGCCGGGCGGTACGAATGCGGGCCAGGCATCGGAGCAGATGCCAGTAGCGGGCGGCACGAATGCCGCCCCCACGTTGATCCACCGCACGGTCCTCGATGATTCTCGATGATCCTCATTGGTGAGCTGTCGCTCTGGGTCGCGCTCCTCTTTGCGGGATGGGGCGCGGTCGTGTCGTTCACGGGTGGGGCGCTGCGCCGTGCCGACCTGAGCGCGACCGGCGAGCGGGCGGTCTACGCGACCTGGGGCTTCGTCGCGCTGGCCGCGGCCGGGCTCTGGACCGCCCTCCTCCGGCACGACTTCACGCTGCGGTACGTGGCGTCGTACACCAGCGCGAACCTGCCGCGCCTCTACACGATCACCGCCTTCTGGGCCGGGCAGGAAGGCTCGATGCTCTTCTGGGCGCTGATCCTCTCGACGTACTCGGCCATCGCCGTCTGGGCGAACCGCGGCCGCAACCGCGCGCTCATGCCCTTCGTGTGCGGGGTCCTATCCGCCGTCACCCTCTTCTTCCTCGCCACCCTCTGCTTCGGCGCGAGCCCGTTCACGCGGCTGCCGTACGACGTGGTCGACGGCAACGGGCTCAATCCGCAGCTCCAGAACCCGGGAATGGCCTTCCACCCGCCCAACCTGTACCTGGGCTACGTCGCGACCACGATCCCCTTCGCCTTCGCCATCGCCGCCCTCGTGACCCGCCGGCTCGACGGCGAGTGGCTGGCCGCCGTCCGGCGGTGGTCGCTCGTCTCCTGGTTCTTCCTGACCGTCGGGATCACGCTCGGGATGTGGTGGGCGTACGTCGAGCTCGGGTGGGGCGGCTACTGGATGTGGGACCCCGTCGAGAACGCCTCGCTGCTCCCGTGGCTCACCGGCACGGCCTTCCTCCACTCGATCATGGTGCAGGAAAAGCGGGGGATGCTGCGCAAGTGGAACGTCGTCCTCGTCGTCTCGACCTTCCTGCTCGCGATCCTCGGCACGTTCATCACGCGGAGCGGCGTGATTTCGAGCGTGCATTCCTTCGCGCAATCCCCGGTCGGCGTCTGGTTCGCCGCGCTGCTGGGGATCGCGGTGGCCGTGACCGCCTATCTCGTGGCCACGCGCCTCAAGGACCTCGAAGCGAGGGCCGAGCTGGAGAGCATGATCAGCCGCGAGGCCGCGTTTCTCTACAACAACGTGCTCCTCGTCGGGATCGCCTTCTCCGTGCTCTGGGGGACCCTCTTCCCGATCCTGAGTGAGGCGGTGCGGGGCACGAAGATCACCGTCGGCCCCCCCTTCTTCAACGCGGTGAATGTCCCCCTCGGCCTCCTGCTGCTGGCGCTGACCGGGATCGGACCGCTCATCGCCTGGCGCCGGGCCTCGATCGCGAACGTCCGCCGGCAGTTCGCCACGCCCGGCTTCGGCGCCGTCGCCGTCCTCGCGATCCTGCTCGCGCTCGGGATGCGCGAGATCCACGCGCTCGTCGCTTACACGCTCGCCGGTTTCGTCGCCACGACCATCCTCCAGGAGTTCTACAAGGGGGTGGGCGCGCGGATGCGGATGCATGGCGAAGGCGTCGCCCTGGCTTTCATCCGTCTCATCGCCCGCAACCGGCGGCGCTACGGCGGCTACATCGTCCACGCCGGCGTCGTGATCCTCTTCTGCGCGTTCGCGGGCCTGGTGTTCAAGACCGAGCACGACGTCACACTCAAGGACGGCCAGACCTTCGCCGTCACCGACCCGTACGGTCACCACTGGGAATTCGTCAGCATGGGGATCTCCCGGTTCGACGCCCTGAATCGGCAGGTCACCGCCATCTCGCTCAAGCCGACGCGCGACGGGCACCCGGTGCCGGTGATCGAGAGCGAGAAGCGGCAGCACGTCGACAGCCGCGGCTCGCCGACCTTCGAGCCGTCGACGGCGGTCGGCATCGACGAGCGTCCGAGCGAGGACGTGTACGTCGTGTTCACCGGTGTGCTCCCGGACGACACGGCCGAGATCCGGATCTCCTTCAATCCGCTGGTCTGGTGGGTGTGGTACGGGGGCGCCCTCATGGCGCTGGGCGGCCTGATCGTCATGTGGCCACAGGCCGACCGTGCGCGTGCCCAGAGCGGCTACGCCGCCGTGCTCGCTCCGGAGCGCGTCGCGCCGGCACCGGCCGTCACATGAGGCTCCCGGCCACTGTCCCCGCGGCGACCGGCGAGACGACACCGCGGCTCACCCGCCGCGGCTTTCTCGCCGCGCTCGGCGCGGGCATGACGTCCGTACTCGCCACCACCCCCGGGACCGCCGCTCCGCAGGGCAGCCAACCCGGCGCCGACCAGCCGGGGGCCCAACAGGGGCCGCGGCTCACGATGAGTGGTCCGATGAGCGAGAGCGCGTACCGCCCGGTGCAGCGTCCCGCGAAGCCCGGTGCGCAGGCGTCGATGACCGCGGCCGACCGCGACGCGCTCGAGCATCAGATCCACTGTCAGTGCGGCTGCACGCTCGACGTCTACACCTGCCGGACGACCGACTTCACCTGTCCCGTCTCGCCGGCGATGCACGCGGACGTGATGCAGCTCGTCGCCGGCGGATACACCGGGCCCGAGATCATCGCCGCCTTCCGCGCCGCCTACGGCGAGCGGGTGCTGATGGCCCCGACGCGCGAGGGGTTCAACTGGGCGGCGTACGTCACCCCGTTCGTCGCCCTCGGCGCCGGCGCCGGCCTGGTGGCCGTGCTCATCCAGCGCTGGAAGCGCGCCGCCGACCTGGCGGCGCAACCCATCGCATCGGCTACCGCAGGCGGGCACGCCGCACACGCGCACGTGGACGCGACCCCGGAAGAACTCGCCCGATTGGATGCCGCCGTGCGCGACGACCGGTGATGCGGGACCTGTCCACTCCGCCCGCGTGATCCAGATCGTTCTGGGGGCGGTGCTCGCGGCCATCGTCCTCACGTTCGTGCTGCTCCCGATCCTGGTGCCGCGCACCGGCGGCGGCGCGGCCGGCCGCCCGGCGCCAGGGGCGGATCACCGGGGGACGCGGGCGGTGCCCGGGGCGAGCGCGATCGACGTCCTTCGCGAGATCGAGTTCGACCGCGCGACCGGCAAGCTCTCCGAGAGCGACTACGCGACGCTCAAGACGGAGTACACGGGGCAGGCGCTCGAGGAGATCCGGGCCGCGGGTGAGCGGCCGGGGGTCGCCGCCTCGCAGACTCGGGCCCCGACCGCGGCCGCCCCGGTGTGCCCGATCTGCGGCCCGCGCCCCGAGGCCGACGCGCTCTACTGCTCGAGCTGCGCGCGCTACCTGGGCGGCGTCTGCGATGCGTGCGGGCGAGCGGTCACGCGCGCCGACGCGCGGTTCTGCGAGCGGTGCGGCCAGCCGCTGGGCGGAGCGGTCGGCGCCACGATGCGTACGCGGCGGGTGGCCGCCGGCTGAGGGCGCGGGGCAGTTCCGGACGCGCCGGATGGCCGGCGCCGCCGGTCACGAGCTGGCTCGCTCGATCCCCTCCAGTCGGCGCAGGGCGACACGGATCGCGAGCAGTGTCACGGCGATGCACAGGGCGGCGGCACCGCCCAGGCCGAGCACCAGCTGGACCCCGTCGGCGGTGAGCGGCGGTGTGCCCCACAGGTGGCGCGCCAGATGGATGTAGACCGGCCGCGCCTCGAGGATGATCGTGGCGCCGAGCAGGGCGACGGCCGTCATCATGTACACGAGACCCCCGAAGGACGTCGGGATCTGGGCCGCGTTCTCGGTCTCGAACTGGGGGAAGAGGGTGCCGAAGCAGAGGGCCAGCGCCGAGACGGCCAACGTGAGCAGGGCGATCGAGAGGAGTGTCACGGCGAAGATGAAGTCACTCACCTGGAGGAGATGGTTGGTGACCGCGACGATCCCCTCGGCCAGCACGAGGAGCGGCAGCGTGCCGACCCAGTACTTGGCCCAGAGCAGGTCGCGCATCGCGAGCGGACTCGCGCGGAGCAGCCAGAACGTCCGTCCCTCGAGGCTCACGGCCGGCAGGATGAAGCGGGCGGCGATCGACGCCAGCACGAAGCCGGCGAGCAGCAGGTTGCAGAACGGGACGATCGTGCGCAGGAAGAAGCTCACGCCGTCGCCCGTGAGCGGCAGGAACTTCACGTTGAACACGTAGACGGCGATGAGCACGGCGAGCAGCAGGAGCTGTGACCACTGTGTCGTGTCGCGGAAGAAGACCCGAAGCTCCTTGAGCACGAGCTCCCGGCGGGCCGGGCCGAGCGGAGCGAGGAGCGCGGCCCCGGCGCGCGCGAGGGTGCCGCGGGTCGTCCCCGGTGCGGCGTCGCCGCCGCGTCCCGAGCCCTCCTGCGCCTTGCTGAATCCACGGCCGTAAAGCCATCGGTGGAGCGCGGCGCCCGCGGCGGCCGCGAGCGCGGTGGCGCCCCAGAGCGCCAGGTGGGCCCGGACGTCGGTCGTCCCGCCCAAGTGTGCCATGATCGCGCGCTGCGCCCACTCGCTCGGCAGCCAGGGGGCCGAGGGCGATTGCAGGGCCTCCAGGTACGCCGCCAGCGATTGGAAGCCTTCGGGGCGCGCGAGTCGCTCGGGGCGCGGCAGGCGGAGGACGAGGACCAGCCCCGCGCCGCTCAGCACCGCCACCACGCTCAGGATGTCCCGTGCGCGCCGGGCCGGGAAGATGTTGACCAGCACGAGCGTGATGGCGCTTCCGAGGATCGCCGGGAGCAGGAAGAACGGCGCCATGGCGGCCACGGCGACGGCGCCGAAGAGCGGACCGCCATGGTAGACGACGCCGTAGGCGGCGAGCATCGGGATCGCCATCAGCGCCACCATCCAGCTCGAGCTGACCAGTGTCTCGGTGAGCTTGGCGGCGTAGAGCGCCGGCCAGCGGACGGGCGCGGCGGCGAGGATGTCGAGGTCGCGCGCGAGAAAGAAGCTCGACAGCGCGGTGATCACGTTCGAGAGGATCAGGATCCCGAAGAACCCCGCCAGGATCATCCCGAGGAGCTTGGCCGCGAGCAACGGCCCGAGCTCGGGCACGTTCCGGAAGTAGCGAAGCAGTCGGGCGAGCACGGCGAACACGCCGCCCCAGAACCCCGCGCCGAGGAGGCCGAGGGCGATCCAGCGCGTGCGGCCGACGCCCGGCGCGGTCGCGCGGACGCGGGCCGTGAGCCACTTGGGTCGGAGGAGGAGGCGGAGCATGGTCCGGCCGGCGCGAGCCGGCTAGGCGTCGAGCACCGCGAGCAGCTCCCGGGCGGCGCGCTCGCCGGTGAGCCGGAGGAAGATGTCCTCGAGCCCGGTCGCGCCGGCGGCCGCGGTCGCACGCAGCTCGGCCATCGTCCCCTCGGCGCGGATCCGGCCCCCCTGGACGATCGCGATCCGGTCGCACAGCGTCTCGGCGACTTCGAGCGTGTGCGTCGACATCATGATCGTGTGGCCGCGGCGCGTGTACTCGCGGAACAGGTCCTTGAGGATGCGTGCGGCCTTGGGGTCCAGCCCCACCATCGGCTCGTCGACGACGATGACCGCCGGCCGGTGCACGAACGCGCTCGCGATGATGAGCTTCTGCCGCATGCCGTGGCTGTAGCTCTCGACCAGCTCGTCGCGCCACGGCTCGAGATCGAAGAGCGCGAGCAGCTCGCGCGCGCGCCGGTCCGTGCTCGACCCGGACTGCCCGTACAGGCCGGCGACGAAGCGGAGGAACTCCATCCCGCTGAGCTTCTCGTAGATGAACGGACGGTCGGGGATGAAGCCGAGCTGCGACTTGGCGGCGACCGGGTCGCGGGCGAGATCGATGCCCGCGATGCGGACCGTTCCCGCGGTGGGCTGGAGGATGCCGGCGATCATGCGCAGGCTCGTGGTCTTGCCGGCCCCGTTCGGGCCGAGCAAGCCGAACAGCTCGCCGCGCGGCACGACGAGGTCGATCCCCGACACGGCCGTGAAGGACCCGTATCGCTTCGTGAGTCCCGCGAGCTCGATCACGACGGTCGCGGCGCCGTCTTGGCCTGTGCCTCGCGCGCCCGCTGGTACGCGGCAGCCGCCTCGTGCGGGCGGTGCATGCGGTCGAGCACGATCCCGATCCCCTTGAGCGCACGCCAGTGATCGGGCTCGAGCCGGGTCGCGCTCTCGAACGCCTCGAGCGCGGCCGCCAGGGCGTCGGTATGGTTGTACGCGTCACCCAGGTGGTAAAAGGCGGTCGCGTTCGTCGGGTCGGCCTCGACCGCCTGCTGGAGCGGCTCCACGGCCGCGCGCCACCGCGCCTTGCGACAGAGCTGGATCCCGCGATCGGTGAGCGCCTCGGCCGTTGCGCCCACGGCCGTGGCGTGGGCGGGAGCCGCCGGGGCCGCGGGGGACGCGGGGGACGCGGGGGACGCGGTCGGGGCCGAGGCCAACGCGCTCGGTGCTGCGGGCAGCCCCGTGGGCAACCCTGCGGGCGACGCGGCGGGTGGCGCGGCGGGCGACGCGGCGGGCGACGCGGCGGGTGGGGGCGCGGCGGGCGGCCCCGACGGGGAGGATCCGTCGATCATCCGAGGCTCAGACGAGCGCCAGCGACGTTTCCTTGTCGATCCACCCCAGGTACTTGTCCGCGCCTGCGGTCACCGGGAGCGCGAGCAGCTCGGGAACCTTGTAGGGGTGCAGCTCGCCGAAGGCGGCCGTGAGCGCATCGACCCGCGCGCCACGCGTCTTGAGGAGCACCACGACTTCGGTCTCGTCGGCGATCTGGTCTTTCCACCGGTAGAGCGAGCGGGCGCCGGGCAGCAGGGTGCCGCAGGCGATGAGCCGCCGGTCGAGCAACGCGCGCACCAGCGCGAGGGCTTCGTCGGTGGTGGCGACGGTCGTCAGGACAACCAGGGCATCCGTAGTAGGCATGATGGGCTCAGAGAAGACGAGGCAGCAGTCACCAAGGTAAGGGCACGGCGGCCCGTCCGGGCCGCCGTGCCCGTCGGACGGGCGGCCGCCAGGCCGCCCCGCGCGTAGGGGCGGCATTCATGCCGCCCGCGACTCGCATCCCGCACCAATGCCGGGCGGCATTCATGCCGCCCGCGACCCGCATCCCGCACCGATGCCGGGGCGGGAACGGCCGCGTCCCGCGGCCACCAAAGGAACGGGATTGTTTGGATGGTACCAGGGGCAATCGCAACGCGATTGCCCCTGGTACCGGGACCGGCACCGACCGGGCGCGATGGTGGGCCCGTCGTGGCGGTGCGGGCGCACGTCGCCGGGCGCCCCCCGTAGGGGCGGCATTCATGCCGCCCGCGACTCGCATCCCGCACCAATGCCGGGCGGCATTCATGCCGCCCGCGATTCGCATCCCGCACCGATGCCTGGCCCGGCATGTCACGGTACACCACGTTGCGATGCGCCCACGGCGGCACCGTCATCCCCCGCGTCGCCCCGGTACCACGCACCCACGCACCCACGCACCCACGCACCCACGCACCCACGCGACAACGCACCGTCACCCGCCCGTGCCGGGCACCAGGCCGCCCGCCCCAGGCGGGGCACCGTGCCGCCCGCCGCCCGCCGCCCGCCGCCGCCCGCCGCAGTGCGCCGCTCCGCGCCGGGGGTTCCCCTGGCATCCGGCGGCGGCGGCGATGAGCTTTCGCGGATTATGCCGGAAGAATCGCTGGTCGTCCGCGGGGCGCGCGAGCACAACCTCCGCAACATCGACGTCACGATCCCCCGCGACCGCCTCACGGTCATCACGGGGCTGTCCGGGTCCGGCAAATCGTCGCTCGCCTTCGATACCATCTACGCCGAGGGGCAGCGCCGCTACGTCGAGTCACTCTCGGCCTACGCACGCCAGTTCCTCGGCCTCATGGAGAAGCCGGACGTCGACTCCATCGACGGGCTCTCCCCCGCGATCGCGATCGAGCAGAAGAGCGCCGGGCACAACCCGCGGTCGACCGTCGCCACCGTCACCGAGATCTACGATTATCTCCGGCTCCTCTACGCCCGGGCCGGCGTCCCGCACTGCGCCAACTGCGGCCGCCCCGTCCAGCGCCAGAGCGCGGGCCAGATCGCCGACACGGTCCTCACCTGGGCCCCGGGCACGCGGATCGAGATCCTCGCCCCGCTCGTGCGGGGCCGCAAGGGCGAGTTCCGGGATCTCTTCGAGTCGGCACGGAAGCAGGGGTTCGTGCGAGCGATCGTCGACGGCGCGTTGGTCGAGCTGGCGGAGCCGCCCAAGCTCAATCGCCGGCAGAATCACAGCGTCTCGGTCGTGGTCGACCGCCTCGTCGTGCGCGCCGAGGACCGCGGCCGACTGGCCGACTCGATCGAGACCGCCTTGCGGCTGACAGACGGGCTGGTCGAGATCATCGCCCATTCGCGCGATGCGGCGGGAACCGGTGGCACGTCGAGTAGCACGTCGGGCGGTGCGGCGGCTGGCCCGGGGGATGGCGCGGCGAGCGGAGCGACCGGCGAGACGCATCTCTACTCCGAGAAGTACGGCTGTCCCGTCTGCGGCATCTCGCTCCCCGAGCTCGAGCCGCGGCACTTCTCCTTCAACTCTCCCTTCGGGGCCTGCCCGGCGTGCAGCGGACTCGGGACCCGGCGCGAGGTCTCGGAGGAGCTCATCCTCGGCGACCCGAGCATCTCCCTGCTCGAGGGCGTGATCCTCCCCTGGGGAGAGCCCGACGGCTACCTCCGCAAGGTGATCCTGCCGGGGCTCGCGAAGCGCTACCACTTCGACCTCAACGCCCCCTGGGGAGAGCTGCCACAGTTCGTCCGGGACACGCTGCTCTACGGTGCGGGCGGCCGGCGAGGGACGCAGGTCGATGCCGCGGTCGACGATGGGACGCGCTGGGAGGGAATCCTCGCCAACGTCCAGCGCCGGCACGATGAGACCCAGTCCGACGCCGTCCAACTGGAGCTCGCCCAGTACATGGTCGCCGTGCCCTGCTCGGCATGTCGGGGTCGGCGGCTCAAGCCCGAGTCGCTCGCGGTGACGATCGAGGCGCGCAACATCGGCGACGTCGTCGAGATGTCGGTGCTCGAGGCCCAGCGGTTCTTCGAGAGCATCCCGGTCCGCGACGCGGCGGCCGGCCGGGTCGGGCTCGATCCGGGGATCGCCGGGCCGATCCTCAAGGAAGTGCGCGAGCGGCTGCGCTTCCTGGTCGACGTCGGACTCGACTATCTCACGCTCGATCGGCCGGCGGAATCGTTGTCCGGTGGCGAGGCCCAGCGGATCAGGCTGGCGACGCAGATCGGGTCCCGGCTCGTGGGCGTGCTGTACATCCTCGATGAGCCGTCGATCGGACTGCATCAGCGTGACAACGCGCGCCTGCTCGCGACCCTCCAGCAGCTCCGCGACCTCGGCAACACCGTGATCGTCGTCGAGCACGACGAGGAGACGATGCGGGCCGCGGACTACGTCATCGACATGGGCCCCGGGGCGGGCAAGCACGGCGGGCAGATCATCGCCTGCGGGTCATTGGAGACGGTCGCGCGGGACCCGGCGTCGATCACCGGCCAGTACCTCACCGGCGTCCGGGCCATCCCGCTCCCGGCGAGCCGCCGTCCAGTCGATCCCGCGCGGCTCCTGCGGATCGAGGGCGCCCGCGCGCACAACCTGCGCACGATCGACGTCGACATCCCGCTCGGGACCTTCGTCGCCGTCACCGGCGTGTCGGGCTCGGGGAAGAGCACCCTCGTCGAGGACATTCTCCACCGCTCGCTGGCCCGTCACTTCTATCGCGCGCGGGTGATCCCCGGCGAGCATGCGCGGATCACCGGGCTCCAGCACCTGGACAAGGTGATCGACATCGATCAGAGCCCCATCGGTCGGACCCCGCGCTCCAATCCCGCCACCTACACGGGTCTGTTCACGCCCATCCGCGAGCTCTTCGCCGAGATGCCGGAGGCGAAGATCCGCGGCTACGGGCCCGGGCGCTTCTCCTTCAACGTGAAGGGAGGTCGGTGCGAGGCCTGCCAGGGGGACGGGCTGGTCAAGATCGAGATGCACTTCCTCCCCGACGTCTTCGTCCCGTGCGAGGTGTGCAAGGGAAAGCGCTTCAATCGGGAGACATTGGAAGTCCGGTTCCGGGGCCTCACGATCGCCGATGTGCTGGAGTTGACGGTCGAAGACGCCCTCGCGTTCTTCGAGAACCAGCCCCGCATCCACCAGAAACTCGCGACGCTCGCGGACGTAGGGTTAGGGTACATCCACCTGGGGCAGAGCGCGACGACGCTGTCGGGTGGGGAGGCGCAGCGCGTGAAGCTGGCGACGGAGCTGTCGAAGCGAGACACCGGACGGACGTTCTACATCCTCGATGAGCCGACGACCGGGCTCCATTTCGAGGACGTGCGGATGCTGCTGACCGTGCTGCATCGACTCGTGGATCGCGGCAACACGGTGCTCGTGATCGAGCACAACCTGGACGTGATCAAGACTGCCGACTGGGTCATCGATCTTGGCCCGGAGGGCGGCGCGCGGGGTGGCCGGGTCGTGGCGGCGGGGACGCCCGAAGCCGTGGCCGGTGCCGCAGGGTCGTACACGGGGGAGTACCTCCGGCCGCTGCTCGGTCCGGCGCCGGCCGGCGAGGGGGTGTCGGATCGGTCGCCGTCGGTGCGATCGGCGACCCCCGGGGCAGCGGTGCCCGCCGCCGTCCAGCGTGGCGGCCCGCGTGGCGGCCCACGCGGGGGCGCGCGGGGCGGGCGCGGTGCCGGCGGGGGCGAGCCGGCGGGCGAAGGCGGAGGGGGAGGACGCGAGACGGGGAGCGCGGGGGACGGCGCGCAGCGGCGGCTGCGCATCGTGTGAGCGGCGGGGGCGTCCGTGAGCGGCGCGTGAGCCGCGCGTGAGCGGTGCGTGAGCGGTGCGTGAGCCGCGTGAGCGGTGCGTGAGCGGCTCGCGACGGGCGGCGAGTGCCGGCTTTACCCGCCCTGCCGGCGCGGTTATGTCTCAGCGCAGCATTGGGAACCCGAACTTCGACGAGGTACGACGAGGCATATGGTCACCCGCGAAGACATCGAGAGCTTTCTCGACCGACTGGCCTCCGAGGGTGGGGGCGCCAGCTACACCGAGGTGGAGCCCGGACTCTGGATCGTCCGGCCGACGGGGGCGCTCGATCTGGACGTCGTCGTCCACTACTCGCCGCCGGTCGTCATTCTTCGGATGAAGGTGATGAATGTCCCCCACACGGAGTCGGCGGCGTCCAGCCTCAATCGGCGGCTCCTCCAGCTGAATGCAACCGATCTCGTGCACGGCTCGTATGGCATCGAGCGGGAGTCGATCGTGCTGACCGAGGCGCTCGAGCTCGCCCACCTCGATTACGACGAGTTCCTGTCGAGTTACGAGGGCATGACGCTGGCCCTCACGTCACACCTGCGTGAGCTCTCCGGGTACCGCGAGTCGTAGCACACGCGTCTCCGCCGCTGACCGGGATATCCAATGGGCCTCTTCGATCGCTTGTCCACGCTCCTCAGATCGAATATCAACGATCTCATCTCCTCGGCCGAGAACCCCGAGAAGATGCTCAATCAGATCATCGTCGACATGCGCTCGCAGTTGGTCAAGGCGAAGCAGCAGGTTGCGGCGGCGATCGCCGATGAGAAGCGCCTGCGCGACCAGGCGGACGCCGAGCTCCGGCAGGCGCAGGACTGGGAGAACCGCGCCGTGCTCGCCGTGCGGGAATCGCGCGACGACCTCGCCAAGCAGGCGCTCGTGCGGCAGAACGAGCACATGACGCACGGGCAGGCGCTCGAGCAGACCTGGCACGCCCACCGCGAGGAGACGGAAAAGCTCAAGAACGCGCTCCGCGATCTCAACGACAAGATCGAGGAGGCGAAGCGAAAGAAGAACCTCCTGATCGCGCGTCAGCGGCGGGCGCAGGCGCAGAAGCGCATCGCCGAGACCATGTCGGCGCTGTCGGAGAAGTCGGCGTTCGAGGCGTTCGCGCGGATGGAGGAGCGGATCGATCAGAGCGAGCGGCAGATTCGCGCGTCGGTCGAGATCGACGAGGAGTTCACGGGCGACCGCCTGGCGAAGGACTTCAAGCAGTTGGAGCAGTCCGCCGGCGCCAACGACGCCGAGTTCCGGCTGCTCCAGCTCAAGCAGCAGATGGGGCTCCTGGGGAGCGGCGGCGGTGCGCCGGCGAAGCAACTCGGGGCAGGGGCCCCGGACGCCGCTGGCGCCCGCGCGCTGCCGGGCGGCGTCCCCGCGAGAGCGGCCGGAGACCAGGGTTCGGCGAGCGGCGGCGCCGGCGCGGGGCGGGGCGGCGCGACAGGCGGCGCAGCGGGGGGCGCAGCGGGCGGTGCAACCGGCGGCCCGGCGGCTGGTGGGCGCGTCGGCGCCGCTGGCGTGGAGGAGGGGGCCGGCCACGACGGCGATGGGATTCCGATGGCCGACGTCGAGGAGCTTCCTGACGGGCATCAGTAGGCCGCGGAGGCTGGACCGTCGACAGTCCGCGCCCGGGGGCGGGTGATGGCCGCCGGTCCACGCACGGCGCGGCCGCGGATCGGCCGCGTGCTGGCGGCCGTGGTGTTGACGGCGCTCGCGCTCTGGATCGTCAGCGCGACCGCCAACGTCTTCCTGCTGCTCTTCCTCGCCATCCTCGGTGCGCTCTATCTGGGGGCGCTCCGCGACTACTTCATCCGGCGGCTCCATCTCCCCGACATCATCGCCTTCGGCCTGGCGGTGGTGCTCACCGCCGGGGCGGGCGTCGGGATGGTGTGGCTGCTCGTACCGCCGGTGATCGCCCAGACGCAGGGACTGATCGCGAACCTTCCGGCGCAGCTCCAGGCGTGGGACGCCGGGCTCACGCGGGCGCTGACCCGGCTCCCGGGGACGGCCGCCTTCGTCGCCAAGCTCGGGCCCCATCCGCTGCTCGGTCCGGCGTCCGATTACCTCACCGGCCGGCTCCCGTCGCTCTTCGGGGACGTGTCGAAGCGGGTGCTCTCGACGCTCGAGGCCGTGGTCGCCGTCTTCACCGTCGTCGTGATGAGCATCTATCTCGCCCTGTATCCGGGCGTGTATCGGGAGTGGGTGATCGTCCTCTTCCCGCCCGTGCACCGCGACATCGCCCGGGACGTGCTCTCGGGGCTCGGCGAGACGTTGCGCGCGTACATTGTCGGGCAGCTCGCATCGATGATCATCCTGGGCGGGCTCACGGCGATCGGCCTGGCGGCGGTCGGTGTCCCCTACTGGCTCACCTTCGGGGTCTTCAGCGGGCTCGCCGCGCTCGTCCCGGTGTTCGGGGTCCTGCTCGCGACGACGCTCCCGGCGCTGTTCGTGATCGGCGGTCCCGACGGCCTGTCGCGCGCGCTGCTCGTCGTCGGAGTGGGGATGCTGGTCCACATCGTGGCCGGCAATCTCGTCTCGCCGCTCATCTTCTCGAAGAAAGTCGACCTGCCCCCCGTGCTGTCGATCATTGCCGTCCTGATCGCCGGGGAGTTGCTCGGCCCGTTGGGGCTCGTGGTCGCGGTGCCGCTCCTCGCGGCCATCATGGTGGTCGTCCGGCGGATCCTGATCGAGCGGATCTACGAGGGTCGTGGCTTCCGCCGCGCGGTCCGCGACCGGACCCTCGTCCTGCGGGTGCCCGTCCCCGACGGTGGCGTCTGGCTCCCCGACCCGTCGGCCCCGCCGGTCGATCTGGTGGCGCTCTCGGAACACGCCGGCGACTGAGCGGCTTCATATTTCGCCGATGGCCGAGTTCCGCCTCTACAACACGATGAGCCGTACGATCGAGCCGTTCGCGCCGGCGGATGGCTCGACCGTGCGCATGTACACGTGTGGCCCGACCGTGTACAACGCGGCCCACCTCGGGAATTTCCGCACCTTTCTGTTCGAGGATCTCCTTCGCCGCGCGCTCCAGCTCCGGGGCTGGCACGTCAGGCAGGTGATGAACCTGACCGACGTCGACGACAAGATCATCGACAAGGCAGCGGCCCTCGGCACGACCATCGACGCCGTCACGGCGCCCGTGATCACGCGCTTCCACGAGGATCGGCGCTACCTGAAGATCCAGGACGCCGAGGCCTACCCGCGGGCGACCGACTACATCGCGGCGATGATCGACCTGGTCGCCCGGCTGCTCGACCGCGGGCTCGCCTACCAGGCGGACGACCGGTCGGTGTACTTCGCGATCGGCCGCTTCCCGGGGTACGGTCGGCTCTCGCACCTCGACCGGCGCGAGATCAAGGCGGGGGCCCGGGTTGCCCAGGACGATTACACCAAGGAGAACGCGCAGGACTTCGCCCTCTGGAAGGCGGCCAAGCCCGAGGATGAGCGGGTCGGCGCCGCCTGGGATGCGCCCTGGGGGCGGGGGCGTCCCGGCTGGCATCTCGAGTGCTCGGCGATGGCGCTCTCCCTGCTCGGCGAGACGCTGGACCTCCACTGCGGCGCGGTGGACCTGATCTTCCCGCACCACGAGGACGAGATCGCGCAGTCCGAGGGGGCGACCGGCCGGACCTTCGCCCGGCACTGGTGCCACGGCGAGTTCCTGCTGACCGACGGCGTCAAGATGGCGAAGCGGGTCGGCAACGTGCGCACCGTGGCCGATCTCCGCGCCGAGCGCATCTCGGCGGCGGCCGTGCGCCACGTCATGTACAACACCCACTATCGGCAGGAGCTCAACCTGTCCGAGGCGGCGCTCGAGGCGTCGCGCCGGGGCGTGCTCCGCCTCCGGGAGCTCGCCGACCGGCTCGACGCGCCCACCACCGTCGGCGGCACGGTGGCCATGGCGGCGGCCGTCGACGAGCTGGAGCAACGGGTGCGGGGGGCGCTGTTCGACGACCTCAACGCCCCCCAGGCGCTCGCCGCCGTGTTCGATTTCGTCCACGGCGCGAACGCCGACCTCGATCGCCGCGGCCAGGACCGGGCCGCGATCGACGCCGCGCGACGCGGGCTCGAGTTCATCGAGACGGCGCTGGGCATCGTGCCGGACCCGCGGGCCGGGGGCGTGATCCGCTCCCGGGTCCCGGCGCTCGCGACCGGCGAGGCGGGAGACGCGGGCGAGACCGTCGGGACCGTGGGGGCCGGCGCAGATGGCGACGGCGAAGCGGACGCGGCCGTGCTTCGTGGGTGGGTCGAGGAGCGGCTCCAGGCGCGACGGGCGGCGCGCGAGCGGCGGGACTTCGCGGCGGCCGACGCCATCCGGGCCGAAGTCGAGGCCCGCGGAGTCACCATCCGGGACACCGGGGCCGGCACGACCTGGACGCTCGCCGGCTAGACTGCAAGCGTACGTCCGACAACGGCTTGACACTCCCGGCCGAGTCGGGTATCGTACGAGTCTGGCGCAAAAACCCGCTGTGTGCCGACGTAGCTCAATTGGCAGAGCAGCTGATTTGTAATCAGCAGGTTGCGAGTTCGATTCTCGCCGTCGGCTCTGTCGCGAGGGGCGGGGCCGACGGCGCGGGAGCTGGGATTGTGGTGGGGTACCCAAGCGGCCAACGGGAGCAGACTGTAAATCTGCCGGCTTCACGCCTTCGAAGGTTCGAATCCTTCCCCCACCACTCGGAAGGAACTCGGAGATCGGGAATCCGGCGGTCACCGAACGAGATGTGCAGGGGAGTGCCGCGGGAGTAGCTCAGTTGGTAGAGCGCAAGCCTTCCAAGCTTGATGTCGCGGGTTCGAGCCCCGTCTCCCGCTTCGGCGTGATGCGCCGACGAGACAGGAGTGAGGAGAAAGGAGAGAGGAGACGGAGAGGGGTCGCGGGCGCTCGCGTAGCTCAGTTGGTAGAGCACACCCTTGGTAAGGGTGAGGTCATCGGTTCAATCCCGATCGCGAGCTTGCGCACCATGAGAGGGGCGGCACATCGCGCCGTCGGCGGCAGGTCAACCACGGGATTCCGGACACATGGCCAAGGCGAAGTTTGAGCGGACGAAGCCGCACGTGAACGTGGGGACGATCGGGCACGTGGATCATGGGAAGACGACGTTGACGGCGGCGA
>JAJPIS010000098.1 GCA_021324635.1 Gemmatimonadota bacterium
CACGAACGCGGCGCCGGGGCGGGTGAAGGAGAACGGGTCGTGGTAGAAGAGCCCGCGCTCGAGGATCGTCTCCCCCACCCGGATGTGCCGCCCCGGATCGCCGTCGATTCCCAGCCAGTGATGGCCGTACACGAGCGGTAGCGCCACCGTGAGCGCGATCGCGACCCACTCGACGCCGCTCGGCCGGTGTCGCATGCGTCAGCCGATCGCCGTCGGAGCGGCGAGCCCCCGATCGCTAGGCCGCGCCCACGCGCCGAGCGGCGCCAGCGGCCAGAGCAGCGGGACGCGCCGCGCGAGCGCGCCGAGGGCCGCCCGGCCGGTGTAGCGCTCACCCCGGGCCGTGACTACCGTGAGGCCATCGGACCCCACGCCTCCAGCCTCCCGGCTCCCCGCCTCGGCGACGCAGAGCCGGTGCAGGACGTCCGCGGCCTGGAGCACGCGGGCGCAGCGCGCGGCGCGATCCACGGCACCGTCGTAGACGACCGTCACCGGTGCGGCGAGATACGGCGCGGCCCGAGCCCGGACCCACGCCCAGGCGCGCGAGAGGTCGTCGGGGTCGATGAAGGTGAGGAACGTCGCGACCACCTCCCACTCGAAGAGCGGGATGTTCATCGCGTACTCGATCCCCATGTGCAGCGCCAGCGCCGCGAGCAGCACCGGGTACCGGACGCGGCGGACCCAGATCAGGACCCCGGCGGCGCCCTCGATGAGCAGCGTGCCCCAGGTGGCCACGCGCAGCACCGCGAGGTTGTCGGCCCACGGGACCGGAAAGCGCTGGAATTGCCTGACCTTGAAGACGAAGTACAACGCCGTGCCATTCCACCACGTCCTGCCGCCCAGCTTCGACAGGACGGCCGAGATGTACATGACCGACACCTCGAGCTGGATCATCCGCTGCGCCCACGGCGGACGAGGCTCGATCGCGAGGCCCTCGCGCCCCCGCCAGATGCGCCGGAGCCGATCGACCGAGAGGGCGGCTCCCGCAGGCGCGAACATGAGGAAGAAGCCGGCCACCCGCATCATCGTGTCGCCGCTGTTCAGGATGTAGGGGTTGCGGTCCTGAATGGAGACGAGGCACAGGAACACCGCGATGCTGCTCAGACGCGTCATCCATCCGATCGTGAGACAGACGGCGGCGGCGAGAAAGAGCCAGAAGAATGCGCCGATCGCGGCGTCGCTCTGCGGCCAGATGCTGAGCAGGGCGATCCGTGGCCCCGGGCCGATCTCGCGCAGCGTCGCGAGCCGCAGCGTGGCGTGCGGCCCGTACCAGGTCAGCCAGTCACCGTGCAGGAGAAGCAGATTCGCGATCGTGAGCACGCCGTACGCGATCCGATAGGCGGCGATCGGCGTGGGTCGCTCCGGTCGAAACCAGAAATCGTTCCACCCCCGGACGAGGCGCCCCACGATCACTGGAGGTCTCCGGGGCTGACGTCGTAGTCGAAGTACGCGTACCGATGCCAGGGCTCGAGTGCGGGGAGCGCGCCCGCGCGCGGGAGCTGGATCTCCGACCAGACGCGGACGAGCCGGACGTGGGTCGGCGGGTTCGCCGGGTCGGCGTTGACTCGCGCGGCATACCGCGCCGCATCGGGCCAGATCGGCGCGTCGTCGTCGCTCCGTACGTGGTCGTTCACCCACTTCCGGTGCCGCTCCATGAGATAGCGGCGGTAGTAGCCGGTCCCCTCGGTGCTCGGGAACCGCCACACGCTGACGCGGCCATCCCGGTGGGTGATCTCGGCCTCGACGAACGCGTTCAGCGACATCGGATCGGGCGCGAACATGCCCCAGTTCTGATGCAGGCCCGAGGCGATCATGTACCCGGCCAGTCCCGCGCGGACGTGCGCCATCGTCCTCGGCGGCAGGGGCAGCGACCAGAGGATGATCGCCGCGGCGTTGAAGAGCACGAAGCCGCCGGTGATCGCGCCGACGCGGCTGAGCGGTGCCGAAGAGCCGGGCCGCGTGGCGCTCATCGCCCGGTCGCGACGGTCGTCCGCCCGACCGCTTCCGTGGCCATCGTTCCAGCGATCGCGGCCGGCCTCGGCGTCGCCGGGGGGCGCGCCTCGCCGGCCGGGTCGCCCAGCCTCGACCACACGTGGGGGCGCCGCAGCACCATGAGCAGGCACGGCAGATACAGGCACCACACCATCCAGTCGCCGGTCAACCGCGTCTGCACCGTGAACCCGACCCGCCCGATCGCGTGCACCTGGACCGCGAACGGGATGTACGACAGGAGGGCGAGCAGCGTGGTCTCGGCGAGCGTGCCAGTCGCCGCGAACAGCGGCAGCGCGGCGTAGAGCAGCATCGTCTGCGGCACCAGCGCCAGTCCGAGCAGCAGCCGGGCCTCGGCGCGTCGCCAGCGTGCGAGCGCGACGAGCACCAGCACACCACCCCGCCGCAGGACCGGCGCGTCGAAGTGTGTGCCCCCCTGCAGCGCCGCGCGCCAGGTGGCCGGCCAGCCCGGGACGACGATGAAGCTCGCCACGAGCAGCGCGCCGCCGATGAGCGCCCCCAGGAGCGCCGCCCGGCGTGGGGCGGGGAAGAGCGCGCTGGCGAGCGCCAGGCCGATGTTCGGCTTGGCGACCAACAGCGCCATCCCGCCGGGAAGCAGTGCCGCCGCGAGCAGTGCCGGCTCCCAATTCGCCGCCGCGACCGCGGTCAGGAACGCGGCGCTCGCGAAGAGCGGCAGCGGCGCCAGGGACCGTCGCGTGACCGCCCACGCCAGCGCGCCCGCGGCGACCCCCTCGAACACGACGCGGCTCGCGGCCATCGACAGCAGCGTGAGCGGTAGGGCACAGATGAGCGCCGTCACCGGGTAGAACAGCGGCCAGGGCCATCGGAGCACCGACCCGGCCGGGCCGACGGCCGCGTACGGGTCCACGCCGCGCCGGAGCGCCATCGCCCCCGCCCACGCCTGATCGATGTCGGCCTGCCAATCCGGGTAGATCCGGTTGCGCACCACGACGTAGCCGGCGACCGTCAACGCGATCGCGAGTGCCAGGCCGACCCGAGCCCGCGCGCTCGGCGCAGCGTGGACGACGGGCGCGGCGCGGACCGCGCGGCCGGTGTCATCGGCGCCATCGGCGCCATCGGCGCCATCGGCGCCATCGATGCGATCGATCTCGTGGGTGCGGCCGACGGCGGACGTCACGCGAAGCTCTCCCTTGATCCGGCGCGGGCCACACAGCTAACGCTTCCGCGATGCGCTCGCAAGAGGGAACATCGTGCATCGGCGGCGCGCGATGGTGTCATCGCGAAGCATGACGGCGCTGTAATGTGTCGTTCACGCGTCCGTCATGTCGTCGTGCGCATATTCGCACGATGCGACCCCTCCTGGTGCGATCGAGCGCGGCGACACACGGCCGCGGGGCGGGCGTCGTCGGGTCCTGGCTCGTCGCCGTGCTCGCCGGATGCAGCGGGCCGGCCACCGGTCCGCGCGTGCCGTGTGGCATCGGCTCATCGTGCGCGGCCACGCAACGACTCGCATCGCTCACCCTTGCCCCCGCCGTCGACACGGCTCTCGTCGGCGATGCGCTCCAGATCACCTTCATGGCGCGGGATTCCAAGGGCAACGCGATCACCGGTATCCCGGCCGCCTATCACTCCTCCGACCCGCAGGTGGCGACGGTCGATAGCACGGGGCTCATCCGCGCCGTCGGCCCCGGCACGACGACGATCACGATCGCGGCCGGCGGCCTCCGCGCCTCATCCCAGCTCACCGTCCTCGCCCGCACCGTCGTACAGCTCTCGGCCGGCAGCGATGCGGGGTGCCTCGAGCTGCCGCTCGGCCGCGGCTACTGCTGGGGTGTCGATGGCGCGGGGCAGCTCGGGTTCACGGTCGGCACGACCTGCTTCGACAGCGGCGCGAGCGCCGGGGCCGTGCCGTGCGAAGTCGCCCCGGCGGCCATCTCCGGCGGCCTGCGCTTTGCCACCCTCAGCACCGGCGGCGTGCACACCTGCGGGCTGACATCGCTGGGCGCGGCGTATTGCTGGGGGGACAACACGTTCGGTGAGCTCGGGACGAACACCGTCGCAGCGAGTCCGGCGCCGCTGGCGGTCAGCGGTGTGCTGCGCTTCGGCTCGATCACCGCGGGCGGCGCCCATACGTGCGGCCTCACCACCGACGATCGGGCCTTCTGCTGGGGGAGCGACAGCGCGGGGCAGCTCGGCGACGCCGGAACCGTGAACAGCACGACGCCGATCCCGGTCGTCGGGGGTGGCGCCTTCGTCGCCCTCACGGCGGGGTTCGCGCACACCTGCGGCGTGACCGCCGCCCGGGCGGCTTTCTGCTGGGGCAGCAATGCCTTGGGTCAACTCGGCACCGGGTCGGCCGGTGATCACAGCACGCCGGTGGCCGTCGCCGGCGGGCTCGCCTTCACCGCGCTGAGCGCCGGCGTCGCGCACACCTGCGGCATCGTCACCGGTGGCGGCGTCTACTGCTGGGGCGCGTACGGGTCCGGCACGAGCCCCACCCCGGTGTTCGTCTCGGGTGTGCTGGCGTTCACCCAGGTGAGCGCGGGCGGTGCCTTCACCTGCGGAGTGAGCGGGACGGCCGCCTATTGCTGGGGGATCGATCCCGACGGCGAGGTCGGCAATGGCGGCATTGGAGGAACGGCCGTGACGCCCGTGCGGGTGGTCGGGGGGTACGCCTTCCAGAGCGTCAGCGCCGGCACCCGCCACGCCTGCGGGATCGTCCAGTCCGGGCAGGCGGTGTGCTGGGGCTCCAACCTCTTCGGGGCCCTCGGCAACTCGCTCCAGGCCGCGGTCCGGGGCGCGCCGGTCGTCGTGGGGACACCGCTGAGCTGAGCTGGGCCGTGGCGCCGGTTGCCGGGCCGTGGTGCCGGCTGCATGTTGGGCGGCAGCCAGCCGGCGCAGCGGAGGCCCAATGAAGCTGCTGCTCGTCGAGGATGATCGGCTGTTCGCGCTGCTCGTGGCGCGGGCGATGCGCGAGGAAGGCTACGCCGTCGACGTCTCGTCGACGGGGAGCGAGGGGCGCATGCTGGCCCACGTCAACAGCTACGACGGCATTGTCCTCGACGTCGGCCTTCCCGAGATCAATGGCCTCCAGATCGTCCGCGAGCTACGCGCCGCGGGGCGCTCGACGCCGGTCCTCGTGATCACCGCCAACGACTCGCGCGACGACATCATCCGCGGGCTCGACGTGGGCGCGGACGACTATCTGACCAAGCCGTTCGACATCGACATCCTCAAGGCCCGCGTGCGCGCGCTCGTGCGCCGGGGCGGCTCGCGGCGCGGCGAGACGATCGCGTTCGGCGGGATCACCGTCGACCGCATCGCGCATCAGATTCGGGTGGACGGCCGCCCGCTGGCGGTGACACCCAAGGAGTTCAGCCTGCTCGAGCACCTGGTCCTCCACGCCGGCGAGATCGTCACCCGGACATCCCTGCTCGAGAAGGTCTGGGACCTCCACTTCGATCCCGGCTCGAACGTCGTCGATGTGCACGTGGCGCGGCTGCGCACGAAGCTGTGCCGTGCCGACTCCGCGACCCGCCTCGAGACGGTGCGCGGCGTGGGCTATCGGTTGGGGCTCACGGACCGGCCGAGCATGGGAGAGCACGAACCGGAGCCGCCGACGGGCGACGCGGGGCGCACTCCCTGATGCCGTGGCGCCTCGGCAAGCCGCGGCTTCGCTACCAGCTTCTGGTCGCGAGCGCGGGCGTATTGCTGCTCCTCGCCGGAGTCCAGGCCCTCTGGTACCGCAATCTCCAGGGACTCGTCCGCGCGGTCACCGTCGTCGACGAGCAGAGCCGCTTGCTCAGCGCCGTCCATTCCGCGACCGCCTCGCTCAAGGACGCCGAGGTCGTGGAGCACGAGTACATGCTGACGGGCGATCGGCCGCGGATGGCGGCGTTCGAGGAGGCGCGGCTGGCGGCCCTCGATCGGATCGGCTTCGCCGAGCGGCTGGCCGGTCCGCCCGATTCCGCGGCCGTTCGGGCCCTGGGTCGCCTCATGGTCGACGTGCTCGATCGAATGCACCGGCGGATCGGCCGGCGCGATGCGCGGGCCCTGCCTGCGGCGCGCGAGCGGGACAGCCTCGTCGTCGAGACGCGGCAGCTCGAGCAGGTCCGGCTCGCGGCGCTCGGGTTCGACGCGGTCGTCCATGCCGGTCTCGACGCGCGCCGCTTCGCCTCGGGATCGGCCGTGAGTCGCACCGTCGCGATCACCGGCCTCGTGTTCCTGGCCGCGTTCGCCATCGCCGGACGTCTCCTGGTGCGCCTCGAGCGTGAAGTCGTTCGCCGGCGCAACGCCGAAGCGCACGCGATCGAGGCCAAGGAGCACGCCGAACGGATGTCTCGCGTCAAGAGCCAGTTTCTGGCCCACGTCAGCCACGAGCTCCGCACTCCGCTCAACTCGGTGATCGGGTTCTCGAACGTGCTGCTCCGCAAGGCTGCGGGCCAGGACGCCGTCTACCTCGAGCGCGTCCGGGCCAACGGAACGCATCTGCTGGCCCTGATCGACGACCTGCTCGACCTGGCGAAGATCGAAGCCGGCAAGGAAACCGTGGAGCTGAGCGTCGTCCCGCTCGATATCCTCGTGCGCGAGACCGTGCATGAGCTCGAGGGGCGGCTCGTCGGCACGAACGTCGCGCTCGTGACCGACATCCCGCCGATCCTCGTGCCGCTCCGGTCGGACATGCGGAAGCTCAAGCAGATACTGATCAACCTGGTCGGGAACGCGCTGAAGTTCACCGATACCGGCCAGGTGACCGTGGGCGTGGAGGCCGATCCCACGACCGGGCAGCCGTTGCGGATCGCGGTCGCGGACACCGGGATCGGCATCCCCGGCGATCGGCTGCGGACGATCTTCGACGCCTTCGAGCAGGCGGACGGCGGGCGGCCGCGCCGCTCCGGTGGGACGGGGCTGGGCCTCGCGATCGCCCAATCCTACTGCGACCTCCTGGGCTACCGGATCTCCGTGGCGAGCGAAGTCGGCACCGGGTCCACCTTCTCCGTCGACCTGACGCGCGATCCCCCGCGCGACTGGGACGTGCCGAGGCGCTCCGCCCTCGTCCGTGCCGCACCGGCCGTGTGACGGCCCGATCGGTGACGCCGGCGGCCGCCGCTCACGAGCGGCCACGGGCGTTCCCGCGATCTTGCGCACGATCGTCCCACGCGGTCCGCCAGGCACGGTCCCAGAGCACGTTCGCAGTCGGCCAGTGAGAGGAGTTCGCTCGCCGAGGCGTCGGACGACAAAGGGCTTGCGTGACGGACCTCGCGATAGCATCGTGAGCGCCCACGCCGACGCGGTGTGGGTCGGAGGTGCCGCCGATGGACCGGATCGCGTGTATCGATGATCGCGTCCTGGATCGGCTTCGGCGTCAGGGCGGGGCGGAGCTGATTCGGGAGTTGGTGACGGTGTTCCTGGAGGACGCGCCTAAACGGCTCGAGTCCGGTCGCGAAGGGGCCCGCGCTCGTGACCTGGACCGGACCCGTCGCGCTGCGCACTCGCTCAAGGCGTCCGCGGCGACGCTCGGGGCCGGCGCGCTCTGCTCGGTCTCGGCGCGGATCGAGCGCCTCGCGGGCGACTGCGATACCGGCGCCGTCGACGCCCTGCTCGGCCAGTGGGAGTCGAGCTTGCGTGACGCGCGCCAGGGCCTCGAGCGCGTCGTCCTCGACGACCGGCGCGTCGCGGGATGAAGACGATCGCGGTCGTCGACGACTGCGCGGACAACCGGCTCCTCGTTCGGGCGATCGTCGAGGGGGAGCACACCGTCGTCGAGTACGAGACGGGGCCGCTCGCGCTCGAGGGCATCCGACGCGCGCCCCCGGACCTCGTCCTGCTCGATGTGTCACTCCCCGGAATGGACGGCCCCGAAGTCGTGGCGCGCCTCCGAGCCGACCCCGCGGTCCCCCGTATGCCGGTCCTGGCGCTCACGGCGCACGCCATGCGCGGTGATCGGGAGCGCCTGCTCCGGAGCGGGTTCGACGACTACGTCGTGAAGCCGATCGTCCACGAGGGGCGCTTCCTGGCCACCCTCGCCCGCTGGCTCGCGGCCCCGACCCCCCCCGCCGCCCCGACCACCCTGATCGCCCCGCCCGCGGCGATCGCGCCGACCGCGTAGACCCCCGCGCACGCCGCGCGCTGCGCCGGCGAGTCCCAGGACACGGTCGCAGGACGAGATCGCAGGAGCGGTCGCAGGACGTGGTCGCAGGACGTGGTCGCAGGACGTGGTCGCATGACGAAAGTGTCATGCGGGCTTCACGCTCCCGTCACTGCGGTGACGTTAGGCTCTTCCCGAGTTCACCCGGCGCCGTACCTCGGCGGCGTTGGACCCCGGCACGTGTACGACCCTCAAGGGAAGGAGCGCCAATGACTGCCCTCAGAACGACCCTCCACCGCTTCCTGCGTGAGGAGAGCGCGGCGACGATGATCGAATACGCCCTGCTCGCCGTGCTCATCGCGATGGTGGTGGCGATCGCCGCGATCACGCTCGGGCGGGCGATCTCGACCCAGTTCGGCAACGTCACGAACTGCGTCAGCAACCCCAGCAACACGACCTGCTCGCCTCCGTGATCGGGCGGTGATCAGGCGGTGATCTGAACCCGCATGCCGGCGGTGCCCGGTCGCCGGCATGGCGGGCCCCCGAGACGGTCGGGGTGCTCCGTGCGGCCCGCGCGGATCGTGCTCGCCTCGACGGAGACACACCCAGGAGATGACATGCACACGGCACCGCGTGACCTCGACGCTCGGGTAGAGGCTGCCACCCGGCGACTGCTCCGCGAGGAGGACGCCGCGACAATGGTCGAGTACGCACTGCTCGTCGTGCTCATCGCGATGGTCGTAGCCATCGCCGCGATCACGCTCGGGCGGGCGATCTCGACTCAGTTCCGCAACATCACGAACTGCGTCAGCAACCCGGGCAACACGACCTGTACCCCGCCGTGACGGCGAGGAGGAGGGGTGGTGATCCAGCACCCGATGCTCATGATGTTCGTCGCGATGGTCGTTGCCGTCGCGGCGATGTCGGTCGGACGGTCGACGTCGAGTTGATCCGCGATCGGCCCGCCACGTCGGCCCGCCACGTCGGTCCGTCGCACATCAGGTATGCCGCAGGAGGAGTCAGCATGCGCACACAGATGCAGACTGCCGTTCGACGTCTCATCCGCCAGGCCGTCGGCCGGCGCCTCGCGCGCGAAGAGGATGGCGGCTCGCTCATCGAGTACGCCCTCCTCACGATTCTCATCGCGATGGTGCTCGCCGCCGCCGCCTGGACACTCGGCGGTCACATCTACAACCGACAGTACGCCGTGGCCAATTGCGTGGCCAACCCGAACACCACCAACTGCGCCGCCACCGCCGGCGGGACGACCGGCGGCACGA
>JAJPIS010000074.1 GCA_021324635.1 Gemmatimonadota bacterium
CGCAAGGTAAGGGCTTACGGACGGGGCGAGATTCGAACTCGCGAGACCCTTTCGGGCCCACACGCTTTCCAGGCGTGCGCCTTAAACCACTCGGCCACCCGTCCCCAATCGGTAGCAACGCACAGGAACTCTATCCAATGACACGCGTCGAGCGAAGCCCCTGCTCTCGTGCGATTGGCGGCCCGTACGGCCTCGCTGGGCCGCGGCGCGGACGGCGACGTGGCGCCCCTTCTCCCCGAGCGGCACCGCCTGGCGGCTCCTGCCAGGAGTACACCGAGATGGCCGCGCGCCCTCAGCAGGTCCGCTCGCATAAACCCAACGCCTTGGGTATGTTTGCCCATGTCGCCGACTGTCCTGACCGTCGACGGATTCGCGATCCGGGTGAACCTCATGGGGACGGGGCCGGCCAGGGCGCAGGCGGAGCACGGACCGGCGCACGTGCACGTGCACAAGGCGGGAGGATTTGCGCGTATTTGGCTGTGCGACGAGCGGACCGCGCCGACGGTGTGAGACGCAACGGACCTGAAGCCGCGCAAGTAAAGGCGGCCCTTCGGATCGTCGAGGAGCGGCAGGCGCTCTTGTTACGGGAGTGGAGGAGGTTCAATGGCGAGACGACGCATGAGCGAGGCTGAGGCGGACGAGCAGGTCCGCGCGACGCTCAGGCGGAAGCCGGACCCCGGCGAGCCGCGTGCGATCGCGGCGGAGTACGTCGCCGGGCGCGGCGTGCTCGGCGTGACACTGAAGGCCGGTACGCGCGTGGAGATCCCGATCGCGGTCCTCTCGGCGCTCCGCAACGTGCCGGACGACA
Organism: Gemmatimonadota bacterium; assembly: GCA_021324635.1. Classification (GTDB taxonomy): domain Bacteria; phylum Gemmatimonadota; class Gemmatimonadetes; order Gemmatimonadales; family Gemmatimonadaceae; genus Palsa-1248. Next base: position 809 of record JAJPIS010000074.1, read on the forward strand.
TCCGCCGGCAAGTGACCGTGAGCTCGGGAGGGCTCGTGCTCCGTTGGGATCCGGTCGACGTCGATTACGACATCGGCGGGCTGCTCCTGGCCGCGCTCTGGCCGAAGCCGCGAGCCGCCCTGCGGGCGATGGGACGGGTGGGCGGCCAGCTCGGTGGACAGGCGCGGACCGAGGCCAAGGCACGGGCCGCCCGAGCGAACGGCGCAAAGGGCGGCCGGCCCCGGAAGACCGCGAGGGCGTGACCCGTTCGACTGCTCGTCCAACCGTCGGCTATCCGCACGCCGTCGGTCGGATCAGCGTCGCACGGGGTGGTGCGGAACGGACGGGGTGAGATTCGAACTCACGATACCGTTGCCGGTATGCCGGTTTTCGAGACCGGTGCCTTCAACCACTCGGCCACCCGTCCAACGTTGCTGGCGCCCGAGGTCGTCACGATCCGGGCCCGAGGGAAGTTTCGCAGGTCGAGCGGCACTTTGGAACCCCGAGAGCGCCCCCCGTGCAGAGGGTGACCGCGCAGGCCGCGGAACTACACGGAGCGCACCGCCGTGAGGGGATCGATCGCCGCTGCCCGACGGGCGGGCGCGACGGCCGCAAGGACAGCAACGACCAGTATCACCACGATCACCAGGCAGAAGGTGATCGCATCCGTCGGCTGGACCTCGAACAGCATCGAGGCCATGAGGCGGGCCAATGCGAGGGCGCCGAGCAGGCCGATACCAATGCCGGCGAGCACGGCCCCGGCCACCTGGCGCGCCACGACCCCGACAACCGCGCCGGTGCTCGCGCCGAGGGCGCGCCGGACCCCGATCTCCGTCGTGCGCTGGGCGACGACGTAGCCGATCACGCCATACAGGCCGACCGCGGCGATCACCGCCGCGGCCACCGCGATCGTCGCCAGCACCAGGAAGCTGATCCGCCTCGCCGCCACGGCGTCGCTCAACACTCCGTCCATCGTCCGGAGGCTGGCGACCGGGAGGTTCGGATCGAGTGAGCGGATCGCCCGCCGGAGGCCGCCCGCCAATCCCATCGGGTCGTGCTGCGCCCGAAGCACGATGTACATGTCCCGAACTGCCGATCCGCCGGTCGTCCATTGCGCGTGCGGGAGATACAGCTCCGGCCGAGGGTCGGCATCGAGCCCGCGGTGGCGCACATCGGCCACCACACCGACGACCGTGCGCCACTCCGAATCGCCCCCACCCATCCGAATCCGCTGGCCCACCGGACTCCCGTCCGGCCACGCGCGCTTCGCGAGCGCTTCGTTCACGAGCACCACACCGGGCGCGCGGTCGTCATCGTCGTCGTCCAATAGCCGACCCGCCCGAAGCGCGATCCGCATCACGCGAAAGTAGGACGGCGAGACGACCTGCCAGTCGCCGGCCGCCTCGGCAGCACCCGCCGCCGCGCGCCCCTCGATCTGGAAGCTCCAGTCCCCCATCACGACGGTCATCGGCAGGACCCGGACGATCGCGGCGTCCTCCACGCCGGGCAGGGCGCGCACCCGCTCGACGGCACCGCGGAAGAAACCCCGGATCGCCGGATTGGTCGGGTACCCCGCGGCCGGCAGGGCGACGCGCGCGGTGAGGACCGACCGCGGGTCGAACCCGGGGTCCACGCGCTCGAGCCGGGCGAAGCTCCGTAAGAGGAGTCCCGCGCCCACCAACAGCACGACCGAAAGCGCAACTTCCGCCGCGATCAGCCCGCGCCGGGTCCGCTCTCCCCTGCGGTCGCTCGGTATGCCGCCCATCGCGGCTTCTTTGAGCGCCTCCAACAGGTCGACCCGCAAGGCGTGGAGTGCCGGCGCGAGACCGCAGGCGAGCCCCGTGAGCCCCGTGATGCCGATACCGAGGAGCAGGACGCGCCAGTCGACGCCGACGGCCGAGATGCGCGGGACGGTCCGCGGGACAGCCGACGCGACGAGATGTGTGCCGACCACGGCGAGGGCCAGCCCCACACACCCACTGATCGCCGCGATGAGAACCGACTCGGCCAGCAGAAGCCGCACAATGTGGCGGGCCGCCGCACCGAGCGAGGCACGGATCGCGATCTCACGCTGACGGCCATGGGCTCGGGCGAGGAGGAGGTTGGCGACGTTGGTGCAGGCGATGAGCAGCACGAGCCCGACAGCCATCGTCACCACGAGCACCGTCGGCCGGATGTCCCCCAGCACCTGGCTGGCACCGAGCGAGTGAAGGCGCCGAAGTTCGGCGGGTAACGACGCGGATAGTCGACCGGCATCTGCGCGGCCGTCCGCTGCACGTCCCGATCGGCTACGGCAAGCGCGACGCCAGCGCGGAGGCGCGCGACGGCATTGAGATAGTGTCCGCCCCGCGCGGTGCGATCGACAGGTCCGAGCGCCAACGGGACCCACAGGTCGATCGGGTCTCCGGCGAAGTCGAGCGGCAGATGGAAGCTGCTCGGCATGATCCCGATCACGGTGGTCGCGCTATCATCCAGCATGATCGTCGCCCCGATCACGCCGGGATCCGCATTGTAGCGCTCACGCCAGAGACGCTCGCTCATC
>JAJPIS010000020.1 GCA_021324635.1 Gemmatimonadota bacterium
AATAAAGAGGAGCGACACGGAAAGGAGAGAGGAGGCGACGGCAGCAGCATGCTCGGACGGCCGTGGACCGCCGCCAGGCTGCGCTCCTCGGTCTCCTTTCTCCTTTCCCCTTTCCCCTTTCGGCACTGACGCTCGGCTGACGCCCATTCGACGTATCGGCGTGCCGTTCGCGTTCGACAAGCTGCTGGTCTACCAGAGGAGCGTCGCGTTTACGGTCGCTGCCTGCTGTAGACGGCGGTGAGACAATCCTCGGCGCCGTTGACACCGGTACTACGGTGTGCCCCGCAGGAGATGTTCGAGCGCACGGAGCGACCGCACGCCAATCGAGCGTGAGGTTTGTACGGACTCGAACCTCCGACCCGGGGGTTCACGGTTCGGCGCAACTCGGGGGCGGTCACGCATGCTGCGCGGTGTTCCCAAAAGGGAATAAACGGGCCTCGACGGTAGCCCTGCCACCATTTTCGCGCGGGGGGCTCCTGTGCCCGATCTTCCCACTGAGCTCAGGCTCCGTGATGGTAATCAGGCGATATTCTCGCAGATGGCGAGCCTCGTCGCCCGTCACATTGCGCGCTTGCGGGCGAATCTGGCCGCTCCAATGACGCAATCAGGACCGCCCACCCCGCGCATCGGCGCCTTCGCTCCTGAATCCTAGCTCCAGGTCCTGGATGCGGTTCGTCGAGGTGAACGGGTGCTGCTGACCTACCGCGGGAGATGTGGAGTGGGTTGGGGCCGACCGATTCCCCGCGACCACGCGCGCCGTCCGGAAGCACGCCCGAGGAGATCTCGCGGATGGTATCGGGCCTGATCGACTAGCCACTCACGTGTGTCGCACCGGCCTGCGTCCGCTTGATATTCATGCGGTCGAGGGCTGCACGCAGCCCCTTGGCGAGGGCAGCGGCATCACCGTTCCCCCAGAAGTGCAGGAAGAAGAGACGCGGTTCTTCCGTGAGCATGTGGCTATGGAGGGCAGTGATGCTGATGCCATGACTGGCGAGTGCCTCGATGACCGGATCGACCTCCGTGCCGATCAGCACGAAATCGCCCGTGGCCACCGCCTTGCCGGCCGTCGTGGGCTGGAAATTGAGCGACGTTCCGAGCCCCATCGCCGGCGGGATCGGGGTGCCTCCGTCTCGGATGTCCTCGGCGCGGGGTACGCTCACCTGATAGACCACGCCGTTCAGCTTTCCCGCCTGACCGAGCGCAACGCCGAGCGCGGTCGTGTCCAGCATCGGGCCGGCCAGCGTCCTCGACCCCGGCGGCACCGGGGCCGGCGTTGCCGTCAGCGCCACCGCCGCACGCACGACCGACGCGATCTTCATCGGATCTCCGCGCGCGTGCACGTGGAGGTAGAGCACGCGCGGGGATTCGTTGAGCAGGTGATTGTGGAGCGCCGTCGGTTCGACCCCCCCGTCGCGCAGCTTGCGGAAGACCGGCCCGACTTCGCGCTCGCTGAGCACGAGATCTCCTGTGGCGATCGCTTCGTTGGGGCCGGCTTGTTTCATCGCAACCCACCCGCCGAGGGCGAGGGCGGGCTTGACGGGCACTCCGCCAACTGTCACGTGCAGGTCACTCCGCGGAAAATTGAACCGGTGCACATCGCCTGGCTGCGCCACTCCGGGCCTGCCGGCAGCACTGTCCACGCCGCTCCAGTCGATCGGGGCCACCGACTGGGTCGATGCCTGCGGCACGGGTCGCGAGGCATCCGCCGCGGCGGTGCGGCTAGGGGCCTTCGAGCACGCGAGGAGCGCGTTGGCCGTGGCGACCATCACGAGCAGCTTACAACCGGAGCGTGAACGGCGGAGCGGAGTGTGTCTCACGAACCCTCCGAGCGATGAAAGGTCAACCAGCCGCACGGACGACCGCCCCGGCGACCTCGCCGGCCCGCGCACCTGCATGATACAATGGCTACACCGCACGTGCTGCGCACCATCGAAGAGTCGCAGCGTGTCGCACCGGACGGATACACCGGGCGGCCCACGGCGGTTCACGTTGACCCGCGGGCATGATGGGTCACCGCCGTGGGCTGCACGTGTTATCATGGAACTGACGGCCGAGCGTGGTACCTTGGCCGGACTGGTGCCCGGTCGATTGGCGCAGGGCGAGCCGCTCGCCGCCAGCCTTGCCGATCCTTCCTCCTAGCGGTTGACCATGCGACATCTCGTGACTGCGGCCATTGGTGCGAGCCTGGCTGTTCTGCACGCGTCGAGGCCCGTGCTGCGCACCGTGGCCGACGTTCCGATGCCGGGGCCAGCGGTGCGGTTCGATTATCAGAGTCTCGATACGGCCCGCAATCGCCTCTACATCGCGCACATGAACGCGGACCACTTGGTCGTCTTCGACGTCGCGAATCGGAAGGTGCTCGCCAATCTCGGTGGGTTCGCCCGCGTGCATGGCGTGCTGGCCGTGCCGCAGCTCGGTCGGGTGTACGCGTCCGCGACCGGACACCACGAGGTCGCGGTGGTCGATGCGTCCACGCTGACCGTACTCGCCCGCGTCGCGGGGGTCGACTACCCCGATGGCATCGCCTACGCCCCCGACGTCCGGCGCGTGTTCGTCTCCGACGAGCACGGCAAAGGGGACGGCGTCATCGATGCCACACACGACACCTTCATCAGAGAAGTGGCGCTCGGAGGTGAGGCAGGCAACACCGTGTACGATCCGACCGCCCGCCGAATCCTGGTCGCGGTTCACGAGTCCAACGAGCTCGTCGCCCTCGATCCCTCGCGGGCCACGATCACGGCCCGGTACCGGCTCCCGGGTATCGAGGAGCCGCACGGGGTGTACATCGATCCCGCCCACCACGTTGCCTTCGTGTCCGGGGAGGGCAACGCGACGCTCGCCCTCGTCGATCTGACGCGGATGCGAGTGCTCGCGACGTACCCGGTCGGACGGGACCCCGATGTGCTGGCCTTCGATCCGGGTTGGGGTCGCCTGTATGTGTCCGCCGAATCCGGAACGGTATCCGTGTTCACGGAGCAGCTGGCCGCCGGCGCTGTGACGTTGCACCACGACGGCGACCTCTACATGCCACACGCGCACACCGTCGCCGTCGACCCACGTACGCACCTCGTCTACTTCCCACTCGAGAACGTTGACGGCAAGCCGATCCTCAGGATCATGGAGACCGACCCGCCGCCGGGCGCTGCGCGGTAGACGCATGCGTCGCGGTCGAACCTGCCGAGCGCCAGACGCCCCGGGATTGGCGGGGCTGCACGACGTGAGGGGTCGGCCGGTGCGACGGATCGTGGCGGGCGAGCCGCCCGCATGAGACGCGAGCGGTCGTGCAGGGCGGTCATGCGAAGCGCGTGGCTCGGTGCACTGCTGGCTGGCGCGGCGGCTGGGGTTGCCGGCGCTCAGGTCACCCCGGCGGGGGACGGAGCGGCGGTCGATTCAGGACGTCTCGTCGCACTCGAGCCCATGCTGACAGTGCGCCCCGGGGCGCCGAAGACTTTTGACGGTCGGATGGATGACGCGATCTGGGCGATCGCGGATTCCATCACCGACTTCCGCCAGCGTGATCCGGTCGAAGGTGCGCCCGCGACCGAGCGGACGGTCGTCAAGGTCCTGTACGATCGGGATGCGCTGATCGTCGGGGTGCGCGCGTACGATCGTGATCCCGCGCGGATCAGCGCCGCGCAGCTGCGCCGTGACGCGGACCTATCGTCCGACGACAACGTCACGATCCTGATCGACAGCTTCCACGATCATCGCAACGCGTTCCTTTTCCGGACGAATCCGAATGGGGCGATGTGGGACGCGCAGAAGGTGGGTTGGCAGGATGTGAGTCCGGATTGGAACGGCATCTGGGACGTTCGGGCGGCACGGGACCAGCACGGCTGGACCGCCGTATTTCGCATCCCGTTCCAGACCTTGCGGTTCAGGTCTGGAAAGCTGGCCGTGTTCGGCTTTAACGTGCGCCGCTTCATCCGCCGTCGGAATGAGGAGGACCTGTGGCGCGCTTGGCGGCGGACGCAGGGGTTCGACCAGCTCCTGCCTGAAGGGCACCTCGTCGGCCTCGAAGGGGTGAGTCGGGGGCGTGATCTCGAGTTCTTCCCGTACGTCCGTGCCGATGCGCGGCAGGGGATCAGCGATTCGCTCGGGACCCGGTCCGTCGGTCCAGGGATGGACGGCAAAGTGGGGATCGATGGTAAGCTCGCGGTCACCCCGACCCTGACCGCCGATCTCTCGCTCAACACCGACTTCGCCCAGGCGGAGATCGATAGCCAGGTCATCAACCTGACCCGTCTCCCCACGTTCTTTCCGGAGAAGCGGGAGTTCTTCCTCGAGTCCAGCGGTATCTTCGCCTTTGGGGCGGACCAGCAGGCCCAGCTCTTCTACTCGCGCGCCATCGGCCTCACGGATAGCGGCGTCGTCGTGCCGATGTACGGCGGCGCGCGATTGCACGGACGCGCCGGGCCGTGGACGATCGGATTACTCGATACCCGCACTGGCGGGGCCGCGGAGGCGAACGAGGCGGTGGCGCGCGTCAAGCACGATGTGTGGGACCGGTCGTATGTGGGGGCGATGATGACCAGCGTGACCGGACCTTCTCTCCACGGCGCGGAGCTGGCCGGGGGCGTGGACGGTGAGTTTCCCCTCCTGATCGGGAGTCAGAACATCGTGCCGTCCTTTTGGGCTGCCGGCACGCGCGTGCCGCAGACGGTCGGAACACGAGCCGCCTGGCGTGCAGCGGTCGACTTCCCGAATGACCTCTTCGACAGTTTCATCAGCATCGAGCGGGTCGATTCCGGGTTCACGCCCGCCCTGGGGTTCGTCGACCGCACCGGGATGTGGTACGCTCGCGGCCACATCGATTTCATGCCGCGGACCACGCTTCTGGGGCTGCGTCAGCTCGACCTTCAGCTCCCCGCGTGGAGGGTGTACGCCAACGAGAACGCGTTCGTTACCAATGGTAACGCGTGGCAGACTGCGTGGATCGAGTGGCGCCCATTGGGCGGCACGTTCGAGAACGGCGACCGCTTCGAGATCAATATCCAACGCCGGATGGATGCGCCGACCGACACGTTCACGATCGTTCGCGGCGTCAACATCGCGCCCGGACGCTACTGGTGGTCTCGGACGGAGCTCCAGTACACCACCTCGTTCGAGCGGCCGATCAGCTTCTTTGGTTTGGTGAGTTTCGGTCACTTCTACGATGGGAAGAGCACGGAGACCGATGTCGACGTCGCCTGGCGCAGTGGCGGGCACGTCATCGTCGGAGCCGGCGGCTCGCGGACCGAAGCCTGGATCTCGGCCGGACACTTCGTGGCGCTCCAGGCGACGACGCGGTTGCAGTTCGCGATCACGACCCGCGCTGACCTGCTCGGATTTGTGCAGGCCGATAACGTCCTGCATCGCCTGGACACGAATCTCCGGTTCCACTGGATCCCGGTCATCGGAGACGATGTCTACCTGGTCTGGAACTCGGGCTACAGTATTGATCCGCTGGCTCGCTACGAGTTCCCCTCAGCGCGAGCGATCAACCGGCCGCTCACGGGCACCGTGACCGTCAAGTTTGTTCATCGCGTGGCGCCGTGATGGCGATCGGTCGCGTCGCGCGACCGGGGCGCCAACCGTCCCCGGCCGTATGGCGGCCGGGCTTTCCTGTCTTACGTTTCCCGCGGGTCATGGAGTAGACTCGGGGGCGTGGCGCGCCACACCGACGGCGGGAGCAGGCGCCGATCACCCGGAGGGGAGGGCTGTGCGATGACCGGACGACGGAGCACGGATCAGCACTGGCTGGGGGCGACCGCTGCACTCATGGCCGCCTGCACACTTCTGGCCTGCGGCTCGAATCGACCACCCGCCCAGAGCGCGAGCACGGGAGGCGGCGCCACCGACACCAGCGCGGGCACCACGGCCCAGACATCGCACGACTCGGCCACGGCCGCGGCCACGGGCGCGGCGCCGGCGCCGCCGACGACCGCCGACGCCGGCGTGGTGACGGCGGCCACACTCACCGTCGCGGACCTCGACACGTACCAGCGCGGCCGGCAGCGGGAGATCGCCGTCTACAAGGAGGCGCGTGCCCGGTTGCCGCAGGCGCGCTCGCGAATGGACACGGTGTCGGCGATCGCCGCGCTCATGCCCGACAGCGTGCAGGGCGTCGCGGCGCACGACATCGGCGTGCCGAAGCAGCACTACACCGGAGTCACGGCTCTGGTGGACGAGCTGCTCTCGAAGCGGAGTGACACCAGTCTCGCGGGGCGGGCCGCCGCCACGATCGACACCACCGGCCTCCCGCCGGCGGTTCGCGCTCAGGTCCGTGCGGGGCTCGCCCAGACCCAACAGGAGACGAAGGCCGCGGATTCGGCGGCCCGTGCCGGCCTGTCGCCGGCCGTCGCCGCGGCGTTCGACCAGCGGCGTCCGGCACTCGACTCGCTGCGCCGAGCCTTTGCCGCGACACTCATGCAATCGCCCACGCAGACACGTTGAGCCCGCGCTCAACGCGTCCGACGCACATCGTCCGGCTCCGGGTAGCGAAACGGTGCCGAGCCCCACGCGCGACACATCCTGCCTCGAGCGCGGACGGATCGGGCCGGCGATGAATGCGTCCGTTCTCCGTGCGGGCGCGACGCCTCTCGCAGCTACGGGATCATGAAGGGCACGAGCGCGGCCTGCACCTCCTTCATCGTCATCGGCTCGTCGAACGCCTCGCTCGCATCGGTCGCGCTGAAGCCCAGCGTCGTGATGTCGGTGCCGTTCTGGACGGTGTTGTCCTCCCCCACATAGAACGCGCTCGTGAGGGAGACGTCCGTCTGGGCACCCGTGATCCACCCGCGATTGGGAACGGTGTCCTGGAAGTTGCCACGGAGCCGCCGCACCTCGCACGCGTGCCGGGCCTCGACCGAATGGATCTGGAGCGCCGCGAGCAGCAGGGACTTCGTGCCCGCGAGGCCCGGCAGCTGACCCTTGTAGAGGCGGACACCGAGGTCCTCGAAGGACTGCGACAGCGCCTTCCACTCGTCGTACACGTAGAACGCCGCGTGGTACGGACCGTTGTACGTGCCGCCTCCGCCGGAAAAGTCGAAGAACGGCTCCCGAACCGCCTGCGAGCCCAGCGTGGCGAGGAGATACTGCTGGTGCAGGTTCTCGTGCGCCTGAATCGTCTGGAAAATCGGGAGGTCCTGGGCCGGCACGACGGCGAAGTGGGCGGAGAGGCCGTAATTGTACAGCGTCGTCTCCATGTACTCGTGCATCAGCGCAAAGTTGAGAATGCTCACGACGTTGGCGGGCAGGCCCCCCTGCGCGAAGACGTCGCGCGCCAATGCCGCCAGCGCCACGGGCACGGATGCCATGGCCAGACCGGCCGCCGTCACGCGCGCGATGCTCGCGCCCTGCGCGATCTCCGCCTCCCGCTTCGCGAGGCGGGCGCCAATCTCCGGGTCGAGCGTCTCCAGGACAGGCTTGGAGATGGTGTACTCGTCCATCGATCGCTCCTTCATGCCGTGGTCGAGGGGACGTGTGTGAGGGAGATCTTGTTCTGCACGAAGGGCGCGACCGCCGTCAGCACGTCGGACGGGAGCAAGGCCCGGTCGAAGCCGGCGGCGTTGATGACGTCGCTCCCCGCGAATGCGCTCGTCGCGGGCGCCAGGAGGTCCCGCACGGCGGCAGCGTGCCGCCCTTCGACCGAGACGATCTTCCCTGCAAGGGTGAGGTTGGTCGCGCTCTGTAGAAACTGCGCAGCCCCGTTGTACGCTCCGACCCCCAGGTCCTCGAGTGTCTTCGCGGTCGTGAGCACACTGCTCCGATCCTTGAAGTTCACGCTCGCAAAGGTCAGCGTGGCCTGGCCGATGCCGTGGCTGCCGAGCGCGGTCTTGAGGACGGTCGCGTGAATACCCTCGTGCACCCCGATCTGCCCCAGGAGATCCTGCTCGTGGGTCGTCATGGTCGGCGGCGGCGTCGCCTTGACCTGCGTGTAGAACGCGGCCGCGATCTGCTCGAGCAGATAGGCGAAGTTGAGGACGCCGTAGTCGCTGCTGAAGTCGAGCGTGATCGTCGGCGGCGATGACTGATGCGGTGGCGGGGGATTCGAATCCGGCGGTGGCTTGGGGCTGACCGGCGCCGCGGTCGAGCTCGTCGTGCAGGCAGCGAGCAGCCCCGGTATGCACGCAGCCGCCGCACCGAGCCCGACCGTGCGAAGAAACTCCCGCCGGTCCCGCGGGACCGGCGTGCGCGGACCGGGGCCGGCCGGCTGAGCCGAGTCACGTGATGCGTCGGACGACATGTGCGTAACTCCCCTCCCTTGACGGTGCCGGTGCGTGGTCCCTGCCGCGCCACGTGATCCCACCGCACCGGGTCTGAATGGAACGCGGACGGCCGCGGCAGTGGCGCGCGCGTGTGGGTGACCGTGCGCGACCGTGCACCGCGGCGGACTCGTCTGGGGCAGGATGCGCGCCACTGCCGACGCTTCGTGCCGCGCTCCGGCGGGGTCCTCGAGCGCGCCCGCATGTCACCCCGTCACCTCTGGCAGGAGCCGGGGCGCGCCGGTCGCGACGCCGGACTATACGAAACGACAGGCGCCCGGACGGGGCGCCTGTCGTTGTCGCGCGGGGTGCCCCCCGCGGGTTCCCCCGCGGGGTAAACCGGCGGTTACTTCGACGCCGACGCCAGCTGCCGGATGGCGCCCGACATCATGCGCACGCGGGCCGTGTCCTTTGCCCCGCGCTGGTAGCCGTCCACCTGCCTGGCGAGCGCCGTCAGCGCCGCGGCACGCGCCGCACCGCTCTTCTTCTCCGCCGCGTCGAGCGCGGCCGCGACGGCGCTCGTGCGATCGGCGGCCAGACCCTCGTTCCGGACGAGCTGGTCGAGGTACGCGCGCACCACGACGAACGCCGGTGGCCAGACGAGCTTCGGCTGGCTCTGCGGATTGTACTCCTTGAGCGTCACCAGCTTGGCGGCGGCGATCTCGTTCGCCGAGAGCTGCGGGCCCGGCGTCAGCTCCAGGACGTCGAACCCGCGGTCGAGCTCCGACGAGTAGATCATGCCGTTCCAGTAGTAGGCGCCCCATGACCCGCCGATCGTGTACCGTGAGCGCCCGCTCGCGTTCGAGGTATCGCCTGGCGCGTCGATCGGGCCACGATCGAAGTACGCGATCTCGACGGGATGGTCCGCGTCCGTGAAGTCCATGACGTCGACGCCACCCTGGTACCAGCCCTGCACGTAGAGATCGCGCCCCGGGACGGGGATGAGCCCGCCGTTGTGCGAGACGCAGTTCTCCTGCGCGGTCTGCGCCGACGGCAGCTTGAAGTAGGCGTGCTGGGTCATCTTCCGGTGGTCCGGGCTCAACGTGATGATCGTGTTGCCGCCCAGCTCCATGATGCTGCCGGCCTGGCACATCGGACCCGTGCCACCGCCCCACTCGTCGGTCCAGAGGGTCTTCGTGCCATCGTTGCTGAACCCGGCCGTGTGCCGGCTCTGGAAGTTGTTGGTGTCGGTGATCGCAGCCAGCCGCACCGGCTTCTCGGGGTTCGAGATGTCGACCAGGATGGCATGGCTCGAGCACGCGGCGGCGAGCAGGTGGAGCGCCGGATACGCGGTCACGTCGTGACAGTTGTGCGGGCCCGTGTGCAACAGGGCCTCGGCGACGGTCGAGTCACCCGGGTTGCCACCACCCGGGCGGCGTGGTGGCCGGCGGGTTTCGGCTGGAGCGCAGAAGGTCGCGCAATCCGGGGTCACTTCGAGGCCGGTGAAGATGCGCGCGCCCGGGATGACGGCGGCCTGCTCGGGGTGGTCGAGCGGTACCTTGATGATGTCGAGCTGATAGAGCGAGTTCGTCGGGTCCGCCGGGTCCGTCCCGTTCTTGCACCCGGCCAGCTCCGTGGCCGGCCGCGCGGTCTGCTGCCCCGACACGTAGATGTAGACGATGTTGGGGTCCGTCGGGCTCGGGATCACGGTATGCGTGTGTGAGCCCTTGCACGTCTGCACGTTCTTGATCAGCTTCGGCGCCCGCGGGTCGGAGACGTCGAAGATGCGCACGCCCGTCATGTGGTCCTTCGGGTCCTGCACGCCGCCCTTCGCGCAGTCGTTGCGGTTACCCGCGCCCTCAGCGGAGATGAACAGCAGGTTGCCGACGATCGATGGGTCGCCCTGCGACGTGATACACTCCATGACGGACGCGATGACCGGCTGTGCCGGGTTGCTCACGTCCCACACCGTGAAGCCCGCGAAGTTGCCCTGGTACACGTAGTGGGTGCCGAAGGCCAGGTCGGAGTTGATGAACGTCAGGCCGCGCGCCGTGTCGAACTGCGGGGGTTTGTGCGAGAACGAGACGAGGCGCATGTTGCTCGTCGCGATGCCGGCGTCGAACCGGCCGGGTTTGAGGTTGCTCCGCGGATCGGTGGCGCTCGGATAGGTCTGCGCCGACACGGGCGGCACGAGCGCCGGCGCGAGCGCTGGGGCGACGACGGTCACGATGAGGCCGAGCACCCTGCACGGACTACGCATGAACGGACTCCGGTAACGGATGGTGGTGCGGGCGACTGCCGCGTTTCACTGCGCCGGCAGCTCTTTGTACAACCGCTGCATGATGCCGATCTCGGCGGTCTGCGCCGTGACGACATCGTTCGCGAACACGTTGACGTCGACTTCCTGGCCGGCGAGCGGGGTATTGAAGAGGTCATCCACCATCTTCAGCGCGCCGGCGTGATGTTGGATCATGAGGCGGAGGTACGCACGGTCGAAGTCGACCCCCCTGGCGGCGTCGAGCTCGGTGAGCTGTGCGGCCGTCAGCATGCCCGACATCGTCACGTGGTGCCAGGACGACGTGTCCGGCGCGAACTGGTTGTTGCGCTGGAGCCAGGCCTGCATGATCCGAATCTCCGGCACCTGCGACTGATCGATCTTGTTCGACAGTTTCAGCACCTGCGGATTGGCGCCGTGCGATGCCGCCATCCGGGACATGACGATCGCCTGCGCGTGGTGCGCGATCATTCCCTGCATGAACTCGACGTCGGCCTTGGTGTACGGCGCGCCGGGCGGGATCACGATCTCACGACCCATGTCCATCCCGCTCATGCCCGTCATGCCGCCACCCTGGCCGCGGGCGCGCGATGGGCCGCCGAGCAACAGGGCAAAGAGGACGAGCGCGCCGGCAACGCGTGTGGTCGTCACGATGAGCTCATTCGGTCGGTGGGCTCGACTTCGAAGATGGAGCGGCTCCGGGCAACGAGCCGTCGACTAGTGATCGTGCGGAGTGCCCTGGACCATATCGTTGAGCCCGACCCATCGCAAGAACCGACGGCGCGATGCGGCGACCGCCGATCGCGCCGAGCTCCGTCCCGGGTCCAGGGTCGTCGCCGACTGGTAGCCCCTCAGGATCGCGGCCGCGCGCTGGCAGGGCCGAGCGTACGACTCAGCGGCAAGCGCCGGATCCGCCGTCCCGTGGCGGCGAACACGGCGTTCACGATCGCCGGGGCCGTGGGAGGCACGGCCGGCTCGCCGACGCCGCTCGGCGACTCGGTGCTGGGCATGATGTGAACGTCGACGGCGGGCATCTCGCTCATCCGGAGCACCCGATACCGATCGAAGTTGCCCTCGACCGCACGACCGCCGGTGACGGTGAGATCGCCGAACAGCGTCGCTCCGACCGCCCAGGCCACCGACCCCTCGACCTGCGCCCGGACGGTGTCAGGGCTCACGGGAAGCCCGCAGTCGATCACGCACACGATCCGCTCTACCCGCACGTTCGCGTCGTCCGCGGTCACTTCGGCGACCATCGCCACCTGTGTGCCACCCTGCTCACCGCCGTAGTCGTAGTAGGCGACTCCGAGCCCGACCCCGCGACCCCGCCCGGCGGCCGAGCGGCTCCACCCCGAGACGTCCCGCACTTGCTCGAGCACACGCCGCGCGCGTGGGCGATCGCCGAGCAGCGCGAGGCGATACGCGATCGGATCGATCCGCGCACGATGGGCCAGCTCGTCCACGAAGACTTCCATGAAGAAGCCGTTCTCGCCGTTGTTCACCGCGCGCCAGGCGCCGATCGGTACCGGGGAGGGGAGCGCCACGAAGTCGATCAGCACGTTCCGCACGGCATACGGCGGTTGGGCACCCTCCCAGTCGTGCTGCCAGGGCCGCGTGGTGTCGGGGTCCCAGTACTCGGCCCAGGAGGCCCCGATGAGCCGGGTGTGCCACGATGTCGGCAGACCACGGTCGTCGAGCACGGCGCGCAGACGTGCCACCCGGTGGGGACGGTAGAGGTCGTGCTGGATGTCGTCCTCGCGCGTCCACGTCACCTTGACCGGCGCCCCGGCCGCAGCCGACAGCTCGGCGGCCTCGACGCCAAAGTCCGCGTAGAACCGTCGGCCAAAGCCGCCGCCGGCGAATGTGACATGGACGTCGACCGCATCGGTCGGTATGCCCAACCGCGCCGCCACCGCGTCGATGATGCCGTCCGGCGCCTGCGTCGGCGCCCAGATGGTCGCGCGCCCGTCCCGGACGTCGGCCGTGGCATTCATCGGCTCCATCGTCGCGTGCGCGAGAAACGGCACCTCGTACACCGCCTCCACCGTGCGCGCACCGGGCTCGATGACCAACGGGGGGTGCCCAGCTCGAAACGCGACCTGCGCCTCGGCGTCGACCGACGCCCGGCACGCGGCACTCAGGGCGTCGGTCGAAAAGCCGCGAGCCGCTCCCGGATCCCAGGCGATCGTCAGCGCCCGGCGTCCCTGGAGCGCCGCCCAGGTGGAATTCGCGAACACCGCAACGCGGGCCGGCAACCGGGTCAGCGGAGCCGTAACGGCGCCGAGCTGCACGGTGCCTCGCACGCCCTGCAGCCGGCGAGCGGCGGCGTCATCGACGGATCGCAGTGAGCCGCCAAAGTAGGGGCATCGCTCCACACAGGCGAACAGCACCCCGGGCGGGCGCACATCGATGCCGAACGTCGCGGCGCCATGCACCTTGACCTCGAGGTCGCGACGCGGAATCGCGGTACCCAGGAGGTGGTACTCGGTCGCCGGCTTGAGCGGCACCGTCCGGCCGTCGGGAACGGCGAGCCGGGATGCGTCGCCCACCAGCTCACCGTACGTCGCCCGGCGTCCGGACGGAGTGTGAATCACGGCCCCGCGTCGGGTGGCGCACGATGTCGGGTCCACTCCCCACCGCCGCGCGGCAGCCGTCAGCAGCATCACCCTGGCCGTGGCGCCGGCGCGGCGAAGCGGTAGCCAGCTCGAATCCACCGAGTCGCTGCCACCCGTCGCGGCTTTGCCATACCGGGGTCCCGACGGCGCACGGGCGATGGTCACCAGCGCCCAGTCCGCGTCGAGCTCTTCAGCCAGGATCAGGGGTAGCGACGTCCACACGCCCTGCCCCATCTCCGTCTTGTTGACGAGAATCGTCGTCGCGCCGCTCGCGTCGATGCGCAGGAGAGGATGGGACTCGAACGCGGACTCGTGGGAGGCAGCGGACGCACGTCGAGCGGCTCCGCTCGGCCGCGGCAGCCAGCGGACACCCAGCACCAGGGCGGCGCCGGCACCGAGGGTGGCGATCATAAAGTCGCGCCGCGTGGTCGGCGACCGCGCAGCACCCCGTGGCGGATCGGCCGCGCGTCCTCCGGGTTCTGCGGGCACATGAGGCATCGGCCGTCGGGGATTCACGTGCGACGGAGCAGGGTGGACTCGATCGGCAGCCGCCGGACCCGTACGCCAGTGGCCGCAAACACGGCGTTGGCGACCGCGGGGCCCGCGAGCATCGCACCCAGCTCTCCGACCCCACTCGGAGGCGCAGTGCTGGACACGATCTGGACGTCGATATCAGGCGCCTGACTCAGGCGGAGCACCCGATAATCGTGAAAGTTGCTCTGCTCGACCGCGCCGTCCTTGACCGTGATTGCTCCCGTGAGGACAGCCGTGAGGGCGAAATTGATGGCCCCTTCGGTCATCGCGCGCACGCCGTCGGGACTGATGACGAGGCCACAGTCGACGGCGCTGACCACGCGCAGCACACGGACGCTGCCGTCGGGATCGACCGCGACGTGCGCGACCTGCGCGGAGCAGGTGCCATTCACCCGGCAGGCGAGGCCGCGCCCCTGAAAGGCCGGGAGGGGCGTACCCCAACCCGCCTGCTCCGCCGCCAGCCGCAGCACGCGACGGAGGCGGTCGGCGTCGGGCTCCCCGGGAGTGAGCAGATCGAGTCGGAACCGGAGCGGGTCGCGCCCCAGGGCGTGGGCGAGCTCGTCCATGAACGACTCTTCGGCGAACGGCGTGTACGAGGACGCGACCGAACGCCACCATGAGCGTGGCACGACCGAGTCGGCCGGGGCGTAGTCGAGCCGGAAGTTCGGGATCGCGTACGGCGCGATGTCGCCGCCGTACCATTCGAGCGCCGCGATCGTGGCGGGGTCGCGCAGCGTCTCAGGTGACTCCGTGTATCCCGTATAGAGGTTCGTCGCCGCGATCGGCGTCGTGACGATGCGGGTGGACCAGGCGACGAGACGACCCCGAGTGTCGAGTCCCGCGCGCAGCCGCTGCCTGTTGTGCGGGCGGTAGAAGTCGTGCTGGAAGTCATCTTCTCGCGTCCACATGACCTGCACCGGCCGGCGCATCACGTTCGCGACCTGCCACGCCTCGGCCGGCACGTCCCACTGGTAGCGCCGGCCAAAGGAGCCGCCGGACAGCGTCATGTGCACGATGACCCGGTCGAGCGCCACGCCGGCCAGCTCGGCGATCTCGCGCTGCACCTCGTCGGCGAACTGCGTGGGGGACCAGACTTCGATCTCGCGCTCGCGCACGTCGACGGTCGTGTTCATTGGCTCCATCGTGGCATGCGCCTGAAACGGCGATTCGTAGTCGGCCTCGAGGACTCGCGAGGCGCCGCGAAGCGCGTCCACCACGTCGCCGCGGTCGACAGCCACGAACGTGGCGGGTCCGAGCACCGCGCGCTCCATTACCCGTCGCAGCCCGGCTGTGCTCTCCGGCTCACCCGCGGGACGGTCCCACGCGAGCACCAATTCCCGGCGTCCCTGCACGGCGGACCAGGACGAGTCGGCGACGACCGCCACACCACCCGCGGTGTTGAATCGGCGCGGCAAGGGCGCTACCGGAAACACGGCATGCACGCCAGGCACGCGGCGGGCGCGGGTCGCGTCGACGTGCCGGAGGCGACCACCGAAATAGGGGCAGCGCGCGATGACGGCGAACAGCAGTCCCGGCACGCGGACGTCGATGCCAAAGGTGGCCGAGCCGTCCACCTTGGCGGGAAGATCCAGTCGGGGGACCGCCCTCCCGATCAGCCGAAACTGTTCGGGGGCTTTGAGTGGGATCTCGGTCGGCGCGAGCGCGGGAAGCGCGGCAGCCGCGCTCGCGAGCGCCCCGAACGAGAGCCGGCGGCCGGTCCCCGCGAGCACGATCGCGCCATTCACGGCCCGACAATCCTGTCGCGGGACCCCCCAGTGCCGAGCGGCCGCGGTCCGCAGTAGCTCTCGTGCTTGAGCACCAGCCTGTCGCATCGCCAGATAGGTGCTCTCGACACCGCCGCTGCCAGCGGTCCGCAGCTCCTTGTAGATCGCGGGCACGGTGGGCGCCTGCACGACGCGGATCGTCGACCAATCGGCCTCGAGCTCCTCCGCGACCATCATGGCTGTGTACGTGCGCGAGCCCTGTCCGAGCTCCGGTTTCTCGACCAGGATCGTGATGCGGTCGTCGGCGGTGATACGGATCCATGCATTCGGGGTAAACGCCTGCCCCGCACGACCGGGCGTGGTCTCCCGTGTCCCGCCACAAGCCGGCAGGTAGAAGCCCACGACCAGCGCGGCCGCGCCCTGCGCTCCCACGCCGAGAAACGCGCGGCGCGTCAGCGTATCGTCGGGCATCATGCCGTCTCGGCCGCCGCGCGTGCGATCGCCCGTCGGATGCGCTGATACGTGCCGCAGCGACAGATGTTGCCATTCATCGCCTCATCGATCTGTTGCCGAGTCGGATGCGGAGTGCCCGCGAGCAGCGCAGCCGCCTGCATGATCTGTCCTGGCTGGCAGTACCCGCACTGTGGCACTTGCTCGGCGAGCCAGGCGCGGATCACGGGGTGCTTGCGGTCGGCGGCGAGGCCTTCGATCGTCGTGATCCGGGCAGACCCGATGCTGCTCACCAGTATCTGACATGCGCGCCGCGCCTCACCGTCGAGATGGACCGTGCAGGCCCCGCAGAGGCCCATGCCGCACCCGTACTTGGTGCCCGTGAGGCCCACAGTGTCGCGCAACACCCAGAGCAACGGCGTGTCGGGCGCGACGTCGACGGCGTGCGGGTGGTCGTTGATGTGAAGCGTGATCGAGGGCATGGAGTCGCGGGATTGGTGTCGTCGGTCGGAGTCGCGGGTGGTGGGGACGGCGCGCGGGTTGTCGGTCGGCGATGCGCAGTCACCGACGGATCTCTAGCGCCCGGCCCGCCGCGATGCCGCGCGGCGATGACGAATGGTCCCGAGCGCGGGACGAATCGTAGCGGTGGGGCCGAGGGCGGATGGACGCGGCGGGCACGCCCCACTCTTACCGCATCGCGCAGTATCTTGCGGGCATCCGGAGGGCGAATGGAGCATCGTGCGGGGCGATCCACACCGTCGGGCGCGGTCCGGACGAGAGGGGCCCTCGGGCTCGGATGGGGCCTCGGGATCGCGCTCCTGGCGACGCAGTGGTATGCGTACGATGCGAGCCGGCGTGGGGCGGAACCGTTCCTCTACTACGTGTGGTGGTCGGGATATATCTGGGCCCTGCTGACGCCGGCCGCCCTGTGGCTCGCGTGGCGCTATCCGCTTTCCGGCGCGCGGTGGCGGCGCAGCCTCCCCGTACACATGGCGGCGAGCGCCGCGCTGACGATTGCGCAGCTGTCCCTCGAGGCTTACCTGGGCTGGCTTCATCACGGAGAGAAGCTCACCGCGGTCGCGGCGTTCACGCACTATTTCAGCCAACACACGCAGATCAGCCTCGTCTCGTACTGGATCCTGGTCGGTGCGGCCATGGCCTATCGCACCCGCCAGGAGACGGTCACCACGCGCCTGCGATCGGCACAGCTCGAGTCGCAGCTCACGGCATCGCGCCTCGAGGTGCTGCGCAACCAGCTCAACCCCCATTTCCTGTTCAACACGTTGCAAGCGGCGACGACGCTCGTGCGAGAGGATCCGGATCGGGCAGAGGACATGTTGACCCGCCTGGGAGATCTCCTGCGCGCGACGCTCCGGCGGTCGCAGGTCCAGGAGATCCCGCTCACCGAGGAGCTCGGCATGCTCGAGCACTATATGGCGATCCAGACATGCCGGTTCGAGGATCGTCTCCGGTTCCATGTCGACGTCGCGCCGGACGTGCGATCCTGCCTCGTGCCGCCGTTGCTGCTACAGCCGCTCGTCGAGAACGCGGTACGGTATGGTGTGGGGGTGCATCGGGCGCGCGATACGGTCACGATCGGGGCGGCGCGGCACGCCGGCGCGCTCCGCATCGAGGTTGCCAACGGGGTTGGCTCGCTGGACCCGAAGGAGGGCGAGGGCGGGACGGGATTTGGGCTGCCGGCGACGCGCGAGCGCCTCGTCCAACTCTATGGTGCGACCGCCGCCACCCTCGAGCTGATCCCGCTCGCCCCGACCGGGGTCAAGGTCGTGATCGAGATTCCGGTTCGGCGGGCTACGACCGCCGTCACAATGGGGAGGACGGCGTGGCGATCCGCGTCCTGATCGTCGACGACGAGCCCCTGACTCGACGAAGCGTGCGCCGTTTGCTGAGCGGGCACGCGGATCTCGAGATCATCGGGGAGTGCGGCGATGGCGGGAGCGCCGTGACCGCCATCCGGAGCGAGCGGCCAGATCTCGTCTTTCTCGATGTGGAGATGCCCGAAATGTCCGGGCTCGACGTGGTCCGCCGGATCGGTCCGGCGAAGATGCCGGTCACTGTTTTCGTGACTGCCTACGACCGGTACGCCGTGCAGGCGTTCGACGCCGACGCCATCGACTACGTGCTCAAGCCGTTCGGGAAGGAGCGGTTGGCGCGCGCACTCGCGCGCGCGCGGGACCGCATCGCCGGGAAGCTGAACGCGAGTGACATGCGCCGCGCCCTGGCGGCACTCGGCCACCCGGAGCGTGCAGAGCCGCTGGAGCGGTTGACGCTCGAGCGCGATGGGCGCATGCGTCTCATCAGCATCGACGACATTGTGTGGATCCGCGCCGACGGCAACTACGTCCAGGTGCGGGCCGAGGATCGCACGTATATCCTCCGAGAGACGCTGAGCAGCCTCGAGGCCAAGCTCGACGCGCGCCGGTTTGCGCGCATCCACCGGTCGACCCTGGTGAATGTCCGACGCATTCGCGAGATCCAACCCTGGTTTCGGGGCCACCACGTCGTGATTCTCGACACCGGGGAGCAGCTCCGCATGAGCCGCTATCAGCGAGCGGCGGCGAAGCAGTTGGGCCTTTGAGGGGCACGACGGACGGCGGTCGAGGCGGTCAGGCTCTCCTCGGCGGCCGACGATGATGGACCGGCTCGGTCGCCGCCGCGCTCGCGGCGGCGCGGTGCGACACCTGACGGAGGGCTCGGCCATGGCGAAGCGGAAGGCGGCAACGACCGGCGCACGGCAGGCCACGCGCGGCGACCGCGCGAGCGGCGCCACGGGCAAGGCATTCACGGACGAGGAACGGGCCGCGATGCGGGATCGCGTCGACGAGCAGAAGGGCCGCCCGTCCGGGAGCGCTGATGATGAGGCCGCCGTGCTCGACAGGATCGCCGCGATGCCGGCGGCGGATCGTGCCATGGCCGAGCGGCTGCACGCGATCATCAAGGCCAGCGCGCCGGCCCTCGCTCCCAGGACCTGGTACGGGATGCCCGCGTACGCCCGCGAGGGCCAGGTCGTCTGCTTCTTCCAGAGCGGACAGAAGTTCAAGACGCGGTACGCGACGCTCGGCTTCAGCGACAAGGCGCACCTGGACGAGGGCCAGATGTGGCCGACCGCCTTCGCGCTGACGGAGTTGACCCCCGCCATCGAGGCACGCATCGGCGCCCTGGTGAAGAAAGCGGTGGGCTGAGTGCCGACGTCCTCGGGCGGCGGGCTGGTTACGCCCGTGGCCGCAGTCGCTCGGCGCGTTCCGTCAGGCGCGGGGCTTCGAGACGGGTGAGCCAGTCGGCGAAGGCGCTCGTCGGCCCGCGCCAGCGGAGCGCGTCGACGGTCGCGAACAGGGGAGCGTCGGTGCGGAGCGTCGCGAGCGTCTTGAAGAGCAGCGCCGGCTCGCGGCTCGTCCCCAGGGCCTCGGGCGGGAACCGCTCGATCGGACCGTAGCGGTCGATGAGGCGGGCCGCGGTGACGGCGCCGATCCCCGCAACGCCGGGGTACCCGTCCTGGGGGTCGCCGGTGAGCGCCAGGAAGTCGGGGATGCGCTCCGGGTCGACGCCGAATTTCGCCCGCACGCCGGCGGCATTGCGGATCGCGCCGCTCCGCCGATCCACCTGCACGACGCGATCGCCGCGGACGCACTGGGCGAGATCCTTGTCGTTGGCCCAGATGCAGACCTTCTCCACCTCGCTGCTCTCGGACGCCAGATGCGCGGCCGACGCGAGGCCGTCATCCGCCTCCAGCTCCACCATCGGCCACACGACCACGCCGGCCGCCGCGAGCGCATCCTCGAGCGGCTGGAACTGCGCCGCCAGTGCCGGCTCGACCCCGTCGCCGGTCTTGTAGCCGGGCCAGAGGTCGTTCCGGAACGACTCGATCACATGGTCCGTCGCGACCCCGACGTGCGTCGCGCCCCCCTCGATCATCTCGAGCACCGTGCCGAGCACGCCGGCCACGGCCCCGAGCGGCGGATCCTCCTTCTTGAACCGGCGCAGGCCGTAGAAGTGACGGAACAGCTCGTACGTGCCATCGATGAGATGAACCAGCATGGGTCCCCTGGCCTCTTCCGCACTGTACGACATTCCCGTCCGGCACGATCACGCGCGGTACTCCATCCGGTCGAGCAGGGCAGCGCCATCGTCCAGGTCGACACCCGGCATGGTCCCGCCGCCAGCGCGACATTCGGGCAGCTCGACCCGCCCGCGGCATGGAGACGGGGCCCACGATAATCCGCGTGGCGGCGGCACGAACCGGCGAGATCGCCGCTCGTACGCGTGCGCCAGCGCCAGGACGCGGGCGTCCTCGCCCGGCAGTCCGACGATCGACAGATTGAGCGCCGGCATCCCATCCGCGCCGAGTCCCGCCGGAACCGACACCTCGGGGAGGCCCAGCCAGTTGGCGTAGTCGAGCGCGGTCGGGATCTCCGGCCAGGGATCGACGGCCCGCGGGGCGTTGAACGGCATGGTCGGATACACCATCGCCGAGACCCGCGCCGCGCGCATCGAGGCCGCGAGCGCCGCCAGGACGGTGGCCCGCGAGCGGGCGAACGACCGACCCGCCGGGTCCTCCGCCATGGGCCGGTCGAGCAGCGGCTCGCATGCCTCGAACGTCTTCGGGAGCACGTCGTAGAACGCCCGATAGGCCGGGTACCCGCGGCGCACGGCGGCACGCGCGTCGTCCGTGCGGCCGGCAAAGTATCGGAGCAGCGCGTTCGCCGTGGGGGGCGGCGACCTGGGATCGACCGGCACGTCGCCGCGCGCGCGCGCCGCGGCCGCGAACGCATCCTCGACGGTCGCCCGGTCGACGGCGGGCGCGAACGGCTCGACCACCGCGCCCGCGGCCCGCAGGTCCCCGACGGCGCGGTCCCACGCGGCGACCGCCTCGGCGGCCATCCGCTCGCGCGGCACGTGCGCCTCGACCACCCCGAGTCGCACCCCGACGAGGGCTTCGTCGCTGAGCGCCGCCGGCGCAGTGTTCCACGGGCCCGCGCGCGTGAGCGGGTCCGACGGATCCGCGCCCGCGACGGCGGCAAGGAGGATCGCCGTGTCGGCAACGCTCCGCGCGAGCGGCCCGTGCGTATCGAGATAGGGCCACGTGGGGATCACACCGGTGCGTGGGACGAGCCCGAAGGTCGGTTTCATGCCGACCACCCCGGTGAACTGCGCCGGGATGCGGTTGGATCCGCCGTCGTCGGTGCCGAGCGCCGCGAACGCCATCCCGGTGGCCACCGCGACCGCCGACCCGGCGCTCGAGCCGCCCGGCGTGCGCGTGCCCGTGGGGTCGTGCGGGTTGAGGACCTGCCCGGTGTGACTGCTGGTGCCGTTGCCGCGATAGGCGAAGTCGTCGGCCGCCGTCTTGCCCAGCACGATCGCCCCGGCCGCGCGCAGGCGCCGGACCTCTACCGCATCGCGCCGGACGGGGTCGGGGAAAAGGCGCGCCCACTCCGCGTTGGAGCCCGTCGTCGGGAGGCCCGCCATGTCGTAGATCGCCTTGGCAAAGACCGGCACACCGTCGAGCGGGCCGCGCGACCGGCCCGCGCGCCGGCGCACATCGGCGGCGCGCGCATCGGACAGGGCCATGGCGGCGAGCGCGTCGATGGCGCGCCACCTGTGCCCCTGGACACGGCACCGATCGAGCGCGCGAGCGGTGACCTCGGAGGCGGTCCAGAGGCCACGACGGCGACCCGCCTGGTACGCCGCCACCGTGCCGTCGAGCGGGTCGCCGCCGATGAGCGCGGCGGTCGGCAGCGGCACCGCGATCAGTGCGGCGAGTTGGGCGAGGGCTTCGCGTCGAGTCATGGGGATGGCCTAGCCCAATCATACATCACTTCCCCGGGCCGGATCCACCGTGATCCGCGGCTCGACGTGGGCGCGTTCGTCGCGATACTTTCCGAGCGGACGGCGCGGCGACGCCATCCCGTGGCCACGGTCGCCGCACTCCAGGACATGATCGGTGACACCCATCGTGCTCAGCATCGGTGAGCTGACGGCCGCGCACTGGGCCCAGGTGCGACGGATCTACGAGCAGGGGCTGGCGACGGGCCACGCGAGCTTCGAGACGTCTGCGCCCAGCTGGGAGGCATGGGATGACGCGCACCTACCGTCGCCACGCATCGTCGCGGTGCACGGGGGAGCGATCGTCGGGTGGGCTGCCCTCACTCCCGTCTCTCGCCGGCCGGTCTACGCGGGCGTCGCCGAGGTGAGCGTCTATGTGGATCCCGCCCACCGGCGGGCCGGCGTCGGTCGACTGCTACTGAGCGAATTGGTGCGCCGGGCCGAGGCGGCCGGCCTGTGGACGTTGCAGGCCGGCATCTTCCCCGAAAACGCGGCGAGCTGTCGGTTGCACGAGCGGTGCGGGTTTCGACTCGTCGGACGGCGTGAGCGCATCGGCCGGCACCACGGGGTCTGGCGAGATACCCTGCTGTACGAGCGCCGAGCGGCGCTGCCGGACAACGCGGGCCGGGGCTGACGCGCGCGCGGTCGACCCCGGCCGCGCGGTCAGTCGCGAGCGGCCTCGGGGGCGCGACTCGCCGCGGGGCGTCGCCGGGGCCGCCGCACGGCTCTCACCCGCCCGCTCGGGCCGCCCCCGCAGAAGAACCGATCACCGCCGTCCGACTCGAGCCCCGACACCTCGACGCCGGCCGGCATGGTGAGGCGCTCCAGCACCTCGCCCGTTCCGGCATCGATGCGGCGCACGTCACTCTCGTTGCCCTCGAGGGTCGCGTGCCACAACTCTCCGTCGACCCACGTCACGCCGGTGACGAACCGGTTCGACTCGATGGTGCGGAGAATCGTCCCGGTGTCCGGATCGATCTGGTGGATCTTTCGCTCGCGATAGTGGCCGACCCAGAGCGTCCCCTCCGCCCACGCGAGCCCCGAATCACCGCCGCCGGCCGGTGCCGGGATCGTGCCGAGGACGCGGCCGGTCTGCGGGTCGATCTTCTGGATGCGATCCTCGGCGATCTGAAACAGATGTCGGCCGTCGAACGCCGTCCCGGCATGCGCCGCGACATCGATGGAGCGCGTCATCCGCCCGCTCGACGGATCGAGCGCCTTGAGCGTGTCGCCGGCAGCGAACCAGATCTGCTGCCCGTCGTAGGAGACCCCGTTGACCCGGTCGACACCTGGAAACGGTCCGTACTCCCGAATGATCTCGGCGCGCGATCGACGCATGCCCTGAGCTTAGCCGGTCGGCAGGGCCATCGGGAGTAACAAGGTCGTCGTGAATCCCAATAGCGGTGGAGTCATCCAGCGACGCGCGCGACCCCGGCCAACGGCGGTGACCTTGCCCGCCGCCGCGAGCGACTCGAGCGCGCGTTGCACGGTCCGCTGGCTGGCGCCCAACGCCAGCGCGAGGGCCGAGCTCGACCAGGACTCCCCATCGCCGAGCAGCGCGAGCACCGCGCCATGCTCATCGTCGACCGGGCGCGCCAGCACGACGACGTCCCGCGTGCGCCGCGGCGCCAGGGCAAAGCCGCGCGGCGTCGCGCTGATACTCGCCAGTCCCCGAATCATCGCCCGCAACCGGCCGATCTCGACCCGCAGCCGCGCGCGATGTGACGCATCGGTGAACCTGGCGCCGAACGCGCATCGGAGCAGCTCATCGCGCGGTATCTCGTCGGGCCACGCGTCCGCTAGCGCCCGCGCGAGCGCGAACAGCACCGGACGTCGGGCGAGGAGGACCACCGTCCCCTCCTGACGCACGGCGTACCGGCAGGCGTCGACGACCAGGGTTCGCGATGCGAGGAGCCGTTCGACCTCCTCCAGGCGGAGAAGTCGCTCCTCCCGGCGCGACACGAGGCGCGCCGCCGGGACGTCGAGCACGCGACGTGCGCTCTCGACCTCGGCGAGGAGTGCGGGGATCCCGGCCCGACGGGCGGCCACCGCGGCCCGGGTCAGCGCCGCCCGCGCCACCTCCGTCCGCAGGCGCCTAACGGCGATCGCCGCCGTCATCAGCTCGTGCGTGGCCTGCGACCTGGGCTGCGCCGGGACCGGATCGAGCGTCGCGAGCATCTGGTCGGCCGCATCCAGTTCGCCGATCAGGATGCGCCGACGCACCTCGACGTACCGCGCGTGGGCGGCGTTGACCGGATCCCCATGTTGCTCGAGCACCGCTCCAGCCGTGCGGAGTGCGGCCCCCGGCCAGCCCAGATCGCGCGAGGCGAGCGCGACCTCGGCCTCGGCGACCACGCACCGAGCCCGGGCCACCACCTCCCTCGCGCCAAACGCACGCCTCGCGCGCCGGAGCAGCTCCCTCGCGCGCGAGAGGTCGCCGAGCTGGGCCAGGGCGATGCCTCGCAAGGCGAGCGCCGGCGGATCGTCGCGGAGCGCGACCCGCTTCAGCGCGCCGAGCGGGTCGCCCGCCGTGAGTGCCCGTGCGGCCGCCGTGATCAGGGAATCCATTGGAATCGCGCCACACTTGTCACTCTCACCCCGGACACCGTCGACGCTACATCTCCCTCACGACCACCGGCCAACCGGGCCACCGAGATCACGATCACGCTTGCGACACCCGAGAGGAGACGCTTCGATGCCCACCACACAGAAAGCAGCACACCCAACTGCGACGCGGCAGGAGTGGCTCGCTGCACGGCTCGAGCTGCTCGAGGCCGAAAAGGAGCTCACGCGCCGGAGCGACGACCTCGCGCGACGGCGCCAGGCGCTGCCGTGGGTGCGGGTCGAGAAACCCTACCGGTTCGACACGGACGAGGGCCCCGCCTCCCTGGCCGATCTGTTCCGCGGCCGCTCGCAGCTCCTCGTCTATCACTTCATGTTCGGCCCCGACTACACGGCAGGGTGTCCATCCTGCTCGGCGATCGCCGACGGATTCAACGGGTTCGTCGTGCACCTCGCCCACCACGATGTCACCCTGTCGGCGGTCTCCCGGGCCCCGCTCCCCAAGCTCCAGGCGTACAAGCGGCGGATGGGCTGGACATTCCCCTGGGCGTCGTCGTTCGGAAGCGACTTCAACCCCGACTTCAGTGTCGGGTTCAGCGAGCAGGAGCAGCGACAGGGCGTCGAGTACAACTACCGGCGGGGGAAGCCGTTGCAGGTGCGGACCGGCGAGACGGCGCCGGTCTCGGTGCACGCCGGCATGTGCGGGACCGACACCGCCACCTACACGCGCGAGTTGCCGGGCATGAGTGCCTTCGTGCTCGAGGACGGCGTCGTCTATCACACCTACTCCAGCTACGCGCGAGGCCTCGACGGCCTCTGGGGAATGTACCAGTGGCTGGACCGGGCACCTCTGGGGCGGAACGAGACGGCCGGCCCCTGGTGGCGCCGGCACGACGAGTACGCCACCCGCTGAGGGAGATCGTGACGTCCGCTCCGACCGGGCATGTCGGGCCCGCGCGCGACGTGCGCTCCCCGCGCGCGTCGAAGCACACGGTCCTCGGCACATCGGCGCTGCTCTGCCTCGCCAGCGCAGTGGTGACGGTCCACTGGAGTACGTCCATGACGGCCATGGGCGGGCGCGCGATGCCCGGCGGCTGGACACTCTCCATGGCCTGGAGGCCGATGCCCGGGGAGAGCTGGGTAGCCGTCTCGATCTCCCGGCTCGGGATGTGGGTCGCGATGATGGTGGCGATGATGCTGCCGTCCGTAGCGCCAACGCTGTCGCGCTACCACGAAACCGTTGGCCAGACCGTCAGCCGCTCCGCTGCACGCCGGGCCGGTCGGCTGACGTGGCTGGCTGGGGCAGCGTACTTCGTCGTCTGGGCCGGAGTCGGGACGGTCGTGATCCCCGTCGGGGTGGCGCTGGCGGCGCTCGTCGGACGGGACGCCGCGCTCGCGCGGGCGGCGCCGGTCGCGGCCGGTGTGGTGGTGCTCGTCGCCGGGCTGCTCCAGTTCACCACCTGGAAGGCCCGTCAGCTCGCCGGCTGTCGACCGACGTCGATGGCCTGCCGGTCGCTGGCGCCCGACGCCGCCGCGGCGTGGCGCTACGGCCTGCACCTCGGTCTCCGGTGCAGCGCGTGCAGTGCCGGCCTCGCGGCCGCGCTCCTCGTCGTCGGGATGATGGATCTCCGCCTCATGGGCGCGGCGGCCGTAGCCAGCGCCGCCGAACGCCTCGCACCGCGAGGTGAACCGGCGGCGCGGGCCGTCGGCGTCGCTCTCGTGATCGCAGGTGTGGTCCTGCTCGCGCAGGCCGGCACTCGGTGAGCCTCGCTCGGGAGTCCGAGCGAGGGACGGACTCCCGACGCCCCTCAGGACTTCGTGCGCTTCGACCGTTTCGCCTTGCCGGCACGGTTGAGCGCGACCGCGTCCCGAACGAGCGCCTTGAAGGCCGACGCATCGACCTCCTCTCCCTCGCGGATATCGATCGCGCGGCGGGTGTTCCCGTCGAGGCTGGAGTTGAAGAGCCGGGCCGGATCGCGCAGCGACGCACCCTTGGCGAAGGTCAGCTTCACGACCGCCTTGTAGGTCTCGCCGGTGCAGATGATGCCATCGTGCGCCCAGACGGGGGTCCCCATCCACTTCCACTCCTCGACCACGTCCGGGTCCGCTTCCGTGATGAGCCTGCGCATTCGGTCGAGAGTCTTCCCGCGCCAGCCCCCGAGCTCGGCGATCCGATTCGTGATGAGCGCCGATGCCGACTGGCCCTGGCTCGCGTCAGTCTTCGCCATGCCCCTGATCCTCAGTAGCTCGCCGGCACCGTCACCCGATTGATCGAGGCGGGCCGCCCGACGCGCTGCACGGGATGCTGCGTCAGGCGCGTCAGCGCTTCGGCCACCGCCCGCTCGAGCTGCGGATCGTGCCCCCTGATCACGTCCGAGGGCGTGTTCTCCACCTCGACGTCGGGAGCGACGCCTTCGTTCTCGATCGACCACTTCCCCTGCGGGCTGTAGAACGCCAGGTCTGGCGCCGTGATGCCGCCCCCGTCGATCACCGAGGGCACGCCGATGGTTCCCACCAGCCCGCCCCACGTGCGCGTCCCCACGAGCGGCCCGAGACCGGCGGCCCGGAAGTAGTACGCCAGCGCGTCGCCGCCCGAACCCGCGGATTCGTTGGTGACCAGGACCTTGGGCCCGGGCATTCCCATCATCGGCATGGCGATCGTCTTGCCCGCCCGCTCCGCGAAGTACCCGACAACGGGCCGGTTCAGGTGGTCGATGATGTAGTCGGCGACCGAGCCACCCTGGTTGTATCGCTCGTCGACGACGACGCCGTCCTTCGGCTGCTGCGGATAGAAATAGCGCTTGAACGCCGTGTAGCCGCCCTGGGCGGTGTTGGGCAACCAGACGTACGCCAGCCGGCCCTTCGACAGCGAATCGACCAGGCGGCGGTTGGCATCGATCCACGCCTGTGTGCGCAGGCCTTCATCATCCGCGATCGGCACGACCGTGACCAGCCAGGAGCCGGCGGCTGTCGGTGCACTGTTCACCCGCAGGGTCGTGGGCTTGTCGGCTGTCCCCTCGAAGAGGCTGTACAGGTTGGTGGGCACCGCCAACGGCCGGCCGTTCACCTCGAGGATGTAGTCTCCCTCGGCGACTCTGAGCCCGGGCGCGCCGAGCGGCGCGTGGAGCTGCGGGTTCCAGCGTCCGGCGGTGTAGATGCGCCGGACGCGGTAATGTCCGTTGTCCACGACGTAGTCGGCGCCCAGCAACCCGACTCGGACATGGGCGGTGTCGGGCAGGTCGCCCGGACCCTCCAGGTAGGAGTGACCCACCGTCAGCTCACCCCCGACCGCGGCGATCAGATACCCCAGATCGGCCCGATGCGCGATGTACGGCACCATCGGGCGATACTTGTCGTAGATCGCCTGCCAGTCGTTGCCGTGCATCCCGGGATCGTAGAAGAACTGGCGCTCCGTCCGCCACGCCTCCCGGAAGATCTCGGCCCACTCGGCCCGCGGGTCCACCACGGTCTCCATCTGATCGACATCGAGATTGCCGTCGCCGACCTTGGCGGGATGGTCGGTCGGGACGATCCCCCAGTGGTTCTCGCCGGTTCGATACAGCAGCTTCGTCCGGTCGGCCGACACGATGAAAGACTCGATGCCGTCGAGAAAGGGGTCGGCCTTGCGATCGGCGACCCGATACACCCAGAGCCGCCGCGCTGCACCACCCGGCGTCCCTCGCGGCGGTGCCTCCGTGTAGAAGAACGTTCCCGCGCTCCCCGCCACGAGCCCGCCGTAGTCGCCGGGCGCGCCGGGGAGCGGGACGATCCGGCCCTCGATCCCCTCGATGTCCACGTGCATGGCAGTTCCCGTGTCCGGCCGCGGCGGCGTCGGGTGCGCGGCCGGCGCCGCCGAAGCCGGCGAGCCGGGGTGGCCAGTCGGCGGCTTCGCTCCCGATGCTCCGCCGCTCTCGAGCGCGCCAGGCGGGTGACGCGCCGGCTCGTCGTCCGGGCGGGGGAGGAGGGGCGACGGCTCCGTGGCGCTCAGCACGGCGAGATAGATGCTGCGCCGGACGACCTGCTCCTCCGAGCTCATGTCGAGCCAACCCGCCGCGAGCGCGAGGTTGGTGCTCGCCAGAAAGTAGAGGTACTTCCCGCCGGCATCGAACGCGGGCGTGATCGCGTCGGCCATTCCGTCGCTCAGTTGGTACGTCCGGGCGGCGGCCGTCGAGTACAGGAAGATCGCCCGCATGTGGCTGTCGAGCGCCTTCGAGTACGCCACCCACCGCGAGTCGGGCGACCACGTGGCATCGAAGCCGCGGCCGGGATCGTCGTAGGTGTCGGTGTCGATCCGGGTGAAGCGCCCGCTCGCCACGTCGACCACCCATAGATGCAGCTCGTTGTCCCGGAGCAGGAGTGAGCGGCCGTCCGGGGACCAGATGGGATCCGAGAAGAACGCCGTCGATGGCAACGCGATGGCCCGGGGCGCCGGCGTGCCGGTCTGGTCCCCGATCATCAGCTGGTACTCGCCCGTGGCGTCGGAGAGCCACGCGATCGCCGTACCGTCCGGTGACCAGGCGGGGCTGCGATCGTGCGCGCCCGAGCTGTGCGTGATGTTGCGGTAGCTGCTGTTCTCGGCGGCGACCGTGAAGATGTCGCCCCGCGCCTCGAACGCGGCCCGTACGCCGGTAGGCGACAACGCCACCCCGTCGATCAACGAGGCGACTTTCTTCATCTGTGGCTCGGCCCAGGGAAAGTCTCCCTGAACGTCGATCTGGAGCTGACGCGACTCGCCCGTCCGGAGATCCACCAGATGGATGTAGCCCGCCTGCTCGTAGACGATCGCGTCGGGACCGGCCGACGCACTCATGATGTCGAAGTCGTGGTGGTGGGTGAGCTGTCGCAGTTGTCTGGTGTCGACAGCGTAGGCGTACAGATTGACGGTATTGTCGCGGTCGGAGAGGAAGTAGACCGTGTCGCCGACCCACATCGGATCGGTGTCGTTGCTCCCGTTCCAGGGCAGCTTCTCCTCGGAGTAGTCGGCCAGGTTCATGACGCGAACCGGCTGGGTCCGGCCTCCCCGGTACCGCCGCCACTGGCTGCTCTGGGGCTCGGCCCAGTCGGCCGCAAACATGGCGGTCCCGATCGCCTGATACGCCATGCGCCTCGCGTCGGGCGAGTAGGACCCCGTGAACGCCCGCGGTATCGGCAGCAGGTCCGGCATGCCACCCTGGGGGCTGATCGTCCAGAGCCGGAAGAACGCGTTGGCCCCCGGAGTCGGTGTGGTTCCGCGGCCGGACGCGAAGACGATGCGCCGGCCGTCGGGTGTCCAGCCGCGGACGTAATCGACACCGGGGTGGTACGTCAGCCGCTTGGGCTCACCCCCGGCTGTCGGGATCACGTAGACGTCGGTGTTGCCAGCGACGGTGGCGGTGTATGCGATCTCGGATCCGTCAGGGGAGAAGATCGGATCGGTCTCGATCGAGGGCGTCGCCGTGAGGCGCCGCGCCGCGCCGCCGGTGCGCGAGGCGACCCACAGGTCGCCGCCGTACTCGAACGCCACCAGGTCGCGGCTCACGGTGGGGCGCCGGAGCAGTCGCGTCCCCTGACCGGCGGCGGACGCCGACACGGCGACGACCAGCACCAGGGCTCCCACACTCTGTCGGACGTGCACTCGTTCCCCCCTCCGTCGAGCAGTGAGCGCGGTGGTCAGGCGGACCATACCGACACGGGCGCCGCCACCGGCCGCGCCCGCCGGCACGAACTTACGACATGACCGGGATGGCGACCAGCGCGCACGATCGCGGCCCTACCTCGCTGGTCTCGGTGATCCGACAGCTAGGGCGATGGGCGGTGGAAGGTCGTCGGGTCGCCGTCGCCGACGCGGGCGCCCGAGAGTGGGACGCCGCCCAGGTCGGACGATTGCATGCGCATCCGCGTGGCGTGCCCATCCTCCGTCGAGAACTCGATCCGGTCGTTCGGGGCGGAGCGGGTGCCGAAGCTCCCGTCGGATTGCGCGAGCAGACGCTCCGGCGGCTCGCCGAGCGCCTCGATCATCAGGCGCCCATTCTCATCGAACACCCGATACGTCCGGCGATACTGGGCAAAGGAGTCGTGCAGGCCCGGAGTCACCCGGTCGAGGGCGAGGACATAGGTCCCGGTGACCTGCGCCCGCGCGCTGGCCGACATGGGACGGTCGTCGAGCGGTCGCTCGATCGTGGCTCGACGTGCC
The DNA here is from genome assembly GCA_021324635.1 of Gemmatimonadota bacterium. Lineage (GTDB taxonomy): Bacteria > Gemmatimonadota > Gemmatimonadetes > Gemmatimonadales > Gemmatimonadaceae > Palsa-1248. The sequence continues at coordinate 30,360 of JAJPIS010000020.1, forward strand.
GGGAGCTGTGGGAGCGCGAGGGCCGCCCGCGCGAGGGCCCGCCCGATGTCGTAGGCATTCTGCCCCCAGGTATTGGTGAGCACGACGACGGTCAGGCGGTCGTCGGGGAAGTCGTACAGGCTGCCGCTATAACCCAGCAGCGAGCCGTGCTGCCCGATCCGCCGGTGATCCTCCTCGTGGTTGATCGTGATCGCGAGGCCGTACTGGGCCCGGGGGTCGTCGGCGCTCATGTGCCGGGCCGCGCCCTCGGCGGTCGTCATCTCGCGGAACGTGTCGGGCCGAACGAGATGCCGGTCCGCGATGCCGCGCCACAGGCGATACAGGTCGCCCACGGTGCTACAGAATCGCAGGTCCGAGTTGTAGGCCATGTCGCTGGCGTGCACCGGCACGAGGGTCGCGCCGCGGCGCCGGTAGGGGTGGGCGAGGCCCTTGACGATCGTGAAGTCGTCGCACGCCGTCGTGGCGTGCGCCCCCGCGGCGTCGATGATGTGCTCTCGCGCGTAGTCGGCGAAGCTCTCTCCCGTTACGCGCTCCACGATCGTGACCAGCAACTGAAAGCCCGAGATCGACCAATCCCATCTGGTGCCGGGTTCGTTGACCCACGGCTTGCCCGCGTACAGCGCCATGACCTCGTCCAGCGCCTTGGGCTCGCGGCTCGTGGCCTCGATCGGGTCGCCGAGGTAGTGGTAGTCGACGATGCCCGACGTGTGGTTGAGAAGCTGCCGGATGGTGACATGGTGCCCTTGGAGCGGGAACTCCGGCACGAACCTGGACACGTCATCGTCCAGCGCCAACGCGCCGCGCTCGACCTGTTGCAGGACGGCAATGCCGGTCAACGGCAAGAACGGCCCGACGACGTGGTACACCGTTTCGCCGCTGGTCGGGACGTCGAGCTCGAGGTCGGCGAGGCCGTATCCCTTGTGCAGCAGGATCGTGTCGCCGCGGGCGACCAGGACCGACGCGCCGACGACGTGGTCCTCCGCCATCACCCGGTGAACGAGTGTATCGAACGCGGCGGTGGACGATTGACCGGACGCTCGGCTCGCACTCACGAGACCGAGACCGAGACCGAGGGCGAGGGCGAAAGTGACCCGCAAGCGCATGGCGGTAGTGGTCGAGGGGGCGCGTGGGAACGTGGTGAGAGCGGAATGTATCCTCTCCCCCCCGCGCTCCGTCCTGCCGTGCACCACCCTACCAACCCGCCACCCCACGACCGGAACACCCGACCCGCTCCTCCTCCCCTGGTGCTCCGGCGCGCCAGCCTCAATGTTCGAGCACTCTCCGGACGCGGGGGTCCGACACACCCGACAGACGGGCGGCCCGGCGCGCTCCTCGCGTTTCTCGAACTCGAACCTCGCTCCTCTCATGACCCAGCGCTCGCTCCGCGTGCTCCCGTTCGTCATCATGGTCCTGGCGGTGGCCGCGGGATGCGCTGCCCACGTGGACCCTGCCGACACGGTCCTTCGCGACGGCAAGATCGTGACGATGGACTCGGCCCACCCCGAAGGGCAGGCACTCGCGATCGTCGGCGACAAGATCGCCGCTGTCGGCTCCGACGCCGACATTCAGCGCTATGTGGGCCCCAATACGAAGGTCATCGATCTCCAGGGGCACCTCGCGGTGCCGGGGTTCATCGAGTCGCACGGCCACTTCACGGGGCTGGGCGAGGCACTCACACAGCTCGCCCTCCGCGGTGTCCCGTCCTGGCAGCAGGTCGCCGCCATGGTCGCCGAGGCCGCCAAGACCGCGAAGCCTGGCGCGTGGATTCAGGGCAGCGGGTGGCACCAGGAGAAGTGGAACCGCAGCCCGGGGCGCATCGTCAAGGGCTTCCAGACCAACGATCTGATCAATCAGGCCGCGCCGCACAACCCGGTGGTCCTCGCGCACGCGAGCGGGCACGCGCTGATCGCGAACGATGTGGCGCTGCGGCTGGCGGGCATCGGGCCGTCCACGCCCAATCCGCCCGGCGGCGAGATCATCAAGGACGCGCGGGGCCGGCCGACGGGAGTCGTGGTGGACGGCGCCGAGGCGCTCGTGGAGCGCGCGGTTGCCAAGAGCCTGGCCGCGCGCCCGCCCCAGGACGCCGAGGCCGACTTCCGGCGCCAGGTCCAGCTCGCGTCCGAGAACGCGCTCGCCAACGGCGTGACCAGCTTCCAGGACATGGGAGAATCGTTCGCGACCATCGATGGGATCAAGAAGATGGTCGACGCGGGCGCGCTGCCGCTCCGGCTCTACATCCTCGTGAGCCAGCGCGAGGTCCGGCCCGACGACGTCGACTCGCTGGTCGCCCATCGGATGGTCGACTACGGGTCCGGTCACCTCACGGTGCGGGCGATTGGCGAGATCACGTCGGACGGCGCGCTGGGCTCCAGGAGCGCCTGGATGCTGCAGCCCTACGACGACGACCCGACCAACTCGGGGCTCAACGTCACCACGATGGCCCGCATCAAGGAGATCGCCGAGATCGGGCTCGCGCACGGTTTTCAGATCTCCGTACACGCGATCGGTGACCGCGCCAACAAGGAGACCCTCGACGCCTTCCAGGCGATCTTCCAGGAACACCACGTCACGGGCGACACGCTGCGCTGGCGCATCGAGCACGCCCAGCACCTGAGCCCGGCCGACATCCCGCGCTTCGCGCAGCTCGGCGTGGTGGCCTCGATGCAGGCGATCCACGCCTGCTCCGACGCGCCCTACGTGCTCCCCCGCCTGGGGCCGACGCGGGCCAGGGAGGGTGCCTACGTCTGGCAGTCGCTGTGGAAGACCGGCGCCGTCGTGACCAACGGCACGGACGTGCCGGTCGAGGCGATCAGCCCCATCGCATCGTTCCACTGTAGCGTGACGCGCGACATGGTCGGCACCGATTCCGCGTTCTTCCCCGAGCAGCGGCTCACGCGGCAGCAAGCGCTCGCGACGTACACCACGAACGGCGCCTACGTGGCCTTCGAGGAGCGCGAGAAAGGCATTCTCGCGCCCGGCAAGGACGCGGACATCGCGGTCCTCTCCCGTGACATCATGACCGTCCCCCCGGATTCGATCCTCGGCACCACGGTGCTGTACACGCTCGTGGGGGGGAAGGTGGCGTACACCGGTGCGGACACGGCACATGCGGCTCCCGTGGCGGCGCGCTGAGGCGATCGGCGCGCGATGGCCGGCGAGACACCGTCATTCGACTCGGTCAGCGTCGCCGCGATCCTCGCCCAACGCGGGCGCGAGGATCGCGCCGCGCTGCTGGACGATCTGGTCGCGATGCTCTCCGGTGTCGTGCCCGGCGCCCGGGTCGATCGCACGCTCCTGAGCCGGCGCGTCACGGCCATCCACCTGCCGGTCGGCAGCTACGTCTACGTCCTGCGGCGGAGCGGAAGCGCCTCGTTCGAGGCCAGCCGGCAGCAACAGGTGCGCGGCGTGGTCATCCGGACCGACCCGATCGAGATCGAGGCGTTTCTCGTGGAGCTGGGCCTGGCCCTCGAGGCCGAGCTCCAGCGCACCGAGCGGGGCCGCGACGCCCTCCGGGCCTGGCTGACTCCGAGGAATCCGTAGGCCGACGTCGCCGACGTCGATCGCGCTGCACTCCCTTCACCGACAGGAGCACGCATGAGCGGCTATGTGCCGGGTTCGACCGCCAACCTGCCAACCGGCGCGGCAGAGCGTCTCCGCGCCATGCGCGGGACCGGGGATCGGCCCGCATTCTTTACCAGCGACCTCTCGGTCGACGAGTTCCTGCTCGTCGAGCAGGCAGGGTTCGAGGCCCTCGGCCTCGTGCTCGGCTCCTCCATCTATCACGTCGGCTTCCAGTGGCAGAAGTGGAGCGTGAGCCAGGAGCTTCCGGTCCTCACCCGCGCCATGTACGAGGCGCGTGAGCTCGCCATGACGCGGATGGAGGAGGAGGCGGACTTGCTCGGCGCCGACGGCGTGGTCGGCGTCCGCCTGATCTTCAAGGAGTACGCAATGGAGGAGGGCGTGCTCGAGTTTCAGGCGATCGGCACCGCGATCCGGCGTCGCGATCGCGCCGCCACCCTGCGGACGAACGACAATCGGCCCTTCACGTCCGACCTGAGCGGCCAGGATCTCTGGAAGCTGCTCCGCGGCGGCTACCGCCCGGTCAGCCTCGCGATGGGGGCGTGCGTGTATCACATCGCCCACCTGAGCTTCATGCAGGCGCTGAAGCAGGTCGGACGCAACCAGGAGATGAAGACCTATACCGAGGCCACGTACGCCGCGCGCGAGCTGGCACTGGAGCGGATGCAGCGGGAGGCGGTCGAGCGGGGCGGGGTGGGAGTCGTCGGCGCGCGCGTCGAGGAGTCCAGTTGGGGATGGGGCGCCAACGCGATCGAGTTCTTCGCCGTGGGCACCGCCGTCGCGCCGATCACCGCCGGCGCCGCGCCGCGCCCGGGTCTCGACTCGGTGCAGCAGGTCGTGACCTTCGACAGCACCGCCTGACGTCGCGGAGAGGGATGGAGGGTCTGGATGGTGCCAGGCAATCGCGACCCGATTGCCCCTGCCACCGGGACCGGCAACGACCGGCGGGATGATGGTGTCGCCGCGGGCGCAGGGCGACGTGCGCGCCCCGTAGGGGCGGCATTCATGCCGCCCGCGACCCGCATCCCGCACCAATGCCGGGCGGCATTCATGCCGCCCGCGACCCGCATCCCGCACCAATGCCGGGCGGCATTCATGCCGCCCGCGGTTCGCATCCCGCACGGATGCCTGGCCCCGCATGTCGCGCGGCCCGCGTCGCGCGGACACCTCTGCCCCGTCTACCGGAAGTCGATTGGTCTCTCGCGGAGGGCGGCAATGCGTCGGATGGCGATCGTGATGGCGGCTCTGGTGGCGGGGTCGGGGGTCCCCGGCGGTCGGCTGGTGTCGCAGCCCGCGCCGCCAGTGGTGCCCGATGGCTTCACCTTCGCCGCCGGGGGTGACCTGCTCGGGCCCTACCACACGCTCCAGGGCGTCCGGGACTCCGCGTTCGCCGCCGGCGTGGCGCCGCTCTTCCAGCGCGCCGACCTGGGGTTCGCCAACCAGGAAGGCTCGATCTTCGACCTCGAGACCTTCGCGGGATCGCCCGCGGCGGAGAACGGAGGTGGCACGCCGCTCGCCCCGTCCGCCGTTGCACGGGATCTCCGCGCGATCGGGATCACGATCGTATCGAAGGCCAACAACCACGCCACCGATTGGGGGACCGACGGGCTGGTCGCCACCCAGCAATCGCTCGCCGCCGCCGGCATCGCCTTCGCCGGGAGTGGGATGAGCGACGCCCAGGCGCGCGCCCCCGGCTACGTCGAGACCGCCAGGGGGCGGGCGGCGCTCGTCTCGACCGCCTCGACCTTCACCGGCATGTCGGTCGCCGGCCCGCCAGGTACCCGCCGTGGCCAGCCCACCCGGCCCAGGCCCGGGATCAGCGCCCTCCACGTGGAGGAGATCCAACTGCGGCCCGCCGATCAGGTGGTGGCGCTCCGCCGCATCGTGTACGGCGATAGCGCGGTGCCGGGCGCCGGCGCTCAGGTCGACGTGGGCGACCAGGTCTTCCGCGTTGCGGCCCGTCGCGGCGCGACATGGGAGATGAACGCCGCCGATGCGCGGGCGATCGTCGCGTCGGTCCGCGAGGCCAGGAACAACGCCCGCTTCGTGCTGTTCGCGATCCACGCGCACGAGACGGCAGGGCCCGTCGAGGATCCGGGCGCGGGCCGGCTCGTCGACCGGAGCGACGAGGCGCAGTCCGCGAACGATCCCGACCCGGCCGACTTCGAGCCGGCACTCTTCCACGCGGTGATCGACGCCGGCGCCGACGCGGTGGTCCGCACCGGGCCGCACCTCCTCAACGGGATCGAGATCTACAAGGGCAAGCCGATCTTCTACAGCCTCGGCAGCCTGTTCTTCGACTTCCAGGGAAAGCGGACGTACACCGTCCCGACCGGCCAGACGCTCAGCTTTCCCGACGAGTGGTTCGAGACCGTCGTGCCGGTCACCACGTACAGGGGCGGGCACGTCAGTGAGATCCGGCTCTATCCGTTGGTCCTCGAGTCGAGTGACACGCCGACCGGCGGCGCGCCACACCCCGCGAGTCCCGACCGGGCACGGCACATCCTCGAGCGCCTCGAGGCGCTCTCGGCAGCATTCGGCACGCGGATCAGCATCGAGCACGGCATCGGCGTGATCCGCGAGCCCGTGCCCTAGCACACCGTGGCGGCTCACAGCACGGCGGCCGCCGCTCGCAGCACGCGGGTGGCGGCGCGTCCGCCCGGCGTGAATCTTCGCACCCGAGCGGCCCACGCCGCGGGCGGAGCCGTGGCCGGCGGCCGCCATACCCGAGGGCATCATGATCGCGACGGCGCTGCTGGTGGTCCTGGTGAGCGCGACAGCACCCAAGCGGCCCGCGCCCGCCCGCCCGGGCGGGGACCGTCCGCCCCGCACGGCGAGCGGCCTCCTCCAGGAGCTCATGGCTGCCGAGCGGCAATTCTGGGACGGCTGGCAGACCCGGCATCCCGACGTCTTTCGGACGGCCGTTCGGCCGGACGGCTTCTTCTTCGGCGCGTATGGATTCGCTCCCCGTGACTCCGTCGCCAACGAGATGGCGGCCGCGGTCGATCGCTGCGTCGTTCGGGGATACCGGCTCGACGGCGCGCGCGCGATTCCCCTCGGGACCGATGCCGGCATGCTGACCTATGTCGCGCACCAGGATGCGACCTGCGGCGGGCAGCCCGTCGAGCCCGTCATGAACGGCGTGTCGGTCTACGTGCGGCAGCATGGCCGCTGGATCAATGTCATGCGCGCCGAAGTGCCGGCGCCGCATTGATCGCCCGCGATCGTCCGATCCGCCGCTGACCGACACGCGACCGACACCCCATCGACCGGTGACCCGCCCACCCTCGCGTCGCCCGCGCTGGGTCGCCGTCGCGACCATCATCGCCGGGTGGGCCGTCCCCGTCGCCATCTCGACCAGTGTCGGCTACTTCGATCGCGCACCGGGCGCGCCGCCCCCCCCCTTCTGGCGAGTGGCTCTGACGGCGGGCGTCGGCTGGTACTACTGGGCCCTGGCCGCTCTCATCGTGACCCGCCTCGCGCACCGGCGGCCGATCCGCCGGCCGGTGGCCGCTGGCACGCTCGCGCTCTACGCCGGACTCGGGATCCTGCTGATTCTCGTGCACGCGGCGGCCGACCTCGCCGCCGTGCGGACCTGGACACCCTGGCTCGCTGCACCGTCGGTGATGGTCGACTATCGGGAAGAGGTCATCGGTTGGTTCCCGCTCGATGCCGTCCTGTACGCCTCGATCCTCGCGATCACGCACTGGACCGATGCGACGCGACGCGAACGGGAGCGGGAGCTCCAGGCGGCGGCGCTGAGCACGCAGCTCGCTCAGGCGCAGCTCGGCGCGCTGCGCATGCAGATGCACCCCCACTTTCTCTTCAACGCCCTCAATACGATCACGGTGCTCGCGCGGGAGCACGACACCGAGACGGTCGTCGAGCTGCTGACCCGGCTCGGGAACGTCCTGCGCCAGGTCATGCGCGCCGATCGCAGCCAGGAGCTACCGCTCCGTGACGAGCTCGCGATGCTGCGCGACTACATCGCGATCGAGGAGGTGCGGTTCGCGGATCGGCTCGACGTGCGCTGGACGGTCGCCGACGAGACGCTCGACGCGGCGGTGCCCTCGCTCGTGCTTCAGCCGCTGGTCGAGAATGCCTTCCGCCACGGGATCGCCGTCAAGCCGGGTGCCTGCACGCTGGAGATCGGGGCCGAGCGGCGGGGGGACGCGCTTCGCCTCTGGGTGCGGAACGATGGCCCGCACCTCCGGCGGGAGGCGCCGGCGGTGGCCGGCTCGCCCGGCCTCGGGCTCTCGAACACCCGCGCCCGCCTCGCCTGCCTGCACGGGAGTGCGGCCGCGCTCGAGGTCACCGACGCGCCCGGCGGCGTGCTCGCGGTGGTCACGCTGCCGTTCCGGAGTATCGCGTCGTCCCAGGCTGGCTGGGGCAGCACCGACCGCGCTACCCTCGCGCGCTGACGCGAGGTCTCTCGGACACTGGAGGGTTCGATGATGCAGATGATGCAACTGGGACGCGTCGGGCTGGGAGTCCTGGTCGGCGCCGCGTGCGGCACGGTCGACGGGCCCCCGCCGCCGCCGATCCCGCCCGGCACGGTGGTGCAGGAGCAGTTCTCGGCGCGTGGGGTGAGCTTCCCATACCTGCTGTTCGAGCCGCACGGTTGGCGGGCCGACCGGCCGATGCCGGTGCTGCTCCTGATCCACGGCAGCGGCGGGCAGGGCTCGTTCATGCTGGACCTCTGGAAGGCGTTCGCCGACACGGAGGGGGTCATCCTCGTCGCGCCGACCTTCCAGTTGGGCCCCGACCTCGAGTCCGAGGTCCCGTGGCTCTTCCCGGCGCTCATGGACAGCGTCCGCGCGCGCGTGCACTTCGACACCACGCAGGTCTACGTCTTCGGCTACTCCGCCGGCGGCTACGCCGCCTACGACGCCGCGACGCTCGCCTCGACGACGTTCACCAGGGCCGGCGTGTTCGCGGGAATCATCACGCCCGACTACGACTGGATCCTCGGCAAGGCGGTGCGGAAGACGCCGATCGCGATCTACATCGGCGACCACGACGAGTTCTTCACGCTGGACCAGACCCGTCGGACGCGCGACGTCCTGCAAGCTGCGGGCTTCCCGGTCCACTATGTCGAGCTCAAGGACCGGGATCACAACTACGCCGCCGTCAGCACGTTCGTGAACCGCGACGCCTGGGCCTTCTGGACCCGCGGGCCAGCCGCCGATCAGGCGGGCGGCACCGGGCGCTGACGCAGGAGATCGATCAGCGTGCTGCGGGGCCGCCAGCCCGGGTCGGCGAGCACCGAGGTCGGATCGCGGTCGAGCATGGTGATCAGCACCTCGGCGACGATGCGGCCGCCCACGGGACCGAGGCGGACGCCACGAGTGCGCGCGTCCGCCTCGCGGAGGACGTAGTACCAGAGGGGCGTCTCGCCCGTCCAGCCCGCACGACGCAGGCCCACCTCGTCCGGGGTGAGCGGTGTCGCGCCAATGTGCCTGGCGATGGCTTCGCCGGAGGGCAGCCCCACCCCCTGGCCGCGCTGGAGATCACGAACGGCGAGCGAGTGATATTCCTCGACCTCACAGTCGCCCGTGATCGCCACCGGGAGCTGGATCAGCGACCGCACGAGGCGCCCATCGATCTTTTTCGCGCGCTGGGCCGCCGCTGCGCCGGGCGCATCGAACAACAGCGTCCAGTCGACTACCCGCTCGCGCGGTACGGGGCGGAAGCCCAGGAGATCGGGGAAGATCGCGACCGGCTCGGACTCCCGGTTCAGCAGGTACTGGTGGCGAATCTGACAGTGTCCGTACCGATAGGCGGCGTCCGCGAACTCGAGCGGGATGAACACCGCGGCGCCCTGCGGCCGGAACCACCGCACGCCGTCGCGCCTGATCTCGTCGATGAGCGGCTGCCCGACGAGCGACGGGAGGAACTCGTGGAGCACGATCCACTGGTAGTGCCACACCGTCTCCCGTGCGGCGGTCCGGAACACGTCGCCCTCCGCGACCCCGCGGCGACGCGCATCGTCCACGAACAGGTTGTGCGCGTTCAGCATCGCGAGGTGCAGTTGCGCCATCAGCATGTGCGAGTCGTTCCGGGGGTCGCCGACGAGCGCGGTCCCCTCGGCGTTGCGGGGCACGTCCAGTCCATCCGTGCCGAGCAGAAGCTTCGCCGGATCGTCCCGGCGGTACAGGAAGGGATGACCGACCGGGCCGTCGCCGTAGAGGCACTCGAGGTTGAGTTGCGGCGACCGGGCGTTGTGCAGTTGGCGCGCGTCCGCGTGATGCTGGAGCGGCGACCGGTCGGCCGTGATGTCGTGCGCGACGAACTGACCGAAGATCGGCCAGCCGGCGGCCGCATCGCCGAGCGATGCGGGCACGTCGCCGACGTCACCGCAATCACACACCCCGCCGGCCCGGCCGATGGCCCGCAGGACGCTCTCGTCCGCCTCGAACAGGGGCAGGTCGGGGAACATGCGGCCGTACGACGTGGGCCCGATCGAGGCATCCACCGGTCGGCGCGCGCGGGCGGGCGACAGGCAATGCGTCCGAAGCGACGTCGATGGGGGCCGCTCGGTTGCGAGTACGGTATCGGTGGTCACGCGATGAGTCCTCCCTCGGGCAGCCGGCAGTCTCCCGGAACTGACCCGAGGCTGCCCGGCGAACGTGTCGTGGGTCGGCAGCGCGCGGTCGCGCTCGCCCACCGGGCGAATCGTTAGCGTGCCGGCACCGCTCGCGGCAAGGGGGCCTAGGGTGCCTCGGGCAGCAGAGGCTGCGCGTCCGGGCCGCCGTAGGCGCCCATGTCGTTCCGCCGGCTACCGTGCGCGGGCTCGGCGGCGGTCGCCGGGTGTCCCGGCGGGGCCGGATCGTTCGACGCGGGATCGGGATCACCCGCGTCGACCGCGGGCGACCGCGCTCGGAGCGTGTAGCGCTCGCGGTCGCGGAACTGCGGATCGACGTCGATCGTGCCGGCGCCGCGCGCGCCACCCTGCACGTCCGAGTAGCTGATCCGCACCGCCGGCGTGTCGCCGGCGATCGGCCCCCCGGCGCGCTGCGTGTTCCCCCAGATCACGTCGTTCCGCAGCACGACCGCGTTCGCGTACGCGCCGCCGGAGTAGACCAGCAGCGCCCCGCCACGCCCCGCCTCCGCGCCCATCTTGCTCGTGTCGGTTCCCACGCTCGTGTCGGTCACGGCGTGGTTGTCGACGATGGTGTTGTTCTCGATCACGTTCGGCGCCCGCCGGGCGAGCCGCGCCGCGATCCAGAGCGCGCCGCCGCCGAAGGAGGCGCCGCCGCTGTTCCGGGCGATGAGGTTGTTCCGCACGAGGGCGGCGGTGTAGTACAGCACCATCGCGCCGCCATAGCCCCCCCGATTGTCGGTGATCACGTTGTCGACGATCTCGGGCTCGCCGTTGCCGCAGCGCAATCCGCCACCGCCCGCGCTCCGCACCGCGCCCTGGACGAGCACGGCTTCGTTGCCCGTGATGATGTTGTGCGCGATGCGTGGCGATGCGAACTCGGACAGGATCCCGCCTCCTTCCCGATACAACCCGCCGTTCCGTGGATCGCGCCAGTTCGTGCCCGTGCCACCGGTGATCGTGAATCCCTCCAGCACCTGCCGCCCCTGGTACCGATCGGTGATCAGCACGACGCTGGCCGAGTCCGGGTGGCGCGGCCGGCTCCCGTCGATGATCGTGCGGGCGATGTCCGCCAGGGCCCGGCTCCTCGCGAACTGGCTGGTCACCACCAGGTGCTTGTTGCGGAAGGTGATGTTCTCGTAGTAGCGCCCCGGGGCCACCAGCACCGTGTCGCCGTCGCTCGCCGAGTCGATCGCCGCCTGGATCGTCGGGTACTGCGCCGGCACGTCCCGGACGCGGCCCGGGGCTGGCTTCGATCGCCGTCGCAGCGGTGACCGGTGAGGCTGCGGCGCGAGCAGCGACCGCGCGAAGGCGACCTGCCGAATGGGCACCGTCGCCGAGCCCCGACGCGGCGCTGTGCCTCGGGCCGGGGCCGAGACCGGCGTCGCGCCGAGGCGTGCTCGCCGGTCGTGGGCCGCCGCGTGGGCCGCCGCGTGGGCCGTCGGGGCGGGTGGGTCGAACGGCGCCGCGTACAGGTGGCCGATGCCGCCGCTCGGGCTCTCGAGCAGGTGGTGGATGTCGGCGAGCGACCACGCGGTATCGCGCGGGTCGGGAAGGACGCCACGGTCGCTCGCGAAGTAGAGCGTGTGTCCGTCCCGGGAGACCCGTGGGTCGAACTCCCACCCCGCCGAGTTGACCGTCGGACCGAGCGACGTGGGCGGCGACCAGCTCGATCCCCTCCGGTAGCTCACGTAGAGATCGGTGGCCCCGAGGCTCCCGGGGCGGTCCGAGGCGAAGACGAGGTAGCGCTCGTCGGGGTCGATGTACGGATCCACCTCGGCACTCGCCGTGTTGATCGCCGGTCCGAGGTTCTCGACCCTCGGTCGGCCATCCGTCCAGTGGGCTCGATACAGATCGAAGCTCCCCCGCCCGCCGGCGCGGCTCGAGGCGAAGTAGAGCGTCCCGTCGCGGGTGATCGTCGGGCTCGACTCGTTGCCGTCACTGTTGATCGGGGCATCCAGGTGCGATGGGTCGCCCCAGCTCCCGTCCGGGTGCCGATCGACCACCCAGATGTCGTTGTCCCTCCGTGGCGGCTGTCCGGGGACAACGGGCCGGTCGGAGATGAAGTACAACTTCGATCCGTCGGGCGAGAGAGAGGGATCGAAGTCGCTGTAGCGGCCCGAGAATGGCGCGACCTGCGTGCCCAACCACATATTTCCGCGTCGGTGGGCGATGACGATCGTCGAGAAGCGGCCGCAGTCGGGCACGCTCACCCCGAGGATCATCGTCATGTTGTCCGGCGTGAACGTCGGCGCGAACGTACAGGCGTGCGCAAACCCCAGCTCCGGAGCGACCAGGGTGACCGGGCCCACGGGCGTCGGCGCGACGGTCGGCGTCGCCCTGTCGCCGGGCGCGGGCCGTGTCTCGGACCGGGCCTCCGCGGCGACCTGGCGGTCGGCGCGCCGGCACGCGACGGGGAGCGCGGCGAGAGTGCCGAGGATGGCGAATCGGATGCAATCGGACATGGGAGTCTGGCGGTGCGGTCGGAGGAAAGGACGGGCCGGTCGATGACAGACACGAATGTGCCGGGTCCCGTTGTCGCGCGGCACCCGTTGGCAGCACCGCGGGGGCCGCTCGCTGCATCGCGTGAGCGAAGGCAGGTCGCGAGCGAGGTCGCGATCCCCGTACGCCGGCCCTACCGGCTCGACCTTACCGTGAACGCCCTCCGTCGGCTCGCCACCAACCTCGTCGACATCTTCACCGCCGACGGCCGGTATCTGCGGGCGATCGACGGGGCGCACGGCGTGATGGTCCTGTCGGTCGTTCAGAGGACGCCCGACGCGCTCACGGTGACACTCGACGGGGATCGGCGCGACCGGGCCGCCGCGCTCGCGCTCGTGTCGCGAACGCTGGGAGTCGATCGGGACCTCGCCCACTTCGACCGCGCGGCCGCGCGGGTGCCGTGGCTCCGACCGCTGGCGCGTCGGATGCGTGGGGTCAAGCCGCCGCGATACCCGACGCTGTGGGAGGCGTGTGTCAACGCGGTTGCCTTCCAGCAGGTGAGCCTGCACGCGGCGAGCGCGATCGTGGCGCGTCTCATCACCGGCCTCGGCTCGCCGGTCGAGCGGCGTGGCGCCGCGCTCTATCCCTTTCCATCGCCCGCGCGTTTCCAGGCGGCGGATGACGGCGCGTTGCGCCGCGCGGGGCTCAGTGTCGGCAAGGTCGCCACCCTCCGTCGCGCCGCCGCCGCGCTGGGCTCCGGCGCGCTCGACGAGATGGCGCTGGAGCGCACGCCGACCCCGGAGGCCGCCGGGATCCTGCGGGAGCTCAAGGGCATCGGCCCCTGGACGGCCGCGGTGATCCTGTTGCGGGGGCTCGGGCGCCTCGACGTGTTCCCGTCGAACGACTCGGGGGTGGCCCGCAGCCTCCGCCTGCTCGTGTCGCCGGCGCCGTCGGCGCCGGAGATCGATCAGGTGCTGGCGGCGCTCGGTCCGCAGCGAGGGATGCTGTACTACCACCTGCTGCTCGCGCGGTTGGAGGCCCGCGGCAATATTACCGCATGACCCGGCCCGTCATTCGATGCGGCCCGCTGCGCGCCGCGTGCGTCGCGGGCGTGCTCCTCTGCACTGGGCCCGGCGGCGCACAGGCGCCACGCCGCGGGACGGCCGCCGTCGCGTCGGCCCGGCCGCCTGCCGGGTGGGCTGCGTTCACGCAGCTGTTCGACACCGCGGCCGATCGGGACAGCATCGTTGGCGCCGCCGTGGTCCTCGTCCGCGATGGGCAGGTGGTCGCGCATCACGAGCATGGCTTCGCCGACCGCGACCGGCGCGAGCGGATCACGCCGGCGACCATCTTCCACTACGGGTCGATCACCAAGACGCTCACCGCGATCGGGATCATGCAGCTCCGCGACCGCGGCCGGCTCACGCTCGACGATCGCGTGGACGGGTATATCCCCGAGCTGCGCCGGGTGCACGACCCGTATGGGTCGATGGACAGCGTCACCATCCGCATGCTGCTCTCGCACTCGGCGGGCTTCCAGAACCCGACCTGGCCGTACAAGCAGGGCAAACCGTGGGAACCGTTCGAGCCCACGACCTGGGAGCAGTTGGTGGCGATGATGCCCTACCAGGAGCTGCTCTTCAAGCCGGGGTCGCGGTACAGCTACTCCAACCCGGGGTTCATCTACCTCGGCCGGATCATGGAGCAGCTCTCGGGCGATCCCTGGGAGTCGTACGTGCAGAAGAACATCTTCAATCCTCTGGGGCTCACGCACAGCTACTTCGGCATCACGCCGTACTATCTCGTTGCGGACCGATCGCACAACTACACGCTGGTCCGCGACTCCGCCGGTCGGGAGGTGGTGCGGGACAACGGGACGGAGTTCGACCCCGGGATCACGATCCCGAACGGCGGATGGAACGCTCCGCTGGGGGACCTCGCGACCTACGTCGCGTTCCTCACCGGCGCCGCACACGGCGATCCGGCCCTCGCACGCGTGTACGACACCGTCCTGCCGGCCGCCAGTCTGCGCGACATGTGGCAGCCGCGTTACCCGACGGCCCTCGACGGCACCGACACGCCATCGGACTCGGTCGGCATGTCCTTCTTCATCGCCCACCGTGCGGGCGGGCGCTACATCGGTCACACCGGTAGCCAGGCGGGCTTCCTCGCCTTTCTCTACCTGAACCCCGCGAACCGGACCGGCGTCGTCGCCGCGTTCAACACCGCCAGCGACCTCCCGACCGGCGGAGGCCCCACCGCGCAGCCGTCCGCGTTCCAGCGCATCCGCGATGCTGCCCTGGACCTCCTGAACTAGCCGTTCGGCCCCCGCGCCCCGTCAGGCCGCCGTCCGAGTGCACGGCGCGACCGCCGTCCCGTCATCCCCGGTATCGGATCCGCCTCCGCGACGCGAGACCGCCACGGTTCACCGCGTGTCCGGTCTCTGCTGCTCCGCTCCGACTCCCGCCTCACTCGTCGTTGCTGTTCCCGATGCCGGAGCCCCCGCGCGAAGCGCGGGGGCTCCGGCATCATCCAGATAGACCGCTTCCCCTGCCGCCCCGAGCGTCACTCACGCGCGAACAGGAATTCCTGAATCTTCCCATCGGGCGTGCGATACATGAGCGCTCCGGCGGGCTGCTTGCCGGCGACGAACTTGATATCGGCGACCTCCATCCCACCACGCTCGCTCGTGTGGTCCACCTCGACCTTGCTGATCGGCCCGAGCGCACCGAGCGACCGACGTGCGCCCGCCACCAGCTCCGGCGTCAGAAACGCGCTGTAGTCGTCGCCGAGTGTCGACCGGTCCACGCGGCCGCTCGCCAGCGCCGTGAGGAACGTGCGGGCCGCGTCCACGGCCGGTGGCCCGCTCACCACCGGGACGTCGGTATGGGGGACGAGCTTCTCCAGGATCGCCTCCTCGAGGTTCCCCAGCGCGGCGAAATCGGTGTTCGCCATCAGCACGATGGCCGACCGCGTCGACGGCACGACGACGTTCTCGGCCACGAACCCGCTCACGGCGCCGCCGTGCGCGACCACAACCGCCGGTCCCTGATCCCGGATCCCGAGGCCGCACCCGTAGCCCGACGTCCGGCCGTCGGCGAACCGCCGGGCGGTCGTGAGCGTGCGATAGGACCCAGGATCCAGCACCTTCCCCCCGATCAACGCGAGGTCCCACGTCAGCAGGTCCCGCGGCGTCGACCAGATGGCGCCGGCGCTGCCGGCCCATCCTCTCCCTTCGGGCCTGGCAGGGATCGGGTTCCCGAGCGCGAAGCTCGTATAGCCGCTCGCCATGTCCGCGCCCGGGCCACCCGGAAGGGGATCGTACTGCGTGCGCGTCATTCCGAGCGGGGTGAAGAAGCGCTGCCCGAGAAACGTCCCGAACGGCTGACCGCTGACCTTCTCCACGACCCGGCCCAGAATGAGGAAATTCGTGTTGCTGTACGACCACCGCGTTCCAGGCTCGAAGTCGAGGGGGCGCGTCGCGTACTCGGCGATGATCGAATCGGCGGTCGCGTCCTTCTGCATCTCGCGGTCGACGAAGTCGAGCGGATAGAAGTCGCGGTAGCCGGAGACGTGCTGGCCGAGCTCGAGGAGCGTGATGTCGTTGGCCCGGGTCAGCGTCGGGAAGTACTTCGCGACCGGGTCGCTGAGCGAGAGCTTCCCGGCCTGCGCGAGCAGGAGCACGGCCGAGCAGGTGAACTGCTTGGTGACCGAGCCGATCGCGAACATCGTCGTGGGCGCGACGGAGTCGGGCGTCCCGAGCGCTTTGACACCGTAGCCCCGTGCCAGCACGATCGAGCCGTTCTGCGCCACGCCGACCGACAGGCCCACCAGGTGCTTCTCGGCCACCGTCTTCCGAATCATGCTGTCGAGCTGTGCCGGTCGCACGGGAGCCGGCTGTGCGGCAGCCGGGATCTGGGCCGCGGGCGTCGTGTCCTGAGCCGTGGTGCCCGCGTCCCGCGCGCCGTCCCGCGGGCGTCCGCACGCCACGCATGCGAGGATGGCGGCAGCCGTGCCGGCACGGACGGAGCGGAGCGGATGGCGCGGTAGCAGGGAAGGGGTCATCATGGAGCGTGAGTATGCGCGCCCGGCCGAGGGGTGGCAAGCAGCGCGGCCACGGCATGCCGGGCGGGCCGGGTTGCCCCGGGTGGCGCGACGCCGGCTGGTTCGTCCCCTTCGGGTGGCGCAACCGGACTCGTCGCGACGGTGGAGGACGGTGGAGGTGCATCTGAGGTCTCGGGACACGGTTGCACGCGAGGGCCGGAGCGGTGCCGGTCGGAGCCGCCGGACCCCGGACGGCCGCGGCGTGCGGTGGACCGTATGAGGCGCGACTCGCAGGAGTCCCCCAGTTGGGCCGCCTACGCGGGCGGCACCCGGGTCGGCGGGAGTCTGCTCGCGCTACTGGGCTCGGTCGGACTCGTTGCGCACCTCACGGGGGCCGCTCCCCTCCTCCCGGCCAGGCCCGGCCTCGAGCCGGTGGCGTCGGTCGCCGCGTTCGTGTTCGCGCTTCTGGGCGCGAGCCTCTGCACCCTCGGTAGCACGTCGCCGAGCGCCCGTCCAGCCACGCGCGCGCTCGTCGTGGGCTCGCTCGTCATCGCCGCCGGCCGGATCGTCGAGATCGCGACAGGGACCGACCTGCACGTCCCCTGGGTGGCGGGGCTCGAGCAGTGGCAGCGATTGACGGGACGCATGGGGTTGGTCACGAGCCTCTGTTTCGTCATCGCCAGCCTGGCGCTGCTCGGCGAGACTCGCGCGTCGCCGCGTCGGTCGAGCATCGACCCGACGTCGATGGCCGGTGTGCTCGTGGCGTCGGCCGGTCTCGTCGTCTCCCTCGGCTACATGTACGGCGCCCCCGTGCTGAATCGGGACGGCAGCCCGGCGCTGCCCTTTCCGGCGTCCATCCTGTTCGTGGTGCTCGGCCTCTCGCTGGTCATCCCGGCCCGTCTCCGCGACCGGGCCGCGCGGCAGATGCAGGACAGCAGCAACCGGAGGCGGGTCGAGGCTGGCCTGATCCGGCAGGGTGTCATCGTCGAGACGATTTCCGACGCCGTGGTGGTGACGGACCTGAGCGGGCGAGTCACCGACTGGAACCCGGCCGCCGAGCGGATCTTCGGCTACCCGGCGGCGGCGATGCTCGGCCGGGAGGCGGCCCGCGTGCTCCGCCCGCGGCACCACCCGCCGCTCGGACGGGCCATCCGACGGCGTCTCGTGGTCGACGGACGATGGTCCGGCGAGCTCGCCTTCGTCCGGCGCGACGGCGCGGCGGGGATCGCCGACGTGGTCGTCGTGGTCCAGCGCGACGCCGCCGGGACGCGTGTCGCGTGGATCAGCGTGAGCCGCGACGTGACCGAACGGAAACGGACCGAGGAGGCCCTGCAACGCGGCGAGGAGCAACTCCGGCGATCCCAGCGGCTCGAAGCGGTCGGGCAGTTGGCGGGCGGCATCGCCCACGACTTCAACAACATGCTGACCGCGGTCAAGGGTTACAGCGCGCTCCTCCTCAGCCAGATCGACCCCGGCGACCCGCGGAGCGAGGACGTCCGCCAGATCGATCGCGCGGCCGACCGCGCCGCGGCGCTCACGCGCCAGTTGCTCGCCTTCAGCCGTCGACAGCTGCTGCGGCCGCGGATCTTCGACCTGAACCGGACCGTGACGGAGTTGGAGCAGATGCTGCGCCGACTCGTCGCCGAGGACATCAGGCTGGTCACGGCCCTCGAGCCGCGCCTGCGCTGCGTCCGCGCCGATCCCGGGCAGATCGAGCAGGTGATCATGAATCTCGTCGTCAACGCCCGCGACGCGATGCCCCACGGCGGGACGCTGGCCATCACGACCGCCAACGTCGCGCTCGACGCCGGCGACGCCGCGCGCCATGCGTCGATCAGCGCTCCGCCGGGTGCGTACGTGATGCTCGCCGTGAGCGACACCGGATGCGGCATGGACGCCGCGACCCAGGCGCGCGTCTTCGAGCCCTTCTTCACCACCAAGGAGCCGGGCAAGGGCACCGGCCTGGGCCTCTCGACCGCCTACGGCATCGTCAAGCAGTCCGGCGGCGGGATCTGGTGTGACAGCGAGGTCGGCCTCGGGACGACCTTCAGAGTCTATCTCCCGAGCGCGGACGGCACCGTCGAGCAACCGGCCGGGGCGGAGGCCAACCGGAGGGTCCGGAGCGGGTCCGAGACCGTGCTCCTCGTCGAGGACGATGCGGCCGTCCGGACGATGGTGCGGCGCGTCCTCCTCGAGCACGGCTATCGCGTGCACGAGGCCTCCGACGGGGCGGCTGCGCTCCGCCTCTGTGAGACCGTCGGGGAATCCATCGATCTGATCGTCACCGATATCGTGATGCCGGAGATGAGCGGACCCGAGCTGGCCCGCCGTGTCCATCTTCGCCGGCCGGACATGCAGGTGCTGTACATGTCGGGCTACACGGACGACGCGGCGCTGCGGGAGAGCTTCCTGCCCCCCGGATCGCCGTTCATCGAGAAGCCGTTCGCCCCCGACGCCCTCGCCACCCGCGTCCGGGATGCGCTCGACGCGCATCGCGCCGCGGGACATGTTACCGACGTCACGGAGTGTCGCGACCCGACACCCATTCCCTGAGATCCCGCCGTGTTGCGGACACCCACGCCTCGTTCGACCCCGCGCCATCGGCGCCCACTCACGCGCGGGCCACTCGCGCTCCTCACGGCCGTCATCGCGGCCGCTTGGGCCCGGCCGGGCCGCGCCCAGACACAGCCCTCGGTGCCCCTGGCCCCCGCGGTCACCGCGGCCGGGCGACGGCCCGTCCCGGGCCCCGTGTACCAGATCCCGGAGTTCACGCGCGCCGTCGATCGCGGGACGCGCACGAGGACCGGCCGGCCGGGCGCGGCGTACTGGGTCCAGCACGCCCGCTACGCGATCGACGCGCGTCTCGACGTCGGCACGAACCGCGTCTCCGGGCACGAGCGGATCGTGTACCTGAACGAGTCGCCGGACACGCTCCGTCGTCTCGCCGTCTACCTCCGGCAGAACGCGTTCGCGGCCGGCAATCCGCGCCGGCAGCCCGCCCCGATCACCGGCGGCGTGACGCTCGGATCCGTCTCGGCCGACGGCGAGGTGATCCCGCCCCAGTCCACGCGGGTCGCCGCGGTCCCGATCACGCTCGTCGGGGCGCACCCGGTCCACGCGCGGAGCGGGTACGTGGTCGAGGGCACGGTCATGTGGATCCCGCTCCCGTCGCCGCTACTCCCGCACGACAGCGCCCGACTCGAGCTCTCCTGGTCGTATAGCCCGCCGCCCTCCCCATCCGACGGGCGGCAGGGCCGCGAAGATCACCATCTCTACTTCATGGGATACTGGTACCCGCAGGTGGCGGTGTACGACGATGTGAGCGGGTGGGTCACCGACCCGTATCTCCTGGAAGCCGAGTTCTACATGGACCCGGCGGACTACGACGTGCGCGTGACCGTTCCGCATGGCTGGTCGGTGGGAGCGACCGGGACACTCGAGAATGCCCGTGAGGTGCTCTCACCTGGCGCGCGGGCGCGGCTCGCGGAGGCCCGCCGCACGGGGCGCGTGGTGCACATCGTCACCCCTGGCCCCGCGGCGGCATCGGCGTTCAGCGGCCGTGGACCGACGGCCACCTGGCACTTCACTGCCGCCGGGGTCCGGGATTTCGCCTGGGGAACGAGCGACCAGTACGTGTGGGACGCCACCCGCGCGGTGGTCGCGACCGACAGCGCCGGATCTGCCGCGTCCGGGGGCGGGCCGCGCGACACGGTCGATATCTCGAGCTTCTATCGCATCTCCAAGCCGGCGGCAGCGTGGGCGATCGGCGGCGCCCGGTTCACGCGCGACGCGATCGAGCAGCTCTCGGCCTACCTCTGGGCCTACCCGTGGCCGCAAATGACCTCGATGGAGGGGGTGCTCGAGAGCGGCGGGATGGAGTACCCGATGATGACGCTCATCTCTCCCTGGGCCGACACGCTGTCGCTGGCGGGAGACGTCATGCACGAGACGGGACACATGTGGTTCCCGATGCAGGTCGGGTCCAACGAGACGCGCTACCCGTGGATGGATGAGGGGTTCACGCAGTTCGATGTCGCGCAGGGGATGCGGGTGCTCTACGGCGAGCCCCGCAGCGGCGGCCGCCCCAACGACTCGGAGGAGGGGCAGCGCCAGCTGTACCTCGGCGCCGCCCTGGCGGGCGACGACATGCAGTTGATGTGGCCCGGCGATCTGTACCCGCAGGACCTCTACTTCACCATGTACTACGACAAGACCGCGCAGGTACTGGCCGCGCTGCGCGGCGTGCTGGGGGAGGCGGCGTTCCACCGTGCCTTCCGCGAGTACGGCCGCCGCTGGGTCGGCAAACATCCGTACCCATACGACTTCTTCGATGCCATCGCCGACGTCGCGGGCCGCGACCTCTCCTGGTTCTGGACGACCTGGTTCTACGAGCCCTGGCCGCTCGCCCAGGCGATCGCCTCGGTCGACCCGCAGGGCGACTCGACCGCGATCACGATCGAGGATCGCGGGCTCGCCCCGATGCCGACCCCGATCGCGGTCTCCCGGGCCGACGGCACCGTGCAGCGGCTCGACGTCCCGGTCGATGTCTGGCTCGCGGGCGCCCGGCGCCACGTGGTCCGCGTCCCGTCGACGCCGCGCGTGGTGAAGGTGGAGATCGATCCGGCCGGGCTCTTTCCGGATCTCGAGCGGAGCAGTAAGGTGTGGCAGGCATCGCCGTGACCGCGGCAAACACGTGACCGCGCATGACCCGCCGTACCCGCGCCTCGCCCGCGCCCGGCCAACCGACGCCGCGCGGTCGGCGTAAGGCACGGGACAGCGGCGCCGACCATGCACCCGGACTTTCCATGGCTACCGATCCCATCGCTCCGTCGCTCCGGATTGCCCTCGCGCGCCGTCCGCACCGTGCACCGGTCGGGGCGATCCTCACGGCATGCGCGTTGGCGAGCCTCGCAGGCTGCTCGCATGATCGCACGACCGGCGTCGGGCCCCTGGCGTTCGCGGCTCCGCTCGCGATCACCAGCGCCACGGTCAGCGCCAATCCGTTCAACGCGCTGTCGACGGTCGTCACGTTCACGACCACCGGTGCCGACTCGGCGCGGGTCATTTCGATCAGCTCGACCGAACCGGATGACCGCGGGGTGACCCCGTTCACGCGGATCCAGGGCGGCACGGGGCGGATCGTCACTCTCGGGCTGCTCCCGCGGTCCACGTACACGCAGACGCTTCAGGTGTGGGGTGGCCGGCATGTGATCACCCAGGCGCTCAGCGCGCAGACGGGCGACCTGTCGCCGTACCTGAAGAAGATCTCCCTGCATGTGACCGGCACCTTCGGCCCGGGGTACACCGTCGTCTCGCCGGCCGCCTATCTCCCCGGCGACAGCGTCGTCGTGGTGGCGTTCGATGCGATCGGGCGCGTCCGATGGTATCGCTGCTTCCCGCCCGTTGGCGGCGCCGAGAGCAAGCAGCAACCCAACGGGCACTTCACGGTTGCCCTCGGCCCCTCGCTGGGCTTCGGTCCGGTCGGGGACCAGTACGTGGAGTTCCTGCCGAGCGGGGAGCAGGTCGCGACGTACGGCACGGCGGGCTCCGTGCTGACCGATCCGCACGACGTGCTCCTCACCGGAGACTCGCTCCACCCCACGGCCCACTTTCTCACGTACACGTCCCGTCCCTTCGACTTCTCCCCGCTCGGCGGTCCGGCCAACGGGATCGGCATCGGCCATCAGGTCGTGCGACAGGGACCGGCCGGGACCCAGGTCTTCTGGGACGCGTGGGACCACTACGGCATCGCCGACTGGATCGAGCCGACCGGCGTGGCGTCGCCGGGTGACTTCGACCATCCCAACTCGCTCGCCTTCGACCTCGCCGGCAACTACATCGTCTCCTTCCGCAATCTGGGCGCGGTCATCGCGCTCGACGCCCAGACGAGCGCCACCCTCTGGCAGCTCGGGGGACGCGCGAACCAGTTCACCATCGTGGGGGATCCCCTGGGAGAGTTCAGCGGTCAGCACGGAGTGAACATGCTGCCCAACGGACATCTGCTCCTGTACGACAACGGGCTCCGACACTCGCCGCCGCACAGCCGCGCCGTGGAGTACGCGCTCGACCTGTCCCGCCATGTCGCGACGATGGTGTGGGAGTACGAGCCCAGCCCGCGCATCTTCACGACGATTCTCGGGTCGGCACAGCGGCTGCCGAGCGGAAACACGCTCGTGGGGTTCGGGTACGTCGGCCAGATCCACGAAGTGACGCCGGGGCGGCAGGTCGTCGGACGTGCGACATTCTCGCTCGACGGTAGCCCGATCTTCTATCGGGCCCACCGGATACAGTCCCTGTACCAGTACCTCGGGCCGTAAGGCTGAGCTTCGTTGCCCCGCACCGCGGGCGCGTGGTATCCTCAAGGCCGCACCGCGCGCTCGCTCCCGCCGAGCCGAGTGCGCCGTGGCGGCTGGGATGTTCCACCCACACGCGAGGGTACCGCTATGGAACGGCAACGGGCCCAGGACCGGATGGTCGCGGACTGTCGGCGTTTTCCAAGTGACAAGAACTGCAGCCTCACCATCGCCGGCACCGAGGACGAGGTGCTGGCGGTCGCGGTGCGGCACGCGGTGAACGAGCACGGCCACGCCGACACCCCTGAGCTGCGGAACCAGATCCGGGGGCTGCTACAGCCGGAGCGGAGTGGCGCCGAGGCCGTCGGCCGCATGGCCTGAGATGCGGGGGCCGCCGGCGAGCCGTCCGCCACGGAGGGCGGCTCGCGGAAGGGCCACTCGCGGAAGGGCCACTCGCGGAGGCACCCCGGTTCCCGCCAGATCGCTCCGGCCATCGGTCGGAGCGATCTCCGTTTCCGGGTGGACCGACCGCCGGGGCGACGCCGCGAGCCGCGTCCCGGTAGTGGGTCAACGTGACCCACTACCCGCGTCCCCGGCGCCTTGTCAGGCCCGTGGCCCGACACTATACTCGCGACGATCCGGAACCGGAGCCGTCCGGCGGGGCCGTCCCAGAATTCGGGACAGCGTCGCCGTCTGAGCGCGGCCCGTGATCCCGCCGTCGTCGTCCCCTCCACCCTGGGTGCTGCATGCGTAGACCGTTCATCATTCCGGCGCTCCTGGCGCTGGCCACGATCGTTCGCGCGCAGGATCCGGGCGCGACGGTCCCCGGCAGCGTGAAGCTGGGCGCCAGCAAGAAAGTGCACGAGCTGGCCCATGTCGTGAACCACCCAGGCGTCTGGAAGGCGGCGGACATCGAGATCGAGCAGGACCCCGGGCGCCCGTACGTGTACGTCTGCGGGTTCGTGAACTTCGACACGCAGATCTACGACATCAGCAACACCGCGCACCCGAAGTTGATCTACGACTGGACCATCGAGCATCCGGAGCTGCACAAGGGGATCGGCGCGATGGACGGGAAGTACTTCAAGATCGGGAACAAGTACTACTACGCGCAGTCGTTCCAGTTTCTCCAGGGCAGCCCCGACGCCGACCTGGGCGCGGTGATCTTCGATGTGACCGGCCTGCCCGACACGTCCACGGTCAAAGTGGTGGCGCGTATCCGCTACCCGCAGGCGCCTGGCGGCTTCCACAACAGCTTCGCGTACAAGCACTCGGACGGGCGCGTGCTGTACTTCGCCACCGTGAACGAGTCCAAGGCGCTCGTCTACGATCTCGACAAGGTCGTCACCCCGGGCTCCGATCCGAGCACCTGGCTGGTTGGCGAGGTGCCCAATCCGACGCCGATGAAGCAGCTCGGCAACGGCGGCTACCACGATTTCTACGTCGCCTATGATCCGGCCACCCACCAGGACAAGTTCTACGGCGCCGGGCTCGGTGGCTTCTCGGTCTGGGATGTCACCCACACGGACGCCCCGAAGCAGCTCTTCACCATCACGAGCCTCGGCCAGGATATCGCCCATACGTTCACGCCGTCGCCGGACGGGAAGTACGCCGTCACCGAGACCGAGTACCAGTATACGCCGCTCCGCATCTGGGATCTCACGCCCGGCCAGGAGGGCAAGGTACAGAACATCGACACCCCGATCAGCGCCTGGACGGCCGACTGGCGCGACCTCTCCCACAACCACGAGGTGCGCTGGCCGTACGTGTTCGTGTCGGCGTACGAGGACGGCCTGCAGATCTTCAGCCTCAAGGATCCCAAGCACCCGCAGACCGAAGGGCACCTCTACACCTGCCAGTGCGAGCACGAGCACGGGTTCGGGAACACGCCCGACAACAACTGGGCGAGCACGACGAGTGTCATGCAGGGCGCCTTCGGCGTGGACGTCCGCAATCGGGACGGGCTGATCGTCATCTCGGACATGCGGACCGGCCTCTGGCTCGCCAAGCTCGACGGCTTCAACGGGTGGAATGGCCGTGAGTACGGCCAGCCCAACATCTCGAGCGTGCAGGACTATGACCACGGCCCGGCGCACCCGCCGATCTCGATGGCAGAGCCCGGCGCCGCGCCGGTCGGGCGTTGAGGGCCGGACGGGCCGCTTCGCTCTGTCTCTGCGCGGTGCTCCTCGCGACCGCCGGCGCCGTCCCTCGCGCCGGCGGTAGCGGGGCCACCGACCCGTACCAGATCCACCTCTTTCCGACACCCACCGCGCCCGGGGCGTCCGGTGACGCGCGCCTCGTGTTCGCCGCGTCGCCGTTCGGGGTCGCGGTCAGCGAGGATGGACGCGCGCGCTACGACGTCCAGATCACCGCCGCCGGGCTTCCGGAGCCATCGACACTCGGCGCCTACGCACGCTACATCGCCTGGGCGGCGACCCCGGATCTGACGACGTGGGTCCGCCTCGGGACCGTCACCAACGGCAAGAACACCGTCGGCCCGGTCGATCTCAACAAGTTCCTGCTCGTCGTCTCCGCCGAGTCGTCGCCGGCGCCGGCGTCGCAGACGGGGCCGACCGTTCTGCACGGCACCTCGCCCAGCGGCTACCTCCAGTCGTTCCTCTCGCACCCCCTGTTCAGGGGCTTGCCCCAGTGAGACCGGGCATCCTCGTGCTGGGCGCACTCCTCGCCCTGGCCGGCCCGGCGCCCTCGGCCCGGGGGCAGGGGACCGCGGCGGGGGCTGCGGGACGGGACACGTCGGGGATGGCCGGGATGAGTGGGATGACCGGGACGCGCCGAACGGGGGCGGACACGGGGGCACCGGCGTCCGCGCGCGGACGCCGGGATTCGGCCATGGCGGCGATGCCCGGGATGTCCGGGATGGGCGGCGGTGCCATGACGATGCCGATCCCGATGCCGGCCGGCATGGTCATGATGCCCGGGCTCGTGGGGCTCGCGCCGCCCGGCGGCACCTTCCTGCCGGGCGGGCAGGCCGATCTGGGTGCCCTGCCGGCGGCGCGCCCCCGGAGCCTCGTGCCCCTCGCCAATGGCGACACGCTCGACCTCACCGCCACGCTCGTCCGACGGACCATGAACGGCCGGCCGGTCGCCATGTACGGCTTCAACGGTGAGATCCCCGGTCCGCTCATTCGCGTGCCGCAGAACGCGACCATCATCGTCCGCTTCCACAACCGGATCGACCTCCCGAGCGCCGTGCACTGGCACGGCGTCCGATTGGAGAACCGGAACGACGGCAGCCCCGGCGTGACCCAGCAGCCGGTCCCGGTCGGCGGAAGCTTCGTCTACCGGGTGCACTTCCCGGACGCGGGACTGTACTGGTATCACCCGCACGTGCGGGAGGACGTGGAGCAGGCGATGGGCCTCTTCGGCAACATGATCGTGGACTCGCCGGACAGGGACTACTACGCCCCCGCGAACAGCGAGCAGGTGCTCATGCTCGAGGACCTGCTCACCAACGCCGACACGCTCATCCCGTTCGGCCGGCCGGGCCCCGACTTCGCCCTCATGGGCCGCGTCGGCAACACGATCCTCGTCAACGGCGAGCCGCACTACGCGCTCCAGGCGTCGCAGGGCGAGGTCGTCCGCTTCTACCTCACCAACGTCTCGAGCTCGCGCACCTACAACCTGTCGTTCGGCGGCGCCGCGATGAAGATCGTCGCGTCCGACGTCAGTCGCTTCGAGCACGAGGAGCGGATCACGAGCATCATCATCGCGCCCGCCGAGCGGTACATCGTCGACGTCCGGTTCGACCATCCGGGCTCGTACGCGCTGGTCAACGCCGTCCAGGCGATCAACCATTTCCGTGGGGAGTTCGCGCCCGAGGTGGATACCCTGGGTGCGGTCGCCGTCGCGCCCACGCCGGCGACGCCGGACTACGGGAGCGCCTTCGCGACGCTGCGCGACAACGCGGCGGTCTCGCGCGAGATCGACCGGTACCGCGCCGCCTTCGACCGTCCGCGGGACAAGACCTTGCGGCTCACGGTCAGGGTCAACGGTCTGCCGCTGGCGACGGTCCAGTTCATGAGCGTCGACACCGCCTACTTCGCGCCGGTGGAGTGGGTGGACGGCATGCCCGACATGAACTGGCTCTCGACGAGCGACGAGGTGCGCTGGATCCTGCGCGACGACGCGACCGGGAAGGAGAACATGGACATCGACTGGCACGTCCGGCAGGGGTCGATGGTCAAGCTCCGGATCTACAACGATCCGATGTCCTTCCACCCCATGCAGCACCCCATGCATCTCCACGGCCAACGGATGTTGGTGGTGTCGCGCGACGGCGTCCCGACGAAGAACCTCGTCTGGAAGGACACGGTCCTCATCCCGGTCGGCGAGACGGTGGACCTGCTCATCGACGCGTCCAATCCCGGCGCGTGGATGCTGCACTGCCACATCGCCGAGCACCTTGGCGCGGGGATGATGACCGTCCTGCACGTCGACCCGACGTCATGAGCCATATCGACATTCTCGGTCGCCTCTCGTCCAGCCCCTGGACGGCCATTCCGCTGCTCTTCGCCGCCGGCGTGCTCACGAGCCTCACGCCGTGCATCTATCCCATGATCCCGATCACGGCCGCGATCGTCGGGGGCGAGAGCGTCGGACGGGGGGCGGCGGGCTCGCGTGCCCGCCCGCTGGCGCTCACGCTCAGCTACGTGCTGGGGCTCGCGCTCGTCTACGCGACGCTCGGCCTGCTGGCCGGACTCACCGGCACGCTCTTCGGCGCGATCAGCTCGAACCCGTGGGCGTATTTCGCGATGGCGAATCTGCTCGTCCTGTTCGCCCTCGTCATGGCCGATGTCGTGCCGCTCCGCATCCCGGCGGCCCTGACGAGTCGTGCCGCCCGAGCCGGGCGGGGGGGCGACATCGCCGGGGCGTTCGTCATGGGCGCGGCCTCGGGGCTCGTCGCCGCCCCGTGCTCGGCGCCGGTCATGGCGGGCGTGTTGACCTGGGTCGGTACGACGCGCAGCGGCCTGCTCGGGTTCGTGTACCTCTTCGTCTTCACGCTCGGGATGTGCACGTTTCTCGTCGTCGCGGGTATCTCGACCGGGGCCCTGGCCCGCCTGCCACGGGCCGGCACGTGGATGCTCTGGGTGAAGCGCGCCTTCGCGCTGATCATGGTCGGCGCCGCCGAGTACTACCTGGTTCTCATGGGTCAACAGCTCGTCTGACAATGACGACATCGGTTCCGGTTGGACGGCATGCCGGTGGGCGTGCCGGTGGGCGTGCCGGTGGGCGTGCCGGTGGGCTGCCGGCGGGACGCGCTCTCGGGTGCGGGGGCGCCAGGCGCACCGCTGCCGCCGCGCGGGGTCGACTGACCGGGGCGCTCGTGGCCGCCATCGTGGTCGGTGCGGCCGTTGCGGCGCGGCCCGCGTCGGCCCAGGACGGGGGGATCGCCCTCGGTGCCCGGGCGCCGGCCGCCAGCGTGCGAACGCTGGACGGCAAGCCGGTCGACCTCGCGAGCGTCGTCGGTCCCGGGCCCGCGCTGATCGAGTTCTGGGCGACCTGGTGCCCGAACTGCAAGGAGCTCGAGCCGACGCTGTCGGCCGCTCGGGCGAAGTATGCCGGACGCGTGACGTTCGTGACGGTGGCGGTCGCGATCAACGAGTCGATCGAGCGGGTACGGCGGCACGCCGCCAGCCATCCCATGGGCCCGTCGATCGTGTACGACGCCGACGGCACGGCCGCGAGCGCGTACGACGCGCCGGCCACCTCTTACGTGGTGGTGATCGACCGGACCGGCCGCGTCGTCTACACCGGCGTCGGAGGCACCCAGGATCTGGACGCCGCCATCCGCAAGGCTCTCTGAGCCCGGTTGGGACCGGCGGTCCCGCCCGGCCCGGTCTGGCGTGCCGCCCCGGCGGTCAGGGTTGCATACACGACAGAGCCCACGCGCCAGGCACGTGGGCTCTGTCATCGTCGCCGCATGCGGGTTCGCTACTCGCCGCCGCTGCTCCCGCCCGGTGCCCCTCCGCCCGTCGCCGTTCCTGAGGCCTTCTCGACGGCGTGCGCCAGGTCGCTATACGACTGCGGCGCGAGCACCTTGAACGGCTTGGCCACGTAGGTGACACGCCCGTCCGGGGCCACGACGAACAGCGACCGGTTGTCCACGTTGTTCTTCTCGTCGAAGGCGCCGTAGATCTTGCCGACGGCGCTGCCACTGTCGCTGGCGAACACGATCGGGAAGTCCGACTCACGTGCCCAGTTCGCGAGCGTCGTGTCGGCGTCGACACTGATGCCGATCACCGCCACCTTGCGGCCGTTCTTGAAGAGCGTGGCGTACTGATCACGGTACGCCTCCATTTGGATCGTTCAGCCCTTGGTCCGCGCCTGATAGAAGAAGGCCAGGACGACCGTCTGGCCCCGGTAGTCGCTGAGCCGAACCGGCGCCTGAAGAAGCCCGTACCGGGTCGCGCCGCGCAGCGAGAAATCGGGGGCCATGCTGCCGACCTCCGGGCCGGCGGCGCCAGGCGACGTCGGCGGGGCCGCTGCCTGCCCGTTCGCTCGCGATGCGAGCGCCGTCACGGCGACGGCCAGAGTCCCAACCCAGCGAGTACCCAAGGACATGCAGAGCGCTCTCGAGCGGAGGTGAGGAGGAGTCAGGGGGCGAATATACCCACCCGTCCGCGACTTGTCACGCGGCTGCGTCGCGCGTGAGCGTCGCGCGGTCGGCAAGGCGGCGTCCTTCGTCCGCCGCCGCCCGCGTCCTACCGGCCGGCCGGCGGCACGAAGAGGCTCGCGTCCAGTGGCACATCCGTCCGAACGTCCGAGTATTCCTCGCGCTGACGCAGCTTGCCGTCGGTGTAGAACTCGACCTTCTCGGAGAGCCAGCCGCCGCTCGGGAGGCGCACGTAGTTGTCGAACCGCGTGTCGGACGTCTTGCTCGAGTCCTGCCCCGCCGGCGCGAGGGACCGCACATAGAGCAGGCGCTCCTTGTCGATCCAGAGCTGCCGCGAGTGCAGATCGCCCGGCGCCGCCCCGATGACGTAGACCGGGCGCCCGTTCCAGGTGTCCTCGTGCACCGGCGCCATCGTGAAGTGCTCCGCGCGAAGCGATGCCAGCGTGCGCTCGACCGGCTGCACGTACACGTCGAAGCCGATCGTCAGGAGATAGTTGCCGCCGGCGAGCCGCCGCACGCTGTCCCCGCGGACCACGAACGTGGAGTCGTTGGCGAAGATGTACGCCATGGGGCCGGTCGCCCGCTCCAGATCGATGCGCAGCCGGCCGGGGAGCATCGCCTTCTCGCGCCAGGTCTCGATGACCATCGTGTCGGCCGGCGACCGGAGCGTCGTCCGCTGCGTGAACGTGAGTGTGTGATACCAGGTCGCGGCGTACCGGTCGTGCATGGCGCGGAGGATGCTCTCCCCGGTGGTCGCCGGCGCCTGCGGGCTCACCCGGGTCGCAGCCGCCATCGACCAGCACACGACGACCATGGGGAACAGGGCGGGGCGGGCGGGGCGGGCGGCGCGGGCGGGCCCGGCGGCCCGTCGCGCGAAGCGTGGCACAGTGAGGCGCATCGAGGGCTCCTTGGTCGTGTGGCGGGTGGCTCGGGCGCCGTACAAGCTACCGGCGGATCTCCGGCGTGCCAGGCCCGGCGGGTTGACAGCGCGGGTCCGGCGTCGTAGGAACAGCCTGTGACCGACGGCATCCCGACCGACCGGGTGGCGGCCGCCGATCGCCTCGACCGGCTGCCGTCGGCCGGCGCCGCCGCCCGCACCCGCGCCGTCGCGGCCGCGCTCATGTGGGTCGGCGGGTTCGTCGATGCCCTGGGCTTCCTCCTCCTCCGAGGTGTCTACCTCGGCAACATGACGGGGGACACGGTCGGCGCCGGGATTGCCGCCGTCCACCGGGACTGGCGAGAGCTCCTGACACGGGTGCAGCCGATCCTCGGCTTCGGGATCGGGCTCCTCGCGGGCGCGGTCGCCCAGGATGTCGCGCGGCGGGTCGGGGGCCGGCGCCTGCTCGCCCTCGCCCTGGGGCTCGAGGCGGTCTGTCTCGCGGTCGTGGGCCTCCTGCCCGGCGGCGATGCGCGTCTCCGCATCCTCCTCGGCGCGGCGGCCATGGGCGTCCAGAACACGTCGTTGCGCAACAGCGGTATCCTGTCGCTCTATACGACGCACGTGACGGGGCTGCTCACCGAGCTGTCCGAGTATCTCTCGTCGGTCGTCGCCGGGCTGACCGGGATCCCGCACCACCGGCGAGCCCCGGAACTCTTCGGGCCGGTCGCCGCGAGCGAGCCGCTCTTCGCCCCAGCGACCGGCCCGGCGGCCCGCGCGCCGGGCCGAACGGCGCTCGGCCTCGCGCTGCTGTACGGGGTCTGGGTGACCGGTGTCGTGAGCTGCGCCGCGCTCCTCCCGACCTGGGGGCGGGCGATCGTGTGGATACCGGTCGCCGTCGTATCCGCGGTCGCCGTCACCGATCTCCTGCGCCCCATCGCCCCGGCCGGCGCATCCGGGGACGCGCACACCCCGGCGACCGTCGTGTCACGATCCCGCGCGTGATCACGGCGCCGTCACCCCACCGGGCGGGGCCAGGCATTCGTGCAGATGCGATTCGCGGGCGGCATGCATGCCGAACGGCGAACGGCGGGCCACATGCATGCCGCCCCCACGGACATCGCGATGCCCACCAGCGGGAAACCTTTCCGGGCGGTGTCCGGGTCCAATGGCCGGTACGCCCGGGTCCCCTTTTTTCCGACGGTCCCCATGCTCACAGCGCTCGTCGGGCTGACGCTCGGCGCGGCCCCAGCCCCGCACCCGCGCTCGCCCGAAGGCGTCGCACAGAGCGCGACGGCTGCCCCGGACACCCGCGCCGCCACGTACAACGGTCGCGGTGGACAGCTCACCGTCCGGATCCCGCGCGTCGACACACATATCGACATCGACGGGAGCCTGTCCGCGCCCGTGTGGCAGCAAGCAGCGGTGCTCACGGGCTTCTCCGAGTACCAGCCGGTCGATGGCGTGCCCGCCGAGGACTCGACCGAAGTCCTCGTCTGGTACTCGCCGACCGCGATCTACTTCGGGATCCGGGCCTACGAGCTGCATGGCGCGCCGCACGCCACCCTCGCCAACCGGGACAGGATCGACGGCGACGACAACGTGCAGTTGGTCATCAGCCCATTCGTCCACTCCCACCAGGCTCTCGTCTTCGCCGTCAATCCCTTCGGTATTCAGGAGGACGGGACGATCACCGAGGGAGTGCAGACCTCCCGCGGGTTCGGCGTGTCGAACAAGACCGGCCCCGACTCGACCGACCTGAGCCCCGACTTCGTCTACGAGTCCAAGGGGACGCCGACCGCCTTCGGCTATCAGGTCGAGGTCCGCATCCCGTTCCGGAGCATCAAGTTCCCGGCGAAGTCGCCGCAGGACTGGGGCATCAACATCGTCCGGCGCATCCAGCATTCGGGGCACCTCGACACCTGGTACCCGACCAGGCTCGCGGCGTCGTCGTACCTCGACCAGGCCGGGACACTCGCCGGGCTCACGAAGCTCGACGCGGGACTCGTCCTCGACCTCAACCCGATCGTCACCGAGAAGGCGTTGGGGAGCCGAGTGGTCTCGCCCGGACCCGGCTGGCAATACGGGGTGGAGCGGCCGCAGTTCGGCGGCAACGTGCGATGGGGGATCACCAACAACCTGCTGCTCAATGGCACGTATCGGCCCGACTTCGCCGAGGTGGAGTCGGACGCCACGCAGCTCATCCTCGATCCTCGCCAGGCGGTGCTGTACCCGGAGAAGCGTCCGTTTTTCCTCGATGGCCTCGAGCAGTTCAACACGCCCGCCAATCTGATCTACACGCGGCAGATCGAGGCGCCGATCGCCGCCAGCAAGCTGACCGGAAAGCTGGGCGACGTCTCGCTCGCCTACCTGGGAGCGATCGACAACCAGGGGTCTGCGGCCCTCGGCGGCGGCCATCCCGCGTTCAACATCCTCCGGCTTCGCCAGGACTTCGCGCAGGGCTCGCAGATCGGCGCCGCCTTCACCGACAAGGAGGAAGGGGGAAGCTTCAATCGGCTCGCGAGCGTCGACAGCCGGATCACCTTCGCCAAGCTCTACACGCTCACGTTCCAGGCCGCGGGTAGCAGCACGCGGCGCGGGGGCGTGAGCACCGCGGGGCCGCTCTGGTCGGCCGGCCTCACGCGGGCCGGGCGGTCGTTCATCATGAGCTATGGCCTGTCGGGCATCGACCCCGAGTTCGCGGCGGGGAGCGGCTTCATCTCGCGCGCCGGTGTCGCGAACGGGAGTGTCGACTGGCGGTACACGTTTTACCCCAAGCACACGTTCCTCGACACCTTCGGGATCGACCTGCTCGTGAACGATACGTGGGTCTACCGGGACCTGACCGCCGGCCATGCGCCCGAGGACCGCCGCTACCACATCACCTGGCTGTCCACGCTGCACGGCGGCTGGCAGTTGCTGTTCGGGCTCTACGCCGAGACGTACGGCTACGATCCGACACTGTACGCGAACTACTATCTCGGCCATCCGTCGGGGACCGGCACGACCTTCACGCACTTCGTCGGGACGCCGATCATCCCCAACACCGACTACGTCCTCCAGGTCAGCACCCCTGCCTTCTCGAAGTTCGACCTGTCGCTCCTGGAGCTGAGCGGGCGTGACGAGAACTTCTTCGAGTGGTCCTCGGCCGACATCAGCGTCACCGAGGCGACGCTCAACTACCGGCCGACGGACAAGCTGCGGCTCCAGCTCATGTACAATGCCCAGATCTATTGGCGGCACGACGACTATTCGATTGCCGCCAAGACGCTGATCCCCAGACTCGGCGTCGAGTATCAGCTGTCGCGCCCCATCTTCTTCCGGATCATCGGCCAGTACGATGCCACCTATCAGAACAATTTGCGGGACGACGCGCGGACCGGGCTGCCGATCTACTTCTTCGATCCCGCGAGCGGCACGTACGCGCGGGCGGCGGCGTTCCAGTCGAACCGGTTCCAGCTCACCGGGCTCTTCTCGTATCAGCCGATCCCGGGCACGGTCGCCTTCGTCGGCTACGGCAACAATCTCGCCGAGCCCGACGGCTTCCACTTCAACCCCCTCCATCGGGTCGCCGACAACTTCTTCGTCAAGTTCAGCTACCTGTTTCGCATGCAGTGAGACGCCCGGGCCGGGCGGTGGGCTCCGCCAGGGCCTGCGCGGCGCGCCCGGTACGGGTACATCGTGTCCAGGGCAGGCATCGGGCGCTCGACGCTCACCGGCGCGGTGATCGAGCGCAGGCTCGGCCCCCGGCGACGGCCCGGAACTGGAACACCGTCCGCGAGCTGGCCGCCTTCGCGGCGAGCTAGGGTCGGCGCCAGATGTCGAGGATGCCCGTCGTGCGGTGGCCGTTGGCGTTGCCCTCGGGCAGCACGATCCGGCCGTCGGCGACGATGGGGCTGTTCCAATGCCCGCTGCCGCAGGCGAGGTCGGCGACCTGCTCTCCCGTCTCCGGCCGATAGACGCGGAGCGCGCCGGCCGGATCGTACACGTAGAGGAGCCCGCCGGCGACGACTGGACTCGTGCCGGCATGGTCGTTCCGC
Organism: Gemmatimonadota bacterium; assembly: GCA_021324635.1. GTDB lineage: Bacteria > Gemmatimonadota > Gemmatimonadetes > Gemmatimonadales > Gemmatimonadaceae > Palsa-1248. The sequence continues at coordinate 64,870 of JAJPIS010000020.1, forward strand.
CACATGGGGCGGAGTCGCCCATCCGCGAACGCCCACGCCGCGGTGCCGCCACCGTCGGCGGCGATCGTCCAGACGGCCGTCGCCGTGTGCACGACCGCCGGGGTGGTGAAGAGATCGGCGCCCGACGGGGTCGAGACGCTCTGCACCTCGCCGCCGAGATGGGGGGTCGCCCCGCGCAGGTGGTCGAGCGAGAGGAGACGGATCCGTCCATCCTTGCCACCCTGGGCCACGAATCCGCCGGCCAGCAACACGGGCGATGTGGAGCCCAGGTCCCCGTCGCTCTCGTCCAGATCCCGGGTGTTCGCCGGCGTGTAGTTGCCGAGCAGCCGCGACGCCGTCGAGTCGAGTTGCAGCACGGCATCGCCCCAGTCCGTCCGGCCATCCCAGCGCCCGTTGCCCGTCGCCACGAAGATGTCGCCCGTCGCCGAGTCGATCACCGCGCCGGCCCGCCCCCAGATCGCCGACCCCGACTCGGCGCAGCTACCCGGATCGATCAGTCCCGGCCGGTCGCTACAGAGCGAGTTCCACACGTGGCGGAGCTCGCCGGTCGCGGCGTCGAGCACGGCGACGTGCCCCTGGTACGGCGGCGCGTCCCCGATGTAGCCGCCGGTCGTGGCGACGATCCGGCCGCCGAAGTACGCGAGCGGCGCGGCGATCTTCTCGCGTCGCGCCAGTCGCGTGATCGCCGTGCGCCAGACGACGTGACCGTCGTCGACGGCGAGCTTCTGGATGAAGCCGTCCGGGGAGGCCGCGTACACGAACTGGTGATCGGGATCGGCGACCGGAGTCGCGGTCGTGATCTGACTCGACCCGGCGACAGACCCGTAGCTCGACGGCGTGTATCGCCAGAGGATCGCGCCATCGCTCGCATCGACCGCGAGCGTGCGGCCATACGTCGTCGTGACGAAGAGGACGTCGTGCGTCGCGCCGCCCACGCGAGCGCCGTGGAGGTAGATGGCCGACGCGTCGACGGTGCCGTCGATCGGGACCTGCTGGCGCCGAAGCGAGCCGATCGTCTGCGCGTCGATGCCGGTAGCGGCGGTCGAGGTGTTGGATCGGCCGACGTCCCAGCCGAATTGCGCCCAGTCGGTGGACGCGGGCGCCGAGTCGGCGGCGTCCACCGACTGGCGCGCGCTGTCATGCTGTCCGGCCGCAGGGCTCGCGAGTCCGGCCGCGAGTCCCGCGACCAGCCGGGCGGTGCACATCGCCCGGCACATTGCGCTGCGCGCTCCGTCGACGAACCGCACCGCTGGCCTCACCGCGTCCGTATCGACCCGTTCGTGGCCCTCGCCCCTCTGGAGTATACGGGGGCGACTCCCGGTTTCCGACTCCCCTGATCGGCAGCACCCTGGGGCCCGGTCGGCCCCACATACCCGATCGCGCCGATCGATCGCGCGCGGCGGGAGCCGCCAGCCCTACAGGGCGACGTTCAGGCGGACCTGAAACGTGCGCGGCCGGCCGACCGACCGTCCGCTGAAGAAGGCGCCCTTCAGCAGGTATCGATCATCGAAGAGGTTGTCGACGAAGACCTCGGGCCGGACCACCCGCCCGTGGACGGCGAGCGTGTAGCCGAGCGCCAGATCCTGGACGTAGCTCGGGCGCACCTTGAACGCGGAGTTGAAGCAGAGCAGGCCGGTGCAGTACTTCCCGTACCCAGGCTGGTAGCCGGTGACGTGGTTACCCGTATCGGCGCGCACGGTCGAATCCGGCGAGATACCGTTGGTGAGCCCCGTGCCGTAGATCCCGGTCGCGCTGACGTAGAGATGCTGGAGGGAGTAGAGGACGTTCGCCACTGCCGACACGCGCTGGTCGTGGTCGAGATCGAAGTACCTGGTCGGCGGTAGCGAGATCGGAAAGAACCCACCGGTCACGGGCGGCGCGCCATACGCGTGGTTGATGGCGAGGTTGACGTAGCCCGAGATCGGCCCCGGCGGTCGAAAGTCGAGCGCCGCCTCGAGCCCCGTGATGTGCACCTTGCCGATGTTCACCGATGTCGTGATCGCCGATCCGGGGACCGTATTGTCATCGATGCCGGGACTGCTACTCTTGTAGTAGCCGGACAGTCGCCCCACGAATCCCAGCGGAAAGCGGTGGATGTAGCCGGCCTCGTAGAATGCGTCCCGCTCGGGACGGGTCGGCGTGGCGTGCCCCGTCGTGTCCGCGCCCCCCGAGGCGAAGGTGATCGAGCGGAGATCCTCGATGTTGGTCGGGATGAACAGGCGCCCGAAGTACACCCACACGGTGTTGGACACGCTGGGATAGAAGTTCAGTCGGATCCGGGGGCTCATCTGGGTCTGATTGCCCGCGAACGGCGCGACGTGACTGTCGAACCGCAGGCCGGTCTGGATCTCGACCCTGTCACTCGGGCGGATGGAGGTCTCGGCGTACGTCCCGAAGTCGTAACCGTCGAGGGTCGACACCGACCGGATCGGGCGCTGCACGCCCCTGGGATCGATGAGCTGAAAGTTCTCGCTGCCGGACGTCCGCGACGTCAGCGTGCCGATCTTGCCGTCGAGCGCGCCGCCGGCGATCGGGAACGAGAGGTCGGCCTTGACGCCGACCGTGCTGAACGAGCGATCCTCGAAGACGTTCCGCGGCGTTCCGGTCGGATCGTCCGCCCGATCGACGAAGCTCGGCGTGTCCTGCTGACCCGGGCTGTAGCGGAGGCTTCCGTGCCGGTAGAACGGCCCGATGAAGAGCTCGGATGCCGCCCCCTGATCCGTTGCGAGGCGCGTGCTGAAGCGGTGGTGGTACGCGAGGTTGACGAACGCGTTCCGGTCGGTCTCCCGATCGTTCAGCACCGTCCCGCCGGACGAATCGTAGGGGATGCCGAATCGCGTCCGCGCGTAGTTGCCGTCAAGGCTCAGGAGGTCCTTCGCCCCGGCCGTGTACTGGAGCTTGCCGAAGCCAAAGTAGTCCTCACCATGGTTGTGGAAGTTCACGGGATCGAAGGAGGGCGTGGCCACGATCGGCTCGCGCCGCATGTCCGTCTGCTGGCCGGCGCCCGAGAAGAACATCCCCAGCCGGCCGGTGTTCCCGCTCACGTTGAGTCCCTGACCGAACGAGCCGTAGGAACCGCCGTAGGTCGACAGCTCCGAGTGGAACCCTCCGGCGGGCACTCGCGTTTCGATGTTCACGACGGCCGCGTTCTTGTTGCCGTATTCGGCGTCCCATCCGCCGGTCTGGAAATCGATCCGGTTCACGACCGAGGGGTCGAACAACTCGTTGAGGCTACCGGAAACGCCCGATGGCACCGGCACGCCATCGATGTAGTAGGTGTATTCCGCGTGCTGCCCCCGGATGTGGACCTCTCCGGTCGGCGCCCGGGCGGCGCCCGCGATCGACTGCTGGAGGATCTGTGAGGTCGTGGTCGTCGGGGACGAGTGGGCCTCGTTCTGGTCGTACTCCTGGTCGCCGGTCCTGGTGTTGATCGCGATCGGCGCCGCGGCCGTCACCTGCACCTGCTGGAGGCTGGCGGCGACCGGCGCGAGCCGCACGTCGACCCGGACAGCCCCGCCGTCGGCGACGCTCACACCGCGCGACTCGGCGCGGAACCCGATCAGGTGCACGACGATCGTGTATTGCCCGGCCGTGAGATTGTGGACCGCGAACCGCCCGAACGCATCGCTCGACGTGGCCGCGACGACGTCGGCTTCCCTCTGGACCGCGATCTCGGCCCCGGTGATCGGCGCCCCGGTCCCGCTGTCCGCGACCGTCCCCACGAGATCACCCGTGAGTGCCCTGTCGCCTCGCGGGGCATCGACACGCACACCGGCACGGTTCGGCACCCGGACGGCGCTCGATGGCGCTGCCAGGGCATCGCTCGCGGGCCAGGCGAGCGCCGTGGCGGCTGCGAGCCCGAGCCCCGCTGCGCACCGGCGGGCGCCCTCGAGCGCATCGCGGAGCACGATGCGCAGCGGTGGCCGCCGGTGAGGATCGACGCGGCCGGCGCGGTGCGGCCGGTCGGTGTGGGCGTGGTTGGCGGGGCTGACGGGGTCGGCGGCCGGCCGAGTGACGAACGAGTCCACCGGGCGGGAAGGGGTCGCAGCGGTTCGCTCGGCGAGCGACAGCGAGGCATCGGCGGGAGACCGGGAGGCGGTCGACTGGGTGACGATCGAGCGGGTGGCGAACGGGCGGGACATGCCTTTCCTCGGGACTGGGGGTGCCGACCGACGCGAGGAGCAGGGAGCAGGTGCCGGCCGAGCGGCGGCGTGCCCACCCGCCCGCTGCGCGCGGCGGCGTGAGATCGGTGTGCGCCGTTAGGGTAGGCGCCCGCTGTGCAGCGGCCATCGCGTTCCAATGGACGGCTCGAAATGGCCGATCGATGGACTGTCATCCGGCTCGACCGCCATCGGGCCTGGTGCGGTGACGAGGACGACCCGCCAGCGCTCCGTCGACCAGTCATGCCCCGCAAACGACCGCCTGTTGGTCGCGGCTGCCGGGCCCCGCGGCGGCGCGGTAGACTACGGCACCCTCACGGCGTGGCGTATGACACCATCGGGCGTGACCGCGTTGCTGCACGTGGTGGGGTTCCTCACCGCGAGCGCACTGTACATCCTGCTCGCCGCGATGACCCTCGGCACGCGGGCTCGGCCGCGCGCCGCGGCCGCGCTCCCGAGTCGGTCCGATCTCATCCCGCTCGGGACTGCCCTCCTCGGTCTCGTCTCGAACGTCGGGGAGCTCGTCATGTACGGGCTGCACGCGACCGCTACCGATCCGCCGGCCTGGCTCGTCGTGGCCGCGTTCGCGGCGCTCTCCTACCTGCCGGCGGTCGTCGTGCACTCGGCGCTGGTCGCGGGGCCCGCGCTTCCGCCCTCGGACCGTCGGTCGGCGGCCACCGACGTCCTGGTCGCTGCCGCCTACACCCTGAGCACCGTGGCGACTGCTTTGAATTTGCTTGCCGCGTGGCGTGGCGCCGCCGTCCCGTCGGGCACGTCGCTCCTCGTGCTGAGCATCGGCTTCGTCATCCTCGTCGCCGGCATGCTCGCGTACGTCCGCCGGCAACCGGCCTGGCGCCGAGCCCTCCTGCCCGCCGCCGCCGTGGCGACGTTTGCCATCATGATGGCGCACCTGACGCACCACGCGCTCGCCCCCGACCAGTGGGGTGCGGAGCTCGTCGGCCATCACGGCTCCCTGCTCGTCGTGCTCGTGATCCTGTACCAGGACTATCGATTCGCGCTCGCCGACCTGTTTCTCAAGCGCGCCGTCACCCTGCTGGCGGTGACGGCGGTCGCGGCCGCGCTCTACACGGGGATCGTTGTCCCGCTGCTGCTCCCGCGCCTGGGAGGGGCGAGCGGCGCGCCCGCCGACCCGCTCGCGGAGTCCGCGCTCCTGGCCCTCTGGGTGGCCTGCGCGCTCGCGTATCCGGCCCTGCGCCGGGCCGTCGCGCGGTTCGTGGATGCCGTGCTCCTCCGCCGGCCGGACACCCACCGACTTCTGGGCACGCTTTCGGCTGCCACGGCATCGCTCCAGAGCGCCGATCAGGTGCTGGATGCCGCCTGCTCGGCCCTCGCGCCCGCACTCTCGGCGACCCGGGTCACCTGGTCGATCGATGCTGGGGCAGCCGACTCCCCGGCTGCGTCGCAGGGTGTGTTCGACGGGGAGGGTGATGGAAGCCCGCCGGCGGGCGCGAACGGGAGTGGTGCTGCGGCGACGCGTGGGCGCGCGATGCGGGTGACCGTGCCGACGGTCGATCCCCTTGGCTACGTGATGACCGTCGGGCCGCTCGTGGGCGGCCGACGGCTCCTGTCCGACGATCTCCAGCTGTTGGAGGGCGTCGCTGCACTGGTTGCGCGCCGGATCGACGCATTGCGCGTCGCCCGCGAGCGGTGGGAGCGGGACACGCGTGAGCAACAGATCGTGCGGCTCGCCACCGAGGCCGAGCTGCGGGCCCTCCGGGCACAGCTCAACCCGCACTTCCTGTTCAACGCGCTGACGACCATTGGCCATCTCGTCCGTGAGGCGCCCGACCGCGCGCTCGACACGCTCTTCCGCCTCACCGACGTGTTGCGGGCGGTCCTCAAGCGGTCCGACGGCGAGTTCACGACACTGGGCGAGGAGCTCGAGATCGTATCCGCGTATCTGGCGATCGAGCACGCGCGGTTCGAGGACCGCCTGCGCGTGACCATCGACGTTCCGGCGACGCTCGCGCCGCTGCGCGTCCCCCCGCTTCTCCTCCAGCCGCTGGTCGAGAACGCGGTGAAGCATGGTATTGCGCCAGTGGCGCGAGGCGGATGCATCGTCGTGAGCGCGCGCGCCGAGCGGACCTCTGGTCGCGGGGACGCGGACGCGGGCACGGGCGACCATGCCGCCGGCCACGGCGACCGCCTGCGTCTCACCGTCTCCGATACCGGTATGGGGGCAGCTCCGACGGAGCTGGCGGCGCGCCGTGCGGCCGGCATCGGCCTTTCCAACATCGAGCGACGCCTCGAGCGCTGCTTCGGCGACGCCGCGTCACTCGCGATCCGAAGTGCGGCCGGTCTGGGCACGACCGTCGATATTTGCCTGCCGATCCGGTCGCATGAGTAGCGTCCTCCGGGTCGTGATCGCCGATGACGAGCGCCCGGCCCGTGGCTTTCTGGCATCGCTGCTGCGGGCCAATCGGGACGTCGAGCTGGTGGGCGAGGCCGCCAACGGCGCCGAGGCGGTCTCGCTGATCGAGCGCGTGCGGCCGGACCTCGCCCTCCTGGACCTTCAGATGCCCGAGATCGACGGCCTCGGCGTCGTCCGACTCCTCGTCAAGCGCGCCGTCCCGCTGATCGCGTTCATTACGGCCTACGACGAGTACGCCGTTCGTGCCTTCGAGCTGAACGCGATCGACTACCTCCTCAAGCCCGTGGATCCCGTGCGGCTGCGCCGAACGCTGACCAGGGCTCAGGAGCGGCTGGAGCGGACCGACTACGATCCCACCGAGGTGAAGCGTCTGGCCGCAGCGGCCGCATCGCTCGCCGGCGCGCCAGCGGTCACGTACCTGCGGCGCATCCCCGTTCGCCGGCGCGATGACATCGTCATCGTCCCTGTCGACCAGCTCTCGTCGGTCATCGCGCACGGGGAGCTGCTGCATCTCACGACGGCAGCGGGCCAGCGGTACGTGATCACCTACCGTCTCAAAGACCTCGAGGCGCGCCTCGACCCGTCACGGTTCGTGCGACTCTCGCGCGCGGCCCTGGCCAACGTGGAGCTGGTCCAGCGGGTGAGCCCCATGCCGGGCGGCACGTACGTCGTGACCCTGAGCACCGGCGAGCAGATCCCCGTGAGCCGCCTCCGCGCGCGCGGGCTCCGCGAGCACCTCCTGCGCCTCTGATCTCGCCCGCGCCTCGGGCGGTGGGCTCGTTGCAGGTCGCGCGCAACCCGGTCCCGATGCCGGTTCAGTGACAACGGCCACGCGCGAAGCGCGTGGCCGTCGTCACCATCTCACCGACTCCTTTCTCTTGCGGGCCGCGTCACGCGGCCCGATCCGTCACGATGTGCAGCTCGTGGTGTACGACCCGCCGCGACCGTTGAGCTCGGCCGACGGGATCGGTTCCACCGTCGTGTGCGAGTCCTGCACCTTCACGGACGCGTCCTCGGTGCCGCCGCCCGGGTTGCTCCACGTCGTGTCCGACACAATCGCCATCCCGTACATCCGGATCGCGATCGTGCGGTCGATGCTCGCCTCCCAGGTGGTCGAGATCCGCTGCTCGCGCATCAGGTCGTTGCGCGTCTTCACGTAGTCGAGCCCATCGCTCGCTGGATAGGCCGTGAGCCCACCGACCTTGGTGCGGACGTTGTTGACGAGCGCGAGCGCCTGCGGGTAGTTGCCGAGCCCCATGTAGATCTGTGCGCCCCAGAGCGTCAGCGACTCGTCGCGCAGAATCGGGATCGGCGAGCCGGGATTGATGTACATCCCGTAGATGAACGGCGACGCCACCGGGTTGTAGAGCTGTTGCTGGACCGCGCCGCCGCCGGCGACGACCGGGTTGACGATGAACTTCGCCTTCCAGCGGAGATCTTTCGCCGTATCGACGTCGGCGATGAAATCGTTCAACTGCGCCAGCAACCCGATGTTCCCCTGGACCGGGTTCACCTGGTCGCCCGACTGGGCGCTGAAGTCGTGGGTGATCGTGTGCGCGTCGGCCGAGAATCCGCCCGGCGTGTTGGGCACCAGGAACGCACCCGTCGGGTCGTAGAGGGCGGACGCCTGGAGATCGGCGAGCGCCGCGTTGAGCGCCGTTGCATCCGGGGCTCCCGGCGTCGCCGGCGTCGGCCGGGACGCGCCCGCCGGCGTGCGCGCGATCGCGTACGCCAACTCCAGGTTGGCCTTGGCGGCCAGCGCCCGGTTGAAGGAGGCGAACGAGCCGGCCACCGTGCTTGGACCCGCCGCGCCACCCACCCCGGCGAATCCGTTCGGCAGCTTGATGACACTCGACATCGGCGTGCTGCCGGCGGCCGTGAGGCTGGCGTTGGCCGAGTCGAGCAGCGCCACGATGTATCGCCACCCGTCCTTCATGCACACGGCCGCCGGGAGCGCCGACGTCGGCGTTCCTGCCTGGATGTCCATGCCGAGGCTGTCGTGCGCCTCGAGGACGATCATGTAGTTGTACGCCTCCAGCGTCTGCACGAGGCCCGTGAGGGCCGCCGCCTGCTGGGCGGTGTAGGCCGGACTGACCTTGGGGATCGTCTGGAGGGTGAGGATCGACTGGCGGATGTTCTGGTACTCCTGGGCCCAATCATTCGCCCAGGAGTTCGGCTCGGGGAACACGCCCAGCGGGTACTCCACCGTGCGGGCTTCCGTGTTGACGAACACGGCCCCGTCGCGGGAATAGCCGGCGCCCACCTCGATGATGAAGTCCGGGAAGTCGATGCGCGAGCTGCTGAAGATGCCGGTGACCGAGTTCTGAATGCCCTCTGGAGAGTTCGAGATCTGCGTCGGGGCGGTGAAGAACGGGACGTTGCTGTCCTTGCAGGCGCCCGCGACGGCGAGTGACCCCAGGGCGGCGAACGCTGCGGCTGCCCGCCGCGCACCGCCGGGGAGGGCACGTCCGAGATGAGTCGTATGGAGGCGTGTCATGTCAGAGGCCCAGGTCGAGTCCGAGGAAGAAGCTGCGCGCGGGCGGGTACGGCGTGACGTCGTAGCCGCGTCCGACTTGCTGACTGCCGAAGGCGCTCACCTGCGGATCGGGTCCCTTGTAGTGGTAGATCGCCCAGAGGTTGTAGCCGTTGAAGGAGAGCCGCGCGCTCGAGAGCCGGCCGAAGCCGATCCGGTCGATGAGGCGCTGCGGGAGGCCGTAGCTGATCGTGACCTCGCGGACCTTGAGGAAGCTCGCCGGCTCGGAGTACGGCAGCAGTCCCTGGCTCACGCCGACGTTGCGATTGTGTGCCGCGACCGAGTCCGGCCCGAGCTGCGGCCCGACGTCGAAGTACTGGGCCGTCAGGTTGATCGTCCTGCCGCCGTAGCTCCAGTCGAGCAGGCCGTACACGCGGAAATTCTTGAACGTGAACTCGTTGCCGAGCGACATCTGGTAGCCCGGCGCGAAGTCGCCCCACTGCGCGTTGAGGCCCGAGGGCAGCGTCTGCGCCTGGTCGACGAGCTCGGTGACCGACCGGCCCACGGCGAGCAGGTCGGCGCCGTAGCCGAAGTTGAACCCGGCGACGAACGGCGGAGTGGGCAGCGCGTTCACGACGCTGTAGTTGCGGAAGAACGTGGTCGTGGCCACCCAGGTGAACCCATTGCGGAGCTGGAGCGGCGTCGCCTGGAGCGACAGCTCGAGGCCCTGGTTCGTGAACTCGCCGCCGTTCTCGAAGATCTGGCTGTAGCCGTAGCCCGGCGCGACACCCGCCTGGAGCAGCAGGTTGGTGAGCCGCTTCTGGTAGACGGTGGCCGTGAACTGGGCCCGCGACCTGAACATCGTCAGGTCGAACCCGAGCTCCGTCTCCTGCTCCGACTCGGGCTTGAGGTTGACATCGCCCAGCTGCTGCGGTGCCGCGATCGCGTTGACCCCGTCCTCGAGGGTCGGGTTGAACGGCGTGTACTTGGCACCGTATGGGGCGAGATTACCCGACTGTCCGTAGGCCGCCCGCAGCTTGATCTCGTCCAGGAACGAGGCCACGGTCGGGATCCGGTAGGACGCCGCGTAGTGCGGGTAGGCGTAGAACTTGTTGATGTCGCCATCGTTGGTCGACCGCTCGGCCGTCACGCCCGCCGACACCGTCAGCTTGGAGTTGAGCGTGATCACCTGCTCCTGCACGTAGAACGTCTGGTCACGCTGGGCGGTGCGGAAGAAGAAGTTCTGCTGCACCGTGCCCACCGTCGGCGCGTTCACGCCGGCCAGCAGGTTGTAGCCGACCGTCACCGGGTTGGTGTTGTCCTTCCGCTCGCGCGTGAAGCCGGCCGACGTCGTCGCGTCCAGCCAGGAAAGCCCGGTGTAGTGGTGCACCAGGTTGACGGCGTAGTTGAAGTAGTTGATCTGGGCCGTGTTCGAGACCGACGTGCCCGGGAGGCCGCTCGCGATCACCTGCTCGACCTGGAGGTCGGGCGGGGCGTAGAGGAGGGCGTGGAGGCTCGTGAGATCGGCGCCGCCGACGAGGTTCACCTGGAGGCTCTGGTGCTCGGTCTTCCAGGGCGTCCAGTTGACGGTGCCGCCGCCGATGAACCGGCTCACTTCCTGCGGCGTGGCGATCTCCATCGCGTCGGCGAACGGATTGGCCGGGCCGAACGGGTTCTTCGTCCACGTCCCGTCGGCGTTCTGGTGCTGGAGGTTCACGAACGCCGGCGTGTAGGAGAAGACGTTGTAGGGGCTGATCCCGATGTTGTCGTTCCCCGAGATGCCGCGCTGCGTGAGGTCGTGGATGTAGTTCAGGTTCGCCGTGACCTGGAGGGCCGACGCGAACTGCTGCCCCAGATTGGACCGGATCGACTGCTTGTTGTACCCGGTGTTGAGGAGCACGCCGTTGTCGTACTTCGAGAGCCCGGACAGGAAGTACTGCGTCTGCCCCGACGTCCCGCTCACGCTGACGGCGGCCTGATAGGCGGCCTTGCCGTTGCCGAACAGCTGGCGCTGGTAGTCCTGCGGCCCGCCGTACACACCCTTGATGAAGGCGTTGTCCCCGGCGATCGCCGACGCCGCGGTGTCGTGCCTGACGTCGTTGACGAACCAGGCCTGCGCGCTCGCGAGCGTGGGGAACTGGCGGGTCGGAATCTTGTTCAAGAGCGAGAAGTGTCCCGCCTGCCCGTTGATGTCCCACCGCGCCTTGCCGGCGCTGCCGCGCTTGGTCGTGATGATGACGACGCCGGCCGAGGCCTTGGAGCCGTAGATCGCCGACGCCGAGGCGCCCTTCAGGATCTCGATCGACTCGATGTCCGCCGGATTGATGTCGGCGATGCGGTTGACGCCGTTGTCCTCGACGCTCGGCGCGCCCGACACGAACTGGCCGGTCGACGTCTGTCCGCCGCCCGAGCCGTTGATCGCGTTCTCGTCGGCGTTCACCGTCTCGTTGTTCATCACGACGCCGTCCACGACGTAGAGCGGCTCGGTGTTGCCGTTGATCGACGTCACGCCCCGGACCTGGATCTGGATCCCGCCCCCCGGCGCGCCGCCGTTGTTGCTCTGGATGATCGCTCCCGGCACCTTCCCCTCGAGTGAGTTCTCGAGCGTCGGGGCGGGGACCTGATTGATCTCCTGCGTCGTCACGACGGCCACCGCGTTGGCCGCGTTCTGCGAGGAGACGGTGGTGGCGACCCCGGTGACGACCTGCGTCTGGAGTCGGAGGACGTCCTTGGTGAGGGTGACCGTGTACTCGGTCTTGCCGGCCACGATCGGCACCGTCTGGGCGAGGAAGCCGATGCGGCGCACGATGAGCGACTTGGCATCGGCGGGCACCCGGAAGCCGAACGTGCCGCTGTCGCTGGTGTTCTGTCCGATGGTGGTGCCGCTCACGAGCACCGCCGCGGCGGCGATCGGCTCGTGCTGCTCGGCGTCCACCACCTTGCCCTGAATGCG
>JAJPIS010000023.1 GCA_021324635.1 Gemmatimonadota bacterium
CCCCCAGTCCCAGCCCGACCCCCAGCCCCACTCCGACACCTCCCCCACCTCCCCCGCCTCCCCCACCTCCTCCACGTCCCCCACCTCTCCCACCCTGGAGTCGCGGCTGGGACCCCAGCCACCGGTCCCCGCTCTGCGACCGGCGCCGGCCGCGGGTGGCGAGCCGGTGCCGCGGCTCGCGCCGTGGCTCCTCGTCGCCCTGTGGACCGTTCCGGCGTCCCTCTCGACGTTCGAGACCGTCACCTTTGGCCGCCTCGCGGGGCATCCGATCGAGCTCTGGCGCGCGTTCGCGGCGGAGGCGCCGGGCTGGTACACGTGGGCGGCGCTCACGCCCATCATCATCCGGCTCGGCCAGCGGGTCCCGCTCGACCGGCGGTTGCGCGCCCGGGCGGTCCTCCTGCACCTCCTCGCGAGCGCGCTCGCCGGCGCCCTGGTCGCGGTCGTCAGCGCGTCGCTCGATGTGCTGCTCCGTCCGAGCGGCCGGACCTTCGGTGTGGACGTTCGGGCGTGGTTCCTCTCCGGGCTGCCCGCGACCACCCTCGCGTATTTCGCGATCCTGGGGGTGAGCTACGCCGTGATCAACACCGTGCGACTTCGCGCGCGCGAGCGCCACGCGGAGCAACTCGCGGCCCAGCTCACGGAAGCGCAACTCGGCGCCCTCAAGATGCAGCTCCAGCCGCATTTCCTGTTCAACAGCCTGAACGCCATCATGGCGCTCGTGCGCGACCAGGAGACGGCGGCCGCCCTCCGCTCGCTCGGCCTGCTGAGCGACGTCCTCCGCTCCACCCTTCGCCTCGGCTCGATACACGAGGTACCGCTCCGGACCGAGCTCGACATCATCGGCCGGTACTTGGAGATGGAGCGAGTCCGCTTCGGTGATCGGCTCGCCGTCGACATCGCGGTCGAGGAGGCGCTCCTCGATTGCCAGGTGCCGACCTTCATCTTGCAGCCCCTGGTCGAGAACGCGCTCCGGCACGGGATCGCCCGGACGCGATCCGGCGGCCGGATCAGGATCGACGCCGTCCAGGTCGGGACCGCGCTGACGCTCCGCGTGCACGACGACGGCAAAGGGTTCCCGGCGGGATGGCGCGACGGCGACTCGGAGGGAGTCGGGCTCGCCAACACACGCGCGCGGCTGGCCCGGATGTACGGGCGCGACGCCTACCTGACCGTCGCACCGGCGTCCGCCCCGAGCGGCCGCGGCGTCGTCGCGACTCTCTCGCTCCCGGTGCGCCACTCCCGCCCGTGATCCGCACCCTGATCGTCGAGGACGAGCCGCTCTCGCGGCGCGCGCTCCGGCAGTTGATCGCCCGGCACCCGGACGTCGAGATCGTGGGCGAGTGCGGCGACGGAGTGGAAGCCGAGGCCGCGCTGGAGACCCTCGAGCTGGATCTCCTCCTGCTCGACGTACGGATGCCCGAGCGGTCCGGGCTCGACGTCGCGCGCAGCCGTGGCTCGGGCCGCTCGGCGCCGCTCGTCGTGTTCGTGACCGCCTTCGATCAGTTCGCGGTCCCGGCGTTCGAGACGGAAGCGGTCGACTACCTCACCAAGCCGGTGACCGAGGAACGGTTCGACGCCACACTGCGTCGTGTCCGGGAGCAGCTGGAGCTGCGGCGACTCGCCTCGGGCGCCGAGCTCGGGGCGCGCTACGTGGACCGTCTGGTGACGCGCGTCCGGGACCGCGAGCTCCTGATCCCGACCGACAGCGTCGACTACATCGCGGCCGACGATGTGTACGCGGCGGTCCACGCGGCCGGGCGGCGCCATCTCGTCCGCGTGTCGCTGGACATGCTCGAGACGCGGCTCGATCCGGCCGCGTTCCTCCGCGTGCACCGGTCGTACATCGTGCGGCTCGATCGCGTCACCGCCGTGCGCGCCCTGCCCGGCGGACGCCGCGCGCTCGTCCTCGCCTCGGGTGCCACCGTGCCCGTGAGCCGCCGCCGCCGCGCCACGATCGACCGCGCCCTCGCCCGCCGGCGCGCGGGCTGACCCGCCCGCCCGTCGCGCGCCCTCCGGTCGCGGTAGCGGGTCGCGGTAGCGGGTCGCGGTAGCGGGTCGCGGTAGCCGTTCGCGACGGCATCTGCGCCGCTCACGACTCCGCCCCGTGCGCGCGGGCGGCGGGCGCGATACTTGGTCGCCATGCGTACCTCCGTGATCCTGATGGCGGCGCTCCTGTCCGCTCCCGCCGCCCGCATCGTCATGCCCGCCGGTGGGCGGCATGCCTCGCCGACCCTCCGAGCGCAGCACGCGCCCGCTCGCGACGGTGCCGCTCCCTCGCAGGTGGCCCAGGCGGCGCTCGACGCCATGGGCGGCGACCGGGTGCGCGGGGCGCGGTCGCTGCGCGTCGCCGGCATCGAGCACGTCTTCGTCCTCGGCAACGCGGAGCGCGCCGAAGGGCCCTGGCGCGTGCTGTACAATCGGTTCACCGAGCTCCGGGATCTCACGACCGATCGCTCGCGCCGAACCGATGTGCTGATCGCCGGCCGGTTCGGCCGAGATGCGCGGGTGACCGTCGTGACCGACTCGGTCGCCTCGACCGGAGACGCCAAGGGCGTGACCGGGGCGAGCCCGAGCGTGCTCGAGAGTGCGCTCGACCGCGTGGCCAGCTCCCCCGAGCGCGCGCTCGTCCTGGCCGCGGCCTCGCCGGCCCTCCGGATCGATGGCACCGTCATGCGCTGGGGCATCCCGCATGACGTGCTCTCGTTCCCCTTGCGCAACGGTCGGATGCGGATCGAGGTGAACCGGGAGACGCACCTTCCGACCGCGGTCGACATCGTGCGGACCTATCCCGATGATTTCCGCCGCGGGCCGTTCGGCGACATCACCCTCCGGACCGAGTATGTCGACTGGACCGTCGACTCCACCGGCATCTGGTGGCCGCGGCAGCACATCGTCTCCCTCGACGGCGAGCCCTTCCGGAACGTGACGATCGACAGCGTGTCGATCAGCCGGGATCCCGCGCCGGCCGACTCGTTCGTCGTCGGCGACTCCGCGCGGGCGGCGTACGCCACCAACAGCCGCCAGACCGTCCGAACCTTTCGGCTCGGGGATCGCGGCGCGCCGGTCGAGATCCGGCCCGGCATCGTCCGCGTCCCCGATCTCTGGAGCATGACGCTCGTCCGACAGGACGACGGCATCGTGATCTTCGAGGCCCACCTGAGCGCAACGTACCTGCACCAGGTGATCGACGAGGCCAAGCGACGATTCCCGGGGCTGCCGATCAAAGGGATCGTGCTGACATCGGATCCGTGGGCGCACGTCGGTGGTGTTCGCGAGGCGATCGCGATGGGGATCCCGATCTACGTCAACGCCCGGAGCGTGCCGTTTTTCACCGCCCTCGCCCATGCCCCGCACACCCTGGATCCCGACGCGCTTCAGCGCGCGCCGCGCGCGCCGCGCTTCGTCCCGATCGCCGGCAAGACCGTGCTCGGATCGGGGGTCAATCGCATCGAGCTCTACCCGGTCGGCGGGCCGTACGCCGAGCGCATGACGATGGCCTATTTCCCCGCCCTCCGGCTCCTCTACGGCGCGGATCTGGTGTTCAAGGCGGCGGAGGGCGGCTACGACCCGACACCGGCGACGGATCTGCGCCGGGCCGTCGCGCGCGAGCGACTCGCGGTGGACACGGTGTTCTGCGTGCAGCGCATCACGCCGCCGATCCCGTGGTCGGAGTTCGATCCGGCCGGTGCGGCGGCTGCGGGCGGGTCGTAAGGATCGGTGAGGCGGCGCGCCGAGGTCGGCCCCGGCGCGATCCCCTCATCGCGCGACCGCGAAGTGCGCCAGTGCTGTCGCCGGAGCGAACGAGAGGGCAGGGGAGGGCGTCCCGCTCGCCGCCAGCTGTGACGGCGTGTACCCGTAGAGTGCGCCGCTGGCGCCGCCGCCCGCGTACAGGATGCCGCGCCGATCGAACGCCAGGTCGGTCGCCGCGCGAAGCGGCGGCGTGGTCAGCGTCACCGCTGGCGTCGGGTTGCTTCCCGGCACGAGCGTGGCCGCCGCGAATTCCGTCAGCGTCCCGGCCGCGCCGTTGAGGGTCCAGAGGTTCCCGCCGGCGTCGAGCGCGAGCCCCGGACCCACGCCCCCCGATTGGAGCCCGGGCCGGAACAGCGTCATCGCCGGGGCCGGCGTCGCGCCGCTCACGAGCGTCCCGGCGCTGTACTCGACGGCGATGAATGCCGGGAGCGAGTCGCCGGCCGGGCCGGGCGGCCGAACGGTGAGGGCCGCCGAGATCCAGACGGCGCCGCCGCGCGCGATCGCGATCCCCGAAGGCGTCCATGTCGTCCCGCCGGCCGTGATCCCCGCCAGCGAGACGACGGCCGCCGGCGTCACCGGGGCGCCCACCGCCAGTTGGGTCGGGGAGTACCGGACGAGTTGGTCGGCCGCCGCGTCGACGACCCAGAGCGCGCCGGTGCTGTCGAACGCCAGCCCGGCCGGCGTCTGGAGCCCGTGCACGACCGTGACGGGCGCCAGTGCGCCGCCCTGTCCGAGCTGCGCCCGGCTGTAGGCCACGAGCGCACCGTCGGCGTGACTCCCGGCGACCGAGATCCAGATGGCGCCAGCCGTGTCGTAGGCCATGGACCCCGGGGCCACGAGGTCGGAGCCGGCGGGCGGTCCGCCGATGGAGTCGGACAGCGTGACGGTATCGGTCAGCAGGCGCGGGTGAACGGTCCCGCGCAACGAGCGCTGCGGCGGGGCCGCACCGAGCGGGGACTCGTGCAGGAGGTACGAGGCGATGAGGCCGGTGACGACGAACCACTGCGCGGTCGATCCGGCGTCGTAGGTGAAGCGATCCGCCTGCGACCCACCGCCACCGCCGGTCCCGGGCCCTCCGCCCGACCCGGATCCGTTCCCGCCCTCGGTCGGCGCGGTGCCGTGGCACGCCACCGTGGCCGTGAGCACCGCCGCCAGCACGCCGCGCATCACCCGCGATCTGCGCATCCCCACCCCGCGTGCCATGCACCCCGCGCACGGTCCCGATCGGCGCGCGGGCGGGGCTCAGACCCCGGTCGTCTCCCCGTCGTCGTCCGCCCGCTCCGGGCCCTCCTCCTCGCCATCCGAGAGCGTCGTCTCCGGGTAGAGGGCGGTGAACACGCGGCCGCCCTCGACGCGCCTGAGCCACGCCAGGAAGCGCCGGCGTTGCTCGAGGGCGCGCAGCCACGCGGCCCGCCGCTCCGGGCTGGTGCAGAAATGGTCCTCGTTGGCGTGGAGCGCCTCGAGCGCGTCGGCGAGCTGGGTGCGGAGCACATCGACCTCAATGTAGATCTCCAGCGGGTCGACCGGCGTGGCGCCCGACTCGGAGATGAAGCTTCGCTCGGCGCGCACGCTGTCGAAGCGTCCGCGCTTCACCGGCGTGGGCTGACGGTTGATCGCGTCCATGGTGCGGAGCAGGAACAGAATGCGATTGCGCATCTCGGAAGTGACTGATAAAAGGGGCGCGGCGGAACATCGTCGCGAGACGGAGTCGCGCGGCGCGGCGCGAGTACGCCGAAGTTCCACGTTCGCGCGCTTCGCATCCGTGACCGGGCGCACACGCGGCGCGCGAGCCGACGCGACAGGCGACGCGAGATGCGACACCCCGCACCGCGTCGCTGTGCGAGAACTGGTCAGTCACCGCCGGCGATGTGCAGATTCTTGGCAGCAGATGTCCACGCGGATGCGCGCGAGCCCGATGCGCGCGAGCCCGATGCGCGCGAGCCCGACGCTCACGGCCCGTTCGCATCCCCGAGATAATAGGTCTCGTAGCGTCCCGTCCGGCTGTTGAAGAGCAGGCACACATGACTGCCGGGAAAGCGGGGCTGGCATCCGGCACGCATGATGCTCGCCGACTCCGCCGGCGATCGCGGCACGCGCACCGGCGTCGCCCACGCGTCCTCGCTCGCCCGCGGCCTGGGCACCCCGACCGATGCCCCGACGGGTGCCCCGACAGGTGCCCCGACAGGTGCCCCGACAGGTGCCCCGACAGGTGCCGCTCCGGGCGCCGTGCCCCCCTCCACTGCTCCGCCGGACCGCTCGGGGGCCGGCCCGCGAGCCAGATCACCCGCGACCGCCCGCTCGTACGCCTCGAGCGCGAGCCGCGCCGTGGCCGCGCGACCCCGCACGAGCTCGGCCCGCGCGAGCACCGGTCGAGATGTCGCCCGCCGCGCGACGGACCTGGCGCCGAGGCCGGTCGGGGCCTGCTCCGGGGACGGAGGGGCCGGCTGGGCAGGGATCGGCGCGAAGACGGCAGCGCCCGTCGCGGGGGCGTCGCTGGGGGCCAGGAGACCGGCCGCGAGCGCGCTCCCCGTCACCGTGTCCACTGTGGGAACGGCAGTCGGGCCGGCCGCGTGCGGCGCCACGTCTCCCCCGGTAGCCGAGGCGAGCCGCCACGTCCCGCGGCCGACCGTCGCCGCTCCGAGGGCCACCGTGAGGGCGACACTCCCGGCGGCCGCGGCCGCGAACCGGACCCGCCGGTGCCGCGTCCGCTCGTCGCGGGCGGCCTCGGCGTCGAATGCGCGCCACCGATCGTCGGCGGAGTGCGAGCCGCGGAGCACCGAGATCGGAATGGTCGGCATCGCGACCGGGTCGGCGTCCTGACCGCGCGCGGCCGGCGGACGGTCGCCGACGGGCGTCGGCTCCACTTCCGCATCGCGCTCGCCGGGACCCGCCGGCACCCGAGGCTCCGCGCCGTCCCGTCTCCGGCCGGCGGGCTCCAGCTCATCGATCGCGTCGAGCAGATCCACCACGCGCTGCCAGCGGTCGGCGCGGTTCTTGGCCACCGCCCGATCGATCGCCGCCGCGAGGGCCGGCGGCAGGGGGATCCCGCAGGAGACGAGGGGCGGCAGCGGCTCGTGCTTCTGCTTGTACATGACGGCGTCGATCGGCTCGCCCACCCACGGACGCTCGCCCGTCAACATCTCGCGCGCGACCAGCCCGAGGCTGTAGATGTCGCTTCGTCCATCGAGCTCGAGCCCGTCGACCTGCTCGGGCGACATGTACACGGGTGTGCCCACCGTCGTGCGCTCCTCCCCGACCGCCGCCCCGGCCGCCGTCTCCGAGCCAGCGTCATCCGACGCCAGCGCGCAGGCGATCCCGAAATCGGCGAGGAGCGTCCGTCCCGTCGCACGCTCGAGGACGATGTTCTCCGGCTTGACGTCGCGGTGGACGACCCCGCGCTCGTGGGCGAAGGCGAGGGCGCGGCCGATCTCGCGGATCACCCGTAGCGTCTCGTCGACGGTGAGCGGTCCCTCGCGGTCCAGGCGGGCGCGGAGGGACTCGCCGTCGATGAGCGGCATCGTGTAATAGAGGAAGCCCCGGGCCGCACCGACCGCGAACACCGGAACGATGTGTGGATGATGGAGGCGGGCCGCGAGCACCGCCTCGCGGCGGAAGTGCAGCGCCTGCTCACGCGTCGCCGCCTCGGGGGCCAGCGCCTTGACGACCACCGCCCTGCCGAGGGCGACCTCGGTGCCGACGAAGACACAGCTCATCCCGCCACCGCCGAGCGGGCGCTCGAGCACGTACGCGTCCGCGAGGGCGGCTTGCAGGCGAGCACGCAGGTCGTCGGTCGGCGCCGGGCTCCCGCCGAACGCGCCGTCCCTCTCATCGCTACCGGCTGCGGCCACGCCGCGTCGTGCGCGAGCGCGCATATGGAGGATACTACCGCGCCGCTCGGGCAATGGTCCACCGGTGCTGCCGGGCTCGGCGGCCGGGGCGGAGCAGGGTCACGACACGGGCCGGGCGCGGCCCGCTCGGGCCGCCATGCGCCGCGCGGCCCCGCGCCGACCGCTCCGACTCCGCTACTGCTTCCGGAGCTCGATGTTGCCGTCGCCGGTCGAGAGCGTGATGCGGGGTCCGCCGCCGCTGCCGAAGGTGGCCCGGACGTGGTGCGGGTCGAGCCGGCCCTCGACGCGAAGGGGGAAATCGGTCACGACTTCCCCGTCGCCGGTGTCCGCGTCGATCTCGCCACCGAACGCCGCGGGGACATACAGCGTGATCCGGCCGTCGCCCGTGCTGAACCGCATATCACGCGCGCCCGCGACCGCGGCCAGACGCACCTCGATGTCTCCGTCTCCCGTCGACGCGTTGACGGGGCCGCCGGACGTCGTGATCTGGATCGGGCCATCCCCGCTCGATGCGTCGACCGCGCCGCGCACCCCCTCGACCGAGATCTCGCCATCTCCGCTCGAGGCGACCACGTCGCCGGCACCCCGGATGTCGATCGCCCCGTCGCCGGTGCTCGTCGCGAGGTGGACGTCCGGCGGGATGCGGACGGTGAACTCGGCCGTCGGGGACTGGCCATGCTCATGCCACCCATGGTGCCAGTGCGACTCCTCGTGCATGCCGCGCGCGCTGCACGACCCCTCGTCTCGGCGATACGCGCAGACGGTCACGTCCTCGCCGCTCTGGATGCGCTCGAAGACCACCGGCCCCCGCCCGGAGCGGCGCTCGCCATGCACTTCGACCTGCCCGTCGGTCGACGCCGACACGTGGATCGGGCCGTCGAAATCGGCGATCCGCAGCGTCGCGCCCGCGGGCATCCGACCCGACCAGTCGAAGCTGTTCTCCACCACCGCGCTCTGAGCCGCCAGGTCTGACGGCATGACGACCGGTGCCATGACCACCGCGCCGATCGTGACCGCTGCGCCCACCGTCGTGAGTCTCACGTCGCGTCCTCGTGTGCAGGTCCGTCCAGGTGCCGCTTGGACAGCCGTACCCGGCGTCGGGTTTGAGCGGGCGGTGCCGTGACCCGTCGCACGCCGGGCGGCGCCGTGGGCCGGCAACGCGTGTTTATCGAGACGGACGCTGTGACGCGAGGAGTCTGGGCGCGTGGTGGGGCCTCGTGGCACCTCGTGGCAGCTCGTGGCGCCTCGTGGCACCTCGTGGCACCTCGTGACGCGTGGTGCCCGTGCGGGCTCGCCGATTGCGGTATCGGTCGGGGCGGAGCCCCCACGAGCGTAAGGGTTGCCCGGGGTCAGCGGTGTCAGATGGGTGGCCGCGGAATTGGACCGATTGAGGAGTAGTGCGAGACCAAGCCGAGCCGCCACGACCGTCAGAGCCCCAGACCAGCCCCACCGAAGGCCCCGTTCGCCGCATCAGAGCGGCGGTGGTCGAGGCAATCTGCGACGGATCCCATCCCCCCTACAGCGCGGCCGCGCTCGGTGCGCAGCGGGCGGCGGTCCAGCAGTTGCGCCAGCTGGTGGCGGCGTACGCGCGGCACCTCAAGGAGCGAGGGCTGCCCCCGGAGCGCACCGTCGGCTTCGTCAAGGCGCTGGTGCGCGAGACCGACGTGCCCTGCGGGCGTCCGCTCCTGTCGCTCGAGTCGGACGTCGTGCGATGGTGCATCGAGGCGTACTACGCCGACGGCGAGGCCCCCGCCGGCGATCAGGGCTGACAGCGGGGCGGCGTCTCGCGATCGCGAACACGACATTGCACGTGTGGCATGTCAGGGCGTCGGTTCGGCGGCCGGAGCGGCCGTGAGGGCCGCGCGAGGGCGCCACGCGCGGTGACGGTCGATCCATGAGCCCCAGAATGGGGTGATCCAGACCGCGAGTGCGGTCCAGGCGACGGCGCGCATGCTCGGCGGGGGTGGACCGACGATGGTGCCGGCGTAGATGACCAGCATCGACACGACGAAGCTCCAGAGCGCGATGCGGCCGCGGACGTCGCGGGCGCGACTGCCGGCCAGGTAGATCGCGAGGCCGACCGCGAAGACGATCAACTCGACCACCAGCGCGGCCGCGGTGTGGGTCCAGAGCCCGAGCCCGACCCGGGTCGCGCCGCCGGGAACGAGCGGAAGGTCCGGCCGGTGCGTGATGACGTCGAGGATCCAGTGGCTGGCGACGAGCAGGGCGACCACGGTCGCGCCCCGCGTGTCGCGCGCCCGCGCGCCGTAGGCCGTCCCGAACGCCACCGCCCAGCCGATCGCCATGAGCAGGCTGTGCGACCACGGATAGTCCGTGAACACCACCGCCGTGAATCCCCGATCGCCTGGGGCGACGTGCTCGACGCCGGCGAGCAGCAGGATCGGCCAGATGAGATCCAGCATCTGCGCCGCCGCGAACAGCACACCCAACGATGTCTCCGGCGCCGCGCGCTTGGCCGCGAACGCCACGCCGTAATGCCCGATGAACATGACTCTCCCGTGATCCCTCGAGGTGGAGGCTGGACTCGCTCGGCCCACGTGCCATCTTGGATGACGTCGCATGTCCGTCGAGTCAACTGTTGCCCGCACACGTACCCGGATATATCGAATGCCGCGCACGAGCAATCCCCACGCTGTCGCTCCCATTCACATCCACCTCACCCGAGCCGCCGCGCTCGCGCTCGCCCTCGCGGCCGCCCTCGCCGCGCCGCACGAGAGCGCCGCGCAGGGCGCGCCGCTCACCAGGTCGGCGGCCGACGCACGCTCGGCCGCGATCACCGACGTGAGCTACGAGGTCACGATCGACTCGACGACGACGGCCGCCCGGTCGATGGCCGTCGCCATGCACTTTCGCGTCACCGAGGCCGGGCCGGTCGTGCTCGCGCTGCCGGCCTGGACCCCGGGTCACTACACCATGCTCTGGTTCGCCCGGCGGGTCTCGCGGTTCTCGCCGATGATCGAGGGCCGGCCGCTGCCCTGGCATCAGCTCGACTTCCAGACCTGGCGGCTCGACGGCACGGCACCCGGCGCGCGCGTCACGGTCGCCTTCGACTACCTCGCGGACACGATCGACCGCGCGGTCGCCTGGACCCGTCCCGACTTCGCGTTCTTCAACGGCACCAATGTCTTCATGTACCCGGTCGGCCATGGCTTCACGTGGCCGGCGCGGGTGATCGTGCACGCGCCGCAAGGATGGCGGGTGGCGACGGGGATGACCGCGCTCCCGATGCGCACGACGTCGGGCGCCGGCGCGATGATGCATCACGACTACGATGTCGAGCACCCCTTCTCGGCGGGCAACTACCACGACCTGGTCGACATGCCGTTCTTCGTCGGCCACTTCGACCTCGACAGTGTCGCCGTCCGTCCCGCCCCGGGCGCGCCGGAGGACCACTGGGTCCGCCTCGCGGCATATCCCGCGGGCAGCGACACCGGCGCGCGGCGCGCCCGCATCCTGGGATGGCTGGCCAAGCTCGCCGAGACTCACGCCAGGGTTTTTCGTGACATGCCGTGGAAGACGTACACCGTCCTCCAGATCGCCGACCCGAACCCGAACACGGGGGGCCTCGAGCACCAGGACTCCCAGCTGGACGAGATCCCGTCCGCGGCCCTCGACTCGCCGCTCCTCCCCGGGCTCTACGCCCACGAGATGTTCCACTCCTGGAACGTGAAGCGCCTCCGCCCGGCCGATCTCGTGCCCTATCGCTACGATCAGCCGCAGCCGACCGGCTGGCTCTGGGTGAGCGAGGGGGTCACGGACTACTACGGCGCACTGGGCGTCGTCCGGAGCGGCATCGGTGACTCGACCGGGTTCTTCGCCAAGATCGCGGGCGACCTGACGGCCACCGCCGCCGCGCCGCCGACCGCGCTTCCGGATGCATCGCTCCGCCCGTGGATCGACCCGACGGATGGGTCGGACGGGCTCTACTACCCCAAGGGCTCGGCGGCGGGCTTCCTCACCGACATCCTCATCCGCGACGCGAGCAACGACCGCCACTCGCTCGACGACGTGATGCGCTCGCTCTACGACTCGACCTACAAGCGCGGCCGCGGCTTCACGCCCACCGACTGGTGGAGCGCCGTCGCCCGCGCCTCCGCCCCCGGGACGGCGCGCATCCCGTGGTCGGTCGTACGCGGCCGGTACGTGGACGGCCGGGACCCGTTCCCCTGGGATACGGTCCTTCCGCTCGCCGGACTGCGCCTCGTCACCGACACCACGCACGTCGTGCAGCTCGGCATCGCGACCTCGCCGGATTCCGCCGCCGGTGGCCTCCGCGTGGTGTACCTGGCGCCCGGCGGGCCGGCCGCCCAGGCGGGGATGGCCGAGGGCGATCTCATCACGCAGCTCGGGGACGTCACCATCCGGGACGACGCGTCGCTCGAGCAGTTCCAGCACAAGTACGCGGGCGCGAACGGCACGACCGTTCCCGCGCGCGTCGTGCACAGCCAGCCGGGGACATCGCCCGCGACCAGCGCCGGGCCGGCCGTCACCCTTCAGCTCCCCATCCGCACGAGGTTCGAGCGCACGATCCGGATCGAGCCCGACCCCGCCGCACCGGCCAAAGCCGCGCGCATCCGGCACGCCATTCTCACCGGCACGACGGAGTGAGCCGACGAGCGGGCGGGGGGTGCGGGCGGGGGGTGTGCGGGCGCTCGGACGCCCGGCGCGCTCACGTCGCCCGGATGTACGCGCACCCGCCCTGCTCGGCGCGGATCACGCCGAAGATCCCGGATGGGACGAGCGTCACGCCGGGCACGAGCGCGGCCTTGAGCTCGTCCTGGACCGTCTCCTTGCGCTGCTTGGTCCGGTCGGCGATCCGAGTCGCAAAGCCGTTGAAGGCCAGGTTGCAGGCGAGCACGATCGCCCCTCGCCCGATGAGGGAGTCGAGGCCGCCGTCGGGCCACACGAGTGCGTGCGAATCGCCGGCCTTCGCGTGCAGGAACGGGTTCCGCCGCGTCCAGTCGCCGGTCGTCGGGTCCTTGAGCTTCGTGATCTTTTTCCCGATGAACGGATAGTGCGCCCAGACCTCATCGCCGAGGACCATCGGAATGCCATGGTGCCGGATGACGAGGACGGCGCGGAGATCGCTCTCCGACGCGTTGTAGACCTCCTTGTAGTTCACGAAGAACATCCGGGCCTGGTGCAGCACGGTCCCGTCCGCGATCTCGGGGGCGTCGAAGACCTGCTTGTGCGTCGCGCCGCTCCCGAGTCGCTCGGTCCAGGAGAGGTCCCACTCGTGGTGGGCCGCTCCCGGCCGCATGGCGGACGTGTCCCCGGGCGTGCCGCCGGACGCGCCGCCGGCCGCGCTGCCCGCCATCCCCGCGACGGCAGCTCCCGAGGTCCCCGGCGAGATGGGGGCCGGTGCGGGCACGACGGCTCGGGCACCCGCCTGCGCCCGCGCGCAGGCGGCCGCCGCGGTGGCCGCCGCGGCCGCGGCTGCGCCTCCCACGAGCTGCCCGATGAACCGTCGCCGGGCCGGCGATCCAGCGGCCCCATCGCTCGGATCAGGGGGCGTTGCGCGCGCGTCTCGTGCGGGGGGAAGCATCGGCACTGTGAGGTCCTGGGCTGGGTGAAGGGAAAGAGAAACCTGGGGTGTCGCGCCGGCGTAGTGTTCTCTCGGAGGGTCCGCCCACATGGATATGGAAGGCGTCATCGCGCTTCTTCTCGGGATTCCGTTCGGGTGCTCGATGGTCGTGTTGCTCGGCGCGATGCTGTTCCCGTCGACGCGCGCCGCGCTCGCCACCTGGATGCACCGCCCCGGAGAGATGGCGCTCGATGGGGAGGTGGTCAGCGCGCAGCTCGAGTCCGCCAACGCCCAACTGGCCGCGCTGCGTGGTGAGGTCTACGCCCTGCGCTGCGAGGTGGCGGCGGTCTCCCAGGCGCTCCCGGGAGCATCCCGCGCCGCGGCGCTCTCGGCCGGACCGATGGGCCAGTCGGGTCAGTAGGTCGCCGCCAGCTGCGCCGCGTCGGCGAGCCGGCGCCGGATGCGGGCGCCCAGCGCCTCGCCGAGACCGATCGCCGCGAGGCCGACGATCAGGTGCAGCACACGGACGTAGACATGGGGCGGGCCCGGCCACATCCGGGTCTGAACCATCCCGAGCCATAGCACGATGATGCCCCAGGCGGCCGCGCGGATCACGAGGCCGGGCCCGACGCGTGCCCTCGTGCCGAGCGCCGCCAGGCCCCAGAGCGCGAGCACGAAGAGGAGCCCCACACCGGCGTGCGCGTTCACGAGTGCGGCGCCGTGCCCGCTCCAGATGACGGCCCCGCCGACGATCTGGAGCAGCGCCGTGATCCGGAGCGTGAGCTGGACGAGTCGGAGCGAGCGTTCCATGGGCGAGCAACAATCTGCCCACGATCGCGCCGCTCGGCCACCCGTCGCGCCACCCCGCGGTCGAACGCCCGATGGGGCCGCGCCGAGGCGCTGATCGGGACCCTCCTCGCGGGCGGCGGAGTCGCCCAGATCGACAGGCGACAGGTCTCCCTCACCCTCGGCGGCTCCGCGCGCCCGCGCCCGGCCTACTGCCGAGGGGGTGGTGCCCCTGGGCCGCCCGGCGGAGCGCCGCCGCGATCCGGCCCGCCCGGCCCCGCCGGAAGCTCCGGGCCGTCGCCACGCATCCGGGCGCGGTCATGCCGGGACCGCAGCGAGTCGAGCTTCTTCTGCTGCTCCGGGGTCAGCACACGCCGGATGTCGGCGCGGGTCGAGTCGAGCCCTGCGCGCCAGCGGGCGCGCATCGAGTCGGCCAGCGCCTGATGCTCGCGCATCCGCTGCGTCATGATCGAGTCGACCCTGGCCGCCTGTGCCGGGGAGAGGCCAAGCTCGTGCGCGAGCCACCGTCGGGCACCCTCGGGCGGCGAGCCGCCACGGCCGAAGGCGCCCGGAGCCATCCGTGACCCCCTCCACGTCGGCGCACCGATGTCGCCACGCCACCCGCGGAATTCGAGCCACCGATGGTGCGGCGCGAGCAGACGCCGGTCGGCGACGATACCGACCAGGATGCCGATCAGCAGCGCGATCACGATGACGAGCGTGGCGACGAGCCGCTCGCGCCGAGCGAAGCGCGGCTCGGTCGGCCCGCTCGGGCCGAGCGCCGGGATCGGAGCGCTCATCGTGCGTCCACCACCGCGAGATAGAGCGAGTCCCGGTCGACCGCGCTACCAGCGAGAAGGCCCTGCTCGGCACCGCTCCTGCTTCCCCCCTCCCCACCGTCTCCACTCCCCATGGCGCCGAGCAGGACCCACGCGTCGGCCGCGCCCGCGTCCGCCGTCGCGGGATCGGCCGGTCCCGCGAGTCGCCCCGACCCGCTGCCGTCCGGGGCGGCCGCGGCGGGTGCGGCAGCGAGGCTCGCGCCCGTAGCCGCTGTATCGCCCGCCGACCCGCCGGTGGGTACCACCGGCGTCCCGATCACGACCGCCGCGAGCGCGGCCACCGCCGCCGCCGCGGTCGCCGGCCGCACCCACCCAGCCGCGACCTCCCACCATGCACCGCGTCGCCGCCGCTGGGCGCCCCAGGGCCTCCCTGTCCGCGCGCGGCGTCGCGCCAGCTCGGCGCCGGCGCCGGCCACGGCGCGGGTCGCGAGCCGATCCCAGTCCACCCGGTCGTGGGGTGCGCCGGTGTGCATCCGCAGCAGATCACGCACCGGGGCCCATCCGCGCGGCTCCCGCGTGTCCGGCCCCCGCTGCCCCTCGAGCGAACGCGGGTCGCTCATCGACCCCTCCCCTGGCGGGGCGGGGGCGCCGCCTCGGTGAGCGGCGGGAGCGGCGGGAGCGGCGCGAGCGGCGGGAGCGGCGCGAGTGGCGCGAGCAGCCGCCGCAGGGTGCGCCGCGCCGCCATGAGATGCCACCGCACGGTGACCGGCGACAGGTCCAGCATCCCCGCCACCTCGCTCGGCGCGTACCCCTCGACGTCGACCAACTGGACGGCGAGCCGCTGCCGGTCGGGCAGCATCGCGACCGCGGCGCGGACCCGCTCACGAACCTCGGCGTCCTCTGCCGCGCGATGCGGCGACGCCAGCGGGGACGCCTCGAGTCGGTCGAGATGATCGACCGACCGCTGCGCGGTCCGCCGCCGTGCGCGCCTGGCGGTCCGCGCGTGGTTGAGGACGACCCGCGCGAACCACGGGCCGAACGGGCGGGCCGCATCATACAGATCGAGCCGGAGGAGGGCCGTCACGAACGCCTGCTGGACGGCGTCCTCGGCGTCCTCGCGATGCTGGAGCACGTGATACGCGATCGCGAACGCCGCGCGCATGTGACGCTGAACGAGCGCCGAGAACGCCTGCGAATCCCCCTCGCGCACCCGCGCGACGAGCGTCCGGTCGGTGGCCGCCTCGGCAGCGGCCTTGGCCAGCGCGTCGGCCGGCGCGTCGGCCGCCGGCGACCCGGAGCGCTCCATGTCCCCCGCCGCCCGCGTCGGCGCATGGCCACTGGCCCGCATCGACCGTGAATGCTGGGCCGCGCGCGCGGCCGTCGCGAGCCCCCGCGGGGGGGCGCTCGGCACCCGTAGGCTCAGGCGCGCCGGGGACCTCGGCGTACGCGTGCCGCCGATCTGGAGCGCGAGCGCGGCAGGGCCACCAAAGTGAACGGTGTCGTCGTGTGCGCGGGCAGGCATGACTGCTTGCATCTACTCGCGCGCGGGCAATTGTGTTTGGTCCGTCGGGTCGAGGCCACGGGCCAACGGGCGGCATGGAGTGCCCGGCCAGACGTCGGTGCGAGATGCGAGCAGCGGGCGGCATGACATGCCGCCCTTACACGTCGCACGCCTCGGTCATCGGCCGACAACCGCTTCCCTGCGCCGCTACGCGATCGCTCCCGTTCCGGCCAACTGGCCCGCGACCGGGAGCGTGCGGATCCGCTTGCCGGTCGCCGCAAAGATCGCGTTGCAGAGCGCGGGCGCGGTCGGTGGCACCCCGGGTTCGCCGATGCCGCCGGGCTTTCCGGTGCTCGGCACCACGTGAACGTGGATCTCGCGCGGCGCCTCGTCGAGCCGCATGATCTGATACCCGGTCCGCTGCGTGTCGCCGGCGGCCGCCAGCTGCGGTGGCGCGAAGTTCACCTGCTCGACTCGCCCGCCCTTGAACGTGATCTCGCCGTGCAGCGCGTTGCTCAGTCCCATGATGGTCGCGCCCTCCATCTGAGCGCGCACGCGCTCGGGATGGACGATCGTCCCGGCGTCGACAGCCACGTCGACGCGGGGGATGCTCAACGTACCGTCGGGATGCACCTCCACCTGGACGACCGACGCCACGTAGCTCAGGAAGCTGCGGTGCACCGCGATGCGGCGCCCTTGCCCCGCGGGGAGCGGCTGGCCCCAGCCAGCTTGCTGCGCCGCCAGCTCCAGCACGCCGCGATACCGCGCCGTGTCGATCGGGTACTCGTCGAACGACGCGTCGTAGTTCTGCGGCTTCCCGGTCAGCCCGGCGCGCGTCATGTCGACGATGTGATCCGGCCCGAGCATCTCGGCGATGAACGTCCTGGTGTCCTTGCCAGCGGCATGGGCCAACTCATCGATGAACGAGCCGATGGCGAACGCGTGCGGGATGTTGATGACCGACCGGTACCACCCGATCCGGGTGTGCGGCGTCGCCGGCCCCGCCTCACCCCGCAGGTTGGGGATCGCGTACGGGAGGTCGGTGATCCCCTGCGCCATCTCCCCGTCGTCCTGGTAGAGAACATGGGACGCGAACGTCGACCCGATCGACGGGAGCGCCGACCGGTGGACCCACGCCACCACCTTGCCATCGGTGTCGAGCCCGCCCTCGAGCCGCTCGACGGCAACCGTGTGGAGATAGTCGTGCTGGAGGTCGTCCTCGCGGGTCCACTGCACCTTGACCGGCGCCCCGACGGCCCGCGACAGCAGCGCCGCCTCGATGATGAAATCGGGGAACGATTTCCGGCCGAAGGCGCCGCCGAGGAGCGTCACGTTCACCTTCACGGCATCGGCCGACAGGCCGAGGACCTTGGCCAGCGCATCGCGCGCGCCCTGCGGCGCTTGCGTCGGCGCCCACACCTCGCAGCCGGTGCTGGTGACGTTGGCGAGCGCCACCGGCGCCTCCATCGGCGCGTGTGCCAGGTGCGGGATGTAGTACTCGGCGGCGATCCGCTTCGCGGCGCCGGCGAGCGCCGTCGCCGTGTTCCCCTGAGCACGGGCCACCTTGCCGGCCGAGCGCGCCGAGCGCTCGAGGGCGGCGCGATAGGTCCCGCTGTCATAGCTCGCGTTCGGACCGTCGTGCCAGGTGATCCGGAGCGCGTTCCGCCCCTGGATGGCCGCCCACGTGTTGCGGGCGACGACCGCGACTCCGCCGAGCGGCGACATGCCGGACGGGACGGGCGTGTGCGGGAGCCGCACGATCCGCTCGACCCCCGGGACCGCCCGGGCGGCGCGCTCGTCGACCGACGCCACCGTCCCGCCGTAGACGGGCGGCCGCGCGACCACCGCGTAGCGCATCCCGGGGAGCCGCTGGTCGATGCCGAATCGAGCCCGGCCGACGGTGATGTCCGCCAGATCGACGGCCGGGATCTCCTTGCCGATATAGCGATACTCGGACGGCTGTTTGAGGCGGAGCTGCTCCTTGGGCGGCACCGGGAGCGTTCGGGCGACGGCGACCAGCTCCCCGAAGCCGATCGTACGCCCGCTGCTCGCGTGCACGACCTGGTTCTGCCGTGCGGCCACGTCCGAGACCGGGACACCCCAGCGGCGGGCGGCGGCCGCTTCGAGCATCGCGCGGGCCGTCGCCCCCGCCTCGCGCAGCGGCTGGAGGAATCCGCGGATGCTCCACGAGCCGTCGGTGTCCTGGCTGCCGTACGTCTTCTCGTCGCCGGGCGCCTGCTCGACCCGGACCCGCGCCCAGTCCGCCTCCAGCTCGTCGGCGGCCGCCATCGCGAGACTCGTCTTGGTGCCCTGCCCCATCTCGGACCGGTGGACGATGATCGTCACATCGCCCGTCGGCGCGATCCGGAGGTAGACGGCGGGGGCGAGCGGTGGGCCGTCGGGCGCGGGCGTCCCTCCGGAGCCGGCGGCAGTCCCACCGAAGGTGTCCGAGACACGACGGCAGCCACTGGCGGTCGCCACCAGCAGCAGTCCACCGGCGGCCAGCCCGTGCAGGAACTCGCGCCGGTCGATCTCTCTGATGTCGGCCATGATCAGCTCCTCCCGTTGCTCGGAGCGCTCGGCTTCGCACCTGCGAGGTCGCCCGCGGCCGTGTGAATGGCGGCTCGAATGCGCGTGTAGGTACCACAGCGGCAGAGATTTCCGCGCATGGCGGCGTCGATCTCGGCGTCCGTCGGCGCGGGCGTGCGCGCCAGGAGCGAGGCGGCCTGCATGATCTGCCCCGCCTGGCAGTAGCCGCACTGCGGGACGTTGTGTGTCCGCCATGCGCGCTGCACCACGTGCAACTGCTCACCCGGGCCCGGTCGGCCAGACGTGGTCGCCGCGAGGCCTTCGATCGTCGTCACCGCTCGGCCGGCGGCGGCCGACACGGGTGTCTGGCACCCGCGAACCGCCACGCCGTCCAGGTGGACCGTGCAGGCGCCACAGGCGCCGATCCCGCATCCGTACTTGGTTCCCGTCAGCCCCAGCTCATCACGGACGTACCAGAGGAGCGGCATCGCCGGGTCGCCCGTGTACGTGTGCCTCGTGCCGTTCACCGTGAGCTCCATGCCACCTCCTCGAGTCGCCGAGCCAACGCGTCCGCGCGCCCCACCTGCCGGGCGCCGCTCTGAACGATGGCGCATGCGCGCGGCGGGCGCGACCTCACGGGTCCCGGGTGGGGTGCCTGCGATCAGCCGCCTCGCACCCGCGACCAGAGCCAGTCGAGCCGCGGGACGACGAGCGGGATCCGGACGGTGGGATCGCCGAAGAGCGCGAACGCCGCCCACTCTCGCGGTGGGCTCCCCCGCTGGAGCGCCGCCAGCTCGGCCCGCCGCAGGGCGTCGTCGACCGGATGCCCCTCGGCGAGCGCGCGGTAGAAATCATGCATCAGCCGGATCGTGCTCCGGTCGGCGATCTCCCACTGCGAGGCGACCACGGCGCGGGCGCCCGCCGCCAGCAGGGGCGCCGTGAGCCCGCGAATGCCCTCGCCGGCGACGATCACGCCGCCGCCGGCCCGACAGGCGGAGAGGACGACGAGATCGGCGCGCAGTCTGCGGGCCGCGAGGTCGCCCGGTGTGATGAACCCGCTCTCCCCGCCGCCGGGCGCGAGCGCGAGCGCCGTGCGGGTGAGCGCCTGGTCGTCGACGATCGCGTGGGTCGCGAAGTGGATCACCGCGAACGAGTCCAATGGGGCGTGCTTGAAGTAGCGCGCGCTCGCGCTGTCGCGGAGCCGCACCACGGAATTCGTCGCGAACCGCGCGACGAGTCGCGCCTCCTCGGCCGACCCGGGCAGGCGTGGCAGCCCGCCGGTGGCGTCGAAGGCGGCCCGATAGAGGGCGCCGTCCCCGCCGGCCGCCCCGGACACCGCCGAGAACCGTGGGTCGCCGAACGCCAAGACCCGGGGGTGTCGCCCGGCCGAGAGCGACGGCGGTCCCCTGCCCCAGATGCGGGCGGCGACGAGGCCGGATGGGACGAGCGTCACGGCGGCGCGCTCGATCAGATAGCCGGCGGGCCGGCCCGCCGTCGGCACGCGAAGGGCCGCGAACGGCGTCCGAAGCAGGGCACCATCGGCAACGATCACGATCCGGTGGACCGCCGGGCCGGCGTCCGCGAGCGGCGCGCCGAGCAGCGTGGCGCCGAGCGCTTCGGCCGCACCCTGCCCCCGATCGCCGCTCAGCATGAGCGCCAGCAGGCGCTGCACGCCTGCCGCGAGCGTGTCCGCCGGGGGAAGCCGGTAGGCTCGGGCGCTGTGCCGAGTGATGGCGAACGCCGTCGTCGGAGCCCCGGCCGGTCCGGTCACGTACTCGAGGAACAGCGTCGAGTCGTCGGGAAGCGCATGCTGGACGGTCTCGAGCGCGCTCGGTGTCGGCCTACCATGCGGGACCGCCGGCCCGGGCGCTCCCTCCTCCATCGTCGCAACACCGGCGTCGGCCGCGGCACCCGCCGGACCGGCGGCGCCGGGGTCGGGCCGGAGGGCGGCCGAGCGCTCGAGCTGGTCGGTCAGGTCGCGGGCGCGCCGCCGCTCGGCGAGGTCGAACGCCGCCGCGGTCCGGCCCGCGTGCGCGACGGCGGCGATCACCAGGGCCGTGGTCGGGTCCGGGCCGCCGAACGTGTTCTGGAACTGAAACGCCAGCACCCGGAGCTCGCGGTCGGGCAGCGTCGCGCGCCACCGATCGAGCGCGTCGCTCGCGTCGCCCAGCTCGCGCTCGGCCCGGGCCGTGTCGCCCTCGGCGAGGTGGATCTCCGCCAGCCGGACCGTCGTGAGATAGCGGTCGCCGTGTTGCTCGGGACCGAGGGCGCGGAGCGAGGCCTTCACATCGCGCTCGGCGACCCGCAGCTGTCCCTCACGCAGCGCCAGCGTGCCCTCGGCGAGGAGCGTCCCCGGCTCCCACCCTTGCATCCCGTGGTGGATCGCGGCCGCCGTGGCGCGGAGCCAGTTCTCGGCGACCTGCAACCGCCCCTCTCGCAGGGCGACATCGGCCAGCCCTTCTTCCACACCGGCGGCGTTGCCGGCGGCTCCCAGCCGCTGCGCGCGCACGAGCGCGTCCGTGTACGCCCGCCGAGCGCCGGCCGTATCGCCGACGGCCAGGGCCGCCTCGGCCTGCACATTGAGGGCGTTGACGCGCCCGATCTCCTCGCCCAGTCGGGCGAACAGCCCGGCCGCCGTGTCGGCGATCTCCTCCGCGGCGTGGAGGTCGCCGAGCCCCAGGTACACCAGCGCTTCGGTGAGCTTCGCGTATGCGACCGCGTCCATCATGTGGCTGGCCGTGCCGAGCTGCACCGCCATGCGGGCCGACGTCATTGCCGGACCCGATTCGCCGAGCATCGATTCGGCGAACGCCCGGTACTGGCGGACGACGGCGAGCCCGGCCTGGTCGAACCCGGGAACGATCACCCGTTCCGCCGTGTCCAGCACGGCGACGGCGGCCGCCATGTCACCGCGTCGCTGGAGCTCCGCCGCGAGGCGGACGGCGCACATCGATTCCGCGGCCCGCGAGCCGGCGCGGTGCGCGATCGCCATGCCGCGCCGTGCCTCGTCGGCCGGGTCCCGCCTGAGGCCTTCGATGTCGATCGACATGCGGACGCAGAGGAACGTCGCGAGCAGCGCCGAGTCGCGCGGGGGGATCAGGCGCTGGAGGCCGGTGAGCATGGCCGC
Organism: Gemmatimonadota bacterium; assembly: GCA_021324635.1. Lineage (GTDB taxonomy): Bacteria > Gemmatimonadota > Gemmatimonadetes > Gemmatimonadales > Gemmatimonadaceae > Palsa-1248. The sequence continues at coordinate 21,866 of JAJPIS010000023.1, forward strand.
CCCGGCTGCGCGCGACCGCGTGTGGGACCGCATGGTGGCCATGCCGAGTCGTGCCTCGACGAGCGCCGAAGAGTCGTAGGCCGCGGCGGCGGTGGCCGCCGCACGGCCAAAGGCCGTGTCGGCCGCGGGCAAGCGGCCCTGGCGAGCCAGCAGCTCCGCCATGCCGAGCCGCGCGTAGACCGACACGCCATCGGCCGGCTGCGTCGGGGCAAGCAGCGCCTCGTACCGGCGCTCGGCGTCGTCGTATCGGAAGGTGAGGCGCGCGATCGTCGCCAGCCCCAGCGCCGCGGCCCGGTCCGCGGGGTCGCGCCGGACCGCATCGGTCCATCGGGACGCGTACGCCGCCCCGCTGTCGTGCTCGAGGGCACGTTCCGCGGCGCGCACCACCGACCCCGGATCCGATCCGCCGCCCCGTCCGGCCGTCGGCCGGGCCGCCGGGCCGCCCGCCCGTTGGGCGCCCGCCGCACCTGCCCCCACCGCCAGCAGCAGCGCCGCGCACATCACCCGCCGTGCGCGTCCGACCGGCTCACGGGGGGAGCCCATGTCCATCAGGTCACCGTCGAAGGCTCCGCCGGCGCGACGGCTGCGGGCGCTCCGCCGTACCGGCGGGCGACATAGGACTCGAGAATGGCGAGAAACTCCGGGACGATCGCCTCGCCCCTCAGCGTCACGGTGAGCTTCCCGTCGACGAACACCGGCGCCTTGGGCTCCTCGAACGTGCCCGGGAGCGAGATCCCGATGTTGGCGTGCTTCGACTCGCCCGGGCCGTTGACCACACACCCCATGACGGCGACGCGCATCGCCTCCACCCCCGGGTAGCGCGCCCGCCAGACGGGCATCTGCTCGCGGAGATAGCCCTGGATGTCCTCGGCCATCTGCTGGAAGAACGTCGACGTCGTGCGCCCGCACCCGGGGCAGGCGGTGACCTGAGGGGCAAAGCTGCGAAGCCCGAGCGATTGGAGGATCTGCTGCGCGACGTACACCTCTTCCGTCCGGTCGCCGCCCGGCTTCGGCGTGAGCGACACGCGGATCGTGTCGCCGATCCCCTCGGCCAGCAGGATCGACAGCCCCGCCGTACTGGCCACGATCCCCTTGGTGCCGAGGCCGGCCTCGGTGAGGCCGAGGTGGAGCGGATAGTCGCAGCGGCCGGCGAGCCGGCGGTAGACATCCACCAGGTCGGGGACGAGCGACACCTTGGCCGAGATGATGATCCGGTCGTGCCCGAGCCCCGTGTCTTCGGCCAGCGCGGCGGAGCGCAGCGCACTGTCCAGCATCGCCTCGACATAGACGTCGCGGGCGTCCAGCGGCTCGCGCCGCCGCGCGTTCTCGTCCATCATCGTCGTCAGGAGGTCCTGGTCGAGCGAGCCCCAGTTGACCCCGATGCGGACCGGCTTGTCGTGGGCGATCGCGACCTCGATGATCGCGCGGAAGTTCTCGTCGCGCCGCTTGCTGCCGACATTGCCGGGATTGATGCGGAACTTGGCGAGCGCCCGGGCGCAGGCCGGGTGGCGGGTCAGGAGGAGGTGGCCGTTGTAGTGAAAGTCACCGACGACCGGGACCGGGGTCCCGAGGTCGGCCAGGCGCTCGACGATCTCCGGCACCGCCGCGGCCGCCTCGTCGTTGTTCACCGTCACCCGCACGAGCTGCGAGCCGGCACGCGCCAGGGCGGCCACCTGCTCGGCCGTCGCCCGGGCGTCGGCCGTATCGGTGTTGGTCATGGATTGCACCACGACCGGGTGGGACGATCCGATGAGGACGCCACCCACGTCGGTGGTGACGGTCTGGCGACGGACAGGCACGAAGCGCTCGGGGACGGGGAAAGTGGGTCGCGGTGAGCGTGCCGCTCGGGCGAGCCGCTCGGGCGAAATGTATCGGCGTCGTGCCGCGGCGCGACGAGGGCGGCGACCATCGCGGCGGCTCCTACCGGCGTCCGCGGCCGCGTCCGCGCAGGCATCCCCGCCCCTGTGGTCGCTCCGGCCGGGCGCGGAGCGCGACCGGCGGCGTCGCCGCCGCGGCGGTCAACCGTGCTCTTGCGCAGTACCCTTGGCGTGCCTATATTCGCGCCTTACAAGCCCGGAGTCCGCTCCACAGAAGGCTTGTGGGTTCAAGGCGGGAGACCCAGAGTTCCCGCGGCTCAACGATCTGTCAGGGTCGGCTCTCCGATCTCCTGGACAGGTCTACATTTGCAGGAGTTCGGAATGCGTACGACCGGGAAGGTGAAGTGGTTCAACGACGCGAAGGGTTTTGGCTTTATCACCCCCGACAACGGCCAGAAGGACTGCTTCGTGCATTACAGCGCGATTCAGGGCTCGGGCTTCAAGTCGTTGGCCGAGGGTGACGTGGTGGAGTTCGACATCGTGCAGGGCCAGAAAGGCCCGGCCGCCGAGAACGTGACGAAGGCAGGCGGCGCCCGCTAAGCTTTTCGCGTAGCGAGCCACTCGTACGACTCACGGTCGTACGACAGAACGGGGCGCTCGATCGGGCGCCTCGTTCGCTTTTTCCCCCGTCTTTCGTTCCCCCCGGGCACTCCCTCCCCGGGCGCCGACCGGTGCGGCGCGTCCCGCCCCCCTGGCGGGTCCGCTGGCCGGCGGCAGGGAGCGGATCACCCTGGCGCCGTGCGTGCCCGGGGTGCTTACTACACCCGATGCCGCACCCGATGTTGCCGACGCGCTCCATGCCCCTCGTTCGCCTGCACCCGGCCCTCCGCCGCGCCGCGCCGCTGGTCACCCTGATCGTCGGGGCGGCCGCCTGCTCGCTCGGCTCGAGCGCGCCGTCCGGGCCGCAGCGGCAGTACGCCTACGCCGTCTTCTACGGGCATGTGGCCGCCGAGACCGGGGCGAGGAACATCACCGTGTCCGCGACCGCGTATCTCGACAGCGTGCACGCCGTCAAAGCCGGCGACACCGCCTACTTTGGCGGCTTCAATCAGGTCGTCGACAGTGCGCACAACTACCTCACGTTCGTGCAGGCGAAGCACCCGATAGTCCTGTACTTCAACCTCATCGCCAGCGGGCAGGCGCACACCGGGTACATCGCGTCGAAGGACACGATCCACGCCTTGCGTGTCCGCCTCGACACCCTGAATGGCGGTCCGCACGACAGTGTCGCGGTGAACCTCTCGCTGCCTTAGCCGGCGCACCTGCGGCCGGCGGACCTGCCCGACCACTCGCGTCGACCACGCCCGTGGGCCTGACTGCTCCCGACGCCACCGTGCGCAGACGGCTCGCGGCGGTGATCCGCGATCCGCAGTTCTGGGTGCCCGTCGCGGCGCTCGCCGCCGGCCTCCTCGTGTTGCGCTGGGTGCGCTGAGTGATCGCGCCGGCCGCCGCTCCCGCGCTTGCGTCGCCGTCGGCGTCGCGGCGGCGAGGGGACCAGCTCCAGCGTCTCGGCATCTGCTCCGGGCTCGCGGCGGGGGCCTGGCTGGGGGCGGCCGAGGCTCCCACCAAGCTCGCGGTCGCGCAGCTGTCGCCCATCCTGGTGTCGTTCTGCATGGTGCTCGGCGTCTTCCTCGGGCGCTGGAGCGCGCCGGCGCTCGTGCAGGGGACCGGCTACGTGCGAGCCGACGTGCGCCGGGCGCCGCACCTGGTGATGTGGGCCGTGCTCGGGGGTTGCCTCTGGGCGGTCGCCAATACACTCACCGTCTTCGCGATCCGCGACGTGGGGCTCAGCATCGCCTTTCCGCTGTGGAACACGAACAGCGTGGTGGGCATCCTCTGGGGCGTCCTGTTCTTCAACGAGTTGCGGGCGAGCGACTGGCGGCGCCGCACGGCCGTCGTCGGTGGCGCGTTGCTCATGTGCGTGGCGGCGACGATCGTCGCAATGGCGTCGGCGACCCAAGCGCCAGCCGGTCACGCGGCGCGTGGGGTGATCGCCGCGCTGGCCGCGGGGCTGCTCTGGGGGACGATGTACATCCCGTACCGCAAGGCGTACATCACCGGCATGAGCCCGCTGTCGTTCCTCACTTTTTTCACGATCGGCGAGCTGGCCACGATGGGCGCGCTCGCGATGAGCGATGCCGGCAGCGTGCCGGCCCTGTGGCGCGCGCTCGCCGGGGCGCACGGCGCACTCCTCTGGCTGCTGCTCGGCGGGTTCGTCTGGGTCGTCGGGGACATCTTCCAACAGTACGCGGCCAAGTACGTGGGGATCAGTCGAGGCATCCCGCTATCGAACACGAACCAACTGTGGGGGCTCCTCTGGGGGGTGCTCGTCTTCGGCGAGCTGCGCGGCGCCGGCGTGGCGACGATCGTGCGGGTCGTCGGTGGGTCGGTCCTGATGGTGCTCGGCGCCGGCGTCATCGCGCTCGCCGCGGCAGATGCGGGGGAGCAGGAACAGTGGCGCATCGCGGCCGCGCGCGAAGGTGCCCGCTACGGCGTCGACGCGGACTACACGCGCGCCCGCGCGCTCGGCATGGAGCCGACGGCCACGGGCGGCGCCCGCACGTGGGTGGACTGGTCGGTGGTGGCCGCCGCGACCGCGGTGTTCCTGACGCTGGCCGCGGTCGCCTCCCGTCCTCGCGTGCCCGTCGATCCCGTGTGGGCCACCCTCCTCACGGCCGCGATGCTCGTCCTGCTCGCCGCGTGTGGCCGCTGGCTCTGGCGCGCCACCCGCTTCGCCTGACCCGCCCGACCTCGGCCGGCCACGATCGAGCCCCGCGCGTCGCATCCTCGTCCCGAAGTGACCGATTGGGGCGGTCCCGGCGCGCCCCTGTCCCACTCCGCATCGGACAGTCTACGTTTGACCGAGGCTCGTCTCCGAGGCGACAGTGGACTTTCCCGACGGCTCGACCGTGAGGCTCGCATCCGTCGAGAGCGTCCGGATGACGGACGACTCGCTGCGTGGCGCGCTGCTCAGCGCGGAAGCCGCCGCGCACCGGCTCGCTCGACTCCAGGCGCTCACCGGCGAGCTCGTTCGCTCGGTCTCGGCGGCCGAGGTCGCGCGCGCGGTCGTCGAGCACGGCCGGTCGGCGCTCGGTGCATTCGGTGCGTTCATGGCCGTCGTGCTGCCGGGTGGGCGCGAGGCCGAGCTCGTGGGGACGAGCGGGTACCCCGATGAGCTCGTCGCCAAGTGGCGGCGCTTCCCGCTGGCCGATGAGGCGCTCGCGACGCCGTTCGCCGACGCGATCCGTGCCGCGGAGCCGGTCGTGCTCGAGTCGGGGCGCGGATGGAAGGAGCGCTATCGCCACCTGATGGCGGACTCGGAGCTCGTTGGCCGGCAGGAGGCACTCGTCTGCTTCCCGATGACCGCGCACGCCCGGACCTTCGGTGTGCTCGGCCTGGGCTTCCGCCAGGCGCGGAGCTTCGACCAGGGGGATCGGGCGTTCCTCGAGGCCGTGGCCGTGCAGGCCGCGCAGGCGCTCGAGCGCGCCCGCCTGTTCGAGGAGGAGCGCCGCGCGCGGCGGGACGCCGAGCATGCGCGCGCCGAGGCCGAGTCGGCGAACCGCGCCAAAGCACAGTTCCTCGCCGTCATGAGTCACGAGCTGCGCACACCGCTCAACGCCATCTGCGGCTACGCGGACCTGCTCGAGCTGGGCGTGCGCGGGGCGGTGACCCGGGCGCAGGCCGAGGACCTCCGCCGGATCCGGCGGGCCGGCGGCCACCTGTTGACCCTCATCAACGACATCCTCGCCTTCGCGCGGCTCGAGGTGTCGCGGGTCGAGCTGGCCGTCTCGGCCGTACCCTTGCAGGCGACACTCGTCGAGGCGCTGGGCATGATCGAGCCGCAGGCGCAGGGCAAGGGCATCGCGACCGCCTTCGGCGGATGCGATCCCGGATGTACCGTGCGCGCGGACGGGGACAAGCTGAAGCAGATCATGCTCAACCTCCTCACCAACGCCGTGAAGTTCACCGACAGCGGCGGGCGCATCGACGTGAGCTGCGCGGTCGAGGACGACGTGGTCCGCATCGCCGTGCACGACACCGGGCGCGGGATCGCGGCCCATCAACTCGAGGCGATCTTCGAGCCGTTCGTGCAGGTCGGCCGCCGAGTGGGGAGTGAGGAGCATCGCGGCGTCGGGTTGGGGCTCTCGATCAGCCGGGATCTGGCGCGGCGGATGGGTGGCGACCTGACCGCCGAGAGCACGCTGGGCGTCGGGTCGACGCTCACCTTGACGTTGCCGGCGGGACGCGACGACTCGGGGCGCGCCGGCTCAGGATGAGCTCGGTCGCCTGATCACCGCGCCGGGGGTCGCGACGTATCTTGACCCGGTGCTGCTCCTCCGCGCTGGCATCGCCGCCGCCGCACTCCTGATCCATGCGGGTGGCGGCCCCGACGCGACCGATCCCACCGCGAGGGCAGTCGTGCGGCACGCGTTGCGCGCCGTCGAGGGCGACAGTGCGCTGCGGGTCGCGGCCCGGTGGCGGCGGGCGCTGTCGCGCGATCCCACCGACCGTCGTGCGGTGCTCGGACTGGCGACCGTGGCGCGTCTCACGTACGCGTACGCCGAGGCGGACAGCCAGTACCGTGCGCTGCTCGCGCCCGAGCCGCCGGCACTGGGCGATGGCGCCCGCGACGGCGCGGCGACGTACGCCGCGCTCGGGGTCGCGTGGGCCCTCGATGTCCGGGGGTCGAGCGCGGACGCCGATACCGCATTCGCGCGGGCCCGCGCCATGGCGCAGGCCCGGGGTGACCGCGCCGCCGAGGCGGAGGCACTGATCGGCGTCTCGGTGCATCGCGCGTCACAGCATGGCATATCGGCGGGGCTCGCGCTCCTCGATACCGCCGCCCGGCTCGCGCCGGTCGATGCGCGCGACGAGCAGGCCGGCATCGCCGTGCGGCGGGCGCTCTTCGCCGCCGTGCTGCGGCGACGCTCGGCGGCTGCCGGTGCCGCGGCCGCCCTGAGATTGGCGGAGCAGGCCGGGGAGCCGCGGCTCCAGGCGCTGGCGCTTCAGGCACGCGCACTCGGGCTGGAGCTCGCCGCCCGCGCCGACTCGGCCGCCAGCGTGCTGGCGGCCGTCGAGCGGATCGAGCGCGCGGTGCGCGACCGGGCGATGCTCGGCGAGACGCTCCTGCGCCACGGCGACATCGCCCGTGCCCGCGGAGACATCGGCGCGGCCAGGCAGTACGACCTCGCAGCCCGCGCGGAAGCGCTCGCGTCGAGCGATCGCTCCGTCCTCGCGGCGTCGGACCTCGGACTGGGCTCGGTCGCTCTGCTCCTCGACGACCAGGTGACAGCCGCGGACTACCTGCGTCAGGCCGCGGCGCTCTACGACCGGGTTCGGAACGCGGCCGGATCGGCGCTCGTGGCGAGCGCTCAGGCGGAGCTGGCGGCGGCGCAGGGGAACTGGTCGGTCGCGCGCGATCTCGAGAGCCGCGTCCGCGACTTCGACCGGAGCGTCGGCGACCCGGCGGAGTTCGACCGATGGCGTGACCTGATCACGATCGACATCCACCTGGACGACCTGGCGGGTGCCGAGCGCGCGCTGGCCGGGGCCGAGGCGCTGGCCCGTGCGGCGCATCGTGGCCCCTGGGATCGGGACCTGGATCTGGACCGGGGGCGGCTCGCGCTCGCGGAGGGTCGGCCGGCGGCGGCGGTCGCCGCGTTGACGCGCCATCTCCAGGGACTCGACTCGACGGAGCACACGATCCGGTATACCTCGAGAACGCAGCTGGCCGAGGCCGAAGCGCGCCAGGGGCAGCTCGCCCGGGCGGAGCTCGAGCTCACCGCCGCGGCCGACGAGCTCGACGCCTGGCGCAGCACGATCACCGACCACGCGCTGCGCCCGTCCATCTTCCGGGAGAGCGCCAGCGACAAGCGCGACCGCGACGCCGGCGTCGCGACCGTCCTCGCCGCGATGGCCGCCGCCGGCCGGCAAGCGTCGGCGTTCGCGCTCGCCGAGCGGTGGCGCGCGCGCGAGCTCGCCGACCGTCTCGTGCGGCTCGGTGCGCTCGAGGCGCCGGTGGCGGCGTCCTCCTCGACCGAGATGCCGGGACCGCGGGATCCGCCGGATCGAGACAGACCGCCGGGGAGCCTCACCTCCGAGGGCGATGTCGCGCTCCGGGCGGCGACCGAGCGGGGGGTCGCCGACTCGGTGGCCGCCGCCCTTCCCGACTCCCGCACGGCCTTCCTCGAGTTCGTGACCGGCGCGGGCGGCGCGCCCACGACCCTCTTCGTGATCGGCCGGCCGCTCGCGGCCCCCGGGCGTGCCGTCCCGCCTGCGGCCCTTCGGACCTATCGCCTGGCGAGCGCCGATTCGCTGGCGGCCCCCGCCGCCCGGATGCTCGCGCTCCTCGAGAGCGGGCGCGACGCGAGCGAGCCCGCGCGTGCCCTGGGCGCCGCCGTCCTCGACTCGGCGCTGCGCGGGCTCGGGCCGGAGGTCGATCACCTCATCATCGCGCCGGACGGCCCGCTACGCGGCCTCCCGTTCGACGCCCTCCGGTTGGCCGATGGCGCCCCGGTCGTCGCCCGGTACACCGTGAGCACCGCCCCGTCGGGCGCCGTCATTCGCGCCCTCTGGCGCCGCCCGCGGCCCGCCGCCGGCGACCACCGGCCGGCGCGGCTGCTGGCGCTCGCCGCCCCCGACTCGGGGCCCGAAACGGCTCCCCCCGCGGTCGCGGCGTCGGCACCGTCGGCCCCGTCGGTACCGCTCCCCCCCGGATCCGGCCCCTCCGGGGACGGGGTCGGGATGCCTCCGGCGGGCGAGGCCGAGGTCTATCGGAACGCATTCGACGCGACCGGCGGGCTCCCACCGCTCCCCGGCTCCGCGCGGGAAGTGCGGCTGGTCGCGCGCTATGCGCAGGCCTCCGTCGTGCGCCTCGGCGCCGACGCGAGCGCGGCCTTCCTGCTCCACGCACCGCTGGACGGGTTCCGCGTGATCCACCTCGCGACCCACGCGCTGGCCGACGCGCGGACGGTCGCGCGGACCGCGCTCGCGCTCTCCCCGGGCGGCGGCGAGAGTGGATTCGTCACCCCTGCGCAGCTGGCGGGACTCCGCCTGCGGGCCGACCTCATCGTGCTGTCGGCCGCTCGCACCGTGGGCGCCGCCGCGATCGACGGCGAGGGCGCGCAGGCACTCACCGGCTCCCTGCTCGCGGCCGGCGCGCGCTCGGTCGTGGCGACGCGATGGCGGATCGGCGATCGGGCGGCCGTGCCGCTGATCGACGCGTTCTACGCGGCCCTGGCCAGAGGGCTCGGTGTCGGTGACGCGCTCCGAGCGGCCAAGCGCGACGCGATCGCGCGGGGGGAGCCGGCATCGAGCTGGGCGTCGTTCACGGCCGTCGGCGATCCGCTCGTCCGCGTCCCCCTGCGCTCGCCGCGCGTCGGGACGACGGCGGTCCTCGCGGCGCTGGTCGCCCTCACCGTGCTCGTGACCGCGATCGTGCTCGGCCCCCGCCTCCTGGCGCGACGGGCCTCCGCGTAGCTGGCATCACCGGGGGCAGGCTCGACGGCTCGGCCGGCTCGACCGGCTCGGGACGCGCGGCAGACCGTTGCGTCCCTGCCCGGGTCACCGCATCGTTGTGGCAACGCGCTCCGCCTCCGGTCCCGTCTCACCCGGCCGGTCGCGGAGTGGCATCCCGCCCCGGGGCGTCCAATGCACCACGTGCGAGCGCCCGGTCCGACCGATCACGGTCGCCGGACGCGGTGGGCCATCGCCGTCAGCCGGCCCCCTTACCCCGTGCCGCCCGGCCGCGCCGCCGGCGTGGCCGGGCCGTCGTGGCGCGCGGGCGCCCGGGCGCGACGCCGCAATCCGGTTCGCGAACCCCACGATCAGGAGGCTGCCGTGCCATCGCTCTCCGCATTTTCACTGCCGCGGGTCGGCGTCATCGCCGCTCTGGCCATCCTCTGGAGCCCGGGCTGGGGCAGCTCGGCCGCCCTCCAGGCGCAGGGTCAGTTCGCCGGTGACATGGTGCAAACCAAGACCCAGGGGTCCGCCCCCGAGCGCAGTCACCTGAACGTGGGCGTCGGGCGCGTTCGACTGGAGCAGCAATCCACGAACCAGGGCGCCTCGGTGCTCATCTTCGACGGAACCACGGGCAAGACGCTCGCGCTCCTGCCCGAGAAGAAGCTCGCCGTCGATGCATCGGTCCTCGGCGTCCTGAGCAACGGATGGATCCGCATCTTCCAGCCGCTCAATGCGAACGACCCGTGCGCGGACATCAACAAGTGGGTCCAGGGCCTGTCGATGGCCGTGCAGAGCTCGTCCGGGCAGCGAGACACGGGCCTTCACACGCCGCGCCTGGACTGCACGAACGTCGGTAGCGACGCGGTCAATGGCCGGCCGGCCGACAAGTGGCGCTACGTGGCGACCAACGACCAGGGAAAGAAGGATCAGGGATACGTCTGGATCGACAAGAGCCTGCGCTTCATCACCAAGACGCAGGACAGCGACGGCACACTGGAGGTGCAGAACGTCGTCGAGGGACCGCAGCCCGACGCGCTCTTCCAGGTGCCGGCCGACTACAAGCAGGAGGATCTCGCGACCGCGATCAAGAGCGGGATGTTCGGGAACCTCGGCGGGAACGGACAGAACGTCAGTGCGGGGTCGGTGGCCGGCCAGATCGGGAAGTCTGTCGGCGCATCGGCGGCCCAGGGCGCCTCGCAGGCCGTTCAGCAGGGCGTGCAACAAAAGGCGGCGAACGCCGCCAAGAAGGCGCTGAAGGGATTGCTGCCCTGACCCGACCGGGGTGAGCCGCGCCGGCCGTCACGCCGGCAGCGGGGAAGAGGGAGGGGGGGGAGGGGAGGGGGCGAAGGAGGGGGAGCACGACGAGGGCCAGTCCGGATGCGTCCGGGCTGGCCCTCGTGATGTCGGTGTTCGTCCCGCCAACTTCCTCCGTGTTCGCGCGCATCGGGAGGGGGCGGGGCATGGCGGTCGAGACGATCATCGGGGTCGACGTCGGCGGCACGAAGACGGCCGTGGTCGAGGTGAACCCGGCAGGGGAGACGCTTCAGCGCGTCAGCCATCCGACGGACGGCGCGATCCCCTTTGCGACCACCTTCCCGGCCCTCGCGGATGCGATCGCGACGACGATCGCATCGGCGCGGGCGGGCGGGCGCAGCCCGCTCGCGATCGGCATCGCGGCGCCTGGCCCCCTCCACGCCGGACGCGGCGTGGTCGTCGACCCGCCGAACCTGCCCGGGTGGCACGGTGCGCACGTCACCGCCGCGGTCTCGAGTCGCTTCCCGGCGCTGCCGGTCTTCCTCGAGCACGACGCCAAGGCGGGCGCCCTCGCCGAGTGGCGGTTCGGCGTCGGGCGCACGCGCCCGGGTCTCGAGCACATGATCTTTCTCGTCTACGGCACCGGGATGGGGGCGGGGATCATCGTCGGCGGCAAGCTCCTGCGCGGGGCGAGCGAGACCGCAGGTGAGCTGGCGACCTTCCGCGTGCCGATTCCGGACGACGCGCGCGTGCGCGACGTGCGCGGCTGGGAGGATGCCGCGTCGGGGCGGGGCCTCGTCTGCCTCGCCCACGTGATGGCCCCCGACCGGTGGCCCGGCCGACCGGAGATTCACGACATCGTGTCCGCGGCGCTCGCCGGAGATCCGGCCGCCCGCGCCGTCGTGACCGAGTCGGGGCGATGGCTGGGCTCCGGCATGGCGGCACTGGTCGACGTCCTCAACCCCCAGCTCATCGTCGTCGGCTCGCTCGGCGTCGTCCTCGGTGACCTGCTGCTTGCTCCGGCACGCGAGTCGCTCGGCCGCGCGGCCCGCCCCGCGGCCGTGGCCGCGTGCGAAGTCGTGCCCGCCGCACTCGGCGAGCACCTGAGCGCGGTGCAGGCGATCATGCCCGCGCTGGTGGGTCTCGGTCGTTAGCCGATCGCGGCGTCCTCGCGCCGCGACCGAGCCCGGACTCCGGCGGGATTCGGACCCGATCTGTCGCAATCGGCGGGAGTTGCGCGTTCCACATGCATCAGGATTTGCGTGTCCTGGTTCCGCCGAGTGCGGTGCGGCAGGTATTATGCTCACCGCACCGGGCAGTGGTCGGCTGTGAGTCGGCTGTGAGTCGGCTGTGAGTCATTGAGCGGGCGGGATGTCGGTGCCGCCCTTACACCCGCGGGCCTCTCGCCCCGGCGATCACAACGAGGACGCAGTGATGTTCGGGACGAGTCGGGTGGACACACGGGGTCTGCACCTCGCCTTCCTGCTGGGCGCGATGCTGTCGGTGACCGTGCTCGGCGCCGGGCGCCTGGAGGCACAGTACTTCGGCCGCAACAAGGTCGTGTACCGTGACTTCGACTGGCGCACGATGCACACCGAGCACTACGACATCTACTTCTATCCGGCCGAGTCGGCCGCCGTCGCCGACGCCGCGCGGATGGCCGAGCGGTGGTACGCCCGTCATTCGCTGACGCTGCGCGACACCTTCTCCAAGAAGCCGATCGTCCTGTACGCCGACAATCCGGCCTTCCAGCAGACCAACGTCATCCCCGGGTTTCTGGGTGAGGGGATCGGTGGTGTGACCGAGCCGTCGCGGAGCCGGGCGCTGCTCTTCTTCAGCGGCGCGTACTTCGATGACGACCACGTGCTCGGTCACGAGCTCGTGCACGTGTTCCAGTTCGACATTGCGGGCGCCGCGCGCGGGGGACTGAACAACTTGGACCGCCTGCCGCAGTGGTCGATCGAGGGGATGGCCGAGTACCTGTCGCTCGGACGGGACGATCCCAATACGACGATGTTCATGCGCGATGCCGCGCTGCGGAACGACCTGCCGACGATCAAGAAGCTGAACAATCCGAAGTATTTCGCGTACCGCTACGGTGAAGCGCTCTGGGCGTTCATCGGCGGGCGCTTCGGCGACAGCACCATCGCCACGATCTACCGTGCGGCGCTGCGGAGCGGTCTCGAGCCCGCCGTGCGTGGCGTGCTCGGCATCACGACCGACTCGCTCTCGAAGCTCTGGATCGCGGCGATCAAGGAGCAGTACCTGGCCGACGCCAAGACGCGGACATTGCCGAAAGACCTCGGCACGCGACTGCTCCGGCCGGCCTCCAAGTACGGCGACTTCGACGTCGCGCCATCCATCAGCCCCGACGGAAAGGAAGTCGCGTTCATCACGAGCCGCGACCTGTTCTCCTTCGACCTGTACATCGCCGATGCGGCGACCGGGCGGACGATCCGGCGGCTGACCAGCCCCAATTCCAACCCGCATTTCGACGCGCTCTCGTTCTCGAACTCCTCCGGGTCGTGGTCCCCCGACGGGAAGTACCTCGCCGTGCCCGCGTACGCCCAGGGCGTCGTCGACGTCGAGATCTTCAACACCCGCAATGGCAACATCGAGCAGCACATCGCCCCGCCGGGCGTCGGACAGGTGCTGTCGATCGCGTGGAGCCCGGACGGCAAGCAGCTCGCCTTCTCGGGGCTCTCGGGCGGCTGGAGCGATCTGTACCTGTACGACCTCGGGGCCAAGCGGACCATCCAGCTGATGCACGACCGGGCCGCACAGTTCCAGCCCGCGTGGTCGCCGGACGGCCGCACGCTGGCGTTCGCGACCGATAGCGGGCCGGGCACGAGCTTCAGTCTGCTGACGTATCGGCCGCTCCAGATCGCGCTCATGGACATGACGAACCCTGATCATCCGGTGCGCATGTTGAGCCTGTTCGGCGGCAAGGCCAAGCACATCAATCCGCAGTTCACCCCTGACGGGCAGTCGCTCTACTTCGTCTCGGACCCCGACGGGATTCCCGACATCTACCGTGTCGCCCTGGCGACCGGGACCATCCAGCGCGTGACGCGGGTGGCGACCGGCATCACGGGGATCACCGGATCGTCACCGACCCTCAGTGTCGCGCCGGGGAACGGCCGCATGATCTTCTCCGTCTTCGACCGCCAGGGGTATACACTGCACCGGCTCGACGCCGACCAGGTCGCGACGCCGACCGTGTCGCAGGTGGTCGACACCTCGTCGACGCAGGGGATCGAGACGCCGCCGGTCCCGGGTGGCGGGGCGGTGGCAGAGCGCATCGCGGATCCCCGCTTGGGCCTGCCACTCCAGCGCGAGTTCGCCGTCACGCCATACCACTCATCGTTCCAGCTCGACGGCATCGCCACGGCCGGCGTCGGCGTCGCCTTTGGTGGGCCGCTGGGCACCGGGGCCGGCGGGGGCGTCGCCTTCCAGTTCGGCGACGAGCTGGAGAACCACATTCTCGCGGCGACCGTGCAGGCGTCCGGCTACGTCCAGGACATCGGTGGCCAGGCGGTCTACCTCAACCAGGCACACCGCTGGAATTACGGTGTGTCGGCGTCGCACATCCCCTTCCTCCAGCTGGGCACGGCGGCGTACGACACGACGATCGTGAACCCCGACGGTTCCAAGACCCCGGGGGCCGTGCTCCAGGAGGAGTACCTCCGGACGTACTACGAGCAGGCGCAGCTCTTCGCCCAGTATCCCTTCTCGATGACGCGCCGGCTCGAGTTCAGCGGCGGGTACACCTATCTCCACTACGGGCTGCGCGCGGATCGCTACCTGGAGCTGCCCGATGGGTCGATCTTCGCGCTCCAGCAGCAAGTCGGGTTGCCGGTGCCGTCCGGGCTCAATCTCTTCCAGGCCTCGGCGGCCTACGTCACCGACTACTCGAATTTCGGCTTCACGTCACCGGTCGCCGGCGGACGATCGCGCTTCGAGGCGGATGAAACCTTCGGCAACTTGATGTTCACGTCGGTGCTCGCCGACTACCGGCGCTACTTCCTCGCCAATCCGATCACCTTCGCCTTCCGCGCCTTTCACTACGGCCGTTACGGCGGGAGCGCCGAAGACCCGCGGCTCTCTCCACTCTACCTCGGCGATCCGTATTTCATCCGCGGGTACGACATCTCGACCTTCAACGCGAACGAGTGCTCGGCCCTGTTCACCGGTGCCGGGACCTGTCCGACCTTCGACCGGCTGCTCGGGAGCCGCCTCGCGGTGCTGAACGCGGAAGTGCGTATCCCGCTGCTCGGAGTGCCGCAGTTCGGCCTCATCAACTTCCCGTACCTGCCGACCGAGATCGCGCCGTTCGTCGACGCCGGGCTCGCCTGGTCGAGCACCAGCCACCCGGTGCTCACCTTCAACGGGAACGATCCGCGGGACACGCCGGTCGTGAGCGCGGGGGTGGCAGCACGGTTCAACGTGCTCGGCTACATCGTCGCCGAAGTCTTCTACGCCCGGGCCTTCCAGCGCCCGGCGAACCCCAATCAGTTCGGGTTCCAGATTCTGCCCGGCTGGTGATGAGGATGCCGGCCGTCTAGCTTGCGTTCTTGACATGACGCGCCGCCGTCTCTTCGCGTGCCCCGTCCCCGTGCTCCTGGCCGCCCTCGTCGCCGGGCCGGGGGCGACTCCCGCTGCCGCGCAGGCCGTCGCGCAGGCGCCCCCGCAGGGTGCGCCGGCCAGTGGCGGCTCGGTGGCGATCACCGGCACGGTCGTCGACAGCCTGCACGATGCGCCCCTCACGCACGCCGTCGTCGCGGTGGACGGGACGAATCAATCCGCCCGCACCGACTCCACCGGCGCGTTCCGCATCGAGGGTGTGGCACCCGGCCCGTTTCGGCTCGGCGTCTTTCACCCGCTCCTCGACTCGCTCGGGATCGGCCTCGCCTCCAAGTCCCTCACCGGCCGCGCCGGCGAGACGGTGACGCTCACGATCGCGACACCCTCGGTCCAGACCATCACCGCGAACGTCTGTCGCACGGCGCCCCCGCCGCCCGTCGGCCTGTTGCCGACCGAGCAGTCGACCGGCCCGGGCGTGATCATCGGGCGGGTGCTCGACGCCGACACCGAGAACCCGATCACCAACGCCATCGTGGAGCTCACCTGGGTCGAGTTCCAGGCCAGCCAGGTCGAAGGCTTCCATCGCCTGCGCCACCGTCGCGAGGCGGTCACGGGGCCCGGTGGGGACTTCGCGCTCTGCTACGTCCCGCTCAAAGCGGCAGCGACACTGCGCGCGCAATACCGGAACGGCGGCGCCGCGGCCGCCGCGACTGCCGTCTCGCGGGACATCGCGCCGAACGGACACCTGCTGACGCTCGTCACGATGCATCTGCCGGCGCCGACCACGCCGACGATCGCGTCGCTCGCGGCCACGGCGACCGCGCCGGACGCGGGCGCGGCGGCCGAGTCTCGCGCCGGCGCATCGCCGGCCCAGGCGACCGCGGGTGCGGCGGGACGCGGCCGCGGCGACAAGGGGGTCGTCTCGCACCGGTACACCTCGGGCAACGCCGTGCTCACCGGACGGGTCGTCAACCGCGCGCAGCAACCGCTCCCCGGCGCGCAGGCCTATGTGCTGGGCGCGATGGACACGGCGACCACGGATGCCCAGGGGCACTTCGCTCTCCATCGCCTCCCGTCGGGGACGCGGACCCTCGTCGTGCGGTCGGTCGGCTTCCAGCCGGTCACGATGCCGGTCGAGCTCACGGCGCGCGAGCCGCGGGACGTCGTCGTTCCCTTTGCCGGCGAGCCGGTACGGACGCTCCAGCCAGTGGTCATCACCGCGCGGTACGAGAACGGGTTGAAGCGCGTGGGCTTCGACCACCGGCGGGCGCTGGGGCAGGGGACCTTCTGGACCGCGGCCGACATCGACGCCCACAAGGCGAACGAGTTCCACGATCTCTTCACGACCTACCCGGGGATCCGCGTCGACTACGGGACCGATGGGCACGCGTCGCTCATGGCGACCCGCGCCGCCGGCGGCTGCATCGGCTACGCGCCGAGTCGGGGCGGTGCGACGCCGACACCGGGCCAGAACTGCGGCCCGTGCCTCAGCTACGTCGTCGACGGTCAGCCGTACGACGAGTACGAGGAGGGGGACATGGACACCTTCGTCCGCCCCGAGGAGATCGGTGCGATCGAGATCTACCAGGACAACCAGGTGCCGCGGTCGATCTCCGGCGTCGTCAAGGCTGACTGCCTGAACGTCATCGTCTGGACGAAGGCCAAGCTCGGCATCTAGCGCGGTATCCAACGCCGATCCAACGCCGATCCAGCCGGTAGCCGCAGCGTATCCAGCGCGGTATCGAACGCCCGACCGCGTGCGCCGTTCGTCGACGCGCCCCGGGCACGCGCCACGTCGGTCGAACCCGCGCGGGCGGTGCCGGTCGTCACGCGTGAGCCACGTCACGTTTCCTCCCTCCGGTGCCGGCCGGAAGCACGCGCACGCGGCTTGCTTTAGTCGAGGCTCCAGAGCACTCAGCCACCTCTTCTGGAGATCGCGGGCCATGAACATGCGTCGAACTCTGCAAGCGGCCGCCCTTGGCGCCGCCTGTGTTGCACTACCGGCCAGCCGCGCGCACGCGCAATTGACGTTCGCAGTCGGCGGCGGCGCCTCCTGGCCGGTCGGGCGCCTCGGCGACAGCTTCGTCACCGGCTACAACGCACTCGCCTCACTCGGTGTCGGCCTGCCGTCTTGGCCGGTTGGACTCCGCATCGACGGAATGTTCAACCAGATGAACCACAAGGCGGGTGTCCCCTCGGGAAATCTCCAGTTGTGGACAGTGAATGCCGACCTCGTGTATAACATCGTCCCCTTCAAGGGCGGGGGGATCACGCCGTACGTCGTCGGGGGCGCCGGTTACTACAACAACAGCTATCACATTGGCGTATCCGGAACGAGTGTCGGGGCGGGTGGGAACACGCACGCCAACAACTTCGGTCTGAACGGTGGGCTCGGCCTCAAGGCCGGCGTGGCGACGCTGTCCGTCTTCGTCGAATCACGATTCCATTACATCTTCACGTCCGGCGGACACACCGAGTTCGTACCGTTGACGGCCGGCATCATCTTCTGACCATCTTCTGACCATGGTGCACGCGCGCGCCGGCGAGACACCTCGCCGGCGCGCCGGCCGGCTCTGGGTCGCCGTATCGCTGGCCCTCCTGGTGACGACCACGCCAAGCGCCGGGCGTGCCCAGAGTGTGCTCTACGTGTTCATGGGCGGCGGCCCCTCGTACCCGGTGGGGCCGCTCGCCCACACGTTGACGAGCGACGGATACGACGTGATCGTCGGTGCGCTCGTGCGCCGACTCCTGTCACACGTCGGGCTCCGGGTCGCCGGCACGTTCGCCGAGTTTCCGGCCGACCGCCCGGCCCGGGGGTACCTCCGGTTCGCGGGGCTCGTCACGAACGTCTCGGGTGAGCTCGACGCGCCGGTCGTGCACCCGTACGGGTTCCTGGGCTTCGGGTACTACTACTATGCGTCGACCGTCCGGCTCACAGTCCCTCCCGCGGGCGGCGAGACTCCGCCGCCGCGGCTCCCGCCACACGGCTACACGAGCGCGATTGGGCTCGATGGGGGTGTCGGCGTGCGTATCCCGCTGCACCGCTTCTCGGTGATCGTCGAGGGGCGCGACGACTATCTCCTGCTTGGCCGCCGCGACGCGACCGCGATCCCCCTCACCGCGGGCGTGTCGTACACGTACTCACTCCGGATGTAGCGCGCTCACGCGCTCTCCGGCGCGGGCCCGACGAGTCGGAGGGCGGCGGGGTGGAACCGATACTCGAGTGGGGCACGCATCGGCGCCAGCTCCCCGTCGGTCGCGATGGTGCCGCGCGGGCGCGGAAGCTCGACCCGGCAGTGTTCGACGAGATAGTCGGTGACGAGCGTCGGATGCGCGTGCGGGTGCACAGGGGCCTCACGTCCGAGCGCCGCGCGGTCGTACGCTCGTGACCAGTGGCGTGTCGTCGCGCCGCGGCCCACGAGCATGACGTGCAGCGCCCGCCGGCCATCGGGCACCCGGCGTCCGAGCTCGGGTGGGCCGAGCGCACGCTCGCCGACGCCGACGAAAACCAGCGGCGTCTCGCCGGTGATCTCCTCGCCGGCCGTCTCGAGGCGGGCGCGGAACGAGTGGACCTGGGGCAGGATGCGGATCGCGGCGAGCAGGCTCGCGATGCGGTAGCCGACGACGCGCTGGAAGCGCTTCCGGGTGCGCACGAAGCTGACGTACGCGCCGACCGCGCTCGTGTTCATGAACAGGCGGTCGTTGACCGTGGCGACATCGACCCCTCGCACCGTGCCGCGGAGCGCCACCTCCAGCGCGGCCTCCGCCGCGAGCGGGATGCCGTGGTCGCCGGCGAAGTGGTTGAGCGTGCCCCCCGGGATCACCGCCAGCTCGGCGTCCGCGCCGCGCACGACGGCCGCCGCCGCGGCGATCGAGCCGTCCCCGCCGGCGACCGCGACCCGGCGCGCGCCGGCATCGAGCGCGCGCCGGATCGCCTCCTGGAGCGCCGCCGGTTCGACGACATGGACCTCCACCGCGCGTCCCGCGGCCGCCAGTGCCGGGAGCACCCGACGGGCGGAGCCACCCCGCGCGTTGACGAACACGGGCATCGGCATCGACTGCCCCGCCGCCGCTCCATCAGGCATGGGTGGCACGCGCCCGGGCGGACTCGGCGATCTCGATGCCGGCGATGCAGAGGGCGAGCCAGGACCCGCCCGCGAGCAGGCCGCCGATGACGTCCGTCGGGTAGTGCACGGCGAGGTAGAGGCGGCTGAACGACACGAGCACGACCAGCAGGAGCGCGGCGGCCAGGAGCGCGAGCGTTCGCGGGCGGTCCGGATGCACGAGTCGATGCACGACGAACACCAGCATGAAGTAGCCCGTGCAGGAGAGGAAGGCGTGCCCGCTCGGGAAGCTCGGCGAGAGCGTGTGCAGGAACGTCGCGGCGTACGGTGGTCGCGCGCGGTCCACCTCTGCCTTGATGATCCACTCGACGATGCCGCCGGCGCCGATCGCGACCACCCAGCCGGCGAGCAACACCGGCTCCCGGCGGCGCCAGAGCACCACCACCACGACCACCCCGGTGACCCACGCGCCAGGCAGGCCGAGGAGTGTGATCGCCGACCAGATGCGGTCGCCGGTCGCCGTCTCGTGCACGTACATCCACCGGTCGACCGCCTGGTCCCAGCGGACGAGACCGCCCCCGCGCAGGACCGCGGCCAACACGAAGGCGAACGCCGTCCCGAGGACGACGACCGCCAGTAGCCACCAGGCGGGCGACCGTCCGGACGGGGCGCCGCTCGGTCTCCCAACAGGGGATCGGATCTCGCCGTAGTACTCGCGCATGCGGTCACTCCAACTACGAGCGTGGACCGTGCCAGCGATCGTGAGACTGGCCCTGGCCCTCGCCGGCGGGACGCCGGCGCTCGTCGTCGCCCAAGTCGGGTCGACGACCGACATCATCACGGGCAAGGTCACCGGTCCGGCGCCGGCCCGCCAGCCATTGGCGGGTGCGACGGTCGTCGTCACCTCGATCGACACGCATATCAGCCGCTCGCGCCAGACGAACGCCGAGGGGCGTTTCACCGTCGTGTTCCCCGACGGTGGTGGCCAGTATCGGCTCGAGATCCGCGCCATCGGGTACACGGCGGCATCCGTCATCGTGCAGCGGCAGGCCGACGAGGACCGTCTCGTGGCCGACGTCGAGCTGTCGAGCGCCGTTCACACGCTCGCCACCGTCACCACACAGGGGCGCCGCGCCACGGGACCAGACGCCGCCAACGCCGGCAGCACCGGCACGACGCTCACGCCATCGCAGATCCTCCGGCTCCCGATCGACGGAAGCGACCTGGCGACCCTCGCGGCCCTGTCCCCCGGCGTCGTCGGGCTGGCGGCGACCGACACGACCGCATCGGCCTTCTCGGTCGCCGGGCAGCGTCAGTCGCTGAACGCCACGACCGTGGATGGTCTCACCTTCGCCGGCGCCGCCGTGCCGACGGAGGCGGTCCGCAGCGTCCGAGTCGTCACGAACAGTTACGACGTCTCGCGCGGGCAGTTCACCGGCGGTCAGATCTCGACCGTCACCCGGGGCGGCACGAACGACGTGACCGGCTCGTTCGGGGTCACCGCGCGCAACGACAACTTCGCCTTCGGCGCCCAGGGGCCGCCGGCGTTCGGCCAACTGCGCAACCAGTTTCAGCTCAGCGGCGGGCTCGGCGGCCCGATCGTCCGCGACCGCATCTTCGCGTTCGGCGCCGCGATGGTGAATCACCGCTCCGACGACCTCGTCTCGCTCCTCAACGCCACCGACGCCACCCTCGCCCCCCTCGGTATCACGCGTGACACGGCGAGCCAATTCATCGCCCAGGTGGGGCGCCTGGGCGTCCCGACCACGACCGGCGCCGTCCCGGCGGTCCGCGGTGTGACCAGCGTCGTCGCCGTGCAGCGGTTCGACGTCCTCCTCTCGGACGACGAGACACTGACGCTCCGGGCCGACTTCCGGGCAGCGGCGCAGGATGGGAGCCGGGTCTCGGTTTTTTCGCTGCCGACGGCCGGGACGGCCAACGCAAGCGCCGCCGGCGGCGCCATGCTCGCGCTCACGTCACATCTGGGTGACGCGACGGTCAACGATTTCCGCACCTACGTGACGCACCAGCAAACGAGCCTCGACCCCTATCTCCACCTGCCGGCCGGCCGGGTGACGGTTGTGCCGGAGGTGGCCGACACCGCGGCCACCGACGCGCTGGGGTACGGCGTCTCCTCGCTCAGCTTCGGCGGCAGCCCGGCGGTGGCGCAGCGCACGTTCAACGACTATGTCGAGGCGACCGACGAGGTGTCGATCATGCCCGGCGAGGGAAGCCATCGCCTCAAGGCCGGCGGCCTGGTCAACCTCGCCCGGTTCGGGCAGCGGCCGACGCCGTCGCAGCCCGGTGTGTACACGTACAACTCGCTCCAGGCCTTCCTCGACAACACACCGGCGACGTACACCCGGGTACTGGATGTGCCCAACACCCACGCCGGCGCGTTGAACGCCGGCGTGTATCTGGGCGACGCCTGGCGCCGCGGCCCGCTCCAGCTCACGTACGGCGCACGGGTCGAGGGGTCGAGCTACTCCGGAGCGCCCGCGTTCGATCGGCCGATCGATTCGCTCTTTGGCCGGCGCACCAACGACTGGCCCTCCGAGCTGCACGTGAGTCCGCGCGTCGGGTTCACCTGGCTCGTCGGCAGCGGCGGCGACGGGCCACGCCGACGGGACGGCGGCGGTCCGCGCCAGGCGGGCATCGTGGTCCGCGGGGGGGTCGGCGAGTTCCGCGCGCCGGTCCCGCAGTCGCTGTTCGCATCGCTCCAGTCGGCGACCGGTGCCGTGGGGACGGAGGCCCAGCTCGTGTGCGTCGGTCCACAGGTGCCGAGCCCGGATTGGACGGGGTTCTCGAGTGGGACGGTGCAGCCGCCGTCGCTGTGCAACGTCACCGCGCCCGGCACGTTCGTGCCCGACTCGCTCGGGGTCGGCGCCCGGCGCGCGGTCGCGACCCTCGCGCCGGACTTCGAGGCACCGCGCGCCTGGCGCGGCTCGCTCGGCGTGTCACGCCGGCTGTTCCAGCGCCTCAACGTCTCGCTCGACGCGACGTATGCCCGCGGTGTCGCCCTCTTCGGGGTCACCGATCTCAATCTCCGGCAGGCGCCGCAATTCACGCTCGCCAACGAACGCAACCGACCCGTCTACGTCTCACCCGCCGCCATCGATCCGGTGACCGGGGCGGCGGCATTCGTCCCCTCCCGCACGTTCTCGCAGTACGGGCAGGTCCTCTCCCTCAACTCGAACCTCCAATCCGACACACGGCAGGTGACCGCCAGCCTGAACGGGTTCACCGACCGCGGCATGCTCTTCACTCTCGCGTACACCTACTCGCGCGTGCGCGATCAGTCGTCCTTCTCCGGCGGCTCGGCCGGCTACGGCTTTGCGTCGCCCACGACGGCGGGAAATCCCAATGTCCAGCCCTTCGGGACCAGTGACCTCCAGCGCGCGCATCAATTCGTCGGCACGCTGACGTACCCACTGTCGCCGCTGGTGGAGATCACGGCGATCGCCCAGCTCGCCTCGGGCACGCCGTACTCCCCGCTCGTGAACGGCGACGTGAACGCCGACGGCGTCTCGCGCAACGACCGCGCGTTCATCTTCGATCCTGCCACCCCGACGACCGATCCGGCGGTCGCCGGCGCGATGCGCACGCTCCTCACGACGGGGCCGGGTCGCATCCGCGACTGCCTCGCGTCGCAGCTCGGCCGGGTCGCCGCGCGCAACAGTTGCACGGGCCCGTGGACGACGTCGCTCAACTGGCAGATCAACATCCGCCCGGCGTCGATGGGTCTCGACCGCCGGCTCACCGTTCAGATCCAGATGCTCAACACGCTCACCGGCCTGGATCTGCTGGTGCACGGTCCCAACCACCTGGCCGGCTGGGGACAGCCCGCGGCACCCGATCCGACGCTGCTCACGATCACCGGCTTCGACCCGAACGCCCGCGAGTACCACTACACGGTCAACACGCACTTCGGGCGGCCGGGCTCCTTCCAGGCATACGGGCAGCCCTTCCTCTTCGTCCTCGGCGGGCGGCTCAACGTCGGGCCGCCGGACGCGTTGCAGCAGTTGCGCGGATTCCTGGGCGGCGGGCGTGGCGGCCGCGGCCTGGGCGGCCCGCCGGGCGTGCCGGGGACGGGCGCGGCCGGCGGCCGGGGAGACATCGCAAGCGAGATCGCGGATCGCTTCGCGGCCCGACTGCCCAACCCGTACGATCAGATCCTGGCGCTCCACGACTCGCTGGCGCTCACTCCGGACGAGATTGCGAAGCTGCACGCCGGCTCGGACGCGTTCCGCGCACGGGTCGACTCCCTGACCGGTGCCGTGCGGACGCGGCTCAAGGCGCTCGGCGCGAACATCGATGCGACGTCGATGTTCGGTATCATGCGCCGACAGTTCGGCGTCGCTCGCGCGGTCACGCGCCAGGCGATCGAGGACGCGCAGCACACCCTGACACCCGAGCAGTGGGCGAAGGTGCCCGACCGGATCAAGGGCGGTCAGCCGGGGCAGGGCGGCGGACGCGGTGGTGCCGGTGGCCCCGGTGCTGGCGCCCCGGCTACCGCTGGCACCGAGGGCAATAATAGGTCGACCGGCCGCCCTGAGTGATCCGCCTGATGCGCGCGCGGCAGCGCCGACATGGGCGCCCGTCCCGGTCGTAGACGCGCCAGGAGTCCGGCCCGTTCTCCCGCCCGTCATCCGGCCCACCGTCGGGCGCCGCCGAGGACGCGGCGCGCTGGGCCCGACGGAGCACGGCGCGGATCGCACGCACGAGCCGGGTGCGACGGGCGGGTCCGAGAGCGGCGGCCGGCGTCCTCGGGTCGATGCGGGCCAGCCAGAGGGCTTCGGCCGCGTAGATGTTCCCGATGCCCGCGACCACGCGCTGGTCGAGGAGCGCCGCCTTGATGGCGGTCCGCCGGCGCTCGAGCGCGGCGCCCAGCGCGTCCGCCGTGAACGCCGGGCCGAGCGGCTCGGGCCCGAGCGCGGGGAGCGCGACCGCGTCCGGGGGGTGGAGGCGGGCCGTCCCGAGGGCACGCGAGTCGGAGAGCACCGCGCGCGTGCCGTCGGTGAAGTCGAGCACGACGCGGGCAAAGCGGGGTAACTGATCGGCCGCCCGGCCGACCAGCCACTCGCCACTCATCCGAAAATGGATCTCGAGCGTGCTGCCATCGTCGATCGTCGCCAGCTGGTGCTTGCCCCGGCGGGCGACGGCGACGATCGCGCGGCCCGCGAGCCGTGCCGCGTGGTCGTCGGGCAGGCGGCGCCGATAGGCGGGGTGGAGCACGCGGGCGGCGGCGAGCGTGCGCCCGATGGCGGCCGCGGCCAGGATCCGTGCGCCCCGTTCCACCTCCGGCAACTCCGGCACCCGGCAAAGGTAGCACGCCTCGCCCGGCAGGCGCGCGAGCCCTTGCCGGTGCCTCCCACGAGTCATACGTTTGGGGCCCGTTTCGGTCGGAGCGTCCAGTGCGGTTGTCGGTCCGTGCATCGGCCGGTGGCACATCCGCCGCGCCTCGAGCAGTCCCGATCGCGGTGTCGGTTGGGGCCGCCAGTCTCCTCGTGGCCTGCGCTCCCTCCGCGGCCTCCACCAGATCGCGGACCGCCCCGGCGCTCGCGACAGTGCAGGCGGCTCCGGCGACCGCCACCGGGGCGCGCGCGCGGGGCTCGGGCTACCGCTTCAAGGCGCTCCCCTGCGATCAACTGCCGGCGCCGGACGACACCGTCGAGACGACGGTGTACCTGAGCCTCGATGCGCCGCTACTGGCGCGGCCTCTGCCGCCGGGCTACGCCGACAGCGTGTTGCGGGCGCTCGCCGGCGTCTTTGTCGCGCCGCAGCCCGTCCAGTCGCCGGTCTTCGGGACGACGGGCGGAGCGCGCGTGCCCGCTCCGGTGGCGACGCAGGGTCCCCTCCCGCCCGAAGTGCCGCTGCACCCGACCGTCAACGGCGAGGTCGAGTTCACGCTCGACCAGGCGGGCTACGTCTCCAGGGTGCTGCTCACGACCGCCACCCTCTCCAGGGCGCTCGACGAGCGGCTCACGGCGCTTCCGGCGCGGGCGGAATCCCTCCACGTCTTTCCCGTGCGGGAGGGTCCGGTGTCGCTCGCTGGGGGCATCCGATTCTTCGCTGCACTCGGTACCGTGCACCCGGTCGGTGTCCCGTCGGTGCCGCTGTTCGTGCTGCGGGTGCCGCAGTGGCGGCAGGCCGAGCTCGCCCAACGGACGAGCGCCGCCCCCGAGGCTGGCGACGCGGCGTCTGGCGGCCCGGGCGGCGTCTCGGAGGCTGCTCGCCACCGCGAGGACAGCGTCGTCGTGCAGTTCGTGGTCGACGAGATCGGCCATCCGGTGCTCTCCACCGTACAGCTCGTCGACGCGCATTATCGCGCGTTCGCGCGGGCGGCCCTGGAGTCGCTCAGACAGTCGACGTTCATGCCGGCGTCGATCGATGGCTGTGCGGTCAAGCAAGTCGCGCTGGAGTCCTACCACTTCATGATCGCGCAGTAGCGAGCGTGCCGCCGTGGAGCGGGTTCGGCGCGTACGTGCCCCGCCACTCTCGATCCCGGCGGTAGTCGAGGCGCCGGACGCGAACGGGGTCGGTGCCCGGCATGAGGAGGATGGCGGTGGACGGATCCTCGCGGCGGACCTCATCCGGCGCGAGCAGGGCCCGGGCCCGTTCCGTATCGCTCGCCGTCGCGCGGACCTCGCCGGTGCCGCCCAGCCCCCAACGGGGTAGGACGCGAGACCGCGCGTGGCTGCTCGTCCGCACGGTCGTGGTGCCGAGCATCGCGGACAGATACGTCGCGGTCTCGAGATCGTTCGTTCCGAACGCCTGGACGACGCCGGCGTTGGCGACGAAGGTCGGCCACGACGCGGGATAGAGCGCCTGGAGCTGCGCCAGATCCTGCGCCAGCAGCCAGCAGGTGGTGCCGTATCCACGAACGAGCGAGACCGCACGCTCGAGCGGCGGCATCGCGCCGAGCGCCGGGAACTCGTCGAGGAGGAGCAGCACGCGATGCCGGCGGGAGCTGCCGGGGCGTCGGGCAGGGGTCCCGCGGGTGTCGACGAGCGCGTGCAGCGCGCAGCCGACGAGGAGCCGCAGCCATCGCCGTCCGACATCGAGGCGGTCGGGCGGCAGGATGAGATGGAGCGTGACCGGATGGCGGCGCAGGTCGGTGAACGCGAACGACGAATGGTGCATCACGCGCGCGAGCCGCGGGCTCTCGAGGAAGTGCGTGTGGCTCTGCGCCTGCGCGAGGATCCCGGAGCGAACGCGATCGCCCTTTTGTCGGAGGCGTGCCGCGCTCCGCGCGACCGCCCCGCCGGCCGCCGGGCTCCTGGTCATCGCCGTCAGGAGCTGCGTCAGTCCTCGGCCCGGCAGTGACAGGTATTCCCAGACGGTCGCGAGCGTGCGGCGGCCGAGCTGTTCCGACGTCGCGACGTGCAGGATCAGCCCGGTGAGCAGCGCCTTGGCCTCCTCGGTCCAGAACACGGTGTCGCCGGACTCGCGCGGCTCGCGCACGATGAGCAGCTCGGTGAGCGCCGCGGCCTGGTCGACAGCGTCGGGCGCGGCCGCATCGACCGTGTCGAGCGGGTTGAACGAGGCGTCGCCGCCGACCACGCCGAACGGGTCGAGCGCCAGGACGCGGTGTCCCATCGCGCGTCGCCGATCAGCGGTGACCGTGTAGTTCTCCCCCTTGGGGTCGGTCACGAGGGCCGAGCCGGGGTAGGTGAGCAGGGTCGGGATGACGCACCCGACCCCTTTGCCCGCGCCGGTGGGTGCGAGGGTCAGGAGATGCCCATCGCCCTCGTATCGCACGAGCGCATGTCGGCCGGCGGGATCTCGGCCGAGGACGAGCCCGTGGCTGGCGACGTGGGCGGCGGCGTCGCCCCAGGTGGCGCTGCCGAGAGTCGTCGGGCGGCGGCGATCGTGAGCGTCGAGGCGGGGCGAGCGGACGGCGCGTGTGATCACCCAGGCCGCGACCGCCAGGGTGAGCAGGGCGAGCGAGGCGTTGACGAGCGCGAGGGCACCGCTCGAGATCGGCCCGTGCACCGCCAGCCGGTACCCTCGCGCGGCGGCGACCACGGCCGCCGTCCAGCCTGCGAGCCAGATGGCCGGGCGGGTGCCCCATCGTGCGACACGCGCGCCGACGTGGCCGATCACGCCGGCAAGAATACAAAAGTTTGCCCCCGCCGGTCAACCAGTGAGCGGCCGGCAGGCCTCGGGTGTGTCAGCCGCTCGGCGAACGGTGGCGGCGCCGCGTCAGCGGCCCGTCATCCGCGCGAGCGGCGCCCCTGAGCGGCTGCCCTGAGCGGCGCCTCTGAGCGGCGCCGCGGGCCCGCAGGGTGGGGACCGCGGAAATGTTCGCGAGCGGACTCGCGCCCAGGGGGGTGAGGGGGGTGCCGCGTCCCGGGGCGCCGGTGTAATCTCGGCTCAGTCTTCCGGGGCGGTCCGTTCGCCGACGAGCTCGCTCACGGCGCGCTCGACGTCCTCGCGATCCCGATATGCCCAGTACTCGGGGCCGGCGAGCTCCTCCGGCCAGCGGCCCACATGAGCTGTGCCCCGCCATGCTTCGTCCGATTCGTCGTCCGGCGCTCGCCATGCGCCGGCGTCGCGCTCCCAGTCTCCCACTCTCGACTCCCAGCCTGTTGGACTCTATTACCCGGACGACCGCCGGGCTGCGGAGGCACAGTCGCGGCGTTCGTGCCGCCGGACTGCTCCTGGCCCTCGGGGCGGGGTGGGCCGGGACCGCCGCCGCGCAGGCGGACTCGCTCGCCGCGCGCGGCTCGGCCGCCGAGGACGGTTACGCGGCCTTCTACGCACGGCACCCCTGGGTGCCGCGGCTACTCGGCGCGCAGTTCACCTATATCGGCCAGGATCTCCGCCCGTTCGCGGCGGCCTACAGCGGACCCAATAGCCTGACCGACCGCGGAGACTTCGAGGGGACGCACACGTACGGGGTCTACGTCGGCGCAAGCCCGCTCCGTACCCTCCAGGTCTACGTGGACGCCGAGATGGCGCGCGGCGCGGGGGTCGGACACGCGGTCGGTCTCGCCGGGCTCAACAACGGCGACGTGATCCGGCAGGGGTCGATCGATCTGGGCATGGGACCGTATCTCGCGCGCGCCTTCCTCCGGTACGTCCTGCCCCTGGGCCGCGGGCGCGATACGGTCGAGCGCGGACTGGATGCCATGCCCGGCCCCGAGCCGACGACGCGCCTCCAGGTCGAGCTCGGGAAGTTCGCGCTGAGTGACTATCTCGACCTGAATCGCTACGCCAACTCCACGCGAACCCAGTTCGAGAACTGGGGGCTCTGGAACAACACGGCGTGGGATTTCGCGGCCGACACGCGCGGCTACACCAACGGCCTCCTCGTCGGGTACGTGTCGCCCGCGTGGATGGTCCAGCTCTCGGGCACGCAGATGCCCACCTTTGCCAACGGGAACATCTTCGACGGCGATCTGCGACATGCCTACGCCATCAACGGCGAGCTGACCGTTCGGCCGCAGGGCCCGAGTCCGTTCGGCACGGCTGTCCGGTTGCTGGCCTACCTCAATCGCGGCCGGATGGGCATCTATCGCGCGGCGATCGACCGCGCCCACGGCGCGTTCCCGAGCATCGTGGCCGACGACCGGAAGGGTCGCGCGAAGTACGGGTTCGGGCTCAACGTCGAGCAGCCGCTCGCCGACTCCGGCAACACCGGCCTCTTCGCACGGCTCGGGTGGAACGACGGACGCACCGAGGATTTCGTGTTCACCGAGGCGGACCGTCATGCCAGCCTCGGTGTGCAGCTCGCCGGCGCGGGTTGGCGTCGCCCGTCCGACCGGCTCGGCCTGGCCGTGCTCGTCCACGGGCTCTCCGGCGATCACGCGGCCTACCTCGCGGCCGGCGGGCTCGGGTTCCTGCTCGGCGACCGGCGGCTCGACTACGGGCCCGAGGAGATCCTCGAAGCGTACTATCGGTTCGTCGTGCCGCGGCTGGCGTGGTGCGACCTCAGCCCGGACTACCAATTCGTGGACCATCCCGGTTACAACCGCGCCCGAGGCCCCGCCCACGTGATCGGCATCCGCCTGCACCTCCATTACTGACATCGGTGCGGGACGGGCACCAATCCCGGGCCCGGCATTCCGCGCGGCGCGATTACGGGCCGGCGCCCACCTGTGCGGCTGCGGGCCGCGCGCCCGGCGCGCCGTGCTCGAACCGATAGGACAGCAGGCGGTCGATCTCGATCGTCGCCGCCTGACCGGTGCGGAACGTCGGCTTGACGTAGCGCACCTCGTCGAACAGCGGCACCAGCGGCACGATCTCGCGGAACGTGGTCGTCACGCTGAATGCGATCACCGGCGGATCGGTGCGATTGGGCCGCGTCAGCCGGAACTCCGCCCGGCGCACGATGTACCGCGACTCGTCGAGGTACACGGATCCCTCGACGTCCGGTTGCCGGAGCCGCACCGCCGGCCGGAAATCGATGCGGATCGTCGGCACGCCCGCGGCCGTGTCGACGCCGACGTACTCGAAGCAGTGCGCGCGCTGGAAGGTCGAGTCGCCGAGGTCGCGAAAGCTCGGCAGGTACATGAGCTGCTCCGCGTCGCCACGGGCGCCGATCTGCCAGGTGACGACCGCCCCCGGCTTGTAGGGGCGTCCCTGCATCGCGCGGCTCTGATACCGCACCGTGTCCAGGCGCACCGTCTCCTCGTATCCCGCATCGTTCCGGACCACGCGCCACTCCTCCCGCGCGAAGTCGAAGGGGTATTCGTTGATGAGGAGCCGGTATCGCTCGACGTTCTTCTCGATCTCGCCGAACAGCTGGGCGAGCGCCGGGTCGACCGTGGAGTCCGGCACGCCGGTCGCCACACACTCGGTCGGACGCTGGCCGAGCACGACCACGCGCGGGAGGCGGAAGGGGACAGGTCGGAGCGCGATGCGGAGGCGCTCGCCCGGTCCGCTGCCGTCGACGGCGACGATCGTATCCACCGGCGCGAATCCGATCTGCCGCACCCGGAGCCGGTAGGGGCCGGGCTGGAGCTGCGGGAAATAGAACGCGCCGCCCGCATCCGCGAACTGCCCGCGATGTCCGGGCTCGACGAGGACCGCCGCGTAGGCGAGTGGCCGCCCGTCATCCGCGGCGACGATATCGCCTGCCAGCAGCCCGTGACCCGGCGTCCGATCGGGCGCGGCCTGTTGCGTCGTGCCCGGCGTGGCGGTGCCCTGTGCGCCGAGGCCACCGGCGCCGACGGCGGCGAGCGCCGCGGCCGCGGCGTAGCGCCGAACGAACCTGGCCATCAGTACAACATGCGCGTCCACCGCACGGACGCTAGGGGACCGTGGCTGCTTCCGGTGGCGCCGAGTGCGCCTTGACCGAATCGCTCACGCTGTCGCGCAGGTGCCCGGCCGCGTCGCGTCGCGCGAGCAGTGTATCACGAGCGCGTTTGGACATCGGATGCGGTCGCTCTCGCGCACTCGCCACTCCTGGCGTGCCCCGTGCAGCCGAGTCCGTGTCGCTCGCCGCCGAGCGTGTGGGCTGGAACGTGTCGGGGCGCGCCACCGGATCCGACATGTGACCGGGCGCCGCGCCGTCCCGTGTGCCCGCGCCCATACCCGCCGCCGCGCTCGGCGCATGGTAGCCGGCGGCGCGCTCGCGCGTACAGGCCGAGAGGCCGAGCGCGAGCGCGGCGAGTGCCCCACATCGGGCGATGCCCGCGTGCCCCGCGCCCCGGGCCCCGCTCGGCACCCCCATGTGGACCCGCCCGCTCCCACGCGCCGCCGTCACACCCGACACCACCGCAAGACCCGCACTCGTCGTCGGGCGACCCTGTGGCGGGGCCCGCGCCATGAACCAGCCGCGGCGCGGACCTGTGGCGGCAACGAGTCCTGCGTGCGACCCCTGCGGCGCGCTCCGCACCGTGAACCCGCTGCCCTGCCGAGACGCTCCGCGGCGGGAAACTCTTGCGGTGTCGGGCGCGTAAATTATCGAGGACGACCTCGCATCCTGCGAACAGCGTGAGGGAGACAGATGGGTCCGCTAATCAAAGGTGTGTTCCTCGGTCTCGTTGCCGCCGTCCTGCTGCTTCCGGTCATCGTCGTGCTCGCCATCGTGGGTCTTCCCATCCTCGCGGCCGCGGCGATCGTCATCGGAGCTCTGCTCGCGATCCCCGTGATCGTGCTGGCGGCCGTGACGCTCCCCTTCCTGGCGCTGTTCGCCGCCGGCGTGCTCGTCGTCGCGGCGGTCGCGATCGCAGCGCTCAAGCTGGCGATCTTCGTCGTGCTCCCCGTGGTCGCCATCGCGCTCGCGATCGGCTGGCTCGTGCGCACGGCGCAATCCCGGCGCGCGACGATCTGACGGCCGGTCACCCCGCCGGGCGCGGGCGGGGTGACGTGCCGAACGGCGAACGGCGGGCGGCATGAATGGCGCCCCGGCATCGGTGCGGGATGCGCGTCGCGGGCGGCATGAATGCCGCCCCGGCATCGGTGCGGCATGCGCGTCGCGGGCGGCATGAATGCCGCCCCGGCATCGGTGCGGGATGCGAATCGCGGGCGGCATGAATGCCGCCCCTACCGGGGGGCCGCCGAACGCGGGGCGGCCTGGCGGCCGGCCCGTTACGGGACGTCGACCGGCGCCTGAAGGGCGGGATGGCCGTACTCGGCCGTCCCGACGATCACCTCGAGGTTGGGTCGCACGCGCACCGCGCCGCCGGAATGCGTGTGCCCGCACAGTACCAGCAGGTCCCGGTCCGGGTGACGATCCATCAGCTCGAGGAACACCTCTCCGACCGCCCGAGCGCAGAAGTGGGGGAGCCACTCGGGGTCGGAGATCCGCCCGCGATAGAACGTCGCCTCCGCGAACGGCGGCACGTGCGTCAGCGCCACGACGCGCCGGTGCGTGGCCAGCGCCGCGGGCAGGACACGGCGGAAGTGTGCCGCCGCCTCGTCGCCCAGGGCCTCGAGCACTGCGCGCCGCTCCTCCGCCGAGCGGCCGGATAGCTCGCTGATGAGCCGGTAGTCGTTGAGGAGGACCCGCGAGCCGGCGTAGTCGCCGCACCGGCCGTCCGCCCATCCGTCATGCCCGACGAGCGCCGTCTCCTCGGAGAGCGGGACGACGCCGGCCGCCGACATCCAGGTCAGGTGCCGGGCCGTCTCGGTGAGCTCCGCGACGGCGGCTCGCACCTCGCGGATGCTGCCATGGTAGAAGTCGTGGTTGCCGAGCACGAAGTAGAGCGGGACCGGGAGCGCTCGGTCGAGCGCCTGGAGATACCGCCCGACGCTGCGCGCCTGACCGATGTCGCCCGTCAGCAGCAGGCCGGCTGGCGCGAGCGCGATCACCTGCTCGCAGAAGGCGACGACGTCCGACACGGTCGCGAACTCGAAGTGCACGTCCGTCGCCCACGCGAGCCGAGGCATCGGGGGAGGATAATCGGACGTCGGGGCGGCGCATGCCGGCCGCCGGCATCCCACACCAATGCCGGGGCGGCCGCGTCCCGCGGCCCCGGCGTAGGGGCGGCATTCATGCCGCCCGCGATTCGCATCCGGCACCGATGCCTGGCCCGGCATGTCGCGCCGCCCGCGTCCCGCGGCCACCGTAGGGGCGGCATTCATGCCGCCCGCGATTTGCATCCCGCACCGATGTCTGGCCCGGCATTCGCACGGCCCGCGTCCCGCGGCCACCAAATGAACGGGTTTTTGGATGGTGCAGGGGCAATTCGCGACGCGAATTGCCCCTGCACCGGAAACAGCGACGACGCGGTGAGCCCGTGATGCCGTCGCGGTGAGGCCGTGATGCCGTCGCGGTGAGGCCGTGATGCCGTCGTGGCACCGTGGCGGCGTGCGGGGACGTGCGTGTCCCGGCGCCCCGGGACCAGCAACGACGGGTTGGACGATGTGCCGTCGTGGCGTGTGGCCATGCGGGACGCGGGCCCGGGGACCGGGGACGACGGGTGCGACGGCGATGTGGGCCGGGAGCGCAGCCGCATGGCTCTTGCGGCACTGGGATTCCCTCTCGATATAGGAGGGAGAATGGCGCACCGCGAGCAGCCGGCCGGCGACCTCACGACGTGGGTATGCGTCACCTGCGGCAGCGAGCTGTATTCCCGGGGACCGAGCGCTGGCCGCCTCGTCTGCCCGCGCTGCCGCGGGACCGTGTTTCGTCAGTTCGACTCGCCCGCCCCCACGGATGAGGCGGCGGAGGGCTTCCTGCACGATACCGCCCGGCGCCTGGACCTGGGCGACGCCGCGCCGGACACGAGAACTCCGGATGTGCAGGATCTGAACAACCTGTGACGGAGGGTCCGCCAATGCTGGATGCCTGGTCCCCGAACGGCGGCGCACGCGGGGTCACGAGCGGAGATCCCGTGCCCGATCCGCTCACGAGCACCGGCACGCACTGGAACGGCCCGACGCCCGAGCCGATCGACCTCATCACGATCTCGCGCGAGTACGGGGCCGGCGGGAGCGATCTCGCCCGCGAGCTCGGCGCCCGGCTCCGCTGGCCCGTCCTCGACCGTTCGCTGGTCTGTCAGGTGGCCGACCGGCTCCGCCTCGACGTCCGGCACGTCGAGCCGCTCGATGAGCAACCGCCGAGCCTCCTGGCGCGACTCATCGCGTCGACCCTGCTCATGACCCCGCCGGAGATGCCGGTCGACGTCGATCCGAGCGGGATGCTCAACCCGGATGCGGTCGCCGAAGCGACACGCGCGGCCATCCTGGCCGCCGCGCAGACGCCGCCGCTCATCGTGGTCGGCCACGGCGCCCAGGGCCTCTTCCGGGACCGGCAGGGGACACTCCACGTCCGCCTCGAGGCGGCGCTCCCCCGCCGCGTCGACCGGATCTGCGCCCGTGAGACCTGCGACCGAACCGCCGCCGCCAACGTGGCGCGCCGGATGGACGATGCGCGGCGGGCGTACGTGCGGCGGCACTATCACGCCGATCCGCGCGATCCGCACCTCTACGATCTCCAGATCAACACCGGCAAGATCACCGTGCAGGAGGCCGCCGACCTGATCGCCGGCATCGTCCACGCCCGGCCGACAAGCGGCGTCGAGGTGGGCACCCGCTAGCGCCGAATCGTCCCGCCAGCGGCGGCGCGCGGGCGGGGCGCGGACGGGGCGCTACCGCGCGCCCCCGGCCGCGGCGATCGTCCACTCGTTGCCGCGCGGCGTCTCCCGCGGCGGCTCGAGCGCCGAGCGCGCGGCCTCGATCTGGATCCGCACGGCCTCGGCGCCCGTGCCCCCGGCAAGGTTGCGGTGGGCGATCGACGCCTCGGGGGAGAGCGCGTCGAGCACGTCGGGCGTGAACGCGGGATGCACGGCGGCGAAGGCCGCGAACGGCAGCGCGTCGAGCTCGATCCCCCCGTCCTCTGCCATGCGCACGAGCGTGCCGACCGCACGATGTGCGTCGCGGAAGGCGACCCCCTTCCGCACGAGATAGTCCGCGACATCGGTGGCCATGAGCGCGCTCGCCAGCGCCGCGCGCATGCGGTCCGTCCGGAAGGTCATCTCCTCGATGGCGCCGGCGACCGCCGGCAGCACGAGCTGGAGCGCGTCGACGGCGTCGAACAGCGCCCGCTTGTCCTCCTGAAGATCCTTGTTGTACCCGCTCGGCAGACCCTTGAGCGTCACGAGGAGCGCCGTGAGGTCGCCCAACGCCCGTCCCGTCGTGCCGCGGGCCAGCTCGAGCACGTCCGGGTTCCGCTTCTGCGGCATCATGCTCGACCCGGTCGTGAACGCCTCCCCGAAGCGCACGAAGCCGAACTCGGTCGACCCGAACAGAATGAGATCCTCGGCGAGCCGCGAGAGGTGAACGGTGAGCAGGGTTGCGGCGAAGAGCAGCTCGGCGACGAAATCGCGGTCGCCCACGGCATCGACACTGTTGGCCGAGAGCCCCGAGAAGCCGAGACTCTCCTTGAGCAGCACGCGGGAGACCGGGTACGCCGATCCGGCGATCGCCCCCGACCCAAGGGGGAGCGCGGCCAGCGCGGTGCGTCCGGCGGCCGCGAGCCGGGCGCGGTCCCGCTCGAGCGGCCAGAAGTGGCCCAGCAGCCAGTGGGTGACCGAGACCGGCTGCGCCTGCTGGAGGTGCGTGTACGCCGGCATGATCGCGTCCTGGAGCGCGGCCGCCCGATCGAGCAGAACCTGCTGGACCGCGCGAACTCTCACGTCGAGCGCCGCGACGGCGTCGGCACACCAGAGTCGCGTCGCGGTCGCCACCTGATCGTTCCGGCTCCGTCCCGTGTGCAGCCGGGCGGCGAGCGCGCCGATCTCTTCGGACAGCATCCGGTCGATGACCGTGTGCACATCCTCGTCGCCAGGCTCGGGCCCGGCGCCGTCGGCGAGGCGACGGGCCACCGCGTCGAGGCCTGCCTCGAGTCGCTGACTGTCGGCGAGCGTCAGGACGCCGGCGTCCCAGAGCGCGACCGCCCAGGCCTTGGAGAGTCGCACATCGAACGGCCAGAGGCGGAAGTCCGTCCCCACCGACCGGTTGAGCGCCTCGAGCGCCGGCGCGCTCTCGGCCCCGAACCGCCCACCCACTCCGCCCCAGAGTCGGTGCGCCCGCGCGCGCGCCGGCGTGCTCGACGCGATCGCACGCACCCCGTCGGCCGTTGCCCCGCCCGCCGTCCCCGAGAGTTGGGGGCCCGGCGGGCCATCGGGGGGCGTCACGCCGCCCCCAGCGTATGGCCGATCGGGACGCCGAGTCCCTCGACCGCGACATCGCCGTCCTCGCCGCCGGTCCCATCGACGTCGAGGTCGAGCGGCAGCGCCGCGGCACTCGCGACTCCGGCACCCGCGGCGGAGGCGCTGCGGACCGGCGCTCGCAGCGCGCCGGATCCCGCGCCGAACACGTGCGCGGCGCCGGCGCGCTCCCGCTCCTTGAGCGCCGCCACACGCTGCGAGAGCCCGAACAGGCGGATGAAGCCGGCGGCATCCGCCTGGTGGTAGACATCATCGGCGCCGAACGTGACGAAGCGCTCATCGTAGAGCGCGAACGGGCTGGCGCGCCCCGCGACGGCGACTCCGCCCTTGTACAGCGTGAGCGACACCGAGCCAGTGACGCGCCGCTGCGTGACGGCGACCAGCGCGTCGTACGCCTCCCGCTCGGTCGTCCACCAGCGGCCCTCGTACACGAGATCGGCATAGCGGGCGGCGACGACATCCTTGGCGGCCAGCGTCCGACGGTCGAGCGTCAGTTGCTCGAGCTCGCTGTGCGCCGTGAAGAGGAGCGTGCCGCCGGGCGTCTCGTAGACGCCGCGCGACTTCATCCCGACGAGCCGATCCTCGACCAGGTCGCAGCGCCCCACCCCGTGTCGGCCGCCGATCGCGTTGAGCGTCGCCACCAGCTTCACCGGGTCGAGCGTCACGCCGTTCACCGACGACGGGGTGCCCTCGACGAACCCGATCGTGACCGTCTCCGGCGTGTCTGGCGCGGCCGTCGGCGCCGTCGTGAGTTGGAAGACGTCGTCAGCGGGCGCCCAGTCCGGGTCCTCGAGCCCGCCCCCCTCGTGCGACATGTGCCACAGGTTCCGGTCGCGGGAGTAGATCTTGTCGGCCGTCGCGCTCACCGGGACACCGTGTCGCGCCGCATACGCGAGGGCATCCTCGCGGCTCCGGATGTCCCACTCGCGCCAGGGGGCGATGACCGTCAGGTCGGGCGCGAACGCCGCGTACGTGAGCTCGAACCGAACCTGATCGTTCCCCTTGCCGGTGCACCCGTGGGCCAGCGCGTCGGCGCCGATCCGACGGGCGATCTCCACCTGCCGGCGCGCGATGAGCGGACGGGCCATCGATGTGCCGAGCAGGTACTTCCGTCCGTACACCGCCCCGGCGCGCAGCGTCGGCCAGATGTACTCCTCGACGAACTCGCGCCTGACGTCCTCGACGTAACACGCGTCGGCGCCGGATGCGATCGCCTTCTCGCGCACACCGCTCAGCTCGTCGCCCTGCCCGATATCGGCCGCCACGCAGACCACGCGCGCGCCGACGTAATGCTCCTTGAGCCAGGGAACGATGACCGACGTGTCGAGCCCGCCCGAATAGGCGAGCACGATCGTGGCAATCGGTCGGGATGAAGGCCCGGCAGTCGGCATGCACGCTCCGTTGATGTGTATTTATGCGACCGACACGCATAAATACACACCGGAACGCCCGCCGTCAATCGAGCCCCGCGGCCCGCCCGGCGGGGCGCGGCCAGGTACCGTCATCGGGTGGCGCCATCGCGGGGTGCGGCCCCGCGGCGCGGTCGCGTGGCGCGACCGGACCGCACCTACGCACCCATGAGCGCCGTGACCCGCTTGCCGAGCCGCTCGCGGGCGGCCACCGACCGGCAGACGATCAGGATCGTGTCGTCACCGGCAACCGTGCCGAGGACGTCGGGCGTGCGGTCGCTATCGAGCGCGACGGCGACGGTGTGGGCGCTCCCCGGTGGGGTTCGCAGGACGAGCAGCTCCGACACGCCGTCGACCGTGGTGACGAGCTGCGGGATCAGGGACTCGAGCGTCGGGCGGCCGTCGCCGTTCGTGCCGGCCGGATCGGCGCGCGCGTAGCGCACCCCCGCCTCCGTGGGAACCCGGGCCAACCGGAGCTCGTGGACGTCGCGCGAGAGGGTCGACTGGGTAACGTCCAGCCCGCGCTGCCGGAGCAGGCGCCGCAGCTCTTCCTGGCTCGCGACGGGTCTCGAGTCGATCAACTCCAGGATGACAGCGTGCCGCTCGCGCTTGCCGGGCATGGAGCAACAAAGCTACAGGTCGAGCGCGGGCGCGGTCAGAGGGCCGCCGGCCGGCGCGCACTCGGCCCATTGACGAAGCCGGTGCGCAAGTTTATGCATATCAGGTGCATAAAATTCCTGTCGGCGTGCTGGGAGCGAGTGGATATGCAGGGCGGACGCTCTGCGCGCTCGCGCTCGGACATACCGGGCTCGAGTTGGCATGGGCCGCCGCCGGTGAGCGGCGGGGGGCACGGGCGACGCTCGGCGGGCGGTCGGTCACGTTCGTCGGGATCGAGGAGGCACCGCTCGGCGACGCGGCCGTCGTCTTCAGCGCCCTGCCGCACGGCGCGTCCGCGCCCTGGGTCGCGCGCGCCCGCGCGGCCGGCGCGCGTGTGGTCGATCTCTCGGCCGACCTGCGCCCGGGGCATCCGATCGATGCGGCCGCCGACGCGACGGCGGCCGACACGTACGGGCTCACCGAGCTCGCGCGCGACGACCTCCGGCGCGCCGCGATCGTCGCCAACCCCGGGTGCTACGCGACCGCCGTGCTCCTCGGCATGTTGCCGGCGCTCGCGCGCGGCCTCGTCGCGCCAGGCGCGACGGTCGTCGTCGCCGCGGCCAGCGGCGTCACCGGCGCCGGCGACACGCCGCGCCGCGACCTGCTGTTCGGCGAGGTCACGGAGAACTACCGCGCCTACGCGGTCGGCAACGAGCACCGGCACCTGGCCGAGATGCGCGCCGTGTGCGCGCGCTTCGACGCCGACGTCGACCTCCTCTTCACGCCGCATCTGCTGCCCGTCGCGCGCGGCATTCTCGCGACCATCACCCTGCCGCTCGCCGAGCCGGTGCGCGACCCGGCGGCCGTCTGGCGCGCGTGGTATGCGGGCGAGCCGTTCGTGGAGGTCGTCGCCGAGCAACCCGAGCTGCGCCACGTCGCCCATCGCAACGCCGCGCATATCGCCGTCGCGGCGGCCGCCGGGATGCGGCGACCCACGCTCATCGTGACGGTGGCGATCGACAACCTGCTCAAGGGCGCGGCCGGCCAGGCGCTCCAGAATGCCAACGTGCTCCTCGGGCTCGACGAATGTGCGGGGCTCCCGTCATGACTCGCGATCGCGCGGGCACCAGCCGCGCCGACGGCCGTGGGCTCGTCGACCGGTGGGGCGAGCCGGGGGGCGAGCCCGGGGCCGAGCAGCCGGCCGCCGGCGCCCGATCCGCGCCGCACCTGGCGAGCGTGATCAAGGTCGGGGGCCGAGCGCAGCGTGACGAGCGGCTCGCCGACGTCATTGCGGCGCGGTGGCGAGCGGCGGTCCACGCCTCCCGGGATCCCGCGTCCGGTCT
Organism: Gemmatimonadota bacterium; assembly: GCA_021324635.1. GTDB lineage: Bacteria > Gemmatimonadota > Gemmatimonadetes > Gemmatimonadales > Gemmatimonadaceae > Palsa-1248. Next base: position 61,080 of record JAJPIS010000023.1, read on the forward strand.
CCGTGGGAGCGTCGCGACCGGCGCCGCCCTGCCCGTCGCGCCGGCGCGATTCTGCATCGTGCACGGCGGCGGCGACGAGGTGACCGCGTTGCAGCGGGCGGCCGGGATCGAGCCGCGGTTCGTCGGAGGGCGCCGAGTGACCGGGCGCGACGACATCGACCGGCTGCGGATGGCGCTGTCCGGGCTGGCCAACAAGCGGCTCGTCGGGATCCTCGTCGCGGCCGGCGTGCGTGCGGTCGGTGTGTCGGGGGAGGATGGGCCGCTGCTCCGCGCCGACCTCCTCGGTGGTGGACTCCTCGGTGCCGTGGGCACGGTCAGCGACGTCGACGTCGAGCTGCTCGCGTGCCTGGCCGCCGGCGGCTACCTGCCGGTCATCGCGCCCGTCGCGGCCTCGGCGTCCGCGGCCGGGCGGGCGGCGGCCGATGCCCTCAACGTGAACGGCGACGATGCGGCGGCGGCGATCGCGGGAGCGCTCGCCGCGACCGAGCTGCTGCTGATCTCCGACGTCAGCGGCGTGTGGGTGGGCGGGGCACCGGTGCCGGCGCTCGATCCCGGCGACGCCGAGCGCGCCATCGCCGAGGGTGAGATCGTCGCCGGGATGGAGGCCAAGGTGCGGGCGGCGCTCGCGGCGCTCGCGGGCGGTGTCGCGCGCGTCCGGATCGGTGGCCTCGACCTGCTCTGGGACGAGGCAGCCGGCACGGCGATCGGCGTCGGCGGGTCGTGCGGGGTAGCGGCATGACGCCGTCGACATCGGGCGCAGCCCTCCCCCTCTCCGTCCCCCTTCCCGTCGTTCCCCACGCGGCCACCTCGGCCGCGACATCGGCGGCGGGCGCGGCGCGCGCCCCCGACGTCGACGTCACGCCGGTCGTGACCTGCGAGCGGGAGCCGTCGGCGGCGATCCTCGGCACCTACGCGCGCGCGCCGATCACCCTGGTGCGGGGCGACGGGGCCGAGCTGATCGACATCGAGGGGCGCCGCTACCTCGACTTCACGAGCGGGATTGCCGTCAACGCGTTGGGGTACGGCGACCCGGGGCTGCGCGAGGCGATGCACGCCGCGGTCGACGCGGGGCTCGTGCACGCCTCCAATCTCTTTCACACTCGAGCGGCCGCGGCGCTCGCCGAGTGGCTGGTGAATCACTCGTTCGCCGACCGCGTGTTCTTCTGCAACTCCGGCGCGGAGGCAAACGAGGGTGCGTTCAAGTTCGCGCGCCGGTGGGCGCGCGACCGTGGCGGGCCGGCGAAGCACGAGATCATCGGCGTGCGCGGCAGCTTCCACGGCCGCCTCTTCGCGTCGCTCGGGACGACGGATCGGCCGGGGTACCGCCAGCCCTTCCGCCCGCTGGCCGGAGGGGCGTACGTCGTCGAGCGCGACCTCGATGAGCTCGAGGGAGTGCTCGCGGCCGAGACGGCGGCGGCGGTGATCGTGGAACCGGTGCAGGGGGAGGGCGGGGTCCGCGTGCTCGACCCCGGGTTCCTCCGGGAGCTCCGCGCGCTCACGCGCGAGCGCGACATCGCGCTCATCTTCGACGAGGTGCAGTGCGGGTTGGGCCGAACGGGCTGGCTGTTCGCCTATGAGCGCTCGGGCGTCGAGCCGGACCTGCTGACGCTGGCCAAGCCACTGGCCGGGGGTCTCCCGATGGGCGCGGTGCTGCTCTCGGCGGAGATCGCCGGCGCCATCCGGCCCGGCGACCACGGTACGACTTTCGGTGGCGGACCGTTCGTCGCTGCCGTCGCCCGGTACGTGGTCGAGCGCCTCGCCGATCCGGCGTTGCTCGCGGCCGTTCGCGCGCACGGCGACTGGATGCAGGAGTCGCTGCTGGCCATTGCCGACCGGTGCGGGACGGTGCGCGGCATTCGCGGTGCGGGCCTCATGTGGGGGATCGATGTCCGCGCGCCGGCGTCGGCCGTGATCGGCCGCGCCCGCGAGCTGGGGCTGCTCCTCCTCTCGGCCGGCGACCACACGCTCCGGCTCCTGCCGCCGCTCACCATCACACGCGAGGCGCTCGCGCGCGGCCTCGCGATCCTCGAGGACGCCCTGGCATGATCGCGTCGACGCCGGCGCGCCGCCATCGCTCGGCGGTGAGCCCACAGGTGAGCCCACAGGTGGGCCCACACGCATCCGCGCATGCGGGTGCGCATGCGGGTGCGCAGGTCGACGCACATGACGGCGCTGCGGCGGGGCCGTTCGCTGGGCGCCGCCCCGCGGTCCGGCGCGCGCGCCCGGTGGACGTGCCGGCGATCGCGGCGCTCATCAACCGGTTCGCTGCCGACCAGCTGATGCTGCCCAAGGCGCCCGAGGCGATCGCGCTCGCCATCGACGATTTCGTGGTGGCGACCGACGGCGCCGGCCGGCTGCTCGGGTGTGGCGCGCTCCGCGAGTACTCGCCATCGGTGGCCGAGGTTGCGTCGGTCGCGGTCGCGCCCGACACCCACGGGCTGGGGGTGGGGAGCGCGATCGTTCGTCGCGTCGAGCAGCTCGCGCAGGCACGCGGGACGGCGGCGCTGTTCGCGCTCACGCTGACCCCCGCCTTCTTCCAATCCCTGGGGTACGCGGTCACCGACCGATCGCACTTCCCGGAGAAGGTGCAGCGGGATTGTGCGGGCTGTTCGCGCCGCGCCGCGTGCCGCGAGATCTGCGTCGCCCGCCACCTGGGCGGGGCGGCGAGCCGGGCCGCGTAACGGCGGCGGTGTCGACCGGATCACGGCGCCGTGCTGGCGTGCGGGCGCGTACATTTCCTCCCGTCGCCGTCCAGGAGCCGCGCATGTCGATCCTGTCTCCCCGGTCTCCCCGGTCTCCCCGGTCTCCCCGGTCTCCCCGGTCTCCCCGGTCTCCCCGGTCTCCCCGGTCTCCCCGGTCTCCCCGGTCTCCCCGGTCTCCCCAGCCTCTCCGGTCACTCCGCGTTCGCGGGCCGCGCGTCTAGCGTGGGGCGGCGCCGTCAGGACGGCGGCGCGGCGGGCGCCGAGCCGGCCGCGCGGCTCGGCGCGGCGTTCGATGAGGCGCGCTTCGGGCCGGCCGGCATCCTCAACCTCCGGGCGTCGCTCCCCACCGGGGAGGAGGCGGCGCGGCGGGCGGACGCGTGGCTGCGCATGCGGCAGGCGGCCGGGGCGGGGGACGTGCTCGTGATCACGGGTCGCGGGCGGGGGAGCCTCGACGGCATCCCGGCGGTCCGCGACGCGGTTGTCCGGCTCTTCTCGGCCCTTCGGCGCTCGGGCGTGGTGGCCGACGTGCGCGAGCACACAGCGGGCGCGTTCGTCGTGCGGCTCGCACCGCTCCGCGCGCTGGTCGAGGCCCCGCGGCGGCAGCGCCGCTCGCCGCCGCTCCGTCCGCGCGAGCCGGCGGCGGTGGCCGGTCTCGAGCCCGAGACGCGGGCCGCGCTCCACAGGCTCGCCGTGCTCGCCCTGACCGCGCTCGGCGTGCAGCGGCCGGCCGACGGATTCGTGGAGGACGAGATGGCGCGGCAGCTCGCGTCGCTGGTGCGGACCGTCCCGGACGGCCCCGACCGCGAGCGCGCGCTCCGGGCCGTCCTCTCACGCGCGATCGCCGAATACGAAAACGCGTAGCGGGGCGGCCGCCAGGCCGCCCCGCGCGTAGGGGCGGCATTCATGCCGCCCGCGATTCGCATCCCGCACCAATGCCGGGGCGGCATGCATGCCGCCCGCGATTCGCATCCCACACCAATGGCGGGGCGGGAACGGCCGCGTCCCGCGGCCACCAAAGGAACGGTTTTTTTTGATGGTGCAGGGGCAATTCGCGACGCGAATTGCCCCTGCACCGGGAACAGCAACAACCGGGTTCGGTGACGGCGCCGTGATCCCGGGCGGGCGTGTGGGTGCCCCAACCACCAACGACGGGGGGGCATCGGGATGTCCCGTAGGGGCGGCATTCATGCCGCCCGCGACCCGCATCCCGCACCAATGCCGGGGCGGCATTCATGCCGCCCGCGACCCGCATCCCGCACCGATGCCGGGGCGGCATTCATGCCGCCCGCCGTCCGCCGTTCGCCATGTCCCGCCGCCCGCGTCCCGCGGGACATCACGGTGCCCGTCGTGGTTGTTCCCGGTGGACGTGGATGACGGCACCCTCGTGGTATCTGCGGGCGCGTGGATGCCCGGGCACCGGGACCGGCAACGACGGGCACGGGTCCATGGTGCCGTCGTGCCGCACGGTTCGTGCGGCCGCGCGGTCAGTCGCCGGCGACCGCCGCCTGCTCGTCCGATACCTTGAGCGCGGCCAGGCTGTCGGACCACTCCGACTCGCGGAGCGCGCGGACGGCCGCGGTGTCGACGTACACCCGGCCGTCGTGCCGCTCCGCCGCACCGCTCGCGATGAGGCGATTGAGCACGAGCGAGACCGACTCGCGCGTCGCGCCGACCAGCTCGCACAACACCCGGTAGTGCGCGGCGTCGAGGATGAGCCGTCCATCGCCGTCCACGAAGGTGCGCTGGCGCGCCATCCGCGCGAGCGATGTCACGAGCCGCTGCTCGACACTGAGCGTCGCCAGCTCGCGGAGCTTCTCCAGCAGCGTCGCGTGCTCGGCCATCATCTGCGCGGCCAGCGACAGCGCCGCCGCCGGCCGCTCGCGCACCAGCGCGCGAAAGCGCCCGGTGTCGAGATGCAGGGTCTCCGTCTCCTCATCGGCACGCGCTTCGGTCACGTAGCGCGGCGGCGGCGGCACCGCGGCCGCGAGCCCTTCGGCGCCGAACGTGCCGCCCGGCGTGACGATGGTCGGGATGTACCCGCGCCCCGACTTCACGCGGCTCCGCAACACGATGCGGCCGCGCACCACGATGAACACGCCGTCCGCCGGCGCTCCACGCTGGTAGATGCTGAACCCGGACGGCCAGACTGCACGCGCCGCATAGGTCGCGATCATCTCGATCGCATCGCGTGAGAGGTGCACGGTCTCGTACATCGGCACTCCCTCCTGCGCAGGTTCGTGCACTCGTGCACTCGTGCACGGAGACTCGTCCAAGTGTCCAGTGGCAGTCACTTTGACGCGTCATTACGTCTGCACTGCGCGGGACTCTTCTAGCAATGTCTGGGCCGACTGGACATCTCCGGCTGAGGTAGGTTGCTTTGACGAGAGGGACACGGTCGCCCGCACCGCCCGTGCCCTGCCCATGCGCCGCCGGTTCACTGCCTGTGCACTGCCCGTGCGCGGCTCGTGCACCGCCAGCGTATCGCCGCCGCCGGAATCCACCACGGGCTGTGGACGTCACCTCCGCCGCCATGCGACATTCCGCCTCGCCTGCTTCGCCTGCCGATGCACACCCGGATGCAGGCCCCGATCCGCGTGCCGGCGCGCGCGCGGAGCCGCGTCGCGAAGATGCCACGCCGGCGGCCACGCCATTCGTCATCATCGGTGCGGACGGATATCTGGCGGCGCGCCCGGCGACGCCGGTGCAGGTCGCGCACGCGTGCCGGGCCGCGGGTTACGCGGCCGCGATTCCGGCGAGTTGGGGTGACGAGCTCATCGCCGACGCGTGCGCGCGGCGGCTGGCCACGCGGACGCTCCCGAGCGCGGTGTTCTGCGCCTGTCCCCGCGTGCGCGACCGCCTGCTCGGCCCGGGGCCTGACCTGCTACCGTACCTCGTCTGTTCGGTTGCGCCGCCGGTCGCCACCGCGCGCTACCTCCGCGGCCTCTATGGCACGGTGCCGATCGACATCACGTACGTCGGCGCCTGCCCGTCGGCGACCGGCGATCGATCGATCGACCGACAGGTGCGCCCGGAAGAATTTTTCGCGACGCTGATGCGGCGCGGCATCATCCCGATCCGCGAGCCGCGCGTCTTCAACTCGTTCTTCGCTCCCGACCGGCGGCGCTGCTACTCCGTCCCCGGTGGGCTCCCGATCGATCGTATTCTCCAGCAGCCGCCGGACAGCCCGGCCGCGGCCCCGCGTGAGACCGATCTCCCGCTGCCGATCGTGCCCCGTTCGACGGTCGAGATCCGGGACGTCGAGTACGCGGCCGAGCTCGCCCAGTACCTGATCGCCTCGTCGCCTGTCCTGATCGACCTCGCGCCGCGCCTCGGCTGCGCGTGCAGCGGCGCCGTCGGCGGCGTCCCGGTGGCTCAGGCCCGCACGACGGTGCAGGCGCTCGAGCCACCGCGATCGCCGACGCCGATCGTCGACCCCGACATCGAGGTCGACGTGGAGCTCGACGCGCTGGAGGACGAGCGCCTGCGCATGGGCCGAGCCGATCTGGATCCACCGACGGCCGCCGAGCCGCTCGAGCCGCCCGACCCGCCCGACCCGCCCGACCCGCCCGACCCGCCCGACCCGCCTCGCCCGGGTCGCAGCGTGCCGGCCCCGGGCGCGTCCGGCCTCGAGCTCCGCGGCTGACTCAGCGCTGCCCGGCGATCGCTGTCGTCGCGTCCCGAAGCGCACCGGCCGCGGCATCGAACCGGCCGGCGAGGTCGTCGATCTCGCGCGTCGTGAGTGTCTGGTCGCCCGACCGCACCGCTTCGGTCACCGACGGGAGCGCGACGTTGGCGTAGCCGTTGTCCTCGTCGGCAGCGTAGATCAGGCTCCGAAACCAGGGGCGCGTCCGCAGCCCGGCAGGGCGGGTGAGGGCCCGTTCCACGCGCAGCAGCGCCGCATTGGTTGCGCGCAGCACGGCAGGCGACGGAGGACGGCGCGGTGCGCCGCTCGCGCGGCGCGGAGCCTCCGGGCGCTCCGCTCGCACGCCGCCACTCCCCGCGGCGCCCGCGCTCGCCGCCGCACCGGCGCGCGCGACCGCCGATCCGCCGAGCGCGCTGTCGCGGGCGGCCGCGAACGCCGCCGCCGCGCGCTCCATCCCCGTGATCGCCGCGGCCAACCGCGCCGTGGAGACGCCCGTCCAGCGGTGGGCGCGGATCGCGTCGTCGATCGCCGGCAGGTAGTGCTGCATCGTCCGCGCATACTCGACGTAGTCGTACGGGATCACGTCGGCATTGGCGAGGCGGAGCAGCAGCGCGGCGCCGACCCGCGCGGCCGCGGCGTGCCGCACGAACCCCGGATCACCGAACCGGGACTCCCAGGCGAAGTCGTCGTAAGCGGAGTGATAGACGCCACCCGCGCCGCCGAACCCGTAGCCCAGGATCGGGATCCCGAGGTGGTTGGCGAACCCGGCGAAGTCGGAGCCGCCGCCGGGATCGCCGAACTTCGGAAGCGTGCTGTCCGCGGCGGACCCCGCACCGCCCGCCGCTCCCGCGGCCCGCGCGCGCCACTCGTCGTAGACGCTCCGATGCGCGCCGCGCGCGCCCGCCGCTCCCTCCGTCCCCGAGTCGGGATCCGGAACGAGCCGCGCGATGTCCCGGAGCACGGCCCGCAACGAGGGCGACCCTTCGGCGCCAAACGATGGGCCGTCCGCCGCGACGTCCTGATTGACATACGCGACCGCGTCGCGCGTCAGCCGAAGGGAGTCATCCTCGACGTACTCCGTCGATCCAATGAGCCCCCACTCTTCGGCGTCCCAGGTCGCGAACACGATCGTCCGCTTGGGCCGATGCCCCGCGCGCGCCTCGGCGGCGATCGTGCGCGCGATCTCCAGCACGCTCGTCGTGCCGCTCACGTTATCGGCTGCGCCGGGCCCCCACGCGTCCCGATGCCCGCCGACCATCACCAGCTCGTCCGGGAACTCGGTCCCCCGTACGATGCCGAAGGTGTCCCAGATCGTGTGGTATGCCGCGGCGCCCGACTCGGCCTCGAACGTCACGCGTGCCCGGACCGGTCCGGGTCCGATGTGGTAGCGGAAGGGAAGCCCGCCCTGCCAGGCCTGCGGGAGACGGGCCGGCCCGCCGCCCGCGTCACCGCCCATCGCGCCGGTTCCGCGGATCGGCTCGAGCAGCTGTCGTGCGTTGCCGTAGGAGATCGGGACGACCGGGATGTGCGGGATCGCCATCTGCGCCGGCTCCAGCCGCCGCGCGCCGGCCGTGCTCGGATACTCCGGCGTGCTCGGATCGCCGTCCTCGTTCATGATGCTCCCCCGCTGCACGCCCTGTGGCGGGCGCATGGGGCCCTCGGGGTACACATCGCCGCGGACGAATCCATCGTCGACCGGGTCGCTGTAGATGAGCAGCGCGACCGCCCCGTGGCGCTCGGCCTCGCGCGCCTTGATCCCCCGAAAGGACCGCCCGTATCGGGCGATCACGACCTTGCCACGCACCGAGACGCCCACCGAGTCGAGGTGTGCGTAGTCCTCGATCAACCCGTAGTTGGCGTAGACGACCTCGCCGGCCGCCGAGCCGGTGGCGCTGTACGCGTTGAAGGTCAGCACCTGAGGGTACGCGCTCGATGTGCTGTCTCCCGGGATCGGTCCCTCGGCGAGCGCCAGCTCCGTCGAGTCGCCGCCCGGTCCGAGGCGCCAGACGTGCACGCCGGTGGGATGCGGCATGTAGACGTCGTACGGGCGCACCTCCGTCTCGAGCCCCCAGCGGCGCATGAGATCGACGACATAGTCGCGTGTCCGCGCCTGAGCTGGCGTTCCCGCGACGTGCGGTTGGGCCGACAGCGCACGCGAGTACGTCTCCGCGGCTGCCGGCGACGGCACCGCGATCGCGCGCTGCTCCTCGGCCGCCTCGGCCGCGGCATCGGTCGGCGTATACCCGACCTCCTGCGCCGCGGCGCGATCCGCCCCCCCGCCGACGGGACGATCGCCGGTGGTGGCCTGTGCACCCGCCACCGCCGCGAGTCCGATGAGGAGCGCCACGGCGCTCAGGGCCCGCCTACCTGCCGCTGACATCTCGCACTCCCATGATGAACGGATCACCCGCCGGCCGTTCAGCGGCTGATGACGATCGGCTTGACCGTCACGTGGAGGTTGTGATTGACGCGAAGCCCCGCGATCCCCGCGGTCGATGCCCCACTGCTGGCGATCGCCCCGACCGGCTTGTCGGCTACCAGGAGCCGAACCGAGTCGGCGCCGACCTGGACCGCGATCGGATAGGTCGCCCGCCCCGCCGCATCGGCTTTCGGGACATCGGGGCTCGCCGTGAAGTCCACGACCGTCCGGGCATTGGCTCCGTCACGAGTCTTCACGGCGTACTTGCCGTCTCCGCGCACCAGGAAATACGTGTAGTGCTGCCCGGAACCGGACAGGTCCCGTCCCCCGATGAACACCCCGTACGCCTCCGGGTGGCGCGGCGCCTCGAGCTGCTCGATCGTCGTCCGCACCGTGTACTGCCCGCTGGCGGTGTCCGCCGTCGCGTAGAGGATGTGCGCCGGTCCGGTCCGCACTTCCCACGTTCCGCCCGGCCCGGGCGTGTAGCGCACGTCGGCGAGCGGCTTCGCGGCGTCGTCGGTCCGTCCGAGGTAGCCCTGGGGCACGCCGCGCCCGTTGGCGGCCTGATCCGGGTCAGCCGAAGCCGCCCCGCCCCCGGCCGCGGTCGCGGTCGCGCTCGCGGGGGCTCCCCCGGGTGCCGCCATCGCGCCCCCACTGTCCGCCTTACCGGCCCCCCCACCCCCACCCCCACCCCCACCCCCACCCCCGCCGGCGCATCCGATGGCGGTGGCGCAGAGGGGGACGGCGAGCAGCATCGCGAGGACTCGCATTCTGGAGCTCCTGGTGGGACGGTCGATGAGTGGCTACCGAGCGCGAATATTACAGCAGGGCGCCGGCGGCCGCCGGCTGGACTCGGCTGCCGTGGGGCCCGCCCATCGTCGAGAGCCGGATCCCGCGCGTCGTGCCGTGGAGGCGAGCTCGCGCGTGCAGCGACACGATCGGTTCTTGCCCAACGCCGCCGCGGTGTGGATCTTGAGTGTCGAGCCTGCTAATTCCCTACCCTCCCGGGAGCAGCATCCATGGCAACCAAGCGCAAGTCATCTCGGTCGACGAAACGCTCCGCGGCGCGCCGCGGCGCTGCGAAGAAGGGAGCGCGCAAGCGCTCGGCGAGCACACGCGCGGCGCGCGGCGCGCGCCGCGGTGCGGCCAAGCGGTCGGCCCGGCGCTCCGCGACCAAGCGCGGTGGCGCACGCAAGGGTGCACGCAAGAGCGCGCGCAAGAGTGCGCGCAAGAGTGCGCGCAGGGGCGCGCGCAAAGCGGCCGGCGGCTCGCGCAGGTCGGCGGCGAAGAAGTCCGCCCGCAAGGCTGCGCCGTCGCGCATGGCCAAGGCCGCGAGCACGGTCGTGCACGAAGCGCGGGATGTAACGAGCCGGCTCGGTGAGATGGCGAGCGGCATGATGGACCGCTTCACGCGTTCCGGCGGTTCGTCGGGTGCGTCGTCGGGGCCATCGACCTCCTCCCACACGAGCTCCACGCACACGAGCTCCACGCACACGAGCCCCACGCACACGAGCCCCACGCACACGAGCGGCGCGCCCGGCGGCGCCTCGCAGACCGGTGGTGGCGCGACGCCGGGCGGCATGCGTCCCGCCGCGCCCGCGCCGCGCCCCGCCGCTCCGCCGCCCCGCCCGATGACACAGCCGCCCCGTCCGGTGACACCGCCGCCGCGGCCGGCGCCGCCGCCCGTCTCGCGCCCGGCCACGCCGCCGCCGCCCCGGCCCATGGCGCCGCCGTCCCCGCCGCGCCCGGGATCCGGCTCCGGCGGCGGCGGATCGTCGGGCCCGGGTGGCTCCGGCACGCCAGGCGGCAGCGCGGCCTGACGCGAGTGCCCGATCGGCAACGAGGGCCGGCAGCGGTGTACCGCTGCCGGCCCTCGTGCACATCGCGCCGGACGCCACCCGGCTCACTCGCGGCTCAGCCGCGGCTCACCCGCGGCTCAGCCGCGGCTCACCCGCGGCTCACTCGCGGCTCACTCGCGGCTCAGCCGCGGCTCAGCCGCGGCTCACACGGTCTTCACCTCGGAGACCAGCTTCGTGAGCGAGCTCTTGGCGTCGCCGAACAACATGCTCGTCTTCGGCGCGTAGAACAGCTCGTTCTCGATCCCCGCGAACCCCGGATTCATACTTCGCTTCAGCACGATCACGCTCTTCGCGTGGTCGGCGTTGAGGATCGGCATGCCATAGATGGGACTCCCCTGGTCGGTGCGCGCCGCCGGATTGACGACGTCGTTGGCGCCGATCACCAGTGCCACGTCGGCGTGGTCGAACTCGGCGTTGATCTCCTCCATGTCGTACAATCGGTCGTACGGCACGTTGGCCTCGGCGAGGAGCACGTTCATGTGTCCGGGCATCCGACCCGCGACCGGATGGATGGCGTACTTCACCGTGCCGCCGCGCTTTTCGATCTGCTCCGCGAGCTCGCGCACCTGATGCTGTGACTGGGCGACGGCCATCCCGTAGCCGGGGATGATGATCACCTCGCCGGCGTAGGCGAGCTGCATCGCCGCGTCCTCGGGGCTGATCGACCGGACCGTCAGCCCGACCGCCGTCTTCGCGGCGCCGGTCGGTGCGGTCCCGAAGGCGCCGAAGAGCACGTTCGCGAACGACCGGTTCATCGCCTTGCTCATCAGGATCGAGAGCAGGAAGCCCGAGGCCCCATCGAGCGCGCCGGCGATGATCAGCACGTTGTTGCCGATCGCGAAGCCGGTGGCGGCCGATGCCAGCCCGGCGTAGGAGTTGAGCAGCGAGATCACGACCGGCATGTCCGCGCCGCCGATCGGGAGCACCATGGTGACGCCGATCAGCAGCCCGAGCCCGAGCATGGTGTAGAAGAGCGCCGGATGGACGGGACTCGCGATCAGGTAGATGAAGATGGCGACCATCGCCCCGAACATCCCGAGGTTGACGGCGTTCTGCCCGCGGAATGTCAGCGGCCGATCGATCACCACGCCCTGGAGCTTGCCGAACGCCATGAAGCTGCCGGTCACGGTGAGCGCGCCGAGCATCGTCTCGAACCCGAGCGCGGTCATGGTGGCCGAGCCGACCGCCCCCCGGGCGTTGTAGTACTCGGCCACACCGACGAGCGTCGCCGCGATCGCGCCGAACATGTGCGAGGCGGCGATCGCCTGCGGCATCGCCGTCATCGGCGCCAGCATTCCGAGCGGGTATCCGAGCACCGTCCCGAGCACCAGGCCGACGGCGATCCACCGATAATCGACGATCCCATGGTTGACGAGGGTGCCGACGACGGCGAGGAGCATGCCCACCATCGCCTGCTGCATCCCGCGCTGCGCGCCTTCGGTGCGGGTGAGGCTCTGGAGTCCGAGGATGAACAGGACCGCGGCCGCGAAGTAGGTCCCCTCGATGAACAGCGTCCGCACCATGCGTCAGGCGCTCCCGGGCGAGCGTCCGTTGGTCTCGGTCGCGGGCTTCGCCCGGGCCACCGGCTTCGCGCGCGGCCTGAACATCTTCAGCATGCGGTCGGTCATGAGAAAGCCGCCCACGATGTTGATCGTGGCGGCCGTCACCGCCACGACGCCGAGGATCGTGCTCATCCGCGTCTGGTGCGCGCCCGCCTCGACGAGCGCGCCGACGATCGAGATGCCACAGATGGCGTTGGTCGCCGCGAGGAGGGGTGTGTGGACGAGCGGCGGCACTTTCCTGACGATCTGGTAGCCCAGGAACGCGGCCAGCACGAACACATATACTTCGGTGATTGAGGTGATCGACATGCGCGTACGAGTCTCCTTCCCGTGTCTGGTATCCTCACGCCGCGCGGGACGTGCCGCGCGCGCCGTCCACCGCCGTGCGATCCGCGTGTCGGTGTCGCTCGCGCGCGACCGACGCTATGCCCCGCTCGCGGCCTGGAGGCGAGCCCCCACGACCGCCATCGGCCCGGTGATCTCATCGGTCGGGTCGATGACGAGCGCGCCGTCCTGGACCACGTGCCGCAGGAGGGTCACCACGTTCCGGCTGAACATCTGACTGGCATGCGCCGGAACGAGGCTCGGCACGTTCAACGGGCCCAGCACACGCACGCCGCCCACGTCGACCGTCTCGCCGGGGCGCGTGACCTCGCAGTTCCCGCCGGTCTCGGCGGCGAGATCGACGATCACGGAGCCGGGGCGCATGCTCCGCACCATCTCGGCGGTGATGAGCCGGGGCGCCGGGCGGCCGGGCACCTGCGCGGTCGTGATCGCGAGATCGACCTGCGCGAGGTGTCGTCCGATCGCCTCCGCCGTCCGCCGCTGCTGCTCGGCGCTCTGCTCGCGCGCATACCCCCCGCTCACCTCGGCGTCCGCGCTGATCGCCTCCGCCGCCACGAACGTCGCCCCGAGGCTCTCCACCTGCTCGCGGACGGCCGGCCGGACGTCGAACGCGCTCACCACCGCGCCGAGCCGCCGGGCCGTCGCGATCGCCTGGAGGCCGGCCACGCCGGCGCCCAGGATGAAGGCCTTGGCCGGCGCGATCGACCCGGCCGCCGTGGTCAGCATCGGCAGGAAGCGCGGCAGCTCGTTGGCGGCGAGCAGCACGGCCTTGTATCCGGCGACCGTGCTCTGCGATGACAGCACATCCATCGACTGGGCGCGCGTGATCCGCGGGACCCGCTCCAGGGCGAGCAGCGTCACGCCGGCGGCCGCGAGCTGCTCGATCGCGTCCGCGTCGCCGGCGGTGCCCAGCAGCGAGATGACGACGAGCCCCGGGCGCAGTTGGGCGATCTCGGTCACCGCCGGACGCTGCACTTTGGCCAGCACGTCGCACGCCGACACGACGGCCGCCACGTCGGCGGCGAGTGTCGCGCCCGCCGCGGCGTACGCGTCGTCGGGCACATAGGCCCGCGCGCCCGCGCCCCGCTGCACGACGACCTCGCATCCGGCGCGCAGGAGCATGCGCACGCCGTCCGGCACGAGGGCCACCCGCCGCTCCCGCAGGGCTGTCTCCGTCACCACTCCGACCCTGACCGTCATCGCCGGGTCACCTCTGCCGGACCGTGCGGACCGCGCTCACGCCGGCCGCACCTCGCGTGCACGCCCCCAGGACGGCACATGCGCGTCCAACCAATCGCCGACGGCGGCGATGACATGCTCTCGGCCATAGTCCACGGTGATGATGTGTGCGCCCGCATCGACCCAGACGAGTCGCTTGTCGGCGCTCGCGAGGCGTCTGAACGCCGCGGTCGCGGTGCGGGCGGTCGTGCGATTGTCACGGTGCGACTGCACGAGCAGCGTCGGCATCGCCACCCTCGGCAGCGCTGCCCACGCCCGGCGCGCGACGCGGCCGAGCTCATCGACGAGCCGAGGGGTTGTCACGCCGTACGCCAGGTTGCGGTCGCGCTCCACAGGATCCAGGATCGATGGGCTCCCCCGGGCGCCGACGTACCGACGGCCGGCACCCACGACCCGATGAGACCCCGCGAGCAGGCGCATCCAGGTCGGTAACCGGAAGTACGGCGCGACGAGCACGAGCGCTGCGACCTCGCCCTCGCCCGCCCCGTCCCGGCCTCGTCCGCCGTTCCCGCCGAGGCCATCCGCCCGACCATGGGCCCCGACCTCCGCCGCGAGCACCGACGCCAGCGCGCCGCCCATCGAGAGCCCGACGAGCCCGACGATGTCGTGGCGCCGGCGAAGCGCCTCCAGCGCCGTGCGGGCCGCGCCGAGCCAGTCCTCGCCGCCGGTTCCGGCCCACACGCCGACGGTTCGGCCGTGCCCGGGCAGGAGCGGCGCATGCACAGTCCACCCGCGGCGGTGGAGGTCGGCTGCCAGATACGAGACCGTCTGCGGGGTGTCCCCGAAGCCGTGGAGGAGGAGCGCTGCCGGCGCGTCGGCGTCGCCGCTCGCCAGATCGATCGGGCCGGCGCCGACGATGATCCCGTCGGCTCCGCGTGGGCGCTCCGGCGCCGGCCCGCGCCCGTATGTCGCCACGACGACGCGGATGGCAACCCCGACCACGACGGCGCCCGCCGCAACGACGATCGAGATGGAGAGAGGATCGGGCACGACCGCTGAATATACCGGCCGAGCCGAGCGGCAGAGAGACCGCGTCGGCCTGCCGGTCGTCTCCCATCAGCGCCCCGTCTCGCGCGGCGGCAGGTCCCGGTCCGAAAGTGTGCAAACATCCGCCGCACAGTGTAAGTTGCGTACGCCCGTCGGTTGGGCGCGGTGCCGCGCGGCGCGACGTCGCGGCGGCATGGTGGCACGTGAACGGGGCCTCGACGAGGCCCCATGGAGAGCGCAAGACATGTGGAGATTCGGCAGTTGGGCGTCACACTGGTGGATTCCGGTGATCTTCGTGATCATCGCGGGGCACCTCACCAATGCGTGCGTCACGCTGTTCCTGCACCGCGCGCAGACACACCGCAGCGTGACGTTCCACTCGCTCGCGGCCGTGCCGATGCGGATCTGGCTCTGGCTCACGACGTCGATCGTCACCAAGGAATGGGTGGCCTGCCACCGGAAGCACCACGCCTTCGCCGACCGGGAGGGTGACCCACACAGCCCGCTCCTCGAGGGACTGCGCAACATCGTGCTGAAGGGCGCGTTCTATTACCGCAAGGCGGTGCAACAGCCGGGTGTCCTGGAGAAGTACGGCAAGGGAACGCCGAACGACTGGTTGGAGCGGCATCTGCTCGCATCGCGCAACATCCTCGGCATCTGCCTCATGCTGGCGATCGATCTCTACCTGTTCGGCTTCTTCGTTGGCGCGCTCGTCTGGGGCGTGCAGATGATCTGGATCCCGTTCTGGGCCGCCGGCATCATCAACGGTGTCGGGCACGCGCTCGGCTACCGGAACTTCGAGGTCAAGGACGAGAGCCGGAACATCTCCCCGATCGCCATCTGGCTCGCCGGGGAGGAGCTCCACAACAACCACCACGCCGACCCGCATTCGGCCAAGTTCAAGGCCAAGTGGTACGAGTTCGATATCGGCTGGGCGTACATCAAGCTGCTCTCCGCGATCAAGCTCGCCACGATCAGGTACGCGCGGGCCTGATCCGGGCACTCGGTCGGCTGCGTCATGTCCATCACCTGCACCCGCTGCGGCCAGGCACGCGCGGGATTCGAGCGGCCCCCGTTTCCGGGCGCCATCGGCGCGCGGATCGTTCGTGAGATCTGTCAGGAGTGCTGGGGGCAGTGGCTGCGCCAGCAGACCATGCTCAACAATCACTACGGGCTCAACGTCATGGACCCGCAGGCGCGAGCGTTTCTGACGAAGAATCTCGAGGCGTTCCTCTTCAAGAGCGGCCGCGAGGAAGAGGTGGATACGTCCAAGCAGGGCACCATCAATTGGTAGCTGGCCGCGGGGCGACCGACCGTCGCTCCCGTGGTGGTAACGGCGGTCGCCCCTCGGCCGTCAGCAGATCGTGACGACACCTCGATGCTCTCGGCGCGGCGGCTGGCGCCCGACCGCGCGGCTGACCGCCGCCTGCGTGCTCTCGGCCGGCGCACTCTCGGCCGGCGCACTCTCGGCCTGCGCCGGGCACCACGTCCCGATGACTGAGCCTTCGCCGGCGGCCTCCGCACCCGTGGCCGCCCCGACCCACGCACCGCACGCGGCGCTCGCCTGGGCGGACTCGGTGCTCGCCACCATGACGCTGCGGCAGAAGGCGGCCCAGATGACGTGGCCGAATCTCTTCGGCGACTACGTGGCGACCGACGCCCCCGCCTGGCGCAAGCTCTCGCATGATGTCGGCGACCTCCAGGTCGGCGGGCTCCTCATCTCCGTCGGCTCCCCGATCGAGATCGCCGCCAAGCTCAACGCGCTCCAGAAGCTCGCGCCGCTCCCGCTCCTCGTCTCGAGCGACCTCGAGTTCGGGGCCGGGATGCGAGCCCGCGGCGGCTACTTCCTCCCCAACGGGATCGATCTCGGCGGCGCGACGGTCTTCCCCCCCCAGATGGCGTTCGGGGCGACCGGCGACACGACGCTGGCCGCCGAGGAAGGCCGCATCACCGCGCGCGAAGGGCGGGCGCTCGGCATCCACGTCGACTTCGCGCCGGTTCTCGACGTCAACAACAACCCGAACAATCCGGTCATCAACGTCCGCTCCTACGGGAGCGACCCGCGCCTGGTCGCGACGTTCGGACGGTCGTTCATCCGCGGGCTCCAGGCGAACGGCATGGTCGCGACCGGCAAGCACTTCCCCGGCCACGGCGACACCGATGTGAACTCGCACCTCGGGCTGCCGGTGGTGTCGGTCACGCGCGAGCGACTCGACAGCGTCGAACTGGTGCCGTTCCGCGCCGCGATCGACGCGGGCGTCGGGGCGATCATGACCTTCCACGGCGCCCTCCCGGCACTCGACTCGACCGGCGCGCCGGCCACCGTGTCGCCGGCCGTCCTCACCGGCCTGCTGCGGGGCGAGCTGGGATTTCACGGGCTCATCGTGTCGGACGCGATGGACATGCGGGCCCTGCTCGACCGCTACGGCCCGACCAGATCGGTCAAAGCGGCGGTGGAAGCAGGTGTCGACGTGCTGATCCAGCTTCCGGACGCGCCGGGGGGCGGCGCCGCGGCCGCGGTGGACGCGATCGTCGCCGGGGTCCATGAGGGGCTCTACCCGGAGAGCCGGATCGATACCTCGGTGCGCCGCATTCTCATCCTCAAGCACACCCTCGGGCTCCAGCGGAACCGATTCGTGGACCTCGCGGCCCTGCGCACCCTCGTCGGCGACTCGGCCAGCCGCGCCGTCGCCCAGCAGGTGGCCGAGCGCTCGATCACGGTCGTCAAGGACACGCTGGCCGCGCTGCCGCTCGGCCGCCTCACGCACGGCGCGCGCGTGCTCTCGGTCACGATCGCCCATCGGCCGGACCTCGCCGCGGGCGCGACCTTCGGCGCCGAGCTTCGTCGGACGTTTCCTGCCCTTCGGACCGAGTTCGTGGACGCCGATGATCCCGGCGACACGCCGTGGCGCATCCTCCAGGAGGCCGACTCGGCCGACGTCACCATCGTCGGGTCCTACATCGGACCGAGCGATCACGCCACCACGGTCAGCGCGCCGGCGACCATCACGGCGTTCATCCAGCAGCTCGTGCAACGCGGCGCCCGGCCGATCCTGGTCGCCTTCGGCAACCCGTACCTGCTCCAGCAGGTGCCGACCGTGCCCGCGTATGTCGTCGCCTGGGGCGGGCTCCCGGTCTCGCAACAGGCCGCGGCGCGTGCGCTCCTCGGTACGATTCCGGTCGGCGGCCGCCTCCCGATCGCCATTCCGCCCTTCGCCGCGCCCGGCACCGGCCTCCAACTCCCCGCGCTCACCCCGCCCGCCGTGACCGCCGGCGCGCCGATCGGCGGTCACTGACACTACCCGCGCGGGGCGGGAGACGGTCGGCATGGCCCGCCGCCGGGGCGGTGACCTCCCCGGCGGCCGGTCGTCGTTCTCCCGATGAGGTGCATCCGGACGGCAACCCTTCTCACCGCCGCGCCGTTGCTTGTCGCGGCGCGGATCGCGCACGCCCAGTCCGCGGTCGCGCGGAAGCCGGCACTGGTCCCGGTGCGAGGGGTCGTTGGCGGGTCGGACATCGTCCGGACCGCCCGCCGGTTCGTCGGCGTGCCGTACCGGTTGGGTGGCACCACGCCGCGCGCGTTCGACTGCTCGGGGTTCGTGCGCTACGTGTTCGCGAAGCACGGGCTGGCCCTGCCCCGGACCGCCCGTGAGCAGGTGGCGGTGGGCGACGCGCCGCCGCCGGGCGACTCGCTGGAGCCCGGCGACCTGCTGTTCTTCTGGGGCGGCCGCGGTGCCCAGCACATCGCCATCTACGTGGGCCACGATTCCATCATCCATGCCTCGAGCTCGGCCCACGTCGTGCGGCTCGATCGCCTCGCGCGGGGCACGAACGCGCACCGCACCTGGTTCGACGAGCGGCTCATCGCCGTTCGACGAGTGCTGCCCGAGGACGGAGTGCGGTACATGGCCGCGGGGTCCTCGGACATGTCGCTCACGTCGAGGGTGGCCCCCGTATGGTAGCCCGCCAGCCGGCCGCGGTCGGGCGCGTCGGCGCAGGCGGCCACGCGCCGGCCCCTGCCGGCATCTGCCGGTGGAGGGTCGCATGAGCGACGACAGTCGTCTCTACGAGCGCCCGCTGCCGGGCGGCGGCTACGTGGCGATCGAATCGACGGCCGACGTGGCGCCCCCGCCCCCGGGCGCCGCCGACCCCGGCACTGTGGGGAGCCCGGCGGGGAACGCCGGGCCCGAGGCAGCCTCGTCCGGAGCGCCGCACCCGGCGCCGGAGGCGGCCCCCGAGGCGACGCCCCAGCCGGCCTCCCAGGCGGCCTCCCAGGCGCTGCCCCAGCCGCCGCGCGAGTCCACCGTGCACGCGCAGCTCCTCGTGGAACGTCGAGCCGACCCCGGCCGCCGGGTCGGACATCCTCCGCCGGTCGTCGCCGAGACCGACGCCCCCGACGCGCAGCGCGCGCTGGACGCTCTCTACGCGATCGCCGCCAACAACGTCGAGGTCGCGCGCGCCCTTCAGCGCTGGCAGGCCCGGCGGTTCCCGTCCTCTTGACCTTAGTATCGCGCGGGTACTAATTCGCGGGAGTGCGCGATCGCGTTGGCGGGCCGGCCCGTCGGCCCGGCTACTCCGCGGATGTCGTCCTCCTGATGCCGGTCGATCGGCAGTTGGCAGTGCTGCTCGTGCGCGCCCCGGAAGGGTCGCTCGAGCGCTGGACCCTGCCGTGGGCGCCGGCGCCGGGGACCGGCACCTCGCTGGACGAGCTGGCCGCGGATGTCGCGCGGAGGGCCGTGCCGATCGCGCCCGGGTGGCTCGAGCAGGTCGGTGCGTTCGCTGACGACCGGCGCCATCCGGGCGACGTGGCGCTTTCAGTCGGGTTCGTCGGGGCGGTGCCAGCCGGGACGCGCTCGTCGCTCGGTGAGGACGCGGCCTGGTTCCCGGTCGCCGAGCTGCCGGCGCTCGCCCCGCGCCACCAGGCCATTGTCGCGGCGGCACTCGAGGCGGTTCGGCACCGCCTCGACCTCGCGCCGATCGCGTTCCGGCTGCTGCCATCGAGTTTCACCCTGAGCGACCTCCAGCGGGTCTACGAGATCCTCCTCGGCCGCCGGCTGCACAAGGCGAGCTTTCGCCGCGCCCTCCAGGCCGCATCACTCGTCCAGCCGACCGGCGAATGGCGGAGCGAGGGGCGTGGCCGGCCGGCACAGCTCTTCCGATTTGCTCCCCGGCGCCGCGGGCGGCGACGCCGAGGGGTCCGCTTCGACCTGCTCGGGTAGGACCCCGGTCGAGGGCCGCCTCTCCGGTCCCACGGCCGGCGGTCCCCCGGTACGCCGGGGCCCCGCCAGGCCCCCGTGACTCCGTGCCAGGTCGTAACGTCCCTGTCTCGCCTGGCTCGCGGGCTTGCGTGTGCGGCCGCAAGAGTGGCAGAGTGTACTTACGCCCAGGTGGAGGCGAGGATGCTGGCCTATCTCGAGGAGTTGTGCACGGCGTTGCTGGCGCACGACGCGATCGCCATCCATCGCCTGCTCGCGCATCCTCTCGCGCGCTCGCTCCCTCGCCAGGTTCGCGAGGAGGCGCTCGCCATCAGCCGAGCCAGCCCGGCGAGCCTGCGCGCGCCGATCCAGACCCTCCGGTTCTACCATCAGACCTTGCAGCTCGGGGAAGGGGATCCGGCGGTCGACCGCGGCACCGATCCCGGCGCCGGGGCGGACTCGGAACGTCGGCGCGGGGGCACAGGGGCGCGCGCGGGCGAGAACGCCGCGGCCGACGAGGCCGAACAATCCCCGGCCGCCCGACGGGATCCCGAGACGCTCCCCCCGTCACCGGACGTGCCCGATGCGGGCGAGTCCGACAGCCGGTCGGAGGTGGAGGTCGGTCAGATCGAGCTGTTCGACCTCGGGAATGCCGCGCGGGCGTCCGACAGGAGTGGCGACAGGAGTGGCGACAGGAGCGGCGGCAGGACCACCGACCGGGCGCCGGTCGCCGCCTGATGGCCGCCGAGCGGTGCTGACGGGGGCTGACGGGGGCTGACGGGGGCTGACGTCGATAGGCGTCGATGCGCGGCCGCCGTCGGATCGAGGTGGATGATGCGGCACGATGCACCGAGGGCCAGCTCCGGGATCCGGGCTGGCCCTCACTCGTCCTCGCCGCCGGCTGGCGGCGGTGGTTCCGCGTTGCGCGATCCTACGGAGATCCTACGGAGATCCTGCCGAGATCCGACCCAGGGACTACTGCTTCACGACGTCGGAGGCTTGCGGCCCCTTCTGTCCCTGAACGATCTCGAACTCCACGCGATCGCCTTCCGCCAACGACTTGAAGCCCGAGCCCTGGATCGCGCTGAAGTGCACGAAAACGTCCGGTCCGCCCTCGCGGGAGATGAACCCGTACCCCTTCGCATCGTTGAACCACTTGACTGTGCCTTGTAGCCGTGCCATTGCCGACGCCCTCTCCCCGACCGGGGCTGACTGTGATGCCACGAACCGCTCACCGTGACGCGACCTCGACGTCGCGCGCACCCGCAGTGTACGGACGCACGCGGCGCAACAGTCGGCAAGTTAATGCGAAATGTGGATTGTGCACAGGACCGCGCGACCGACGTGCTCGCGTCGAGGTCGCTGTTCGCTCGACGCGGTCGCGCGATCGAGCGCATTTGTCGCCGGCGCGCAGCGACCTCGAGCGATTGTATACGGATTGTCTGCCATGGATAGTGCGGCCGGCCGCGGGGGTGCGCCCGCGGCGCGCGATAGCGACACCGTCCCGAAAAATGAGAAACGGGCCGCGTGCGGCGGCCCGTTGCGCATCTCGAGCGCGAGAACGGCTCGCGCGATCCGGCTGGCGCTGCGCGGTTGGCGCTACGCGGCTCCGGCGATGTATCGCGCGAACCGCCCACAGCGCGTACACCGAAGCGTCACATGCGACTTGGGCGGCGGCGGCACGCGAGTCGGATCGCGCTCGATCGGACCGGAGCAGGATGGGCAACTCAACGGCGAGCCGCTGCGGTCACTGGCGATGAGATGAAGAGCTTGCGCCGGGTTGTACGTGTTCGGACGGGGCTTGCGCATGTATGCCTCCAAGGGTTGCTCCCGAGCGCGCCGCAGTGGGATTACGCACCGGACGAGCGAAAAGTTGACCCAGCCCCTCAACTTAAACCGGCCAGGCCCACCCCATAGCCGAATACCCGGCCCCCCGAAGACTCGTGAGGCCGGTGTTCACCTCTGATACCGCGCATGGGACGGAACGTTCCCGGAGCGCGCGCCTCCCGCTCGGCGGCCGCTATAACCGGCAGCCGCTACGCGACATACACGATCTCCCCGTCGGCGCCGATGCCCATCTCGTGCTCCTGGCCGCAGACGCCGCACACCTTGGACACGTGCCAGGCCTCACCCAACTGGGTCCGCTGCTCGGCCGACGCGGGCGTCACCACGAGACGCTTGTAGCTGTACTCGCCGCACGTCTGGCAGGCGTGCGCCTTGGCGATGCGCTCGGCGCGGTCGCGGGTGATGGCGCTCGCCTTCCGCGTCATGATGACCGGCTCCGGTCGGAGCGGAACAGCCGGGATCCCCTGCCTACCCGCTCGCGGGGCCGCCCGTCCTGCCCCCGTCCGGGCCCGGGAGGCCGGCATTGAGGGCGAGCGTGCCGGGGGAGGTCAGCGAGGGCGGCCGAGCCTGCGGGCCCGCGCCGGCCGGCGAACGCACGCCGGGCGCGCCGCCGGGCGGGCCGCCCGCCGGCGATCCCGCCGGCGCGCCCGGGTTCCTGGCCGCCCCGTGACCGGTCAGTAGTGACCGGAGGCTGCCGAGCGCACCCAGCACACCGGACGCCTCGGCGGGCAGGAAGACGGTCGTCGCCGGGCCCTGGGCGACCGAGGGGAGGGCCTCGAAGTACCGGATCGCCAGCAGGTACGCGGCCGCTTCGGAGGCTTCGCCCTCCGGCAGGACGCTCGCGATGCGGGCGATCGTCTCGGCCTCGGCCTGGGCCATCGCGAGCCGAGCCTCGGCGAGTCCCTGGGCGCGCAGCACGGCAGACTCCCGCACACCCTCCGCCTCGAGGATCGCCGCCCGCTTCCCCGCCTCGGCCTGGGTCACCGCGGCCCGGCGTTCCCGCTCGGCCCGCATCTGGAGCTCCATCGACTGCTGAATGTCGCGCGGCGGCTCGATCGCCTGGAGCTCCACCCGCGTCACATCCACCCCCCACCCGATCGACGCCTCCTCGATGACGTCGCGCATGCGCTTGTTGATCGTGTCTCGCGATCCGAGGGTCTGGTCGAGCTCCATCTCGCCGACGATGTTGCGCAGCGTCGTCCGCGTCAGGGTCTCGAGCGCGAAGGGGAGATTCTGGACCGCATAGGTCGCCTTCTGCGGATCGGCGACGCGGTAGTAGATCACGGCGTCGATGTCGATCGTGACGTTGTCCTTCGTGATCACCGGCTGACTCGGGAAGCTGAGCACCTGCTCCCGCAGGTCGATCCGCGCCGTCGAGCCGGCGCGCACCCGCTTCACCCCATTGACGTCGGTGTCGAAGATGCGCACGTCGATCGTCCGCGGACGATCGATGAGCGGCAGCAACACATTGAAGCCCGACCGCGCCACGCGGTTGAACCGCCCGAGCCGCTCGATCACCATCACCTCGGCCTGGCCGACGATCTTGAACGAGCTCGTGCCAATGAAGAGCACGAACAGCAGAACGAGGGCGATCAGGATGAGGCCGGCCATGGCGACCTACTGGCTACTGTCCTTTTTCGGCAGCGCGGCCGTGAACTGCCGGGCCTCGGCGAAGAGATCCTGCTGCGTCTGCCCGTGCTCCAGCAGATCGACCGCCCGCCGCAGCTGCACGTCGAGATCCAGGTCCCGCCGCTTCTCCGTCGAGTCACCGAACGCCGTCCGCGCCACGCGGGCCCCGATCAGGCGATCCACGTAGGCGGACACGGAGTCGAACTGCCCACGACTGACGCCGACGTTCGCGGCCTGGAGCCGCTTGAAGAAGTCATCGCGCCACGCCGGCTCGACCACGAAGCTCGGTGACTTGATCTTCGGCTTGAGATCGAGCGCCAGATTCGCGAGCGCCTGATAGACCTGCGGCGACTTGGCCGCGATCAGCTTGTTGAACGCCTGCTCCTGGACGGTGAATGTGTCCGGCCTGACGATCACGTCGGGCGTGATCGCGCCCCCGCCGTAGACGACCCGGCCATCGTCCGACTTGTAGGCCGGCCGCGCCTTCCGGGATGAGTCGGTCTCCAGCGAGTCCGGATGCACCTCGATGAACTCGCCGTCCGGGAGCAGCTTCCGCTCTTTCTGGATCGACCGGCCGCTCGGCGTATACCACTTGGCCGTCGTCATCTTGAGCGCGTATCCGCCATCCAGCGGAAAGAGCGTCTGCACCAGTCCCTTCCCAAAAGACGTCGTCCCGACGATCAGCGCCCGGTCGTGATCCTGGAGCGCGCCGGCGACGATCTCGGACGCGCTCGCGCTCCCCCCATTCACCAGCACGACGAGCGGCACGGACGGCATGAGCGGCTTGTCCTTGGCCACGTAGATCTGCGGCGGCGTGTTCCGCCCCCGCACGCTCACGATCTCCTCACCGTCCTTGAGGAAGAGATTGCTGACCGCGAGCGCCTGATCGAGAATCCCACCCGGGTCGTCCCGGAGGTCGAGCACCACGCCCTTGGCACCTTCCGTCGTCACCAGCCGGCGCAGCGCGCTCGCGACATCTTCGGCCGCGTCCTCGTTGAACTGCCCGAGCGGCACGTAGGCGATCTTGCCGTCGAGCATGATCGAGTACGAGACGGCCGGCACGTGGATCACGGCGCGGGTGAACCGGTACTGGATCGGCTCGGCGACGCCCGGTCGCGCGAATCGGACCGACACCTTCGTCCCGGGCGTCCCGGTCAGGTAGTCGGAGACCTGGGAGAGCTTCCACCCACGGGTCGAGGCGGTGTCCACCTGCACGATCCGGTCGCCCTCGAGCACTCCCGCCTCCTCGGCGGGCGTGTGGGGGAAGACGTGGCTCACCACGATGCTGCCGCCCAGATCCCCGATCTCCATCCCGATCCCGCCGTACCGTCCACCCGTGTGCCGCGAGAACTCCTGGAGCCGCTTGGGCGGCAGGAGCTCGGTATAGGGATCGCTCAGCTCGTGCACCAGCCCCTGCGCCGCCCGCTCGTAGAGCGTCGACGCATCGAGCGTGTCCACGAACCGGTCGGACACGAGTTGCAACACCTGGTCGAACACGCGGGCGCCGTCACTCGCGACGCGCGACTGGAGCGCGAAGCCGCCGGCCGCGAGCGGGACCAGGACCAGGGAGCCGAGCGCGAGCGTGCGCAGGCTGGGACGACGGAGGCGAAGCATTCGACTGCGGTGCTGGGGTGATGGCGCGATGCGCACCATGCGCACGATGTGCCAGGGGCCGACAAGATCAGCGGGGTCGCCGGCGGACATCGGATCCGGTGCGCACGGAGCGGACCGCGCCACCGTCGTCCTCGCCGACCAACCCCGCAACGTGGTGTCTTACATACTCGACGTGGCGGGGGGAGTTCCCGTTGCGGACCCCGCTCCCTCCTCCTGCCCGTCAGCCCACAACGTCTTCCACGTCATCTCACGACCCTTGCGGTAGCCCTTCTGCGTGATCTTGATGCCGTCGGGCGAGATCGCGACGGTGTACGGCTGCCCGTCCATCTCGAGCTCGCGCTTGATCGTCTTGTCGAGTTTGGTTGCCATGGCCCCGGTATCGGTTGGCGGTGAGGGGTGAGCGGGGGTGCGTACTGCCGGGCGCTCACGGTAACTCATAGTGGACGACCCACGCACGCCGTTGTTGCCGGATGGTCGCGCTGCGTACGAGGCCGCAGGCCTCGAGCATGGCGTGCGCCGGTTCCAGCACGCGCAGGAGGTGGGACGGGTACCGCTGTGTCAGGGGAAGCTGGTCGGCCAGAGCGTCGAGCGCAACGTCCCACGCGACCCCGTCGGCAGTCCCGTCGGCGGCCCCGTCCACGGTCCCACTCATGGGCTCGCCGCCACTCTCCCCCTGCCACTCGGCCACCGCGCCGGCGGGGTCGGCCACGTCCTCGGCGGGAGCATGCCACGGACCGCCCTGGCGCTGGTCTCCGGCGCTCGCACCGACGCTCGCACGCACCGCCGCCAGGAGGCGGTAGAGCCGGCGCGCGGTCGGCGAGGAGAGCTCGAGATACCGCGCCGAGGAGAGGGTGGTCGTGTACCCCGCCGCCAGATTGGCGCGAACGAGCGGGGAGAGCGTCACCCGGGCCTCGCCGGGCTCGGTGGACGACAGGGTCGGGAAGAGCGCGAGCTGCTCGCGGTCCGCCGAGCGACGCCGGTCGATCGAGACGGCGGTGAGCAGCGTGAATCGCTCATCGAGATAGCGTCCGATCGGCGCGGCCGCGTAGTAGGTGCCGGTCGACTCCAGTACTGTGCGCTCGAGCCGTGCGAGGGCGCCCCGCAGTTGCTCGTAGGTGCGGCCATCGACCATCCGACCCATCGCCCGGAGGACGGCGTGCAGGGTGAAGGCGATCGTTCCGTCTGCCGGGAACCCCGCGTCGCGGTACCGGCGCAGCAGCTCCACGTAGACGTCCTGGTCGAAGGTGCCGGGCAGGCGGTCGTTCGGCGCCGGCAGTACACGCCATCGACTGCCGGGTCGGAACTGGCGACCAGGCGAGGGACTGAAGCTCACGGCACCTTCCTCCGCGGAGTCGCTCAGGCGGAAGAGCGGCAGCAGCTCGAGCGACCGGTCCAGGAGTACCGATCGGTGAGGCCGCGGATGCTGGTCTCGGCCCGGGGTGGGTGGCGCGGGAGGAGGAGTCGTCGAGTCGCTCAGTCGGTGAGCCGGAAGATCTGCCCGGTGATCGCGCGCGCCTCGTCGGAGCAGAGGAACGCCACGGCGTCCGCCACCGCCTCGCGCTCGACGTAGCGCACGCCGCCCGCGGGCTGCCCGGTGCCTTCCGCCCCTACCCCCCCCCCCCCCCCCCCCCCCCCCCCCCCCCCCCCCCCCCCCCCCCCCCCCCCCCCCCCCCCCCCCCCCGCCCCCCC
>JAJPIS010000034.1 GCA_021324635.1 Gemmatimonadota bacterium
GAATTGCCCCTGCACCGGGAACGGCAACGACGGGCGGGATGCCGATGCCGTCGCCGGCGCGCGGCAACGGGGTCGTATCGTAGGGGCGGCATTCATGCCGCCCGCGACTCGCATCCCGCACCAATGCCGTGCGGCATTCATGCCGCCGGCGATTCGCATCCCGCACGGATGCCGGGACGGCCGCGTCCCGGGGGCACCAACGGAACGATTTTGGTTGATGGTGCAGGGGCGGTTCGCGTCGCGAATTGCCCCTGCACCGGGAACGGCAACGACGGGGTGGGGCCACCGTGCCGCCGCGGCGGGGGGTGCGCGGGCACATCGAACGGGCGGCCTGGCGGCCGCCCGGACGACGATCACCGTCCGGTGAACACCGACAGGGGCATGTACGCCGACACGCCCCAGTTGGGCTGATCCACGATCTGCGAGATCTTGAGGTCCGCCGCCAGGCTACAGAGGATGTACGCATCCTCGCGGCTCAGCCCGTGCTCGCGACCCAGCCACTCGATGAGATCGCGGACCGCGTTCCTGGCGTTGGTCATGAGATCGGGGCCGAGCGCCGTCGCCGCGTAGTAGCCACGTCCGTCGGACCGGGGCTGCAGGGACCCGGGCGGCGTCCGGAAGTGATATCGCCACGGCCGCATGCCGCCGCCCTTCACCACGCGGAAGCGGAGCGAGAACCGCATCGGGCTCTCGATCCCCGTGACGCACACCTCCCCATCGCCCTGCGCCGCGTGGCAATCGCCGGCCGAGAACAGCGCGCCGCGAACGAAGACCGGCAGGTAGAGCGTCGAGCCGGCCGTGAGATGGCGTGTATCGATGTTTCCGGCGCCCTTGGTCGGGGGCAGCACATCGTGCGGTCCCGGCTCGTCGGTCGCGACCCCCATGGTGCCGCAAAACGGCGCGATTGGAATACGGATGTCGGCCCGCAGCGGCGTGTCGCGCCCCGAGGAGAGGTCGAAGTGCCGGAGGTACGGCGCCGGGAAATCCTCGGCGAGGAGCCCGAGCCCCGGGATGAGCCCGGCCCACCCCCAGTCGAGCGTCTCGAGCGTGAGGATATCCACCTGGAGCGTGTCGCCCGGCTCCGCCCCGCGGACGTAGATCGGGCCCGCCAACGGATAGAGGCGCGCGAAATCGAGCGAGCCGAGCACCGAGGCGGGATCGCCCGGGCGAATCTGACCGTCCGTTACCTCGTCCGTCTCACAGTGCACGACGTCACCGGGATCGATCTCGACCGCCGGCGGCTGCGCATTGTCCCACTTGTAGTGGACTCGCCCACCACCCCGCTCGATGGAGTGTTCCGCCATCTCCGCCTCTGGTTGGAGTCGTCCCCGCCGCCCTGGATCCGCCGCGGGATCCGTCGCGCCCTGGCTGTCCGCTGCCCGCACATCGCCCGCACATCGCCCGCACATCACCCGCACATCGACGGCTGATCGACGGCACATGGGCCGCAGCTCCGCTGCGTGCGGCCGCCGAGGGAACGGGAGATACCAGCCGCGCCCGCGCAGGGCAAGTGGCGGCACATGCCGCCCCATGTCGCGGCCCGGTGCAACCGAACCCGCCCGCCGGATGTCCAACGACCCTGACAGGCACGAGCGACGAGGACGAGGACGACCGTGATGAAGCGACTGGTGCACAGCGAGTTTCTGGGTCAGGCCGAAGTCGTGCGAGCGACACCCGACCTGCTCTTCTTCGAGATGGCCTACGCCGCGCACGCCCGGCTGCCCCGTCACACCCACGAGCAGGCGTACTTCTTCTTCGTCCTGAGCGGCACCCTCACCGAATATTCACATGGGCGCGCACGCCACTGCGCCCCGGGCACCGTCATCTTCAACCCGGCGGGGATCGACCACCACGACGAGGTGGGCGGTCGCGGCGCCCGGTGCTTCGTCGTCCAGCTCAGCCACGCGTGGTCCGCCGGACGGCTGGAGACCCACCGAGCGCCGGAGTGGGTCACGTTGCGGAGCGACGTGGCGTCGGAGCTCGCCAGCCGACTGCGGCGTGAGGCGCGGCAGTGGGAGCCCACCTCACCGCTCGTGGTCGAAGGCATCCTCCTGCTCCTGAGCGCCGAAGCCCTCCGCGCCGACCGGCGGACGGGGATCCGCACGCCGGCCGTCTGGCTGACCCGCGCCGCCGAGTCGCTCGACGCGAACTTCGCGTCGCCGCCGACCATCCACGAGCTGGCCTTCGACGCCGGTGTGCATCCGGCATACTTCGCTCGATCCTTCCGCTCCGCGTTCGGCTGCACGCCCGGGGCCTATGTCCGCGGCCGACGCCTCGGCTGGGCGCGACAGCAGGTGGCGCACGGCGGCGCGCTCGTCGAGATCGCCCTGTCGGCGGGCTTCGCCGACCAGGCGCATTTCTCGCGCGAGTTCAAGCGCCGATTCGGCGTCACCCCGTCGGAATACCGCCGCGCGCGGTGAGCCGCGTGCGGTGAGCCCCGTGCGGTAAGCCGCGTGCGGTGAGCCGCGTGCGGTGAGCCGCGTGCGGTGAGCCGCGTGCGGTGAGCCCCGTGCGGTGAGCCCCGTGCGGTGAGCCCCGTGCGGTGAGCCCCGTGCGGTGAGCCCCGTGCGGTAGGCCGGCAACGATCGGCCCGGGCGTCATCCGTTTCTCGGACCGGCGACCCTGCGGTGACCGACGCGTCGACCGCGTGGAGGGGATCCGCCCCGCCGTTTGACACCGACGCCGGGTAGCCGGGTCAGTCCGGTTCAAGGGCACGCGCTCACGTTCAAGCCTCCGGGCGTCGAACCGCGTACTGTCACCCGCCATTCACATCTCACGACCACCGCCCGGAGGCGGAGTGAGCACTCGTTCGGTCATCGTAGCCGCGGTATCGCTGGCGCTGGCGATCGCTGCCGGCCACGCGTCGGGTCAGAGCCCGGCGCGGCGCATCACCGGCCGGATCGTCGATTCGGCGGATCAGCAGCCCCTTCCCGCGGCCCAGGTCATCGTCACCGGCACCACGATCGGCGCGGCAACCTCGGATAGCGGCGCCTTCGCGCTCCGCGTCCCCGCCGGAACCCAGAGTCTCTCGGTCCGACGGATCGGCTATCGCGCGGCGACCGTCCGCCTCGGCGACGCGCAGACGGACGTCACGGTGATGCTGCACCGCGACATCCTCCAGCTCGAGCAACAGGTGATCACCGGCGTGGGGACCTCGATCTCCTCCCGGAACGCCGCGACCCAGGATCCGGTCATCGTCTCGCAGACGATCAACGCGGTCGCCACGCCCACGATCGAGAACGCGCTCGAGGGCAAGGTCCCGGGCGCGTTGATCAGCGACAACTCCGGCGCGCCGGGGGGCGGCTTGCAGGTCCAGGTGCGGGGGACGACGTCGATCTACGCCACCGCCGCGGGCCAGCCGCTGTATGTCATCGACGGCGTGATCATGAGCAACGCCGCCATCCCATCGGGGTTGAACTCCATCTCCAACGCCGCCAACAACACCTCGGGGAACGGCCCCTCGCCGCAGGACCAGGAGACGAACCGCATCGCGGACATCAATCCCGCCGACATCGAGTCCATGCAGTTCCTCGAGGGCTCGGCCGCATCCGCCATCTACGGGGACAAGGGCGCGGCCGGCGTGATCCTCATCACGACCAAGCACGGCAGCTCGGGCAAGCCGCAGTACAACCTCACGCAGCGGGTGGGCGCCTTCAGCCTCAGCAACACGCTCCCCGTCCGCCGCTTCACGCTGGCGGAGGCGCAGGCCGACAACATCAATCGCGGCGGGCCGCTCACGGCCGCCCAGGTCGCCGAGAACTACAACGCCTGTAACGGATTCTGCGACTTTCAGCACCAGCTCTACGGCAGCGGCGCGGGGTCGTGGGAAACGGACATCAGCGTCAGCGGCTCGACGTCCTCGACCCAGTACTTCGTCTCGGGATTGTCCAAGTACGACAATGGCGCCGAGATCAACACCGGGTACCAGAAGCAGTCGCTGCGGACCAACGTCGTCCAGCACATCACGAGCACCCTGACGGCGGCCGCCAACCTCGCCTACTCGGCCTCCCTGGCCCGGCGCGGCGTGAACGGCAACGACAACCTCGGGATCGCCGGCTACGACAACATCTCGTACACGCCGTCGTACTTCAACATGAACAAGCGGAACCCCGACGGCTCCTTCGTCCGGAATCCGTACGGCGTCGCGAACGCGTTCGACGATGCGCGGCGGATCCTGACCCCCGAGACCGTGAACCGCATCACGGCGGGGGGGAACCTCGACTTCAAGCCGATCACGAACCGGGTCCAGAGCCTTCAGTTCATCCTCCAGGCGGGCGCCGACTTCGCCAACCAGAAGGACCAGTTCTACGCTCCCGCCGACCTGCAGGTCGAGCGGTCCCCGCTCAGTGCCTTCCCCGGCACGTCGACCTACCAGTCGGCGTCGAATCAGCTCGCGAACTACTCGATCAGCATCATTCACGCCTTCACCGGCGTGCGCGGGATTCAGGCGACGACCTCGGTCGGCATCACCCACGACCAGAACGCGCTCTTCCTCCCCGACATCGTCTCGCAGAACCTCGTCGCCGGGCTCGCCAATCAACAGTTCGGGGTCGTGCAGACGAGCTACTACACTCAGCAGAACGTCGTGAACCAGGGCGTCTATGGACAGGAGCAGCTCCTGCTGTTCAACGAGCGACTCGCCGTCACCGCCGGCATCAATGCGGAGGCCAGCAGCAACGACGGCGGGGTCAACCGCTACTATCCGTTCCCGAAGGCGTCGGTGTCGTACCGGTTCCTGGCGCCCGCGCGCGGGATCGAT
Organism: Gemmatimonadota bacterium; assembly: GCA_021324635.1. Classification (GTDB taxonomy): domain Bacteria; phylum Gemmatimonadota; class Gemmatimonadetes; order Gemmatimonadales; family Gemmatimonadaceae; genus Palsa-1248. The sequence continues at coordinate 4,760 of JAJPIS010000034.1, forward strand.
GAGATCAAGCTGCGGGGCGCGTACGGCGTGTCCGGCACGGTGCCCAACTACGGGGTGAAGTTCAACGCCGACTCGCTCCGGGGTTATCTCGGCACCCTCGGCATCCGTTACGGACTCGTCGCCGGCGATCCGAACATCAAGCCCGAGACGAACACCGACTACGAGACCGGGCTCGATGCCACCCTGTTCAAGGGCAAGGTGACGGTCGGCGCGACCGTCTACCAGAAGCGCATCACCGACCTCCTGCTCCAGGCACAGGCCCTCCCCTCCACGGGCTTCAACCAGCAGTGGATCAACGGCGGGGAGATCACCAATCAGGGGATCGAGCTCCAGATCGCGGCGACACCGATCACCGCCGGTCGCTTCACCTGGCTCACCGGGGAGAACTTCGCCCGCAACCAGGCGGTCGTGAACAACCTCCCTGTGCCCGCCTTCCAGCCGGGCTTCACGGCCTTCGGCTACAGTCCGTTCGGCGGCTACCGCATCCAGGCCGGCGCATCACCGTCGGCGTTCTGGGGGCAGACAATCGTGAAGGGCGTACCGACGATCACGGCGATGGGTGACGCGAACCCGGCCTTCACGATCGGGTTCAGCAACGATTTCAGCTACGGACCGCTCCACCTGCACACCTTCCTGGACATGCGCCGCGGGTTCAAGGTCTCGGACCTCACCGAGCAGTACTTCGACGGCGCCCACAACTACAACGACACCGCCGGCACCAATCGCCGGACGGCGGCCGAAGCCGCTGGACTCACGCCGTATCTGTACAACGGAGACTATCTCAAGCTTCGCGAATTGACGCTCCGGTACGACCTCCCGTTCGGCCTCCTCGACCGGGTGGGCCGCGGCGTGTTCCGCAATGCGAGCATCAGCCTGTCGGGCCGAAACCTGGTCACCTGGACGCGCTACCCCGGGCTCGACCCCGACGTCAGCAACTTCAGTAGCCAGCTCGTCGGGCGCGGCCAGGATGTCACGCCCTACCCACCGACCCGCAGCTATTTCCTCTCCCTGGATCTGGGCCTCTGAGATGATGTCACCAACTGATCGGCGGCACGGCACACCGCACGGCCCGACACAGGGCCCTGTACAGGGCCCCAGACAGGGGCCGATGCACGGCGCGGGGCGCCGGGCTGCCCCGGTGCTGCTCGCCCTCGCCTCGGCGGTGGCCGCGGCCTGTAGCAATCCCACGGTGCCCAACTACAACGCCCTGGCCGGCTTCCCGCACACGGCCGCGTCGCTCCAGAGCGAGGTCACGGGCGCCTTCGACGGCGTGCGGTCGGACATCGGCAACTTCCAGCTGTTCACGGACGGCATGGCGCGGAACACGGCGTACTTCACGGCCTCGGAGCAGCGCTTCGTCTCGGTGGTGACGGGCGAGTCCTTCGCCGGCGCCGGCGATCTCTTCATGGGACCGAGCGTGTGGGACTTCTACTTCAATGCCATCAAGGGGATCGACACGATCATCGGCAACATCGGGGCGATCACGGTCCCGACGGCGTCGGGCTCGGGGCCGCTGCCGGCCACCCAGCAGGAGGCGCTCTTCGGCGCGATGGAGACGCTGAAGGCGATGTACTACATGTACATCGCGCAGACGCGCGACACCCTCGGCGTCCCCGTCAACGAGGTCGGCCACCCGATCGGCGCGCCGCCGACGCCGATCCTGTGCGCCCGGGACGTGTGGTCGCAGATCGTCGCCATGCTCGACTCGGCCAACGACAGTCTCACGGTGGCCGGCAGCGCGACGGCCTTCCCGGTCGCCATGCCGCCCGGCTTCGCCCTCGTGAGCGGAAACGCGGGATCGTTCGCCGGCTTCACGCGCGCGCTCCGGGGCAAGGCGCGCATCGAGCTCGCCTACAGCTCCGGACGCCCGGTCGACACGCTCAGCATCGGCACGCCCAACGCGGCCCAGCTCGACTCGGCGATCGCCGACATCCAGTCGGCCGCTCCCGTGTACAGCGCGACACTCTCGGCTGCGGCCGCTGTGCCCGCCGCCGATCTCGGCGTGTTCCACACGTTCAGCACGACGTCCAATGACGTGCAAAACCCGATCAACACCAACGCCGCCGCGATCTGGGTGCTCCAGGACGCGATGGCGGAGATCGACACGCTGGACAACCGCTTCGTGGCCAAGTTCGGCGACGCGGGCGCCGCGAACGGCCCCACGTCGGTCGGCGCGCACATCGCCTCGAGCTGGCATTACGTGAACAACATCAGCGGGAACGCGCCCATTCCCGTCGTGCGCAACGTCGAGCTCCAGTTCCTGCTCGCCCGCGCGCACCTCGCCAAGGGTGACTTCGCCACCGCGATCGCCCTCGTCAACGGCGTACGCACGGCCGTGGGCGGCCTGCCGGCGGCGGCCGTCGCCGCCGACTACGTCGACGCGCGGAATTTCCTCCTCGCCGAGCAGCGCGTGTCGACGATGACAGAGGCGCTGGGTGACCGGCTCGACGCCCTGCGCGACCTCAACCTGGTGGCCGCCCGTGACACCACCTGGTCCGCGCGCAGCGGCCCGGACGGCATTGCCAATCAGATCGCCGGGGGCACCAAGGACTTCCAGACGTCGGTGATCGCGATCCCGCTCGGCGAGAGCGGGGCCCGCAACGGCAACATCACCCCGGCCTGCCCCTGAGCGGTGCCGCCTGAGCCGCGCCGGGCCCGCTAACCCGCGGAGATCAGCACGATGGCCGCCGTCCCGACCGCGAGCCCGGCGAGCTGGCGGCGGTGGAGATGCTCGCGGAGGATGGCGAAGGCGAGCAGGACGGTGGCCGCGGGATAGAGTGACGCGAGCGTGGCCACGATGCCCAGTGGGCCGTGGTGGACGGCGATGTAGTAGCAGCCGTTTGCGGTGATGTCGAGCAGACCGGAGGCGAGGACGAGGCCAAGCACCGGCCGCGTGCTCACCACCGGCTGCCGGGCGGCACGGGCGGCAACGAAGAGGAGCGGGCACGAGACCAGGCGCCCGATGAGCAGCGGCCAGATCCCGGCGTCGGCCGACGTGCGGTGGAGGATCGTGTAGAAGAGGCCGATCGCGACCCCCGACCCGAGCGCGAGCGCGACCGACCGGTCGAGCCGGGGCCCGACCTGCGATGCCGGACGTCCGTCCGCCGGCGCCGCCGCGTCCCCGGCGACCGCGAGCGGGTTCGGCTCCCACCCGATCAGCACGATCGCCCCGACGGCGAGCAGGATCCCGCCGAACGCCACCGCGCTCGGGTGCTCGCCGAGCGCCATGCCGACGCTGACCGGCACGGCGTCGCCGACCGCCGCGGCGATGGGCGCGACGACGCCGATTCGTCCGACCGTCAGGGCCGAGAAGAAGAGCCCGAGCGAGCACGCACCGACGACGCCGAGGAGGATGCCCCAGCCCAGGTCGGCGCGCGTCGGGTGTGCGGCCGGCAGGATCGGAACGAGGAGCAGCATCGCCGTGAGCCCCGCACCCTGGGAGAGCGCGGAGACCGCCAGCGCGGCCGACCGCCGACTGGCGACGGCGCCGAGAAAATCGGCCGCGCCGTAGAGTGCCGACGTCGCGAGTGCCAGCAGGATCGCCACCCTCAGCCCCTCCGATGCCCGGTCGGACCGCCGCGTGCCCGCGGCGCGGCGGCGGCCATCGCGCGCCGGACCGCTATACTGACTGCGGAGTGCACCGGACGCGAACTTAGCGCCCGGCGCCCCGAAGTCAATATATTGACCGGATGGACCAATGAATGATCCCGAGGCCGTTGCGGCTGCGGTTGCCCGCAATGTTCACGCGCTGCGCACGCGGCGCGGATGGTCGCTCGACGCCCTGGCCGGGCGGTCGGGGGTGAGCAAGGGCATGCTGGTGCAGATCGAGCAGGGCCGGACGAATCCGAGCATCGCCACGCTCTGCCGGGTCGCGACGGCGCTCGGGGTCGCGGTACCGCGGCTCGTCGAGGTCGCCGAGACGCCGCCGGTGCGCATCGTCCGGGCGGCCGAAGCGCCACAGCTCTGGCGCGGAGCCGGCGCCGGCAGCGCCGCGAGCCTGCTGCTCGGCGCCGACGCACCGGAGCTGACCGAGCTCTGGGACTGGCGGATCGCGCCGCGCGATGGGTACGACGGCGAGGCGCACCCGCCCGGCACGCGCGAGATCCTCTACGTGCTGGACGGCGCGCTCACCCTGCGGATCGGCCACGCCGCACACACGGTCCGCGCCGGCGACACGGTGCTGTTCCACGCCGACCGCCCCCACCGCTATCAGAACGCCGGGCGCCGGACCGTCCGCTTCGTGATGGTGGTCCTCGAGCCCGCGCTCACCGACGTCGCCCCGCCCGGCGAGGCCTGATCGCACACCGGCGAGGGCGGGCCGCACCCGCCCCCACGCGCCTCAGGGATGCCGCGCCCGCCGGAACGCGAGCGCGACCGCGTCGTACGTCCGGATCCACTCGGTCTTCGCCTCCGCGTACGCCGTCGTGTCGTCCGCGTGGAGCGCGCGGCACCGGATCTTCTCCGCCTCGTAGGCGCGCGCCACCTCCGGGTGCGCTCGCAGGTAGTCACGGAAGGCGAGCATCCGTTCCGCCTCGGGGTGACCGGCGGCGAACCCGTGCAGGTGGACCCGACGCGCCCCGGTCGCCGGATCGTCCCACGTGCAGTACCGCCGCCCGGCGATCCCGAACTCGCCGCGCCACTCGTACCCGAGCGCCTCGAGGCGCGGCGCCGCCCGGTCGAGCACCGCCAGTGTGCGCACTTCCGGGAGGAGGTCGAGGATCGGCTTGGCGAGGATGCCCGGCACCGCCGTCGACCCGACATGGTGGATCGCGATCAGCCCGTCGCCGAGAACGCCGGCGACGCGCGCGGCTTCGACGGCGGCCTGCTCGCCCCACTCGGCCGAGTGGGGCCGCAGCTCAACGCGCCTCGCCTCGCGGCTCAGCGCCACGATCGCTTGGCCGCCAGCCCTGGGCCGGCGCCTCCGACCGCCCACGCTCCGCGGCGCCCGCGGTGTCGGCTCCCTGGGCGGCGCGTGGCACCTCCGCCGGGAACCCCGCGGTCGAGAGCGCCGCCGCGATCTCGTCGGGACTGATCGCCTCGGGCTCGTAGCTCACGCTCGCCATGCCCATCGGCACCGAGATCCCCTCGACGCGGACCGACTCCAGCGCCGAGAGGACTCCGCTGACCCGCGTTGCACAGTGATCGCATCCCATCCCTGCGACTGTCATGTTCATCCGGCGCACGATTCCCTCCGATGGTGGACCTGCCCCGTCGGCCATGCAAGAAGGTCGCCCCCCGGGGGCGCGAAGGACCCGAGTCGCCCGGTCCGGCACGACAGACCATGCCGCCGGCGCGGACCGCCACGCGCGCCCTACGACGCGGACGGCGGGCGACGCCAGGCGTCCACCGCCTCCTCGTCCGCCCGCCGCTTGGCGGCGAACGCCTCCGACCAGTCAATGGCCGGCGCCACCTCCGCGTCGGCGAGCGCCAACGTCCCGAGCGCCCGCTCGACCACCGGCGCACCGAGCGCCGGCGGCAGCGCCCGCCCGAACGCCACCTCGGCACGCCGGCACAGGCGCTCCTCCCGCGCCAGATCGCGCGGCCCGCTGAACCCGAGCCGCTCCCCCATCCGGTGCACCCGGGCGTGCACCCCCTCGTGCACGATCGACGACGCGACCTGCGCCGGCGTGAACTCGGCCGCCCGTGCGAGGAAGCTCAGCTCGGTCAGCACCGTGCGGCGGCCGGGCAGATACGCGCCCCGGCACGGGTACGCGACGACGAGGATCTGCACCGCATCGGCCCGCAGATGCCGGAGGCGCCACGGCTGGTACTGCTCGATGAGCGCGAGCGCCGAGTCGAGCCGCTCGAGCACGAACGGCGTCGCGATGTCCGGCCTCGTGTTCACGACGGCGACCGGAATCCCGCGCACGACGTGCAGATCGGGTCCACCGCGCGCCCGGTCGATCCCACGGGCCAACTGCGAGAGCAGGCGACCCAGCACCGTCACGGGCTCATCCCCCGCACCCGCACCGCGGTCGCACCCTACTCGAGGAGCGCACGCAACCGCTCGCCGTGGGCGCGGCTCGACGTCACCCGGGTCCCGTCCCGCAACGTGATCACGTACTCGCCGTGCCCATGAGGCTCGAGTCGCTGGATGTGGTCGATGTGCACGATGATCGAGCGGTGAACCCGGATGAACCGGTCGGGATGCAACTTGGCCGTGAAGCTCTTCATCGTGTCGCGCACGAAATGGGCCCGTCCGCCGGCGTGGAGGCGAACGTAGTTGCCCTGCGCGTCGACCCATTCGACGTCCTGCGCGCGCACGAAGTACAGATGCGTCGGCCCCCGCACGAGGAATCGCTCCGGGTACTCACGCTCCGAGCGGAGCGTCTCGAGGAAGGCCCGCAGCGCCGGATCGAGGGCGTTGCCGGTCGCCGCGCCGGTCGCCGACGTCAGGCGCGCCGCCGCGCGGCCGAGCGCCTGGTCGAAGCGCGCAGCATCAAAGGGTTTGAGGAGGTAATCGACCGCGCTCACCTCGAACGCCTGAAGGGCATGCGCCTCGAACGCCGTCACGAAGACCACCGCCGGCGGGACACGCGCTGCGTCGAGCGCCGCCAGGACCTCGAAGCCGTCGAGCCCTGGCATCCGGATGTCGAGAAAGACGATCTCCGGCTCATGGGCGATGATCGCCTCGACGGTCGCGGGCCCGTCGCCGCACTCGGCCACGATCGCATACCCCGGGCGCCGCTCGAGCATCATCCGCACGCGCTCGCGCGCCAGCGGCTCGTCGTCGGCGATCAGCACTCGGCGCATCGACACGATCGTCCGCAGATGGCCCGCGCGCGCCCGTCAGGCGCGCGCGAGCGTCGACTGCGAGCCGGTAGCCGGGCCCCGGATGGACGAGGCCGCCGACGGCGCGTTGCCTGCGGCGAGCGGCGACGCCGCCGCGAGCCGCGGCCGGTAGGGGAGCGTCACGACCGCGCGGACACCCCCGTCCGCGGAGGCGGGCTCGAGGGTGAGCGACTGTGCCGTGCCGTACAGCTCGGCGAGACGGGCGCGCGTGTTGGCGAGCCCCACGCCGTGTCGCGGCGCGCCATCGGGTCGGAGGCCCGCCCCGTCGTCGGTGACCGTGATGCGGAGGGTATCACCCGCCTGGACGGCCCGGATCTCGATCCGGCCGGGGCCGGGCCGCTCGGCGATCCCGTGCTCGAGCGCGTTCTCGACCAGGGGCTGGAGCAGGAACTGCGGCACCAGCCCATCGCCCACGTCCGGCGCGATGTCGAAGCGGGCCGTGAGCCGGTCACCGAAGCGCACGGCGACGATGGCCAGGTACCGCTCCACCAGGGCGAGCTCGTCGCGGAGCGGGATCTCGTGCGCTGCCGGCCGCTGGAGGGTCGCCCGCAACAGATCCGCAAGGTTCGTCACCATCCGGTCGGCCGCCTCCACATCACGGTGCATGAGGGTCGCCACGCCGTTCAGCGTGTTGAACAGGAAGTGCGGGTGCAGTTGCGACCGCAGGGCCTCGAGCTGCGCCTGCGTCAGCTCGGCGCGCAGCCGGGCGGCGATCCGCTCCCGCTCCTGCGCTCGCCGATAGAACTCGATCGCCTGCGCGACCCCGATCACTCCCCAGAAGTCGATCAACACCACCCCTCCGTTCTGGGCGACGGCAGCCACGAACGACTCCGCCCTGCCCAGCACGAGCTGGGCGAGGGGTCGGAAGATCGCGTATTTCACGACGACCGCGACGATCGTCGCCGCGAACAGGATCGGCACGCTCCGCCGCCACTGCGCCCGGTCGATCGGGTAGCGATGCACGAGCCAGAAGAAGAGCGGCACGAAGAGCGCGCACGTGTATTCCTCGAGCACGCGGTAGCGGAGGATGTAGCTCCAGTCGATGCGCCCGCCGTGGGTCATCGAATACGCCACGTTGTCCCAGCCGCTGAGGATCACGAACACGGTGTACGCGCCGAATGCGTAGAGCCAGAGGCGCGCCCACTCGCGCGGCGTCGACCAGCCCCCGATCCGGCCGTCATCGCCGCTCCGGCTCCCATCGCCGCGCCCGTTGCGCCGCCGCCGGCGGCGTTCATCGGACAGCTCCCCGCGGCGCCCGCCGCCCCCCGCCCCGCCACTCCGGGCGACCGTCGCAGCAGCCGCTCCCCGTTTTGCGCTCGTCCGCATCTCCGGCCTCCTGCCCCCTCCGACCCGGGTCGTCGACGCTCCACCGGCAAGATACCCGTCGGCTGGTGCCTTCGGCGCCGGACCGTCACTCCGCAGGGCCGGACTGTCACTCACGCGTGGCTCCTCGTGCTCACCCGCGCCATGCTCAGAAGAGCCCGGGGGACAGGCGATGTCACCCCACCAACCCCGCGTCCCGTCGGCTATCCCGGCCGGACGACACCCGGCCGAACGCTCCCGACGACACCCTTCACTCGACCACGAGAGACACCCGACCGATGACCGACTCGAGCCACTCGCGACACACGCCCCCTCTCCGCCCCCGCCAACCCACCGCCGGGCACGGGACGACTCGCGGCGCCACCCACTGCGCCCACCGTGGTCCAGGCAGTCCCCTCGACCCGCCCCACCGGACCGCCGGCCGCGTCGCCGGTCGCCTGGCCGCTCTCGGCGGCGCCGCGGCGCTGCTCGTCGCCCTGGTGGCGACTGTCGGCCGGGCGCAGGCCGCGGAGGACTCGGCGGGCATCCGGGCCGCCGCAATGAACTACATCGAAGGCTGGTACGCGGGCGATGCGGACCGCATGGCTCGGGCGCTCCACCCCGAGCTCGCGAAGCGGATCGTCATGACCGACAGCAGCGGCCAGAGTCGCCTCGGTCAGATGAGCGCCATGACGCTCGTCGACAATACGCGCCGCGGCGGGGGCATGCATACGCCAGCCACCGAGCGGCGCGAGGAGTTCCGCATCCTCGACATCTATCACGGCGCCGCCGTGGCCAAGATCATCGCGTCCAGCTGGATCGACTACCTGGAGCTCGCGAAGTGGAACGGCCAGTGGAAGATCGTGAACGTGCTCTGGGAGCGGACCCCACCGGGTGAGCATCCCGGCATGTGACCCCGCGACCGCCGTGACGGGCGGCTGCCAACGCTGATTGGTCGCCCCGGTGTCCAACCGACGCATATGGCACCTGACACCGTCCGGCGGCTCGCCCCGCTCCCCCGGCTCCCCCGGCTCCCCCTGCTCGCCCTGCTGGCCCTGCTGGTGCCCTTCGGCTCGTCGCGCGCGCGGGCGCAGGCGCCGGCGGACACCGTCCTCCTCGGGATCTGGGGGAGCGACGACTCGTACGGCCCACGCGCACGCGGGACGCTCACGGTCGCGCACGGGCCCGCGGGGTGGCGCGCCGAGATCGCCGGCTTCGCGGCCACCCCCCGGGTCGAGCGCGACAGCACGTGGATCACTCTCCCCGACAGCCAGGGGGCGTTTCGGGGCCGGATCGGCCCGGGAGGTGGCGCGCTCGCCGGCCTCTGGGTGCAGCCCGCCGGACCCGTGTACGATCAGGCGTACGCCTCGCCGCTCACGCTGGCGCGCGCGGGCGGTGGGCTCTGGCGGGGACCGGTCACGCCGCTCGACCAGCGGTTCTCCCTCACCTTGCTGGTGACCCGCCAGGCCGACGGCACGCTCCTCGGGTCCTTCCACAATCCCGACGCCAACTCGCGTGGCGGTGCGGCCGCGTTCCGCCTCACGCACGATGGCTCGACCGTGCGGTTCTCCGACACGGCCCACGCACGCGACGGCGGCCCGCCAGCCCTCGTCGCCAGCTACGACTCCGCCCACCGGCAGTTGGTTCTCCCCTGGCCGGACATCGGCCGCCCGATCGTGCTCACCCGGCGCGGGGCTGGTGACGCCGTCGGGCTCTACCCGCGCACGCCCTCGCTCGCCGCCTCCGGGTACCGTGCGCCGCTCGCCCTTCCCGACGGCTGGCCGGTCGCCCGCGGTCGGGACGTGGGCCTCGACGAGGGGCGCCTCGCGTCGCTCGTGCAGCAGATCGCGCACGGCGACCCGACACTCGATACGACATCCCTCATCCACTCAGTCCTCGTCGAGCGGCACGGGACGCTCGTCCTCGAGGAATACTTCTTCGGCTTCGACGCCGATCGGACGCACGATCTGCGGTCTGCCGGGAAAACATTCGCGTCGGTGCTCGTCGGTGCGGCCAGGCTCCACGGCGTGCGCGTCGGCCCGGAGACGCCGGTCTACCCCACATTCCGGTCGGACGGTCCGGTCGCGAACGCCGACCCACGCAAGGCGCGGATCACGCTCGCGCAGCTCCTGACGCACAGCACCGGACTCGCGTGCGATGACAACGGCGAGCCGCAGCCTGGGAACGAGGACCAGATGCAGGGCCAGCGCGCACAGCCCGACTGGTACCGGTACACGCTCGACCTTCCCATGCGCCACGATCCGGGGACGACCTATGCATACTGCTCGGGCACGATGAACCTGGTGGGCGGCGTGGTGGCCAATCTCACCGGCGGTTGGCTGCCGGATCTGTTCGACCGATGGGTCGCCCAGCCGCTCGGCATCCGGCAGTACCATCTCAACCTCATGCCAACCGGTCAGGCCTATTTCGGGGGCGGCATACAGCTTCGCCCGCGGGACTTCCTCAAGCTGGGTGCCGTCTATCGCGATGGCGGCACCTGGCGAGGCCGTCGTATCGTGACGCGCGGCTGGATCGACACGTCGACCGCACGGCAGATCACGACCTCACAGGGCGGCGCCGACGGCTACGCGTGGCACCTCAACACGCTCCACGCGGCCGGCCGAGCCTATCGGGAGTACGAGGCCAACGGCAACGGAGGCCAGTTCCTGATCGTCCTTCCCGATCTCGACCTCGCGGTCGTCTTCACCGGCGGCGACTACGGTCGCTATCGTATCTGGCGCCGCTGGCGTGACGACCTCGTCCCGACCTTCATCATCCCGGCCGTCGTCGGCGCGGCCCCGCGCGGCGCGCGGTAGCCACGGGCCGAGCGCCGGCCCCCCCCCGGCGCCGAGACGCGCGCGCGTGCGCTTAGCGCGAGCCGCTGCTCGCCCCGGCGCTCGCGGCCGCGGCGGGCCCCTGGGCGGCGGGCATGTAGCGGCGGTACCAGCTCATCATGTAGAGCTGCGTACGGAGGAAGTTGGTGGGCTTCATCCCGCCGGTCCCGTGGAACTCGCCCTCGAACCGGAGGAGCACCGCCGGCACGTGCCGCATCTTGAGCGCGACATAGTACTCCTCGCTCTGCGGCATCGGCGTACGACGATCCAGCTCGCCCGTCATGATCAGCGTCGGCGTCTTGACGTTCCCGACCGACATGAGCGGCGAGTGATCGAGCCACGGCTTGGGGTCCTCCCAGTACGGCTTGTCGAACCAACTGAAGGTGAACAGCGGCACGTCGGTCTCACCGGACATGCTGATCCAGTCGATGACCGGACACCGCACGGCGGCCGCCGCGAAGCGCGTCGTGTGCCCGATCACCCAGCTCGAGAGCACGCCACCGCCGCTGCACCCGCCCACGAACATGGCGTGCGGGTCGACGTAACCACGGCCCACGACGCTGTCGACGGCCGCCATCAGGTCGTCGTAGTCGGGGCCCGGGTAGTTCTGCGTGATCGCCGCCCCGAATGGTGAGCCGTACCCCGTGCTCCCGCGGGGGTTGATGTACAGCACGACGAATTTGTTGGCGGCGAAGTTCTGGAACATGTAGCTGAAGCCGACGTTGTAGTTCCCGTGCGGCCCGCCATGGATCTCGAGGATGAGCGGGTACTTCTGGGCCGGATCGAAGCCCGGCGGCTTGACGACCCATCCCTGCACGCGCGCGCCGCCGCTCGAGGTCACCCACATCTCCTCGACCTTGCCCAGGTGTATGTGGGAGAGCGCCGCCGTGTTGATGTGCGTGAGCGGGACCACCCCGCCGCGCTCTTCCGCGCGGCCGCGATCGGCGCGGCCGGCCGCCAGCGCGACCCGTCCGACTTCCGGCGGGACCAGCGCCGTCGTCACGGTCACGGCCGCGACGCCGGTGTGCGAGATCGAGCCGAGCGAGAGGACCTGGCTGCCGGCCGTCACCGGGCGCACGGCGCCGCCCGCCGCGACCGGGGCGAAGAACAGGTTGCGCGTGCCGGTGTCGTCAGCGGTGAAGTACACGCCGCTGTTGTCCGGGGCCCAGTGCAGCTCCTCGGCGTCCCGGTCGAGGGCTGCCGTCGCCAGGCGCGAGTCGCTCCCGTCGGCGTTCATGACGTAGAGCCCCGTCGCGTGATACGTGTCGTGGGTCGCGGGATAGCCGTGGTACGCGATGTGTCGGCCGTCGGGCGAGACGATCGGGCCCGACCACGCGCCCCGCTCCGTCGTCAGCCGCCGGACCGCGCCGGAGGCGAGATCGACGGCGTAGATGTTCGACTCGCGGTAGCGGTAGTCGCCATCGGCCTCGGCCCACCCGTCGAAGATCATCGTGCGCCCGTCCGGGGCCCAGTCCCAGCCCACCGGCCCGGGGAGCCCGTCGAATCGCGCCCCGACGTTCCACTCACCATGGGTGATCTGCCGCGCGGGGCCGCCGTCGATCTGCACGACGAAAAGGTGCCGGTAGCCCTCCTCCATGAACCCGCGCCGGTCCTCGCGAAAATGGAGCGTCTCGACCATGCGCGGCGCCTTCGTCCACTTGGCGGAGTCCGGCGGCTTGGGCATGTCGATCGTCCACTGTGGCGGCTTCGGCACGAACATCGTGAACCCGATCGACTTGCCGTCGGGGGCCCACTTGATGTCACCGATCTCGGCCCCGGCGTCCGCCCGCGTCAGTTGGGTCGGACTGGGATCGTCACCCTCCACCCACCGCACGAAGATCTGCGACCCCTTGGGCTCGCCCTCGGCCAGATACGCGATGCGGGTGCCGTCCGGCGACCAGCGGGGCGAGGCGCCCTTGGCGAACACGCGCGGGTGCGTGCCGTCGGCGCGCATGATCCAGAGTCGCGTCTCGTATCGGTCCTCCACCTTGTTCACCCATCGCCGGGCGTAGACGATCTGGGAGCCGTCCGGGGAGATCTGCGGGTCGCTGACACCCTCGAGGTCGAAATAGTGCCCGACCGTGAGCAGCGTGTCCGACGCCGTCTCCTGGGCCCGCACCGCGGTGGCGGTCCGCGTCGCGAGGAGGAGCACCGCGATCCCGGCCGACCCCGCCCTGCACACGCGCCGCGCGGTCCGCCCGGCGCGCCCGGCGCGCTCGCTACGCGCGGCCGCCCGGCCGCCTTCCGCTCGGTGGGCGTACCCCGTGTACGCGCCGGACTGCGGGACGACCGACAATTGGCGGGTCATTCGGGCTCCAGGCTCGAGGTGAAGGGCGGTCGATCGTACGGGACCGGCCGCTTCCCGTCAAGCACCGCGGGCGGGCGCGGGCACCGGACGCACCTGCGACCGACGCCCCGGGCGGCCGCCGCTCACCGCGCGATCAGTCCGCGCGCTCGTAGACGGCGCGCGTCCAGCGGCGGACGGTGTCCCGCAACTCGTCGGCGACCCGCGCCGGCACGGCGCCCGCCAACGTGCGTCGGACGACGGCGTTGATCGCGGTCACGATCTCGCCGACGTGCGCGCCCTGTGCGCGCAGCTCGTGGACGTACGACACCACCGCCTCGCGCAACCTGGCGCGCGCCTCGGCGTGATCGAGCTGCGTCGAGTGGGGCCGGACCACCTCCGCCACCGCCTGCGCCATCGACCGCTGCCGGGCGGCCGGCACGAGCGGCGGCGGGGAGTCGGCCGCCGCGGGGTCCGGCGGGAGGGGGGCGGAGGAGAGGGGGAGGGGGAGGGGGGAAGGGGGAGGGTGAGGGGAAGACGTGTGGGCCGGCGATGACGGGGAGGAGGAGCGCGGTTCGGGGCGCTGCATGTGCATCGGGAACCTCATCCTGTGGGCCATCGTCCGGGCAGGCGGGCCAGACGACCTGGCTCCCAACTTACCGCACTCTCCCCGCGCCGGCGCAAGGCGGCATTGTAACAGTCGATCCGCCAGCGGCGGCCGCGCCCCACACGCCACTGGAGGACACACGCATCATCTCCTTGTGCGCGCGCGGCTTGGTCCGAACCGCAGAGGCCGGCGCTCGCGCTCGCAATGCGCTGCGCGTCACCCGCGGTACACGTTGTGCGTTGGGCTCGACCGGAGACCCGGAGCGTCATCGGAGCGACTGTGTCCAGGGCTAGACCCGGCCGACAGTCCCCTGCCGCGACCCGGGCCTCGCCCTTTGTGTGCACCGTCGAGGCGCAGGGGGCAGCATGGCGGGACCGCGCGGCGCATGTTATGTGGGGCTGACCCACACGCGGCTGCCCAGCCCTGCCTGGAGGCTCGATGCGACCGTCTCGGTTTCAGCTGGCCATCGGATTCGGCACGAATTTTCTCGATGCGCTCGGCATCGGATCGTTCGCGACCACGACGGCCGCGTTCAAGGCGCGCGGGATGGTCGCCGACGAGCGAATCCCGGGAACCCTCAACGTCGGACATGCGCTCCCCACGATAGTCGAGGCGGCGATCTACATCACGGTCATCCAGGTGGACCGACTCACGCTCGCGAGTCTCATTGCTGCCTCCGTGATCGGTGCCTGGCTCGGCGCCGGTGTGGTGGCGCGGTGGCCGCGCCGGCGCGTGCAGCGCGGGATGGCGGTCGCCCTCGTGCTCACCGGCCTGTTCATCGCGCTCCGGCAGCTTCACCTCTTCCCGCCCGGTGGCGGCGCGCTCGGCCTGTCGGGCGCGCGACTTGGCCTCGGTCTCGTCGGCAACGGTATCTTCGGCGCCCTCATGACCCTGGGCGTCGGGCTCTACGCGCCCTGCATGGGCATGGTGAGCCTGCTCGGGATGAATCCGACGGCGGCGTTCCCGATCATGATGGCCTCGTGCGCCTTCCTCATGCCGGTCGCCAGCGCGCGCTTCATCCGCGCCGGCGCCTACGACCGCCGCGCGGCGCTCGGCCTCGCCATCGGTGGAGTTCCCGGCGTGCTGCTCGCCGCCTACCTCGTGAAGTCGCTTCCGCTGCAAGCCGTCCAGTGGCTCGTCGTCCTGGTCGTCTGCTCGACGGCCGCGGCGATGTGGCGCTCCAGCCTCGCCCCGGAGCCTGTCCTCGCCGAGGCGGCGCCCGCCTAACGGGCGCCTACCGGGCGCCTACCGGGCGCCTACCGGGTCGGGCCGCCGAGTGTGCGGTCCCAGTGGAGTGCGTGATACCGCTCGAGCACGGCGACTGTCCGGTCGATCGGGATCGCGTCGACGGCGTGTCCACGGTACGTGACCGGCGTCGCGCGGAACAGGGAGTTCACCACGGCCTCCTCCGTTGCCTCGACCACCGCCTCGAAGAGCGGTGCCAGCTCGTCGTGCCGCAGCTCGATGTACGTCGCCGGGTGAAGTCCCGGGCCGGGCGGCGCGCGGTGCCGGCGCACGCTCTCGGCGGTCGAGAAGGCAAGGACGTACTCGCCGGAGCCCGGCCCGGCGAACGAGCCCGCGCGACCCAGGCCGAGCGCCGCCCGCTTGGCCAGCCGCTCGAGATCGTGCGGCGAGAGGGGGGCGTCGGTCGCGACGACGACCATGCATGAGCCCAGCCCCTCGTTCCCGAGCGGCTCCGCGGGGAGGCCGAGGGTCGTGCGGAACGCGTGGCGTCCCAGCTCGCGCCCGACCGGCGCGCCGTTGATCGAGAGCACGCCGCCGAAGTTCGTCTGCACCAGGACGCCGACGGTATACGAGCCGTACGCCGGCGGGATGCGGCGGGAACTCGTGCCGATGCCGCCCTTCCATCCGAGGGCCTGCGTGCCGGTGCCCGCGCCGACCGACCCTTCGTCGACCGGGCCGCCACGGGCACCCTCGAGGGCCGATCGCACGTCCGCCTCGGTGATCGGCCGGAGGCGGATGTCGTTCAGCCCGCCGTCGTTCGTCTCGCCGATGACGGGATTGATCGAGCGCACCTCCTCCATCCCGGGCTGCCCCAGCAGGTAGGCGACCATCGCGTCGGCCGCCCGCCAGACGCACAGTGTGCACGTCAGCAGGATCGGCGTCTCCAGCTCGGCGTTCTCCTGGAGCTGCGTGACGCCCAGCAGCTTGCCGAATCCGTTCATGACGAACAGCCCCGCCGGCACACGATCCTGGAAGACATTGCCGGGATGCGGGAGGATCGCGGTGACGCCCGTGTTGACCGTGTCGCCGGCGTGGACCGTGATCTGTCCGACCCGCACGCCCGCCACATCGGTGATGGCGTCGAGCGGACCGGGCTCGAACACGCCGATCACGATGCCGACGTCGCGGGCGCGCGGCCGCGCACCTGCCTGCCCCTGCGCGCCCGCCCCGTCAGCCATGAGCGCGGCGACCGCGAGCGAGATCCCCACGAGTGTGTTCACGATGGCCCATCTCCGGAACGGAATGGCGATCAGGTGGATGCCGGGTGGAGCGGCAGCACGAGCGTGAACACGGATCCCGCGCCTTCCCGGCTCTCGACCGTGATGTCGCCGCCCATCCCGCGCGCGAGCTCGCGGCTGATCGCGAGGCCGAGCCCGACGCCCTGCTCTTCCCCGCCGAGCTGCCGGCCGACCTGGACGAACGGCTCGAAGATCGCCTGCACGCGCCCCGCCGGGATGCCGCGCCCGGTGTCGCGCACGGCCAGGTGGACCGCGCCATCCCGGGCCTGCGCCGACACGGTGACGGTCCCGCCGCTCCGCGTGAACTTGGCGGCGTTGGAGAGAAGGTTGAGGACGATCTGGAGCATCTTGTCGCGGTCGCCGGTCGCGGCAAGCCCCGGCGGCAGGTCCCCCCGCGTGAAGGTGATGCCCTTGCTGCGCATCTGGGGCTCGATCATCGACGCCGCCGAGACCACCATCTCGGCCACCAGGACGCGCTCGCGCGCGAACTGAATCTCGCCCGACTCCAGTCGGGCGAAGTTCAGGATGTCGTTGATGAGGCCCAGCAGATGCCGGCCGGCGCGGGCGATCCGCGCGAGATCCTCGGCCTGTTCGGCACTCACCGGTCCACGGATGCCGTCGGCGATGAGCTGCGTGTAGCCGGCGATCGCGTTGAGCGGCGTGCGCAGCTCGTGGCTCATGGTGGTGAGGAAGTCGGCCTTGGCCCGGTTGGCCGCGTCCGCCTCGGCCCGGGCCGCGCGCTCGCGGGCGAGCAGGTCATCGCGCTCGGCGTCCGCGCGCCGGCGTGCCGTGATGTCGCGGATGAACGTGACGACCCCGCCCTCGTCGGTCGGCACGGCGCGCGTCTCCAGCCACGCGTCCAGCGGCGCGTAGCGTTCCTCGAAGACGACCACCTGGCGGGAGGCCATGGCCCGCCGTACTTCGGTCTCGAATGGCGTGCCGGCGACGCCCGGGAGCGCGTCCCAGAGCGTGCGGCCCAACACCTGCTCCGGATCGCGCCCCACGGCTCGGAGCAGCGCGCTTCCCGCCGGGTTGGTATAGGTGTATCGCCACTGGCTGTCGAACACGCTCACCGCGTCCGGCGCGCTCTCGAGCACGCGGCGCAACCGTTCGCGGCTCTCGCGCGCCTCGCGCGCGTGGGCGTCGAGACTCTGCGTGGTCCGCGCCAGCTCATCGTTCGCGGCCTGGAGCTCCTCGTTGGAGGCCTCCAGCTCGGCGGCCTGGGATTGCAGCTCCTCGGACTGCGTCTCCAGCTCAGCGGCCTGTTCCTGGAGCCGGGCGTTGTGCGCCTCGAGCTCCGCCCCCAACTGCCGCATCCCCTCGTTCCGCGCCTCGAGGTCGCGGCGGGCCGACGCCTCCAGTTGGCCGAAGTGATCGAGCAGCCGGTTGCCCCCAAGCGCGAACAGCGCCGCGAGCAGCGTCCCGATGATCGCGACCCAGTCCGTGAGCGTTCGGTCGCGCGCGCTCGCGGCCACGCGGTCGGCGAGCCGCCGCGACGCATCGCGGTCGATCGCGGCCGCGATCATGCGCGCCGAGTCCATCATCAGTTGCCCGCGGCCGGCCCGGAGGAGCGCGATCGCCGCCGCCGTCCCGCGCGATTGGGCCACGGTGATCGTCTCGTCCAGCTCCGCGAACTTCTCGTGGGCCACCGCCTCCAGGCTGTCGATCCGCGCGCCTTCGCCCGGTTCGTCGGCCGTCAGGCTCCGGAGGGAATCGAGTGCGCGATTGACGTCCGCCTCGGCGCCGTGGTACGGCCCGAGGTAGTCGGCATCGAGCGTCAGCAAGTATCCGCGCTGCCCGGTCTCCGCGTCGGTCAGTCGCTGGAGGAGCGTGGAGAGACTGAGCGCCACCCGCTGCGTGCGGGCGACCAGGTCCGCGCGCGTGGCCGACCGGCGGAGCCCGATCACCGCCAGGGCGCCGAGGAGCATGACGACGATCGGGGGACCGGCCACGGCGAGCACGCGGAGGGGCCGCGATCGCGCGGGCAGAACGGCTGAACCGGGACTGGCGGGGGTCACCGCTCGATGTCGCGGCAACGCGGACGGGCCGAGGACACGGAGGACACGGCGTGCGAGATCACGGAAGGTCGGGAGTGAACGGGTGCGGAGCGCCCTCGAGCGTGCCGGGCGCGGAGCGCCATGAACGTATACAAAGCCGCCTGCCAGTGCACCCCGCGCACCATGGTCGGCCATCGCCCTGCCACGGACCGGCCCGGACGCGTCCCGCTTCCAGGGCGCCTCACGGCGTCGGCTGGCAGGCTCCGCGACCGGCGGCCATCCTTCGAGCGTGGAGCCGTCCAGCGTCACGCGCCCGCGTTCCATCGAGCGAACCCTCCCGCTCCTGATTTCCGTGCTGCTCCTGGCGGCCGTCGGCGGCTCGACTTGGACCGCCTACGAGCGCGTGCGCGGGGTGCTGGTCTCCGCGGGAGGTGAGCGGCTGCGGAACGCCTCGTCGGTGACCGCGCTGCTCATGGGGCAGGCGCTGGCGCGGTATCGGAGTGGATTGGCGGCAGCCGCGGCCGACCCGGCGCTCGGGCGCTATCTCGCCGACGGCGCGCACGCCCACGCCGCGCGGGTGGCCCTGGCCGCCGCCTGGTCGTTCGACAACGTCCCGCGCACCCGCAGCGAGTTGCGTCGGCGCGACGGCACCGTCGTCCTCGACACCGCCCGCGGGACCGTACCGCGTGGATCGGGGTGGATCGATCGCGCGATCGATGCCGCGCGGCTCGTGCCGGGGGAACCGGCCGTCGGGCCGCTCCACACGGTCGGCGACTCGACGCTCGTCGAGACCATCGTCCCGATCGCCACCCCGGCAGGTCCCGCGCGCGCCGGTGGGTCGGCCGACGGAGGCATCGCCGGATACCTGAGCGTCGTCGGATTCCTGTCCGTCACCGGCGCGCGGCCGATCCGGGATCTGATCGGCGGACAGGCGACGGTGCTCATGGGATCGCCCGCCGAAGGCGACTGGACCACCCTCGAGAGACCCGCGGCGCCGCCGTCGGCCCGCGTGGAGCCGGGTCGCCCCGTCGTCTTCGCCGGCGCGACCGGCGGCACGCGCATCGGTGCCGCCTCGCTGATCGTCGGGACGCCCTGGGCGCTGTGGGTGGAGCAGCCGCTGGACGTCGTGCTCGCGCCGATGCACGAGCTGCTGGGGCAGATGATGGCGGTGGCAGGGCTGTTCGTACTCGTCGCGGTCGGGGGCGCCTGGGTCATCAGTCGGCAGATCACCAGCCCGCTGGTCGCCCTCACCGAGGCCGCCGAGCAGGTCGCGCGGGCCGAGCCACGCATCGCGCCCGCCGGCGGCCAGGGCGACGAGATCGAGCGTCTGACGGACGCGTTCCGCCGGATGGCGAGGCGGGTGCACGACTCGCTCGCCATCGCCGAGGCGGCGCGTGCCGACGCCGAGTCGTCGAATCAGGCCAAGGGTGTTTTCCTGGCGACCATCTCGCACGAGCTCCGCACGCCCCTCAATGCCATCACCGGCTACGCGGCCCTGTTGGAGGATGGGATCCGCGGCGCACTGTCGCACGAGCAGGCCAATGATGTCGGGCGCATCCGCCGTGCGGCGCAGCACCTCCTCGGCCTCATCACCGACCTGCTGGACTTCGCCAAACTGGAAGCCGGAGAAGTGCGCGTCGGGATCATGGACGTGCCGGTGCAAGTCGCGCTGGCCGAGGCGGCGACGATGGTGGATCCGCAGGCGCGGGCCAAGCAACTGACCGTCGAGTGTCAGCCCGTCGCTCCCGGCCTCGCCGCCCGCGCTGATCGCGACAAGGTACTCCAGATCCTGCTCAACCTCCTGTCGAACGCGATCAAGTTCACGCGCGCGGGGGGCCGGGTCGTGATGAGCGCCGCTGCGGCCGACGAGCAGGTCCGGATCGTGGTCCGCGATACCGGGCGGGGCATCGCCCGGGATCAGCTCGCGCGCGTCTTCGATCCGTTCGTGCAGGTCGGACGACGGCTGGCGGCACCTGGCGAGGGAGGGGTGGGCCTCGGACTGGCGATCAGTCGCGAGCTCGCCCAGGTGATGGGCGGCACGCTGACCGTCGACAGCGCGGTGGGCGAGGGCTCGACGTTCGTGCTGACGCTCCCCCGGGGCGCCGGCGGGGTCGAGCCCCCTCAGGGGGGGACGGTGGCACTCGCGAGCTCCAGCGCGCGCAGGATGCGCTCGGCCTTGTCCGGCCCCGGCACCGAGAGCGGCTGATCCCAGGCATCGACGCGGGCGGCAATGAGGTGCAGGCAATCGCCCTCCGCCCCCCGCGCTGCCTCCGCCCCGGCGCGCCGCACGAGCACGTAGGCCGCCGAGCCGAAGCCCAGGCGCTCGGCGTAGAGCTGCCCGATGGTCGCCCAGTCGGCGTCGCCCAGCACCTCGCCGTCGGACGCGGCCAACGAGACGTGGTACACGGCCTCCCGATGACAGGGCCGCGCGAGTTCCCGGGCCGTGAACTCGCGTTCGAGCGCCTCGATCGTCCGCCCCAGCATTGTCCCGCCGACGACGGCGCCCTCGGGCGGCAGCCCTGGCTCACCGCCGCGACCGCGACTGGCGGGGCCCCAGCCGAACGCGGCCCGGAGCGCCTTTCGCACCGTTCGCGATGTTTCGATGGTCAGTTGCATGTCTAGCAGCCTCGAGGGCATATGCCGTGCCGCGCCCGCGGCAGCCCGGCGACACGGCCCGGCACTTGCGGACGCCGCGCGGAAGTATCTCCGAGCGCAGGACCCGGATGCCCCTCGACAATCCAAGCCTGTCACAGACCGACCGGCGCCGGCCGCAGCAGGGTCCCGAACGGGCCGCGCGTGGCGCACTGGTCGCGCGCATCCACGCAGCCCTGGATCGTGCGACGCAGTCGGCGGCGGAACACCTCGACCGCCCGTCCTCCCTCGCGGAGCTCGAGGCGGACCTCGTGCGGCTGCACCGCGAGACCGCCGAGCGCCGCCTCGCGCTTCAGGACTCGGTCAGGGCCCTGGGGCTGGCCCTGCGCCAGGAAGGCATCCAGCCGGAGCGCCTCGTTCCGGTCCTCCGGGACGCCCTGGGTGAGGCCGGCGTCGAAGCGCACGCGACCGTCGCCCCGCTTCCGCTCGCCGCGGACGCACTGCGGTGGGGGATCGAAGGATACTACGGGGAGGGTACCGGCGCGGGCGCCGAGGGCGCGCGCGGCGCCGGCGCGATCCGACCGGACGGCCCTCAGTCGCCGTAGTAACCTTCGATCGTCCAGGTCACGATCTCGGCCTCGAGCTGGCGGCGATCCTTGAGCGCCGCCAGCATCGCGGCCGACTCGAGGACCGAGCGAACGCACGGGACGATATGCTCCGGGGGCACGCCGCACTCGCGCAGGTACGCCCCGAAGGCGTGGAGCTCCTCGCGGAGCCGCGCCCGGTCGGCCAGGGCGTCCGCGAGTCGACCCTCGTATCGCGACGCGAGATGGCGGTGGAGGGCGTCATCGGTCCACGCCTGATCGCGCTCACGCGTGACGCGCCCCAGCGCCGCCTGGCTTTCGGCCGCCTCCTCGATGGCGTCGGACAGCTCGGCCGGCGCCTGCGGACAGGGTGAGGAGAGGGATGAGTGGCGCGAGGCGCCCGGAGTAGTGGACATCGACGGCGACCACCATGCAGAATTGGGACGGCCCGCGGGTGTCGCGGTGCGGCCGTCATTTCTCTCACGCAGGTTAGACCGTGGCCCATGGCTCGTCAACCGAGGAGACCGGCCGCGACGGCCTCGTCCGTATACTCGGCCTGCCGGCGATGGTGGCCAACGCCGTCAACGTCATCGTCGCCTCCGGCATCTTCGTTCTGCCAGCCGCGGTGGCGGCGATCGTCGGCCGATCCTGGCTCGTCGCGTATCTGATCTGTAGCGCCATCACGGCGCTGGTCCTGCTGTCGCTCGCAGAAGCGGGCAGCCGCGTCTCGGAGACCGGTGGGACCTATCGCTACGTCCAGGTTGCGTTCGGCCCGTTCGCCGGGGCGTTATTGGGGGTCGTGCTCCTGTTCAGCAGTGTCGCCTCGAACGCCGCGGTGGCGGTGGTGTTCGCGGAGACGGTCGGCGAGGCGGCGCCGGCGCTGAGCGGCGGACTCGCGCGCGCGGTGGTGCTCGGCGTCATGTTCGTCGCCCTCGCGGCCATCAATGTCCGGGGCGTGCGGGTCGGGGCGCGATTCGTCGAAGTCGTGACGGCGGCCAAGCTCGCGCCGTTGCTGCTGCTCATCGTGGCCGGCGTCGTCGCCATGCACTCGGCGGGATCCGTTGCGGGAGGACCGGGTGCGGGAGCGGCTCTCCCCGCGGCTGTCTCCGCGAGCGACATCGGACGGGCCGCGCTCGTTCTCTTCTTCGCGTTCACCGGGATCGAAGTGGCGCTCACCCCGTCGGGCGAGTTCGCGAACCCGGCGCGAACGGTCCCGCGCGCCGTGCTGATCGCGCTGGTGATCGTCACCGTCGTGTACATCGGCGTGCATCTGGTCGCGCAGGATATCCTGGGCGCCGACCTGGCGCGCGATCAGACCGCGCCCCTCGCGGCGACGGCGGGTCGTCTCTTCGGGCCGCGGGGCCGCGCGCTGATGCTCGCGGCCGCGGCTCTCTCGACTTTTTCGTACGTGGGCGGCGACATCCTCGCCTCACCGCGCATGCTCTTCGCATTCGCGCGTGACGAGTATCTCCCGGCGCCGATGGGCGCGGTACACGGCCGCTACCGCACGCCGCACCTCGCCATCATCATCTACACGGCGCTCGCCGCGGTCCTCGCCCTGAGCGGCACGTTCCGCGTGCTCGCGGCGCTGGCCGCCATCGCGGCCCTCCTCATCTATCTCGCGTGTTGTCTGGCCGTGATCCAGCTCCGGCGTCGCCGCGTGGGCAGCGCGGGGGATCCGTTCCTCGTGCCGGCCGGGCCGGTGGTCCCGGTGCTGGCGTGCCTCATCATGCTCTGGCTGCTCTCGCACGCCTCGCGCGGCGAATGGGCGACGATCGGCGTCGTGCTCGCCATCGGGGTCGGTCTCTACCTCGCCCGAGCCGGTCGGATGCGCCGGCGGGCGGGACGAGCCGTCGAGCTGGAGGCTGCCGCAGAGGAGCCGAGCCGCAACCCGGCCCCGCTCCTCTGACGGCGACCCCGCTTCAGGCGACGGTCACGAAACGGTCACGAACAGGACGGCGCGACCATCTTCACGCTCGTCACGTTGAGCATACCGGCGGACATGGTCGTGCCACCCTTCTTGGTGCTGTCGCTCATCCCCGACATGCCGTTCGTGTCACGCGTGGCCACCTCGCCACCCTCCATCGCGCCGGGGCTGCCGACCACGCTCACCGTATGACCGACGTGCCCCGATAGCTGCGAGGGACTGCCGGCGAGCATGTACGTCTTTCCATCCTTGGTGGCCAGGGTGAAGCGGTCTGGGCTCTGGCCCCGCTGGAGGCATCCCGTGACCGTGTCGCCCTGGGCGGCCCCGGCCCCGGCGTGTGCCGGCCCGGTCGCGCGGGCAGCGGGCGTGTCGGCGGCGGCGGAATAGGCACCGACAGCGGTGACGGCGGCGGCGATCATCCAGATCCTTCCAGATCTACGTAGCATGGAACCTCTCCCGGGCGTGAGTGGACTCGCACCGCTGCCTGGAGCACATTGCGGGCCCGAGGGGGAGGCACGAGCGAGCGGGACCGCCGGGACGTCGGACCGGCGGCAGGCGCGACGGGGAGGGCGTGGGGGAGGGCCAGCGTCGCGCGTCACCCGGTCTCAGCCGCCGGGCACGGCACTCCGGAGGGCGGAGAGAAAGGCATCGGGGTCGGCGACGCTGACGAGCACGGCGTAGCCCCTGGTCGTCGGGATGTACGCGACCCGGGTCGAATCCGTGACGTACAGCAGCGCTCGCTGCCCATCGCGAAGTCGGAACCATCCGGACCGGTAGCCCGGCAGTGCTGTCCCGACTGTGCGGGCCGCCGGTGCGAGCTGCCGGTCGGTGCGCAGGTCGACCGCGCGCGCGGAGTCGAGCCGGAGCGCCGAGGCGGGGATCAGTCGGCCATAGAAGTCACCGCGGAGGCGGAGCCCGGCGGGCGAGACCTCGAACCGCGCCGTGCGCGCCGAGGCGAGCGAGTAGAGCAGGGTCCCGACGGCCGCGCCGCCGATCAGGACGGCGACGACGGCGAGCCAGACGATGCGGATCTGGCCGGGGACGATCGGAAACGTTTCGACCATGACGATGGGTCCGGGATGACGTCGGCGAGCTGGGAACGGTCGGCCGGGCGGGCGTCGATGCCGCGTCAGGCCGCGGTGAGGATCCTGGGCCCGTTCTCGGTAACGGCGATCGTGTGCTCGAAGTGAGCGGAGCGCTTGCCGTCGGCGGTGACGACGGTCCACCGGTCGGCCAGCGTTCGCGTCGCCGCGACGCCGAGGTTGACCATGGGTTCGATCGCGATCGTGAGGCCGGGCACGAGCTTCGTCCCGCGCTTGGCCTTCCCCTCGTTGGGCACCTGCGGCTCCTCGTGCGGCTCGAGTCCGACACCGTGGCCGACGAGGTCCTTGGCCAGCGACAGGTGCGCCCGCGAGACCACGCCGGAGATGGCGGCCCCGATGTCGCCGAGGTGGTTTCCGGGAACGGCGGCCGCGATCCCCGCGGCGAGCGCGTCCCGCGTGACCGCGAGCAGCCGCGCCGACTCGGGCGGGATCTCCCCTACGGGTGTCGTGATCGCCCCGTCCGTGTAGTAGCCGCCGTGTTTCACCCCGACGTCGATCGAGAGGATGTCGCCATCGCGCAGGACGCGCTTCGGCGACGGGATGCCGTGCACGATCTCCTGATTGACGGAGAGGCAGACGCTGCCGGGGAACCCGTAGAGCCCCTTGAACGCCGGGACGGCCCCGTCGTGGCTGCGGATGAACTCATCGGCGAGGCGGTCGAGCTCACCGGTCGTGATCCCCGGCACGGCGCGCTCGGCGAGCAGGCGGAGGGTGTCCCCCAGGATCCGGCCACCCCGGGCCATGATCTCGATCTCTCGCGGCGATTTGAGCTGAATCATGCGATCGTCCCGCGCAGCGGATGACCGATGGCGTGCGTGGCGCACGCGAAATCTATTCGACCGCTCGCAGGCCGCGCCGCACCCGGGCGGCGACGTCGTCGACGGATCCGAGCGCGTCGATGTGAATGACCGGGACCGCATGCGTTTGGTACCAGGCGATCACGGGCTCGGTCTGGCGCGTGTAGACGGCGAGCCGAGTCCGCACGGCATCGGGCTCGTCGTCCTTCCGGCGCACGAGCGTCCCGCCGCACTTGGGACACGGCGCGCCCGGCGGGAGCCCGGTGTACGGGGTCTGACAGGCGTCGCAGATGGTGCGGCTGCTGATCCGCCGCACCAGCTCCTCGTCGGGGACATCGAAGACGAGGACGGCGCTGACCGCCCGCCCCAGGCCGGCGAGCGCCGATTGGAGCCCCTCGGCCTGGGGCACGGTCCGGACGGCGCCGTCGAGGATGACGCCGCGTGCGGCGGCCGGCTCGCCGAGCGCCTCCTTCATGATCCCGAGGATCACCGAGTCCGGGACCAGCTCGCCGCGATCCAGGTAGCTGGTCGCCTCGAGGCCGAGCGGCGTGCCGGCGCGCCGCGCCGCCCGCAGCACATCGCCGGTCGCGAGCTTTGGGATCCCGAGATCGGCGGCGAGCCGCTCCCCCTGCGTGCCCTTTCCCGCTCCCGGCGGGCCGAGGAGGATGATGATGCGGCCGCCGTCCGGCCTGGTGGCCGACCCCCGTGCGGACGGCGCGGCCGCCGAGCGTGCCACGGTCAATAGCCGCCGACCGCGCCCATCCGGCCCGACCGGATGCGGGAGCCCTTCTTCATGAAGCCGTCGTACTTCCGCAGCAGGAGGTGCTGGTTCATCTGCTGGATGGTGTCCAGCGCGACCCCGACGACGATCAGCAGCGATGTGCCGCCGAACCGGAACGGGACGTTGATCTGATCGGCGATGAAGACCGGGAGCAGGGCGATGAAGGTGAGGAAGACGGCCCCCGGAAAGGTGATCCGCGACATGACCTCGTCGATGTACTCGGCCGTCCTGGATCCGGGCTTCACGCCGGGCACGAAGCCGCCCTGCTTCTTCAGGTTCTCGGCGATCTCGACCGGGCTGAAGATGATCGCCGTATAGAAGTACGTGAACAGGACGATCAGGATCGCCGATGAGATGAAGTAGAGCAGCGAGCCGGGGCGGAAGAGGTCCGCCAGGTCGCGGGCCCAGGGCGCACGGTTGCCGAGGAACTGGGCGATCGCACCCGGGACGACGATCACCGACTGCGCGAAGATGATCGGCATGACACCGGCCGAGTTGATGCGCAGCGGGATGAAGCTCTTGGCGCTGTCGCGCATCCGGCCGCGGGCCATCGTTCGTTGCGGGATCTGGATCGGCACCTTGCGGGCGGCGATCGTGATCGCGACCACACCGGCGACGACGAGGAGCATCAGGATGCCGAGCACGATGAGCTTGACGACGTTGGTCGCGCCCGTGCTCACATACCGGAACGTGTCGAAGATCCCGGGCCAGAACCGCTCGATGATCGAGAAGAAGATGATGAGGCTGGCGCCGTTCCCGATTCCCCGGTCGGTGATCTGCTCACCGAGCCACATGACGAAGATCGCGCCGGTCGTGAGGAAGAGCACCATCTCGATCGTGAACCCCATCCCGGGGTGCGAGACCGCGCCCGGCAGCGACTGCGTGAAGGCGGCGAAGCCCCACGCCTGCATGACCGCGAGCGCCACCGTGATGTAGCGCGTCCACTGATTGATGCGTTTCCGTCCCTCCTCCTCGCGTTGCATCTTCTCGACCGTCGGGACGACGGCCTGGGCGATCTGCATGAAGATGCTGGACGAGATGTACGGCATGATGCCGAGCGCGAAGATCGTCGCCCGTGACAACCCGCCGCCGACGAAGAGGTCGTAGAGCCCGAGCAGGCCGCCGCCCTGCCGGTTGAAGTAGTCGGTGAGCGCGATGACGTCGACGCCCGGCACGGTGACGTGCGATCCGAGCCGGTAGATGATCAGGCAGACGAGCGTGAAGAGGAGCTTGTCCTTCAGCTCCTTGGAGTGCCAGATGTTCTTCGCGGCCGCGGCCGTGGGATTTGGCTGTGCCATGATGGCCCCTGCGTGACGCGGGCGGCAGCCTGGCGACTGCCAGGCGTGCGCCGTCCGCTGCGCCTGCTACGCCTGCTCTTCTTCGATCCGGCCGCCCGCGGCAACGATCCGCTCCCGGGCGCCGGCGCTGACTCTGACCCCGCGCACGGTGAGTGCGCGCGGCGGTGTGCCATTGGCGAGCAGCTTCACCGGCCCCTTCCCGCCGCGGACGAGCCCCGCCTCGGCGAGCGATGCCGGCGTCACCTCGGCGTCGGCCGGCAGCCGACCGAGCGCGTCGAGGCGAACGAGCTGCGCCTCCTCACGAAACGGGTTCGTGAACCCGCGCTTGGGGACACGCCGCGTCAGGGGCATCTGACCGCCCTCGAACCGTGGCTTGCCGCCGCCGGGCCCGTGGTGGCCGGCGCGGGCCTTGATGCCCTTGTTGCCCTTGCCGGCCGTCTTGCCGGTCCCCGAGCCGGGGCCGCGTCCGAGGCGTTTCCGGTTGCGATGCGACCCGGGCGCGGGGACGAGGTTGTCGAGCCCGATGTGGGTCGACGTCGTGGAGTCCGCCATCTTATCCTTCCCCCGCGACCGGCGTCACCTCGACGAGGTGCCGGACGCGCTTGATCTGGCCGGCCACGGCCGGCGTGTAGGCACACACCACGACATCCTGATGGTGCCGCAGCCCGAGTGCCTGGAGGGTCTGCCGGAGCCGCGCCGGGTGTCCGATGCCGCTCCGCACCTGACGGATCTCGACCTGCCGCTCCTCGCCCGGCTCGCCGGGCTCGGGCGGCCTGGGCGTCCGGGCCGGCCCGCGCCCGGGATGCCACACGAACGTCCTAGGCATGTGCGGCCTCCTTGGATTGCGCGCGCGAGCGGTAGCCGAGGCTACCCATCTCGACCCCGCGCTCGCGGGCGACATCCTCGACGGTGGTGAGGCGCCGCAGCCCGTCGAGCGCGGCGAGCACCATGTTGTGCGGATTGGTCGAGCCGAGGCTCTTCGTCAGGATATCCGAGATACCCGCGCACTCCATGATGGCGCGCACCGCCCCGCCGGCGATCACGCCGGCGCCCGGGGCGGCCGGCTTCATCCACACCTTCCCCGCCCCGTGCTGGCCGACGACCTCGTGTGGGATCGTGCTCCCGGTGAGGGGGATCGTCGTCATGCGCCGGCGGGCCGCGTCGACCGCCTTGCGCACGGCCTCGGAGACCTCGTTGGCCTTGCCGGTGGCGAAGCCGACCTTTCCCTGCCCGTCGCCGACGGCGACGAGGGCGTTGAAGGAGAAGCGCCGGCCGCCCTTGACGACCTTGGCGACGCGGTTGATGGCGATCACGTTCTCGAGCAGCTCGCCGCCCTCACGTCCCCCGTCGCCGCCGCGTCCGTCCCCGCCGCGCGGCCGCCGGTCGCCGCCATCGCGACCACCACCCGGCCCGCCGCGCCCACCACCCGGGCCACCGCGCCCGCCGCCTGGACCACCCCGTCCGCCGCCGGGGCCGCCCCGGCCCGGGCCACCGCGCCCGCCACCCGGCCCGCGACCGCCGCCCCCCCCCCCCCCCCCCCCCCCCCCCCCCCCCCCCCCCCCCCCCCCCCCCCCCCCCCCCCCCCCCCCCCCCCCCCCCCCCCCCCCCCCCCCCGC
>JAJPIS010000107.1 GCA_021324635.1 Gemmatimonadota bacterium
CGAAGCGGATGATCGAGGGGAACGACGGCGGCGCGACGATCAGTCTCGACGGGGGCGAGCAGTGGTCGACGCAGGAGAATCAGCCGACCGCCCAGTTCTATCACGTCAGCACCGATAGTGCCTTCCCCTATCGCATCTATGGCGCGCAGCAGGACAACTCGAGCGTCCGCATCGCGAGCCGATCCGACTTCGGCACGATCGGACGGACCGACTGGCTGGCGCTCCCGTTCGGCGAGTCCGGGTACGTCATCGCCGACCCGCGGAACCCGCAGATCTCCTACGGGTCCGGGTATTTCGGTCAGCTCGCGACGTACAACGACGACACCAAGCAGTTGCGCGACATCTCCGGCTGGCTCGCGAACTGGGACGGATACCCGATCCGCGCGGTCCCCGAGCGGTTCCAGTGGACGTTCCCGATCGCGTTCTCACCCAACCGACCCGGCACCCTGTACGTCGCCGATCAGAAGCTCTGGCGCACGACCGACGGCGGAGCGCACTGGCAGGTCCTGAGCCCGGATCTCACGCGGCACGATTCGGCGACCATGGGGTGGGTCGGCGGACCGATCACGCGCGATTTCGTCGGCACCGAGATGTACGGGACGATCTTCGCGTTCGCGGAGTCGCCGGTGACCCAGGGCGTGCTCTGGACAGGGTCCGATGACGGGCTCCTTCACCTGTCGCGGGACGACGGCGCGACGTGGCAGGACGTCACCCCGCGACAGCTCGCGACGTACACGCGCATCAGCGTCATCGAGGCCTCGCACTTCGACGCGGGACGGGCCTACATCGCGGCCAACCGGTATCAGCTCGACGACGCCGGGTCGTACGTCTATCGCACGACCGATTTCGGGCACAGCTGGACAGCCATCGGCGGCGGGTTGCCGAGGGGCGCCGTCGCCCGCGTGATTCGCGAGGATCCGACGCGCCGTGGGCTCCTGTACCTGGGAACCGAGACCGGCATCTATGTCTCGCTGGACGACGGCGCGCACTGGCGCTCCCTCCAGCTCAACCTTCCGCGCACATCGGTGCGGGACATCGCGCTCCACGGCAGTGATCTGGTCGTCGCGACCCACGGGCGCGCCTTCTGGGTGCTGGACGACATCGCCCCCGTCCG
The DNA here is from genome assembly GCA_021324635.1 of Gemmatimonadota bacterium. Lineage (GTDB taxonomy): Bacteria > Gemmatimonadota > Gemmatimonadetes > Gemmatimonadales > Gemmatimonadaceae > Palsa-1248. Next base: position 1,115 of record JAJPIS010000107.1, read on the forward strand.
CCAGCTCGCGGCCACGAGTGGCGCGGCCGTGCTGCCGGACAGTGTCCGTCTGCTTTTGCCGGAGCCCGCGCTCCGGATCCAGGGCGAGCGCGGTCGCGTCCAGGGGCCCGTGGCGGCGAATCCGCCGTCGGGAGCGGTGATCGACTACGTGTTGGGTAGCAAGCCCGCCGGCGAGGTCACACTCGCGTTTCTCGACTCCGCGGGGGCGGTCCTCCGCACGTTCTCGAGCACGCCGAAGCGCGACTCCGGGGCGGCCGACACGGCGAGTCGAGCGACCGCCGTCAGTGCGGCGGCCCGCGACTCCGCCGCGAAGGACAGCACCCGTCGTGACACGCTCACCCCGGCCTTTCCCTCCGCCCACCAGGGGCGCCGGTCCGGCATCGCGCGCCGAGGAGGGCAGACCGAGGCCGAGGGCCAACGGGCGATGATCGAAGCGGGCGACAGCGTCTCGTACGAGCCCGGCGACTCGCTCGTGCCCGCCCGCGCCGGGCACAACCGGTTCGTCTGGAACCTGCGGCCCGAGGATGTCCCCAAGTACTCGGACATCGTCGTCGACTTCGGCACGCGTGCCGGCCCGCTCGTCCCGCCGGGACACTACACCGTACGCCTGACTGTCGCCGGCCGGAGCTACACCCAACCGCTGATCGTCGAGCGCGACCCGCGAGTCACGACGCCAACGGCCGATCTCGAGGCGCAGCAAGCGCTCTGGAACGACGCGCGCGACCGCGTGCGGGCCATCGTCGAGCAGACGACGCGGATCGACGCCATGGAGCGGGAGCTCAAGGCCTGGCAGGCCAACACCCGTGGCCAGCCATATGCCCCGCGCATCGACGCCGCCGTACCGCCGCTGCTCGCGAAGCTCGAGGCAGTCCGCGACTCGATCATGGATGTGCACTACCATGCCGACGAGATCAGCGGCCATTTTCCCGTCGTGCTCTACAACCAGTGGCTGACCTTCGACATGGAGCTCGTCACCGGTGATGCGGCGCCCACGCCCGCGCAGCGGCAGATGTATGCCGATCTCGCGAAGCGCACCGACAGTCAGCTGGCCAAGCTCCGGGGGATCGAGACCGGTGACCTGGCCGCGTTCAACGCCCTCGTGAAGCAGTTGAACGTCCCCGCCATCGTCACCGCGCCGGTGCCCGCGGCCCCCGCGCAACCGGCGACCGTCCAATGACCCGCTGCGGCGGCATGCACGCCGCTTGCCGTTCGGCATGCGGGCCCCCAGCAATGGCGCTCGGGTACCGGTGACGGCACTCGATCTCGCGAGCTACGCCGGGCTGCTCGCGCTGACGCTGTTGACCGTCAATCTTTTGCTCGGGCTCCTGATGGCGGTGAAGTACAATCCGGTGCGCCAATGGCCACACCGGCGTATCAGCACGTTCCAGCTCCACAACTGGACAGCGTACGCCGCCCTGGCGGTCGGGGGCGCGCACCCCGTGATCCTGCTCTTTTCGGGACCGGTCCACTTTCGCGTCGTGGATCTTCTCTACCCGCTGAATGGACCGAGGCAGCCGCTGGTCAACAGCCTCGGCGCCCTGGCGCTCTACGCCTTGCTCTTCATTGGCATCACGTCGTACTTCCGGCGTGCGATCGGACGCACCTGGTGGAAGCGTCTCCATTTCACCGCCTACGGCATGGCGCCGATCTTCTACGTCCACGGTATCCTGACCGACCCCGAGCTCGGCGACACGCCCTTTCACCTCGATCCGCTCGACGGCGAGAAGCTCTATGTCGAGCTCTGTCTAGTGCTCGTGCTGGTTGCCGTGGCGATTCGAGTACGGAGGCAGTTGCGCCAACCGCCCCCCCGGGCGCACCGCCCCAAGGCGCCGCGCGCCATCGGCGTCGCGCGGCACCGGCGGGCGCCCGTTGGGAGCCGGTGGTGAGTGATCGCCGCCCATCTCGACCGATGGTCACTCTCAGAGGAGGTCCGCAGTGAAGCTCGAGGGGCGGGTGGCGGTGATCACCGGCGCCACGTCCGGAATCGGACGGGCGACGGCGGCGCTCCTGGCGGCCGAAGGGGCGCGGATCGGCATCGTGGGACGGGACGAGGCGCGTGGACGGACGGTCGTCGGTGAGATCGAGCGACGGGGAGGCGCGGCGATCTTCGTTCGCGGTGACGTCCGACAGGCGTCGGACTGCCAGCGTGCGGTCGAGGAGAGCACGCGGGCGTTCGGTCGGCTCGACATCCTCTTCAACAACGCCGGGGTGTACTACCCGCGTACCGTTCCCGAGATGTCCGAGACCGAATGGGACGAGACGATCGACGTCAGCCTCAAGGGGGCCTTTCTGATGTCGAAGTACGCCCTACCGGAGATGATCGCCCAGCGCTCCGGCTCGATCATCCACAACAGCTCGGGGTGGGGCATCCAGGGGGGCGATCGGGCCGCCGCGTACTGCGCGGCCAAAGGTGGGCTGATCGTCATGGCCAAGGCGATGGCGATCGATCACGGGCCCCAGGGGATCCGCGTCAACTGCGTCTGCCCGGGCGATGTCGACACCCCGATGCTCCCCAGGGAAGCAGCGATGCGCGGCCTGGAGTGGGAGACGTATCGGGCCGGTGCCGCGAACCGCCCGCTCGGCCGCATCGGGACGGTCGAGGACATCGCCAGGGCCGTTCTCTTCCTCGCCTCCGACGACTCCGCCTTCATGACCGGGACCGCCCTCGTCGTCGACGGGGGAGGGGTGGCCGACTAGGCGCGCCCGGCGCGCGCGGCTATCGCGTGCCTACCGCGCGCTCACCTGTGTGCCGTTGTAACGCGCCAGCCAGTTGGCGATCTCCTCGAGGATGTCACGCCGCTGCTCGATGCGGTTGGGGAAATGTGGCGAGCCCGGGTAGGTGACCATGCGGACGGTCTTGCCGCGCTCCGAGAGCAGCACGAACAGCTCGCGCCCCTGGAACGTCGGCACGCGCAGATCGGCCTCGCCGTGGAGGATGAGCAGCGGCGTCGTGACCTGGTCCGCGTGCATCACCGCGGAGAATTGGAGGAACGGCTCGACCTGCTTCTCCTGCAAGCGCGCGTCGTAGTCGACCTGGGTGATGTCACTCGTCGGGATGAAGCTCAGCCAATCCGTGATGCCTGCGCCTTCGATCGCCGCCTTGTAACGGTGCGTCTGCGTCACCGTCCACGCCGTCATGAAGCCCCCGGCGCTCCACCCGAAGATCGCCGATCCGGGTCGGCCCACCCCTGCGCGATCGCCTCGTCGGTCGCGCTGTTGACGTCGCTGTACGCGCGATCGCCGAAATGCTGGTAGATCGCATCGAGGAAGTCGGACCCGTATCCCGTCGAGCCGCGGTACTGTGGCTGCATCACCACGTACCCGAGTCCGGCCGCGAACCGGGACAGGAAGTCGAACTCCAGAGGGTCGTTGGCCTCGGGGCCACCGTGTGGAAGCTCGAGGAAGGGCGCCCTGGTCCCGGCGCGATATCCGGCCGGGAAGGTGACGATCCCTTCCAGATGCGTTCCATCCTTTGCCGTCCAGCTCACGACCCGGACGTCCCCGAGCGCGAGGTGCGCTATCAGCGAGTCGCCCTCGTGCGTGATGCGCTCGAGCGCACTCCCCGCCGGCCTCGCCACGTTTTGCGTGTGCGTCGGATCGCCGACGGTGAAGGCCATCGCCGCGGGGGACGACGTGAATGCCGGAAACACCGGGAGCCGCGCGATGATCCCGCCGGGCCACCGGATGGCATCCGTGAGCTGACCGCCCCGCAGGGCGTCGATCTCGACCGAGACTCCTTTGTGGACCTCGACCCACACGTCGCCGGCCGGGTCGCCGACCAATCCCACCGCCGAACCGGTCAGGTGTGGAGTCCGATCGATGGGCGTGCCGCCATCTGCGGCGACCGTCCAGACGTGATCGGGCGTCAGCACGTCGGTGGTCGTGCTCGTGAACGCGAGGGTCTTCCCACCCTCGGTCCAGGCGATGCCGCTCACGGGCGCCCGGAGCTCGGCGATCCGCCGGGCCCCACTCCGGCTACAGACGTCGATCGCCGCGCGCACGTCGTGGTGCCCGATCTTGGGGGTCTGGGTGATGACCGCGACGCGCGAGCCGTCCGGCGACCAGGCGATCTCCGTGATCTGGTCGAGTGCGGGGCACCACCATCCGCCGTCGGCGCCCGTCGCGTCGACGACGTACAGCTCGGTCTGCGTGTTCTCGACGACCGTGCGCACCGCCGCGAGCGAATCCCTGGGAGCCGGGTCGGCGAGGAGCGCGTAGTGGCGTCCGTCAGGGGCGATCGCCGCCCGCTGCACGCCCGATGGGAGCGACACAATACGGGTCGCTCCCCCGGACGGCTCGAGTGGAACGATCGCGAGCTGCGGATGCTCGGCGACCGGCAGTGTCCCGTACAGGGCCGTGCCGTCGCTCGTGAATCCGCTCGGCGTGAAGTGCTCCGGTAGCTCCAGCTTTCGGTCGGGGGCGCCGGAGTATGCGATGAGATGCCACTCGTGCTTTGCCGGGCCGGTGTGGTCGAAGTACATCACATCGTAGAGGATCGAGGCCCCATCCGGCGCGACGGCGACGGCATGGGCTTCGCGCAGCTTCGACAGGTCGTCCGCGCCAAACGGGTGCGCACCGCTCGATTGTCCGGCGGCGGCCGGGATGCGCAGGCAGATGAGAGAGGCGACGAGCCAGGGTAGGGGATGGCGAATCACTACGGGCATCAGATCCTCGGGCATTCGGGCGTGACCATCAAACTGTCCACCGGGCACACGAGCCGCCAGCCGGTTTGGGCGTCCCGGACGTCGAGGGGCGCATGCGCGCAGACGTGAGCGGGGTGCTCGAGACATGTCTCTACGCGGACGATCTCGCGGCGGCCGAGCGCTTCTATGCCGGGATCATTGGGCTCGAGGTGTACGCGCGTCAGGCCGGGCGTCACGTCTTCTTTCGCTGCGGTCGCGGGATGCTGCTCGTCTTCGACCCCGGCGCGACGCAGCGCGGACAGGAGATCGCCGGCGAGCGCGGACAGCTCCGACACGGGGCCGTCGGTGCCGGCCACGTGGCCTTTCGAGTCGAGGAGGCTGCCCTGGGCAGTTGGCGCGAGCGCCTCGGCGGCGCCGGTATCCAGCTCGAGGCCGAGGTGCGGTGGCCCAAGGGGGGTCGATCGCTCTACCTGCGCGACCCGGCCGGCAACAGCGTCGAGCTCGCGACACCGGCGGTGTGGGGGCTTCCGGCCGACTGAGCCGTATGGGACCTGCCGCCTGGGCGGCCGACTCAGTGTCGCGTCGGCTTCCGGCCGCGGGTCCGGGGAAGCGGCACGGGTGGGCCAAGCGGTGCCGCCGGGCGCGGCCCCACGCGCGGCGGGCGGCCGACGCGACCCGAGCGTGCGACCCGGCGGGGTCGCGTCGGATCTCGCGCATCGCCGGGCGCCGCCAGGAACGCCCCGAGCCGCGCGACGGTCACCTGCGGGATGGGCGCCGCGCAGGAGCGGCGGAGGCCGACGGAGTGCGCCAGCCGGGCGGTGAAGAGCTCCACGACACAGACGCTTCCGCCTCGCTCGCGCACGTCCGACGGGGACATGCCCGTGTAGCGCTTGAGCATGTTGCGGAACGCCGATCCCGAGGGAAACCCCAACTCGAGCGCCGCCCGCTCCGTCGTGCGCCCGGGATCCTCGAGGCGCTGCGCGCCGAGGATGAGGCGCGCCCAGCAGGCGAGCGCGCTCGGGCTCGGCAATCCGGCCCGTGCGCAGTGGAGCGCGAGTGTCTTCCGGTGGACGCCGAGTGCGCGTGCGGCCGCCGCCACCGTCGGCGTCTCGCGTGCGTGCCGGAACCAGTAGTCCAGGAGGAGGGTGACCGTGGGGGAGACGAGATCCGTGACCCTGGACACCATCCGCTGGCTCAGCGCCGACGAGTGGGCCAGCGCCAGTCGCTGCCCGATCGTGTGCCCCACATCGTCGAAGTCAGCGACCACGATGTCGGACGCGCCGGCGCGCGTCGCCGCCAGGATGTCGCGCGCGCCCTCGAGCGTGAGCGGCGCGTAGATGAGCACCGGCACCGTCGGATAGTCGGCCCGAAGGGTTCGGACCGCGCCGTCGACCGTCTGCCCGCTCGCATCGCGCCATTCGGTGACCACCGCGGTGGCCGCGCCGTCGGCGACCGCCGAGAGCAACTGGTCGGCCGTGTCGCAGAACGCGAGCGTCCCCTCGCCGCGCAGGGCTCCCCGCAACCGCGCGCGCGCGGCGCGGTCGCACACCAGGATGGCAATGGTCACCATGGCCGGCCCCGCGGTCGTGAGCGCTCGATGCAACCGGTGCCCGTCGGTGTTCACTGGACAGAGTGCCCAGCGCCGCCGGTTTCCACGTTAGAGGCTGGCGGCCGGCGGCGTCAATAGTTTCCGCCACCCGAGCCCGAGGAACCGGGGCCGCTGTCGCGTTCGAGCCCCGTGACGTGCCAGAAGCGCCCAGTGCCGGCTGCCGCGGTCGGGGCCATGATCGCCTGCGGCTGGCGCCGGGCCCACCCTTGGCGGCCCAGCCGTTTGCGGTAGATTGGGTGGCCCAACGACAGCGATCGCGACCGAACCTTACCCCGAGTGGGAGGCGATCATGGACAGCGAACGGGTGCAGCAGCGCAGGGGTCGTGCGGAGACTCGCGAGCCCGCGTCGCGCGGGTCGAGCACCGATGATGCCATCGAGTCGCTCGCCACCGGACGCCGCGAGTTCCTCGGTCGGATGGGCATCGGCGCCGTCGCCGTCGCGGCGGCGCTCGCGCCCGGCGTCCCGGCAGTCGCGCGAGCGGAGGGCGGAGCGACGGAGATCAGCCCGGCCGGCTCGGCCGGTCGGTCGCTCATCGGCCCGTGGAGCGACGCGTGGCTCGACAGGATCACGGGAAAGCACAAGCAGTTCTTCGACGCCGTCACGCCGAACGAAGGATTCGCGATGGCGTTCGCGATGGGCTTTCTCAACCTCAACCATGAGGCGTATGGGTTGAGCGACAAGGACCTCACCGCCATCGTGGGGCTCCGCCACTTCGCGATGCCGATCGCCCTCGGCGATGAGCTCTGGGAGCGGTACCAGATCGGATCCGCGCTCAAGGTGAACGACCCCAAGACCAACGCACCCGCGACGCGGAACCCGTTCCTGCACAGCGATGGCGCGGTGGCCCCGGGGGCCGACGTGCCCACCCTCGTCGGGCGCGGCGTCATCTTTACCGTATGCAATGTCGCGCTGACGGTGCTCTCGGGTCGGATGGCCAAGGCGGCTGGAGTCTCACCCGATGTCGCCAAGCGGGAGTGGACGGAGAAGCTGGTGCCCGGGACGACGCTCGTGCCCGTCGGCGTGCTGGCGGTCAATCGAGCCCAGGAGCGGGGCTGTACCTACTGCTACGGCGGGTGACCGGGCGGGCCCGGCGGCGCTCGGGGGCGGCGCGGTCCGCCCCACGAGCGTCCCGCTCCGTACTTTCCTCGGGAGTGGCGGAGCAAGGCTGACGGGCGATGTTGTTTCGTCGGATCTACCATCCTCGCCTTGCCCAGGCCAGTTACCTCGTCGCGTGCGCGCGCACCCGGGAGGCGATCGCCATCGATCCCACGCGCGACGTGGGGCAGTACCTGGCGGCCGCTCGGGCGGAGGGCGTGCGGATCGTCGCCGTGACCGAGACGCACGTGCATGCCGACTTCATCTCGGGTGCGAGCGAGCTCGCCGCGGCCGCTGACGCCAGGCTCTACCTGTCCGGCGAAGGGCAGGGCCCCGGGTCGTACACGCCCGAGTATCTCGAGCGGAGCGGCGCTGTTCTCCTCCGCGACGGCGACACGATCGCGGTCGGCGCGGTGCGCATCCAGGTGCTCCACACACCCGGGCACACGCCCGAGCACATCACCTTTCTCGTCACCGACACGGCCGCCGCCGACGAGCCGATGGGGGCCGTCACCGGCGACTTCGTGTTCGTGGGTGACGTCGGGCGGCCCGATCTGCTGGAGCGCGCGCTCCAGATCGCCGGATCGTCGGACCGCGCCGCGCGCCAGTTGTTCGCATCTCTGGGTCGCCTCGCCGCGTATCCCGACTATCTCCAGCTCTGGCCCGGACACGGCGCCGGCTCGGCCTGCGGCAAAGGGTTGAGTGCCGTGCCGCAATCGACACTCGGCTACGAGCGTCGTCACAACTGGGCGTTCGGCGTTCGCGATGAAGACGCATTCGTCGCCCAGGTGCAGGCCGGCCAGCCGGAGCCGCCAGCGTACTTCGCCGCGACCAAGCGGATCAATCGGCAGGGAGGGGCAACGACGCCCGCCCCGCCACCACCCGCGTCGATGGACGCCGACGCCGTGCGTCGCGCGGCCGCCGCCGGCACACTGGTGATCGATATCCGCCCCGCGTCCGATTTCGCGGCCGGACATCTGCCGGGGACGATCAGCATTCCGTACGAGCGATCGTTTCTCGCCTGGGCCGGATCGATCGTCCCGGACGGGAGCGACGCGATTCTCGTCGGTACCGCGCCCGCGCTGGACGATGCCGTCGCTGATCTCCGGCTCATTGGGATCGACCGGATCGTCGGCACCGCATCGAGCGCCGCGCTCGAGGCCTGGCGACGGGCGGGCGGGCGGCTGCGCACGTTGACGAGCATCACCGCCGATGAGCTGGCCGCGCGCGTCCGCCAGGGCAGCGTGACGGTTGTCGACGTGCGCGAGCGCGCCGAGTGGGCGGCAGGACACATCGCGGGGGCGGTCCACGTCCCGCTGGGCCTCGTCCGCGACCGGGCCGGCGACCTGCCCCGGGACCGGCCGCTCGTCGTGCACTGCCAGTCGGGCGCGCGATCGACCATCGCCGGCAGCATTCTGCTCGCGGCCGGTGTCGACGCCGTCGAGAACCTTGCCGGCGGTCTCGCGGCCTGGCAGGGAGCGGGGCACGCGACCGATACCGGCACGAGCTCGGCGGCGTGAGTCCCTGGACATCCTGCCGGTGGTGAGCGACCGACGTCCGTCGCGCAGGGTGATCGCCGTCGCGATCGCATTCGCAGCCGCACTCGCGGGGACGGCGTGCAAGATCATCTCCCCCGTCCGGACCGTCGACATCCACGTTCCGTCGCGCGATGCAGACGCCGATACCGTCGACGGCTCGGTCGTGCCACCCGACTCCTCGATGCCGAGCGGACCGTTGGGCGCCGCACTGCGTCGCGGACGGGCCTTGCTCGAGCACACCCCCGAGAGCCTTCCCCGCTACGTCGGGTCCAACCTGCGCTGCGAGAGCTGCCATCTCGACGGGGGCCGCCGCCCCGATGTCCTGCCGCTCCTGGGCGCGTTCGCCCGCTACCCGCGCTTCGCCGAGCGGACCGGTGCGGTCGTGACGATCGAGGATCGGGTCAATTACTGTCTGACCCGCAGTCTCACCGGGCGGCGGCTCCCGCCGTCCAGTCGCGAGATGGAAGACATCGTGAGCTATCTCGCGTACCTATCGACGGGCGTTCCGGCCGGCGCGCACGTGCGGGGCGAGGGCATCCCGCGGCTGCCCCGACTGACCGGGGACCCGGATCGAGGGAGTCCGCTCTTCGTCGCCAACTGCGCCCGGTGCCACGGCGCGGCGGGGCAGGGGGCGCAGGTCCCCAGAACCGGGTCGGCCACCCCTCCCCGGCTCGCCCCGGCGCTCTGGGGCGCGCGCTCCTTCAGCATCGGTGCCGGCCTGGCGCGCATCGAGCGGCTGGCGGCTTTCATCCGGTTGGCCATGCCCTACGACCGCCCAGGAACCCTGAGTGACCAGGACGCCTTCGACCTCGCGGCCTACATCCTGGCCCATCCCCGCCCGGACCTGCCGGGGAAGAGTCGAGACTGGCCGGGCGGCAACGCGCCCGCCGATGTGCCGTACGCCACCCGCGGTCACGCGGGCCTCTCCCCGCCCCCGCTCATCCGCCGCGCCGGCGACACGGCGGCCATGATGGTACCGGCGCCCGAACCGGCCGAGCGCGCGGTCCCCCGCACCCCTCCCTACGGCTCGAGGGGCCGCACGTCCGGTTCTGTCCACGTGCGGCGGGCGGCCGGCGACATGAGGCGGTCGCGCGTGTAGTAGCGCAGCGGGAGCTGGCGGTCCGCGTGAGCCTCGACCACTCCGTTCACCAGCTCGGCCAGCGAGCGCTCGACCGGCATCTGCCGGAGCGCCCGGTCGATCGCCCAGAGCCAGAACCCGGTCATGGTCTCGTGATAGCCGACCTTCATCGGCTCGTGGGCGTGCGCGGCGTTGTAGCGCTGGAGCGCGACACGCATCCGCGGCATCGCCTGGGCCCGTCCGTACCACAGCGTGTACCAGGTCCCGACCGCGAGGTGGGCCGCATGCGTCCACCGCCCATATGGGAGCGTCGTATCCTCGAACGCCGCGACGAGGTCACGGATCTCGTCCGTCGTGCGAAACGCCGTGCGGTCGTCCGGGGCTGCGATGGGGGTGGTCACGTCTGACGGTGCCTCGGTCGGCCCCTGGCCGCCGGTGACCGGCCCGCGTCGGGCGGGCGGAGCGGCCGGTCACCGGAGACGGGGACAGCGGTCGTCTCCTTGAGGGTGCGCAGCACGACGGTCGTCCGTGTGCGCACGACACCGCCGATGGACTTGAGCTCGTCCGTGAGCAGCCGCTCCAGATCCGCGGTATCGCGGCACCGGATCTTCAACAAAAAGTCGTCCTCGCCCGCCACGTGATGGCACTCCTGCACCTCCGGCAGGGCCTTCACGCGCGTGAGGAGCGCCGCGCGGTCCCGGGGCCGATCGAGCGAGACGGCGACGAAGGCGGCGAGGCCGACGCCCACCGCCTGCGGGTCGACGACCGCCGTGTAGCGGCGGATGATCCCACGCTCCTCGAGCCGCCGCACCCGCTCGGCCGCCGCCGGCCCGGTCATCCCGAGCATCTCGCCCAATCCCGCCCAGCTCTCCCGGCCCGACGACTGCAACGCCTCGAGTGCTTTGATATCGAGCGTATCCATGGGCATATACTAACGAAAGCATGGCGCTATGGCAATGTTACAATGCTTTGAGTGGGATGCACCCGATCTCGGGGCGTGCGCGCCTCAGAGCGGGCGAGCGGACAGCGCTGTCGCGATGAAGTAGTCGAGCGGCTTGGACCGGCGGTGCGGGCGATAGAGGAGGACGATCTCGGCCGCCGCCTGAGCGCCTCGCAACGTGCGGTAGGCGACGCCGACGCGCTGGAGGTTCCGCACCGACGCGGGGACGAGTGCCACGCCCAGCCCGGCCGCGACGAGGCTCAGGATCGTCTCGTACTCGGCGCACTCGCACCGCACCGTGGGCTCGAACCCGGCGGTCCGGCACATGCCCGTGACCAGGTCGTGGAACGGCGGCGCGAGGTGCCGCGGAAAGAGAATCAGCGGCTCGCCATCGAGACTGGAGAGGGCGACCGTCTGGCGGCGGGCGAGCGCGTGATCCCCCGGAAGAGCGGCGACGAACGGCTCTCGCCGCACGATCTCCGCCGACCATGCGCCCGGCGACACCGGCCCGCGGACGAGCGCCACATCCAGCAGGTCGTGGTCCAGCGCCTGCAGCTGCGACTCGGTCGTCCCCTCGATCAGCTCCAGATGGATCCCGGGGTGCGCGGCCCGGTACGCGCGCACCAGCTCGGGCAGTCCGGCGAGCGCGGCGGAATCCGTGAACCCGACCCGCAGCCGGTCGACCTCTCCCCGCCCCGCGCGCTGCGCCGCGGCGACCGAGCGGGCCGCCTCGGCGAGCGTCCGCCGGGCGCCGTCCAACAGCGCCGTCCCGGCCGGGGTCAGCTCGACGCGACGACTCGTGCGGACGAAGACGGAGGTGCCGAGGATCGATTCCAGCTGGCGAATCTGCTGGCTCAGCGGCGGCTGCGACACATTGAGGCGTCGCGCCGCCCGGCCAAAGTGGAGCTCCTCGGCCACGGCCACGAAGTACCGCAGGTGCCGCAGCTCAACGCCCATTCAGACCCTCGGCGTATCGATCAGGACGAACAATATATTGGCCGTCCTCCTGACGGGCGGCCATCCTCGATGTCGCGGCGGACGACCGGCGGCCCATGGGAGCGTCCGCCTCGGGCAGCCCCGCACGGCAGACGTTCACCCTTGGAGGCACGACATGACAGCGGCGACCGCATCCCCGGCGGCAGCAGGCAGCGCACCCGGCGTCTTCGGGAGGATGGCCGCGCAGGGCCACGAGGACGTGCATTTTGTGTCCGATCCGGCAAGCGGCTACCGGGGCATCATCGCCATCCACGACACCCGCCTCGGTCCATCGCTCGGGGGCACTCGCCTCTGGGCGTACGAGAGCGAGGAGGCCGCCCTGACCGATGCGCTCCGGCTCGCGGCTGGCATGACGTACAAGTCGGCGGCCGCCGGGATGCCGTTTGGGGGAGGGAAGTCGGTCGTGATCGCCGACGCGTCCCGGATCGATCGGCCCGCCCTGTTCCGGGCGCACGGCCGGGCCGTGGAGCATCTCGGCGGTCGCTACATCACGTCGGTCGACATCGGTACCGGCCCCGACGACATGGTCCATGTTCGGCGCGAGACGCGCCACGTCGCAGGGCTCCCGGAGCCCTTCGGCGACCCGTCACCGGCCACCGCCCGCGGCGTGCATCGGGCCATCCTCGGGGCCGTCAAGCACCTGAGGGGCTCCGACGACCTCGCCGGACGCACGGTGGCGATTCAGGGGTGCGGGCACGTCGGCTATCATCTCGCCCGGCTGCTCCGCGACTCCGGCGCCCGCATCGTGGCGAGCGACACCGTGGCGGAGCGCGCCCAGCGCGTGGCTCGCGAGTTCGGCGCCCAGTTGGTCGCCCCGACCGAGATCCTGTCGGCGGCGGTCGACGTCCTCGCGCCCTGTGCCTTCGGCGCCGTGCTATCGGCGACCACGATTCCGCAGTTGCGGTGCAGCGTGGTCGCCGGGGCCGCCAACAACCAGCTCCAGCGAGACTCCGATGGCGCGCTCCTCGAGCAGCACGGGATCGCCTACGCGCCCGACTTCATCGCCAACGCGGGCGGTGTCGTCTACCTGGGCCAGGAGGTGCTGGGCTGGAGCGCCGATCGCACCCTGGCAAACGTCGATCGGATCTATGACACCGTCCAGGAGACCTTTGCCCTGGCCGCCGAGCAACGGATCCCGACCAGCCAGGCCGCCCTTCGGATCGCCGAGCGGCGGCTGGAGTCGGCTGGCGCGGCGCCGTCGTGAGCCCGTCGCGTCTCAGCGATGCGAGTGGTCGCTGTCCGGGAAGCGGCCGTCGCGCACCTCGTCCGCGAAGCAGGCGACCGCACCGCGCACGGCGTCCGCGAGCTGCGCGTAGCGCTTGACGAACTTTGCCTGGAAGCCGTCGTTGAGCCCGAGCATGTCGTGCAGCACGAGCACCTGGCCGTCGCAGTGCGGACCGGCTCCGATGCCGATCGTCGGGATGGTCAGGCGCTCGGTCACGCGCTGCGCGACCGCGGCACTCATGAATTCCAGCACGAGCGCGAACGCGCCGGCCGCTTCGAGGGCGAGCGCGTCGTCCTCGAGACGGGCTGCCGCACCCTCCGCGCGGCCCTGCACACGAATGCCACCGAGCACGTGCAGGGCTTGCGGGGTGAAGCCGACATGCCCCATCACCGGAATCCCCGCGTCGATCAGCGCCCGAACCGTCGGAGCGTAGCGCCGTCCGCCCTCGAGCTTGACCGCTCCCGCGCCGGTGCGCTTGAGGATCCGGCCGGCGTTGCGGACCGCGTCCCGTGGGGAGATCTGGTAGGAGAGGAAGGGCAGGTCGACGACGACGAGTGCGCGGGTAGTGCCACGTTGGACGCTCCGGCCGTGGTAGATCATCTGCCCGAGCGTCGCCGGGAGCGTGGTCTCCTCTCCGGCCAGCACCGACGCCACGGAGTCCCCCACGAGGATCATGTCGACGCCGGCGCCGTCGACGAGCGCGGCGAACAGGGCGTCGTACGCGGTGAGCATCACGATCTTGCGACCGGTGCGCTTCATCGCGACGATGTCCGCCGTGCTCACCCGGCGGGGGTTGGTGGTGGGGCGTGTCCCAGAAGCGGGCTCGGAGCTCATCGACCGGAGGATGCCCGAGCGGGGCACCGGCTAGGGGAGGAGTGACTCGACGGGGTCGTCGCTGTCGGCGACGTCGACGTGGATTGCGCCCACCGGACAGTGGCTCGCCGCTCGGAGGATGTCCGCCTCCGGAGCGCCGTTGGGATCGACGACCTCGGACTGGCGCGCGGCGTTGTGCCTGAAGACGGCGGGAGCGATCGCGAGACAGGAGCCGTGGCCCACGCACAGGTCCTGATCGACGGAGACACGGAGCCGGCCCATATCGCGACCTACCGCCAGCGAACCGGCAGTGACTTGAGGGACCGAAACTGCACGCTCGGCTGATACTCCAGCGCGTTCGCCTCGAGCTCGATCTCCGGCAATCGCTCGGCGAGCGCGCGGAAGACCTCCTGTCCCTCGATCCGCGCGAGTGCCGACCCCAAGCAGTAGTGGACGCCCGCGCCGAACGCGACGTGCGGATTCGGCTGGCGGGTGATGTCGAACACGTCCGGATGCGAAAACGCGGCCGGGTCACGATTCGCGGCCGCCATGATCCAGCGAATCCGGTCCCCGCGGCGGATTGTCTTGCCGCCGAGCGTCACGTCCGTGGTCGCAATCCGTTGCGTGGATTTCACCGGCGGGTCGAAGCGGAGACACTCCTCCGTGGCGAGCCGTGCCGCCCGTGCTGGATCGGCCCGAAGGCGCGCCCACTCTCCGGGGTGGCGGAGGAATGCCAGGGTCCCATTGCAGATCAGATTCATGGTCGTCTCGTGACCCGCAAAGAGCAGGAGGGCCGTGTTCACGAGCACCTGATGGCGATCGAATACCCCGGTGCGCTCACCGGCGGCGAGCACCGAGATGAAGTCGTCGCCGGGCTGCCCGATGCGGCGGTCGACCAGCGGCGAGACATACTCCATCATCCCACGAATGCCGTCCATCAAGGGACGCAACCGGTACGGCTCACCGCGGTTGATGTAGAGCAACTTGTCGGCGAGGTCCCGTAAGAGCTCCCGGTCCTCCTCGGGCACTCCCATCATCCGCGTGATCACCCGGACGGGCAGGGGCGCCGCGAGCTCGGTCAGGACGTCCATGCGTCCCCGAGGCTCGGCCCCGTCCAGGAGCTCCGCCACCGCCGCGCGCACGAACGGACGCCAGGACTCCATCGCCGCCGGCGTGAAGTACTCGTGGACGACGCCACGCATCGCGAGATGGGCCGGGCGGTCCTGCTCGACGAGCTGGTCGGCGCGGAACGCCCGAACGTCGTCGAACAGCGGCGCATCCTCCGGGTCGACCGGCGGGTGGGGCGGCCGGCGGTCGTTGCGGATCACGGCCGACGAAAACAGCTCGTGGTTCCGGATCATCCACACCACGTCGTCGTACCGGGTCACGACCCAGAGCTGAAACGGCTCGTTCCAGTGCACCGGGTCGCAGCTGCGGAGCCGGGCAAAGAACGGATACGGATCCTGGATCACGTCCGGTGCAAACAGCGCGTCGAGATCGATGTCGGCCATATCCAGTCCGTCCCTCGCGCGCCGGTCCCACCGCTCAGACCCGCCGCGAATGTTCGCGGAGGCGCTCGATACGTCCAATACATTGATCGGAACGCATCCAGACGGGAACGGTATGGGTGGCTCAGCGACCGCGCCTGGGGCGCCTCACGCCCCGCGCGCGTCCGGGTTCACTCGAAGACGGCCGACCACGTGCCGCTCACGGTGTACGGTTGACCCTTGACCGTGAGTCGGAGGGTCGCGGTCCCCGACATCGTATGCGGCGTGTTCAGCCGCCCCGAGTTCGTGAAGCTCGCGCTGTCGAACTGAAACTGGAGGGTCGATCCGGTCACGCTCCCGCCGGCCACCGCGCCGCTCATCAGGCTGTCGGCCGCGCCGGTCGGGGTAGCGCAGGAGAGGTACCCCGCTCCGTACGTGCCGGTGAAGGTCCCACCCCGCTCGCTCAGGGTCATCTTCGTCGCCATCTGGCAGGTCGCGCCCTCGCCCGCGAGGTTGCCGGCCGTGTAGTGCCAGACGCCGTTGAGCGCGCTGCCAGGGGCGGTCGAGCTCCCGCAACCCGCCAGCGCGGCGGCGGCCGCCGCCACTCCGATCCAAGCTCGCATGCATCCTCTTTCGCGTAGCGGGCGTGCGCATCCGCGACACGCCCGGGTCACGCCGGTGGTTCAGTCTCAAAAGGATTCGGGTGGCGCGCAAAGCACAAGCGGTCCTCGCCCGCCCGGAGCCCACGATCGCGGCTCGCGCCACGCCCGACGCTACCGCCTCGACGGGCTCGCCCGCAGGTACTGCGGCGGCCAGGGGACGTCGACACCCAGCGTCCGGGCGGCGTGCAAGGGCCAGTAGGGATCGCGCAGGAGTTCCCGCGCCAGCAGCACGACGTCCGCCTCGCCGTGGCGCACGATCATGTCGGCCTGTGCGGCCTCGGTGATCAGGCCGATGGCGCCGGTGGCAATCCCGGCCTCTCGGCGAATCGCCGCCGCGAATGGAACCTGATAGCCGGGGCCGATCGGCGCCTGGAGCGTGGCCGTGTTGCCGCCCGAGGAGCAGTCGATCAGGTCGACCCCGAGCGGGCCGAGCTGGCGCGCGAGCGCGATCGAGTCCTCGAGTGTCCATCCGCCATCGATCCAGTCGGTGGCCGAGATGCGAACGAACACGGGATTCTCGTCCGGCCACTCGGCCCGAACCGCGCGCACCACGGCGAGCGGCAGCCGGACCCGATTCTCGAACGAGCCGCCGTACGCGTCCGTCCGCGGGTTGCCGAGGGGCGAGAGAAACTCGTGCAGCAGGTAGCCGTGGGCGGCGTGGATCTCCACCACGCGGAATCCGGCCGTGCGTGCGCGGCGGGCCGCGGCCGCGAATGCCGCGACCACCCGGTCGATGCCTGCCGCGTCCAGAGGTGTCGGCTCGGGATAGTCGGGCGCAAACGGAACCGGGCCGGGCGCCCAGACAGGCCGCCAGCCGCCCTCGCTCACCGGGACCGCGCCATGCGCGTCGGCCCACGGCCGATAGGTGCTCGCTTTTCGTCCGGCGTGCGCCAGTTGGATGCCGGCGACGGCGCCCTGCGCCTCGATGAACTGAACGATTCGGGCGAGCGGCGGAATGTGCGCATCGGTCCAGATGCCGAGATCGTCGGGGCTGATCCGGCCGTCGGCGACGACCGCGGTGGCCTCGGTCATCACGAGGCCCGCGCCGCCGACCGCCCGGGACCCGAGGTGGACCAGGTGCCAGTCCGTGGCGAATCCGTCGGTGCTGGAATACTCGCACATCGGTGACACCGCGATCCGGTTCCTGAGCGTCACGCCACGGACGGCGTACGGTGTGAAGAGCGTCGTGACCGGTGCGGTGCTCGCCGGAATGCCGGGAGCCACCGCCGGGGCCGCGGGCGCGCCGGTCTCGGCACGGGCCAGCCTGTCTGTCCGCCGCTGTCGCTGTGCTCCCTCGACCATCTGGGGTGGCTCCTGGTGACGTGAACGGGTGGCGCAGCGGGCGTGGTGGGCCGCGCCCGCTGATTGCCGTATACTACCGCAGGGAGCCGGCCGAGACTCGTGGCGAGGGACCGCGGGGCGCGGCGACCGTCGGGCCCTCACTCGGAGATGCCGTGGACAATCTGGATCGCAACGTGGGTCTCGCCGAACTGTCGACCCCGGTGCCGGTCGTGGACCTCGATCGACTCGCACGGAATCTCGACCGGATGGCGGACTACGCGGGCGCGCATGGTCTGCGCCTCCGCCCGCACGTCAAGACCCACAAGGCACCTGCCATCGCTCGCCAGCAGATCGCACGTGGTGCGATCGGGCTCACCTGCGCGACGCCTCGCGAGGTGGAGGTGATGGGCGAGGTGGCGCACGACCTCCTCCTCGCCTATCCACCGGTGGGGGCGGCCAAGATCGAGCGGCTCATGGCGCTGCCCGCCGACATCGAGATTGCCGTCGCCGTCGACTCTGCGCCGGTCATCGAGGCCCTGGCCGCCGCGGCCCGGCGGGCGGATCGTCGCGTCCGCGTCCTGATCGAGGTGGACATGGGCCTGCATCGGGTGGGGCTGGGGACGCCCGCGGACGCCGTCGCGCTTGCGGCGCTGGCGCGCGCCCGCGCGCCGCTCGCCTACGCCGGCATCTGCTTCTATCCCGGGCACCTGCGGGATCCGATCGTCCCGGCTGATCCCGGCCTCGCCGCCCTCAACCGGACTATCGCGGCATACATCCACGCCCTCGAGCGCGCGGGGCTCGCGCCCGAGACGGTGAGCGGCGGGTCGACGCCCACGGTGTGGCACACGCACGAGCTCGAAGGTCTCACCGAGTTTCGCCCGGGCACGTACGTGTACAACGACCGGACGACGGCGGCCATCGGCGCCTGCAAGTGGGACGACTGCGCGCTCTCGGTCCTGGCCACGGTCGTGAGCACCGCCGTTCCCGGTCAAGCGGTCGTCGATGCCGGGACAAAGGCGCTCGGCCGAGAGCCAATGCGGGGCGCCCCTGGCGAAGGCTTCGGACAGGTACTCGGGCATCCCGAGGTCCTCGTCACTCGGATGTGGGAGGAGCACGGCGTGCTCGACCTCTCCGACACGGCCTGGCGTCCGGAGGTCGGCGAGCGTGTGCGGATCGTGCCCAACCACGTGTGCATCGTGACCCACCTGTTCGACCGGGCCGTCGGCCTGCGCGGCGACACGCCCGCGACCGAGTGGCCGATCGCCGCTCGCGGCCGCGACCCTGTGGCGACAGCCGACGCCCTCGGCCCCGTCTCCGTCGGTGCCGGTGCACTCGGCGGGTGACACCGGAGCACCGATGCGCCACACCGGAGGGGTCATTCCATGGACGAAGAGATCTTCAACCAGACGCTGCGTCAGTTTCTGAAGAAGTTCGGCGTTACGGCGCAGCGGGAGATGGAACAGGCCGTCCGGGCGGCGGTGGAGAGTGGACGCCTGACCGGTACGGAGTCGCTACCGGTGCGCGCCCACCTCACGATGGAGGGCGCCGCCCTGGACGTGACTATCGACGGCACCGTCCGCCTGTCGAACCACTGAACGCGGAGCGCTTCCCTTTATTGGCTGGCGACAGAGCCCACGTGTCATGCACGTGGGCTCTGTTCATCGATCCGCGATCCATCCAGCGCTCAGCGCGCGCCCGGCTGTCCGCGATCGCTGTCCGATCGCGCCTCACCTGCACGCCGGCCCTGCCGCTCGACGTCGATCCGCTCCTTCCGGAGGTCCGCCTCGGCAGTCTTCGTGTCCTCGACCGCGCGCTTGCGCACGACCACCTCCTCCTTCACCACCGGCCGCTTCTCGACCACCAGCTCCTCCGCCATGAGCGGCACCCGGACCTCGTCCTCGGCGACCTCACCTTTGTCGGGCGTGCCCTCGCGCACCGGTCGCCGCTCGATCTCGACCTCCTCGTGCATCGTCGGCACTGCCTGGCGCACATGCTCGGTCTCGACCGTCTTGTGGACGTCCACCGCGCCCGCCTGGACCCGCCGCTTGCCCACCGCAAGCTCTTCCTCGACTCGCTGCACGTGGACCTCTCGACCGGTCTCGGCATCGGCCTGCATGTCTGACGTCCCCTCGGCGTCTGCGGTGCGCCCGCTTGCCGACGCGGCCATCGACTCCCGGAACTCCCGGTCGTAGCTGTCGCCGACCGCTCCCTGGTCGCTGTACTCGGGCAGCCGCTTGAGCTCGTCCTTGGTGACGCCGTCCATGATGAGCGCGCGCCGCTCGTCGTCGAGCTCCACCGCTCGCAACGGGATCAGCACGTGATGGGGATTCAGGAGCCACCCGACGTCGACCAGGGCGTAGCGCGCCTGACCGCCGTCGTCGATCAGCACGTCCTTTACAGTGCCGAGCTTGTCGTCGCCGCCGTTGCGCAACTCCCAATCGCGGAGATCCTTCAGGTCCCGCCCCGTCGACGGGTTCGGATTGCTCGAAAGCGTCGAGTACCTCATATGCTACACCTCCACCGCGGATGGCCCGCCAACTGATCGACCGTCCCCCTGCGTACCGCACGCCGCGCATCAGTCGGTCACTGGAAAAGGACGGGGCGAGCAGCGCGCGCAAGAGCCATTCCGCCCCAGCGGCCGCGATCGCCACACGCGACCGGACGGGGGCGTCACGGTGAGCGGGAGGCCGGCGCCGGCGCCGACTTGGTTGATGGTTCCAGCCTGCCGTATAGAGTAATGCGGGTGGCGCCGCGACAGCGCCGGGATCGTGCCTGGATCGTGCCTGGATCGTGCCTGGATCGTGCCTGGGGCGACGGGAGTGTCGGATGGAGGGATCGTAACCGGTGTCCCTACCGGGGACCCGGGCGATCGCTCGCCGTCCCCCGCTCCGTCCGGCCGACATCCGCGGCCGCGGCCCGCTGCCAGGCCCGGATGCTCGTCGCCCGCGACCGGTCGATCAGGTGAAAGAGCACGGTGGCGCCGTCCACCGCGGCCGTCTGCGACCCGGGCTGGAGCTGGAGGGCCTCGACGATCACCTCGCGGAGGATCTCGACTTCCCGGACGACCCCCTCGAGGCGCCAACCCTGTGCATAGCGACGCGCGCCATGTTGCTCGGCGATCGCGTGCTGGATCGCCGTGCCATCGCGGAGCAGTATGGCGGCATCGGGGCCCGCATCGCCGACGATGAGCAAGGATTGCGCGAAATCGCTCAACAGGGTCCCCGCATGATCCTCGAGCTGCGCTCTCCGAAGGCGCTTTGCTTCCGGCACGAGCGGATCGGCCCGCAGCCGGTCGGCGTACACCTCCAGGACCCGCAGGGTCTCCCCGAACAGCAGCTCACCCAGCTCCTGGAGTCCGGGCGCCGACAGCGCGGCGCCGGTTCGAGCCCCCGATGCCAGCAGGTCGGGGGCGACCCCGGCGACGGCGTCGGATTCCGCTCCCGGCTCGGCCGCCGGGAGCCATAGCGTGAACGTCGAGCCCGCACCGAGCGTGCTGACGAGCGTGATGTCGCCGCCCATGAGGCGTCCCAGCCGCCGACTGATCGTCAATCCCAACCCTGTCCCCCCGTGTCGGCGGGTCGTACCGCGTTCCACCTGGTGAAACGCGTCGAAGACGTGCGCCTGCTCCCGCGGGGGGATGCCGATCCCGGTGTCGATCACGCGGACGAACGCCCACCGGCCCTCACCGCGCACGCGAGCCGCAGGAGCGGCCTCGTCGGCCACCCCGACCTGCAAGGTCACGGTTCCCCCGGCGTTCGTGAACTTGATCGCGTTGCTCACGAGGTTCACGAGAATCTGGCGGACACGATGCTCGTCACCGATGTACGTGACCGCGGCGAGCTCCGCCGGATCGGGGTCCACCAGGTGCACCGTGCGCGCGGTGGCGAGCGGGCGCGTGAGGTCGAGCGTGGTCGTCACGGCCCGCGCCATCGGCACCGGCTCGCGGGCGACGCGCATTTCTCCGGCGTCTGCCTTCGCCAGATCGAGCACATCGTCCACGAGTCCGAGCAGATGTTGGGTGCTGCTCGCCAGTCGCTGGAGGTAAACGCGCTGCTGCTCGGTCACCGGCCCCGCGAGCCCCAGGTCCAGCAGCTGAGTGTAGCCCTGGATGGCGTTGATGGGCGTTCGCATCTCGTGGCTCATGGCCGCGAGGAACTCACTCTTGGCCGCGTTCGCGGCCTCGGCCCTCGCGATCTCACTCCGGGTGAGGTCGTCGTCGGCGTCGGCCGTGACCGCCTCCCGCGTCGCCTCGGCCCGCCGAACCCGCGGGGTCTCGCCCGACCGTGGCGCGTCGTCCGGCCGGCGATGCGAGCCCCCCGGCTCGGCCGCCGGGTCGCTCTCCTCGCCTTGTGACCTCATGCGCGCCTCCGCTCTCTGGGTGGTTCCGGTCGGAACCTCGCCCCGCGCGCCGACCGCACTGGGTCGAGCGCCGGGGGGTCAGAGGGGGCATCGCACGTGCCGGACCGTCGCTCCCGCGGGTCTCGGCTATCCGGCGTCGCTCGGGCGGCGCAGCCGGCGCATCCTGTGCGCCGCTGTGCCATGACCCGGGGTCCGCTCCGTTTGAACCGGCTCCTTACCGGACGGCGGTCACCGACACTGCGATCGCCACGGCGCTGATCGCGAGCATGGCGAGCGCGGCCCAGAATACCGCATCTTCGAGTTGCTCGCGGCGGCTCTTGTGTGGTCGATGCGCTCGCCACGTCGCGCGCGCCTGTGCCGGAGCCTGGTCTGCGCCCCTGGGCTCCCCAATGAGCAGTCGGAGACGGTCACGCCAGTGAGAGACGTGAGGGCCGGCCGCGAGCACCGCGTCGGCCAGTAACTGTCGCATGCTCTGCAACTCTAGCATACCCCTTGCCACCGCGTCGAGCTCGCCTGACCGCGTCCGGTCAGTCTGCCCGGTGATAGGCTTCCACCGACCACCGGACGACGTGCCGGAGGATCTCGCTCACCCGCCCGCCGTCGGCGGGGCAACCGGCGGCCGTCAGCTCGTCGATCGCGGCGTTTGCCTCACGCTTGAGGATCAGCAGGGCCCGCTCGGGCCGGACTCCGTCGCCCCGCAGCGTCGTCACCCGCGCCGCCACGGCCGAATACAGCGCACCGAGGCGGGCCCGTTCGGCGGCGGCCTCGCGTTCCGGGTCGGCGTCCGCCGCGCCCGAGAGCGCCGCGCGTACGGCTGCGCGGACCCGCGCGCTCGTCGGATCGTCCGTACCGCTCGCCTCCTGTCCGAGTACCGGGCCGGAACGCGCGGGCTCCGTGCCATAGGCCGGGTGCGGCGCCTCCGGTGTGTCGATATACATCGCTTCAACAGATAACGGTCGGACCGCTCGGCCGGCGTGAGATGCGTCACACCCCGTCTCGACGGCGCGGCGCGCGTCCGGGCGGAGGCCTCTATCCGTTCTCCAGGCCCGGCGGCAAATTCTCGCATGCTGCAACCACCAGGCACCCTCGCCCGCCGGCGGGCGATGCTCAGGATCCTGGCCCTTTCCCTGGTCACACTCGTGAACGCATCGGGGGTCGGCGCACAGGCGCAAACGGAGTCGGCGTCTCTCGAGGGGCCGATCACCCTGGCCGTCGTGAACGGGCACGTCTGGACCGGCGTCGCGAGCCGCCCCTGGGCTGACGCCCTCGCCGTCCGCGGCGACCGGCTCGCTGCCGTCGGATCGAGCGCCGAGGTCCAGAAGCTCGTCGACCGCGACACACGTGTCGTCGACGCGCACGGCGGCATGGTGACCCCGGGCTTCATCGACTCTCACGTGCATTTCGTCAGTGGGGGCTTCGGCCTGACCTCGGTCGACCTGCGCGACGCCGCGACCCCCGCCGAGTTCATCGCCCGCATCAAGGCATACGCCGCGCGGCAGCCTGCGGGCACCTGGATCCTGGAAGGGCAGTGGGATCACACCCGTTGGGGAGGTGAGCTCCCGACGCGGGCCTGGATCGACTCGGTGACCCCCCGGACACCCGTGTGGGTGAGTCGCCTCGACGGCCACATGTCCCTGGCCAACAGCGCCGCGCTCGCGCTCGCCGGTGTCTCACGGAGCACGCCCGACATTCCCGGCGGAACGATCGTCCGGGATGCGCGCGGAGAACCAACAGGCATCCTCAAGGACAACGCCACGCGTCTGGTCGACCGGGCCGTGCCCGAGCCGTCGCCCGAGGCGAAGGACCGG
This sequence comes from Gemmatimonadota bacterium, assembly GCA_021324635.1. Classification (GTDB taxonomy): domain Bacteria; phylum Gemmatimonadota; class Gemmatimonadetes; order Gemmatimonadales; family Gemmatimonadaceae; genus Palsa-1248. Next base: position 24,650 of record JAJPIS010000107.1, read on the forward strand.
GCACTGGATGCCGCCATGACCTACGCGACCGCACAGGGAGTGACGTCGGTCGTGAACATGGGGTACTCCTGGGACGACGTCGCGACCTTCGAGCGCGCGCGGGCGGCGCACCGCCTGCGGATTCGCATCTATGCCGCAGTGCCCCTCGCCTCCTGGGCACAGCTGCGGGATACCATTGCTGCGCGCGGCCGCGGGGACGACTGGCTGCGGATCGGTGGGCTCAAGGCGTTCGTGGATGGATCCCTCGGCTCGCATACCGCCGCGATGCTGGCGCCCTTTTCCGACGCGCCCGGCGACACGGGGCTGCTGGTGACGCCACCGGAGAGCCTCTACGCCTGGACTGCTGCGGCTGATCGCGCCGGGCTGCACGTCATGGTGCATGCGATCGGCGACCGCGCCAACAGGCTCCAACTCGACATCTTCGAGCGGGTCGCCCGCGAGAACGGTCCGCGTGACCGCCGATTTCGCATCGAGCACGCTCAACATCTGGCGCCCGCCGACATCCCACGGTTCGGCGCACTGGGCGTGATCGCCAGCGTGCAACCCTACCACGCGATCGACGATGGCCGCTGGGCGGAGCGCATCATCGGGCCCACCCGCGCACAGACGACGTACGCCTTCCACTCGCTGCTCGCCAAGCATGCGAGGCTCGCGTTCGGCAGCGACTGGCCGGTCGCACCCGCGACGCCGCTCGAGGGGATCTACGCCGCCGTGACCCGGCGAACACTCGACGGTGCGCACCCCGACGGATGGATCCCCGGTGAGCGGATCGGCGTCGAGGATGCCTTGCGGGCCTACACGAGCGGGGGCGCGTACGCGGAGTTCCAGGAGGGGCGGAAGGGGACGCTCGCCGTCGGGAAGCTCGCGGACTTCGTCCTCATCGACCGGGACCTGACCCGGACGCCCCCGGCCGAGCTGCGCGACGCCCGCGTGGTGATGACGGTCGTCGGCGGGACGGTCGCCTACGAGCGTGCGCGCGCGGCCGCCCAGGCGCAGTGAGCGTCAGAGCGCGCGTTGACATTCCGGATCGGAGAGAACCGGGTATGAGAGGAGCATGGATTCGCGCTGTCCGGGTCGTCCTGGCTGGGGCCGTGGGTGCGGCATTCGCCTGCGGCGGGAGCGGCTCGACGACGACGCGCAGCCAGCCGGATTCGTCTGCCACCGGCGCACCTGCCACCGGCGCACCTGCCACCGGCGCACCGCGCGGTGCGCCGAGTGCGGACACGGCGCGGGCCGCGGCACGGGCCGGCGGTGTCACCGCGTCGGGTCTGCCGTTCGCGCCACCGGCCAAACCGCTGCTCGCGACGCCGATCGCCGTCACGAGCAGCACGTTCACCGCGGGCGGGACCCTGCCTGCGAGCACGGAGTTCAACGGCTGCGGTGGTGGCAACACATCGCCTGAGCTGTCGTGGAGTGGCGTCCCTCCGAACACGAAGAGCTTCGTGCTCACGCTCTTCGACCCCGACGCGCCGACCGGGACGGGGTTCTGGCACTGGGTCGTGTTCAACATCCCGTCGACGGTGACCCGCCTGCCGGCGGGCGCCGGCTCCAAGGCCAGCCCCGTGCCGCACGCGCGGTCCGGATATACGGATTTCGGGTTCAGCCACTACGGCGGCCCCTGTCCGCCACCGGGCGACCCGCCGCATCACTACATCTTCACCCTGTACGCGTTGGATCTTCCGGCAATCGAGGGTGTCGGCCCGTCGTCGACCGCCGCCGACATCATGTTCGCTCTCCGGGGCCACTTGCTCGCGCAAGGCTCGCTCGAAGGACGGTTTGGACGCTGACCACAGCGCTGTTCCTGGACCGGCTCGCGGGCCGCCGTGAGGCGCCGACGCGGCCCGCGGTCAGCACCGGAGGCTGAGGTCGAAGGCCGCACTCCGCGGCGGCACGGGTCGTACACCTGGTCGCAATGTTGCGGTTGGTGAGTGTCATGGAGCGAGCCGAACAGGGTCCCGTCGATCTGCCGGCGGCACGTCACAGGGCCGATAACGAGCCTGTCTGGCCCGGGGACGCCAGGCAGGGAGAAATCGAGGTGCTGGACACCCGCGTGGTCTGGGCGTCCGAACAGGCCAGACTCCTCGACGACCGCGTACGATACCCGACCATCAGGGGCGGCCTGCACGCCGAAGGGCGACAATTCCGGCTCGCGCCAGGCGAGGGCCGGGCGGACGGGGTCGTCGTCGTTCCGGTCACGCGCGATGATCGGATCCTCCTCGTGCGTCAGTTCCGCCATGCGGTCCGCCGGTGGGTGCGGGAGCTGCCGCGCGGGATCACGGGTAAGGACGAGCGGCCGGCCGACGCGGCCCGGCGGGAGCTCTGGGACGAGTTGGGATGCCGCGTCGAGAGCGTTCACCCGCTCGGGACCATCGCCGCCGATACCGGCCAGCTGGCAAGCGTCCCGGTCATGGTCGTCGCCCGCGTCGCGGACACCGACCCGAGTCGGCCCGGCGCCGCCGATGTGGTCGATGTCGTGATCGGGTACCGCTATGACGAGCTGAAGTGGGCGTGGCAGCGCGGCGACATCATCGACGCGTTCACGCTATGCGCCGTCGTGCGGCTCGAGCCGCACTTCGTCACCGGCCGGTTCGTGTACTTGCCCGAGGAGGCGCCCGGGTAATAGTCTCCGCTGCGGTATGACTCACGCCGCGCATCGGGACGCACTCGCGCATCTCCGACGGGCCGACCCGGTGATCGCGCGGTTGATCGATCGCATCGAGCTCGTGCCGCCGGGCCCCCGCACGGACGGGACGCACCTGGGCGCGATCGTCCGTGCGATTGTCTTCCAGCAACTGTCCGGCAAGGCCGCCGGGGCGATCCATCGGCGGTTCGAGGCACTGTACGGCGGACGCGCGCCGACGGCCGACGAGCTCCTCGCGACCGCCGACGAGACGCTCCGAGCTGTCGGGCTGTCCCGCGCCAAGACGGTCTACCTCAAGGACCTCGCTGCTCGCGCCGTCGCCGGCTCCCTGCCGGTCGAACAGCTGCACGAGCTGGACGACCACGCCGTTCTCGAAACCCTCACGAGCGTGAAAGGGGTCGGCCGGTGGACGGCCCAGATGTTCCTGCTCTTCCGCCTTGGACGGCCGGATGTCCTTCCGGATCTCGATCTCGGGGTCCGCAAGGCGATTCAACTCGCCTACGGCTTGCGGCGATTGCCGACCCCCAAGGAAGTGCTGGCGCGCGGCGCGGCCTGGTCGCCCTTTGCATCGGTCGCCACCTGGTACCTCTGGCGGAGCCTCGAGCTGGATCCGCCCGTGCCCACCCGCAACCCCCGAGGGCGCCCACGTCCCGCGCGTCGCAAGCGCGCGGGGACGCCCGCCAGGACGAACGCTGCGTCGCGACGGACTCCTTCCAGGAAGGTCAGATGAGCGGAGAGGCTGGACCGCCCGCCGGCCCGGACCTTCGGGTCGATGGCTACCCGCTGGGCGACCTCCCCGACGGCGGGATGGTCGTGGGCCACGCCGACGGCGAGCCGGTGTTGCTCGCGCGCAAGGGCGAGGAGTATTTCGCCGTGGGTGCCCTTTGCTCCCACTACAGCGGACCGCTCGGCGAGGGACTCCTCGTCGGCGATACCGTGCGATGCCCCTGGCATCACGCCTGCTTCAGCCTCCGGACGGGAGAAGCGCTGCGGGCTCCGGCCCTCAGCCCCATCCCGTGCTGGGATGTGGAGCGGCGCGGGTCCTACGCCTACGTGAGCCGCAAGCGCCCCGATCGCGACCCGCTGGCGCCCGCCGGCCCGACGAGCGGGGCGGGGCGAGCGCCCGCGAGCGTGGTCATCGTCGGCGCCGGCGCCGCGGGGAGCGCCGCGGCCGAGATGGTGCGGCGCCAAGGCTACTCGGGTCCGGTCACCGTCATCGATTCCGAGCCGGACGCGCCGTACGATCGTCCCAATCTGTCCAAGGACTTCCTCGCCGGTACGGCGCAGGAGGAGTGGATCCCCCTCCGCCCGGCGGGCTTCTACTCCGAGCATGGCATCGAGCTCGTGCACACGCGAGCGGCGGCGGTCGACGTGGCACACTCCACGGTCACGCTCGGCGATGGTCGCACCACACCATTTGGTGCGCTGCTGCTCGCGACCGGGGCGGACCCCGTCATGCTCGACATCCCCGGGCACGATCGGCCCTTCGTGCACGTGCTGCGATCGCTCGCCGACAGCAAGGCGATCATCGAGGCGGCGGCCACCGCCCGGCGCGCGGTCGTGATCGGCGCCAGCTTCATCGGTCTCGAGGTTGCGGCCTCGCTGCGCCATCGTGGGCTCGAGATCGACGTCGTCGCCCCCGAGACCACGCCGCTGGAGCGAGTGGTCGGACACGCCGTCGGCGAGTTCGTGCGACGCCTGCACGAGGACCACGGTGTGCGCTTCCACCTGACGACGCGCCCGACGCGGATCGACGACGATCGGGTCGTGCTCGCCAACGGCCGGAGCCTGGAGGCGGATCTGGTGGTACTCGGCGTCGGCGTTCGCCCCCGCGTCGAGCTTGCCGCGCGCGCCGGCCTGGCGATCGACCGCGGCGTCCTCGTGAACGAGTATCTGGAGACGAGCGTGCCGCGCATCTACGCCGCGGGCGACATCGCCCGCTGGCCAGACCGTCGGACCGGATCTCGGGTGCGAGTGGAACACTGGGTGGTCGCGCAGCGCCAGGGCCAGACGGCTGCGCGCAACATGCTGGGCGCCCGGGAACCGTTCGATGCGGTCCCGTTCTTCTGGAGCCAGCACTACGACCTCGCCATCCGCTACACAGGGCACGCCGAGCGCTGGGAGCGCGCCGACGTCGCCGGAGCGCTCACCAGCGCGTCCGCATCGGTTGCCTATCGTGATGCGACGCACACCCTCGCGGTCGCCAGTGTCGGGCAGGACCGCGTGAACCTGGAGGCGGAAGTCGCTCTGGAAGACAGCGAGGAGCAGGTGCTTGGCCGTCTCGTGCCGCGGCGGTCCGCACTGTAAGTTCGAGCACTTCCACCTTCATCGTAGGACGCCAATGGTCAGTGGTCGATCCCTCTGGGTGATCGCCGCATTGTGCGGCGCGCCTCTACTCGTCGCAGCGCACCCCACCTCCGGGCCGGTGCCCGCACCGGACGACAACGCGCCGCTCGCCGGCTACTCGGCCGATGCCGCGCGCGTCGAGCGGCAATGGGAAGCCCAGTTCCAGGCCATTCCCGAGCCACAACGCATGCGGCAGGCCCTTCAGCGGCTCAGTGCCCGCCCGCACAACGTGGGGACCCCATACGATCGCGATAACGCGGAATGGATCCTCGCGCAATTCAAGTCGTACGGCCTCGACGCCCACATCGAGAACTTCGACGTGCTCTATCCGACCCCGCGCGAGCGGGTCGTGGAGCTGGTTGCACCGACCCGGTTCGTCGCCAAGCTGCGGGAGCCGCCCGTCCCCGGCGATCCGACGTCGTCGATCCTCCAGGATCAACTCCCGCCCTACAACGCGTACTCCATCGATGGCGACGTCACGGCGCCGCTCGTGTACGTCAACTACGGCGTCCCGGCCGACTACGCGAAGCTGGCCCGCCACGGCGTGAGTGTCAAAGGGGCGATCGTCATCGCCCGCTACGGCGGGTCGTGGCGCGGGATCAAGCCCAAGGTCGCGGCCCAGCATGGCGCCGTCGGGTGCCTGATCTACTCCGACCCGAAGGACGACGGGTACGCGGTGGATGAGGTGTTTCCCAAGGGGCCGATGCGTCCCCGGGATGGCGCACAGCGTGGGAGTGTGATGGAGATGGAGGTCTACCCCGGTGACCCGCTGACACCCGGTGTCGGGGCGACCAAGGATGCGAAGCGGCTGGCGCTGAGCGAGGTGAAGACGCTGACCAAGATCCCGGTCCTGCCGATCTCCTACGGAGACGCCGAGCCGCTCCTCGCCGCGATGGGCGGCCCGGTCGCGCCGGCCGCATGGCGCGGCGCCCTGCCGATCACCTATCACCTCGGGGCCGGGCCGGCGCGCGTGCATCTGCGCGTCCAGTCCAACTGGGGGATGAAGACGCTCTACGATGTAATCGCGCGGATCCCGGGCGCCGAGCAGCCGGACGAGTGGATCGTCCGGGGCAATCACCACGACGCGTGGGTCGAGGGCGCCGAGGATCCGCTGTCGGGGCAGATCGCCCTCTTGGAGGAGGCGCGCGCGTTCGGGGCCCTCCTGGCCAAGGGGTGGAAGCCGCGCCGGACGATCATCTACTGCGCCTGGGATGGCGAGGAGCCGGCGCTGCTGGGGTCCACGGAGTGGGCGGAGACGCACGAGCAGGAATTGAAGGACCACGCGGTCGCGTACATCAACACCGACGGCAACAGCCGGGGCTATCTCCGCGCGGAGGGCTCGCACACGCTGGAGGCATTTCTCAACGGTGTCGCGCGCGACATCACCGATCCCGAGACGCAGCAGTCGGTGTGGAAGCGCTGGCAGGCGCGTCAGATCGCGACCGGCAGCACGGGAGAGCGCACCGAGGTCCGGACGCGCGCCAATCTCCGCATCGGCGCCCTGGGGTCCGGCTCGGACTATTCGCCATTCTTGCAGCATGTCGGCGTCGCCTCGGCCAACCTGGGATATGGCGGCGAGGACGAGAGTGGCATCTACCACTCGGTGTACGACGACTTCTACTGGTACACGCACTTCGCAGACACGAGCTTCGTGTACGGCCGGGCACTCGCCCAGACCGTCGGCACGGCCGTGATGCGACTGGCCGACGCACAGCTCCTCCCGTACGACTACGTGGGCCTCGCCGAGACGGTGAGCCGGTACGCGGCGCAGCTCGACACGCTGGCCAAGCACGAGGCGGACTCGATTGCCGAGCTCAATCGCGAGGTCCGCGACGGCGTCTTTGCCGAAACGAGCGACCCGCGCCGGCCCACGTACGCGCCGGACACGATCGCTCTGCCTCCACATCTCAACTTCGCGCCGCTCCAGAACGGCGTCGACGCGCTCACCCGCGCCGCCGCAGCCTATACGCAAGCCGTGACGGCCGTCAGCGCCGGGACAGGGGCCGCGCTGGCCAAACCCGAAATCGCGTCGATCAACGGCCGGCTCCTGCACAGCGAGCAGGCGCTCCTGTCGCCGGCGGGGCTCCCGAACCGCCCCTGGTACCGGCATCTGATCTATGCCCCAGGCTTCTACACCGGCTACGGTGTGAAGACGATCCCGGGCGTGCGAGAGGCGATCGAGCAGCACGAATGGGCGCAGGCCGACTCGCAGATCGTCCGGGTGGGCGCCGTGCTTCAGACCGAGGCTGGGCTCGTCGCCGAGGCGGCGAAAAATCTGAATGCAGCCGCCAGGTGAGCAGTCGCCGCGGTCCGCCGCTCCGTGACCGGACCCGCCCGCCGGCGTCCTCTAAGCGGACTAGCGGAACCCTTCTTCGGTGAGAATGCCTTCATGATTCCCAGCTCCAACCGGTCGACGGATACCCGGCGCCTCGCCATCGGCGCTTCGGTTGCCGCCCTGTCGCTTGCGCTCGGTCTGCTCGGCACGCTCGGGTGCGGAGCGGCAGGTGGCGGTAAGAGCGCCTCCGCGGACAGTACGCTGGCCCGGGACCTCGCCCTCGCCAACGCGGACTCCGCCGCCCGGCCCCGCCTGGCCGACACGACCGGAAGCGGGGCAGCGGCCGACATGCCCAAGCGTGAGGCGCCCACCCCGGAGCGGCGGGCCTCGCAGCACCATGCGACGGCCCATGCCACGCCGCACGCGCCGCCGGCGCAGGCCCAAGCTCCGGCAGCTACGCCTGCCGCCGCCCCAGCACCGCCGCCCCCTCCGCCCCTCGTGGTGCCCACCGGCACGTCGCTCTCTGTCGTCCTCTCGGACACCGTGACCACGGCAACCGCGCACGCCGGGGACCCGATCACCGCGACCGTGGCGTCCGACGTCACGGACGCGGCCGGCGCGGTCGTCATCCCGGCGGGCTCGCGCGTGCACGGCTCCGTCACGGCCTCGAGTGGACCGGCGCATACCCCGCACCTGGGGGTCGCGTTCAACTCGGTCGACGTGCGCGGGCAGAGCTACCCCGTTCAGTCGAACATCACGGTCCTCCCGATCGTGCAGTCGCGGCGGACGGCTCGGGCCGCGCAGGTCGGTGAGGTGGCCGGCGGCGCGGCGGTCGGCGGCCTGCTCGGCCGCGCGATCGGCGGCAAAAAGTCCGGCGGAACCCTCATCGGCGCGCTGGCGGGCGCCGCTGCCGGCGTCGCCGTGGCCGACAAGACGGAGAGCCATGACGCGGTGCTGCCGCGCGGGGCCCGGGTCACTCTCCAGTTGACGTCGCCCATCAGCGTCCCGCAGTAGGGCGGCGTCGGCCGGGCCGCCGGACGGATCGGCACCCCGCCGCGACACCCCCCGCCCGGCGTGCCGGGCGAGGGGTGTCGTGCGTTTACATCCCGGTGAGACGCACGCCGCGCAATCGCGTCGAGTCGCCGACGTACGCGAACTGCACGTCGTGCATGTACTTCTGCGATACGCGCAGGACGTCGCCCGGCGTCACTCGACGCAGCGCGGCCACGGCGTCGCTCGCGAGCCGATAGTCACCGAGGTAGATCTGCGCCCGCGCCAGCGATCGCGCTTGCGCCTCGTTGGTCTCGTTGTCGATCAGGTAGGACGTGATGTACCACTGCACGAACTGGTCGAGAACGCGCGCCGTGAACCAGTGCTGGCGGCACGTATCCATCTGCTCCCGGATGAGCGGAATGACGACCGCGGGTGAATCGGTGCTCACGTACACGCCGCCGGTGGCCAGCGCGCTCTTGATGTCCTCGGCGTAGGCGGCGTACGACAGGCTCCGCTCGCGACGGATCGACTGATCGAGCAACGAGGCGAGGAGGCCCGTGGCAATCTCGAACGCCGGATAGTCGGCGCTGGTCACGGAGGGTCCGTGAAAGTAGCCCAGCAGATAATTCGTGGACAGCGGGCGGGCGACGGCGGTGAGCGCGGGGCGGTGTGCGGCGATCGTCGGCGGCGCGCTCCAGAGATACGCACCGCGCGGGAGTTGCCCCAGTGTGGCGCGCACCAGGCGCTCGACTCGCTCGCGCGGGACATTGCCGACGACGACGAGCAGCAGTCGCGACGTCACGAACTGGGTGGCCGCGTAGCGGCGGACGTCCTCGGCCGTGAGGGCGCTCAGCGTTTGCTCGGTCCCGGCCGGCGCCAGGCCGTACGGATGCCCCCGGAATGCCACGCTGTCGGCGAGCTTCCGCACGGCCCCATCCGGCGAGTCGTCACGCTCACGCACCTCGCGGATCATCCGGGCGCGGACGAGTGCGACCGCTCGATCGTCGAGCGTCGGGTGGACGATCCGGTCGGCGAAGACGTTCCAGGTGGAGTCGAATTGCTGAATGACGCCGCGGAACCCGAACCGGGTCCAATCGTCCTCCGGCTCGACGACGATGCGACTCCCCGTCCGGGCGAGCGCGAACCGCGATGCCGTGTCGGGGTAGCTGGCGGTCCCGTATTCGGCTGCGCGGAGGGCGAGCGTCTCGACCCCGGCGTCGGCCGGTGTGAGCTGGCGGACGCCGCCCAGCAAGTAGAGATCGACCGCGACCACGTCGTTCGCGTACGTGGATCGCTGAATGACGGGCACCCCGCCCGCGTCGTACGCCGTGGTGAGACTGTCGATCGGGACGATCTGGCCGCTACCGGTGGGCGCATAGATGCGCTCGCTGGAGCGGACCGAGGCGCACGCGGCGCAGAGCAGGGTCCCGACAACGGCGGACCACGAGGCGAGTCGTCTCACGGACCGCCGGCGGCCGCCGAGACCGGCAGCGGGAGAGTGTTGGCAAAGGCGTCGATCGGTGCGCGCAGGTCCGCCGCGCTGGCCTTCGGAACGAGAAAGCCCAGCGCGGCCGGCGCCTCGAGCAGGTAGCGGTCCACGTACCGCTGAAGATCGGCGCGCGTCACGGCCGCCATCCGCGACGTATAGTCCATGTAGTAGTCCAGCCCCGCCACGCTCCACCAGAAGCCCACCGTGTGGGCCACGCCCGTCGGGTGGTCGAGCTCCAGCGCGGCGTCGACGGCGCGGGCCTGCTTGCTGTTCGCCAGCTCGGCGGCCGTGAACGCGTCGGGCGCGCCGAGGGCCGTGAGCTCCTGTCGCAAGGCGTCGAGCGCCCGCGGCAGGCTGTCCGTGGTCGTCGTAGCCAACAGTGTCACCGGTCCGCGGTGGTCGAGTGTCAGATACGCCAGATTGACGGCCGTGAACAGGCCGCTATCGACCAGATGCCGCTGAAACCGCGAGCCCGGGTCGTCGACAATGGACGCGAGCACGTCGGCCGCGTATGTGTCGGCACGATCGTGCGAGGCGCTCGGCCCCTGCCATTCCAGACGGACCACGACGTTCTTCACGTCGTCGGGCACGACCACGACCGAGCTGTGAGTCAGCGGCGGGATCGGCGGCACCGGGTGCGTCGCGAATGGATCCTCGCCCCGGTGCCAGTCGCCGAACGCATGGCGAGCCATGGCGAACACGACGGCCGGTCGCACATCCCCGCTCACGATCAGCGCGGCGTTGTTGGGCACGTAATAGCGCCGGAAGATGTCGCGCAGACGCTTGGGCGTTGCCTGCGCGATCGCCGCCCGGTCGCCCAGCGGGTTCTTCCGGCCCCATGCGGTCGTCCACAAGCGTTGCTCGACCGCCTGACGGAGCCGATACTCGGGGTCGGATTGGTCGCGGTTGAACTCGTCGAGGACGACCCGGCGCTCCTCATCCAGGTTGTCCTGCGTGAAGACGGGATCTTCCAGCAGATGCGCGAGCAGTGCCATCCCGCGATCGACGAATACCGAGGGGAGAGTCAGGAAGTACGTCACCTCCTCTTCGGCCGTGGTGCCGTTGTGGATCGCATCGAGCTCACTGGCTTCCTGACCGAAGGTGCGCTCTCCGGCGCCGAGATATCCGACGTAACTCTTGAACAGCATGTGCTCGAAGAGATGCGGCACGCCCTCGGTCCCCGAGTCCTGGGTGAAGGCACCGGTCCGCACCGCGATCTCGACCGTGGCGAGCGGCACCGTGTGATTCTCGATCACGATCACGGCGAGTCCGTTGCCGAGGGACGTGTCCCGAATGAAGCGCGCGAGATCGGGCGCGGGGGTGTGGCCGAGCTGGGCCGCTGGCGCGGCACGGAGCGACGCCGCGCTGTCGGGGGGCCCGCCGCGACGGGCCGGCGTCGTGCCCGGCGCCTGGGCGGCCATGCCCGTCAGCGGTACGAGGAGCGCGAGCAGTACCGGGGCGCGAATCCCCATGGGCGCAAGGTTAGATCGACTCGCGCGCGCCCGTCAAGCGGGAGCGACCGATGCCGCCCGCTCGCTCGGCGCGCCATCGTCCAGCTGCGGGGCCCCGGTCGACGAATCGTCGATCGTGCCGGCGAGCGTCGCCGCGACGGCCCGAGCATCCCGGGTGAGGTCGAGCGCGTGCGGGCCGAGCCACCGCTGTTGCAGCTCGAGATACGCGGAATCGCCTCGGCTGCGGAGCAACGCGGCGGTCGCGAGAAGCCCGGGGCGAAGGTCCGGCGTGTGTTCCCGGTGGCCGCCGGAATCGACGCCAGCCCCTTCGAGCAGCGCCGCCGCCGTCCGACGCGCCTGTTCCGCGCCGGCTTCCTCCGCTGCGGCGATGACCGTCTCTGCCATCACGTGGACGTCGTGCATCTCGCCGATCGTGTCCTGGAGATGGCGTAGTCGCTTCACCAGCTGCGGGCCGTCGCGCACCGAATCCGCGATCGGCTCCAGGGTGTACCGGAGCCGCTTGCCTGCGATGCGCGCGGCGTGCGCGAGCGCCTGGTCCTGCACCGACCGGATCGCGGAGAGCCGGTCGCCGAGCGCCGCCGCGTGCTCCTGGATCAGGGGTGCAATCGCGAGCGCAAGGGTGGGTACCGGCCTCGGGTCGCGGAGATCGACTCGGATCGTGTAGACGGCGAGCGCCTTGCCGAGTCGCGTGACGGTCCGGGAAAAGCCGTCGGCCAGCAGGGCCCGAAACGCGGCGTCGGCCGCGCGATGTTGGTCCACGAGTCGCCGGAGCAGCCACTCGCCCCCGGGCCGCTCCCGCGGGCGCCACGAATGCTCGGCATCGCGGAGCCAGGCCACGTGGACCTCGGCGTCGCGGGCCGAGCCGGCCGCCCTGGACAGGGTCGTGAGCGCGCGGCGATCGCGCTTGCGGACGCTCGACAGGCGCTCGCGACCGAGCGCTCGCATCCAACTCCGGAGCCGCCGGAGAGCGACCCGAAAGTCGTGCAGCGCCTCGACATCGTCGCTCCGGTCGAGCCGCTCCCGTGCCGCGATGGTTGCCCTGAGAAGCGCGAGCGCGATGCGCCGCGTACCTTCCTCCGCCGACATCGCGAGAAGAGCCGGTGCCGAAGGGAGATCGTCGCCCATCGGACTAGGCCGCGGCCGCGGTGGCCCGACCGGCTCGGATAGCCGCCCGGCGCCCGCAGCGGAGCGTCACCACCGTGATCTCCGGATTCGCGCCGATCCGAAACGGCAGCCCCCAGTACCCTGTGCCGGGATTGATGTAGAGGAGCGCATCGCCCTCGACGTGTGCGCCCATGGCCCGGGCCAGGAACGGGCTGGCTAGACTCCATCCCAATCCGGGGAGCGCAAACTGCCCCCAGTGTGTGTGTCCGCTCAGCGTCAGCCCGACCCCTCGTTCCGCGAGCGCCGGCCAGAGAGATGGATTGTGTGCCAGCGCGACCGTCGCCGTCCCCGCGGGTACTCGCTCGAGCGTGCGGTCGAGGTCGGGCGCCACGCCCTCGCTGCTCCGTCGTCCCGCCGGATCACCCGTGCCGGCGATGGCGAGCCGGGAGCCGTCGCGCGTCAGGATCCGCGCGTCATTCACGAGCAGCGTCGCCTCCGGCAACGACGCCTGGAGGCGATGGGCGACGTCGGCCCACCCGGCGTACACGTCATGGTTCCCGGGGATCAGATACACACCGAGCGGTGCGTCGAGCCGACTGATCGCGGCCGCGAAGTGCGCCACGTCCTCGGCGCGATCATCCACGAGGTCGCCCGTGATCGCGATCACGTCCGGTCGAATCGCGGCGATGGTGTCGGTCACACGCCCCAGGAAGCGCCTGGACGTGTGCGGGCCGACATGGAGGTCGGAGATCTGCGCGATGCGAACGCCGTCCCAGGCGCTCGGCAGCTCCGGAAGCGTCGCGACGACCTGCCGCACCACGAGCCATCCCGAGCCGATATACCCGACGCTGAAGAGCAGGCCCATGGCAATGATCGTCGCCGCGGCGGTCAGTCGGCCGACGGGCAGCGCGGCCCCAAACGGGGCGCCGGCAACGACACCGACCAACCCCGCGCCTGCAACCAGAGGCAGGAGCAGTTGCGTGTACAGCACCGGGCGCACCACGAAGAGGCGAAAGGCCGCCGTCGGGTAGGCGCGCCAGCCACCGCGCACGACGAACACCACCAATGGCACCGTGCTCGCCACCGCCACCAGCAGCACCGCGGCCCAGGTCACGGTATTTCGCGGCGCCACGACGGCGATCACTGTCCAACAGGCCAGGTAGTACAGGGCCGCGCGCACCGCGGTGCTCCATCCGCCAAGCCGTCGCCGGCGGCGTGGCGTCACGCCGGATGTGGCGCCTGCCGGCTCCCGGGCCACGAGATCCTGCTGTGGCTCCGCCGTTCGCGAGGACGGGTTGGCGCGCATCCTACCCGACGATCAGCCGAGTCCCAGCGCCGGTGCGACCTCGCGCATCGCGTCGATCACGAACTGAATGTGGGCATCGAGGTCCACGCCGAGCTCGGCGGCGCCCGAGATGACATCGTCGCGGCTCACACCGCGGGCGAAGGCCTTGTCTTTCATCTTCTTCCGCACGGACCGGGCGTCGACCTCGCGCACCGCCTTGCTGGGTCGGACGAGCGCGGTCGCCGTGATGAGCCCGGTCAGCTCGTCGACCGCGAACAGCGCCTTGGCCATTTGCGTCTCGCGAGGGACGCCGGTGTACGTGGCGTGTCCGAGGATCGCCTGGAGGACATCGGCAGGGTACCCTCGCTCGTGGAGGATTCGAACGCCTTCGGCCGGATGCTCGGCGGTCGCGGAGTGCGATGCGTTCGGGTAGCGCTCATAGTCGAAATCATGGAGCAAGCCGGCGAGACCCCAGCGCTCCGGGTCCTCGCCGAAGCGGATGGCGTACGCACGCATCGCCGCCTCGACCGCCAGCATGTGCTTCCTGAGGGAGTCGCTCTGCGTGTATTCGTGGACGAGCGCCAGGGCGTCGGCCCGGCTCGGGAGGCCGCTCGGCGGGCGCGCGGTCACGCTGCTGGATTCCATGGTCGAATCTTAATTCCATGTTGACTCCAGGGCCGTGCGTCGTCCTTATCTCACACGCTCACGCCATGACCGAGCCCACGTCGCGAGGAATGCCCGGGAGGGTGACACTCGACATTGCTCCCGCATCCGCGGTCGGGACGGGCGGCGCGGGGCTCATCCCGGAGTGGCAGTTCAACGGCGTGCTGGGCTCCCCGGCCGCCGGCGGCACACGTCTCACCCACATCGAGTGCGGAGCCGAGCTCTGGGTACGCGAGGACCGGCTCGTGGCTGGGCGCGGCTACCGCGCGGCGTCACCCCGATCGCGTCGGGAGCTGGCCCGAGTCGGCGCGATCCTCCGACTTCGCGCTCGCCGGCGCTATCACCTGCACGCGGCGGGGGCAGTGGATGCGGCCGGCCGTGCGTGGCTGCTCGCCGGACCCACCGGGAGCGGGAAGTCGACCCTGGCCTATGCGCTCGCTCGGGCCGGATGGCGGATCCTCGGCGACGACGGGGTCATCGTCGAGCTCCCGACTGGCGGCGGCGCCCTGGCCCACCCGTGGCGAGAGCCGCTGCGCGTGTGCGCCACGCTGGCGCCGGCGTTTGCGGAGCTGAGGGCCATCGCCTGGGACCGGGTGGCGATCCCCGGTGACGCGCGGCGACGCGCGGAAGTACCCGCACCCGCGGCCTCGGTCGCGCCGATCGCCGGCATCGTCTGGCTCACTCAGGGCCCGCACGATCGCCTCTCCCCGATGCGCGGGGCCGACGCGTTGATCGAGCTCGTCCGCGGGTCAGCGTGGGTGTTGATCACGGACGACGCAAGCCGCCAGCACCTCGAGGCACTGAGGCGTCTCGCCACCGACGTTCCGAGCTTTCGCCTGGTTCATTCGCCCGCGCAACTGCACGCGATCGCCAGCACGATCGCGTCCATCCGACTGTGAGGGCCGGCGTCTCGTCTCGCCCCTCGAGCGGCGGCGGTGCCAGCTTCACTCGATGGGCGAGGGAGGTCGGTGCGGCATGGGCCGTGTACGACACGGTCGCGAGCATCGTAGCGGGGGGTCCGATCGACGATCGCACCGCTCACGCCGCGATGAACGCCGTCCCGGCGACCTGGAGTCACGTGTTGGCGCTCGAAGGATGCGCAG
This sequence comes from Gemmatimonadota bacterium, assembly GCA_021324635.1. Lineage (GTDB taxonomy): Bacteria > Gemmatimonadota > Gemmatimonadetes > Gemmatimonadales > Gemmatimonadaceae > Palsa-1248. Next base: position 40,021 of record JAJPIS010000107.1, read on the forward strand.
CGTGGCTGGACCGCGAGCGACGCCGGCGACCCGAGCTCGAGGCCGTGACCGCTCCGGCAGCCGCACTCCTCCGCGAGGCGGCCGTCCGATCGCTGCGCAATGGGGTGGCGGCCGCCCAACAGCTCGGGGAGATACTGGCGATCGCGGCGGAGCTCGGCGTCCGCGTGCTCGCACTGAAGGGAATCGCCCGCCTGATCGCGGGGGAGCCTGCGGGCCTGAGAACGATGGCGGACATTGACCTGCTGGTCGACGGTCCGGCCGCCTCGGGACTGCACGAGCGGCTCCAGCTCGGCTTGGGGTACGAGGCCGATCCACGCGGAACGCCGGCGCGCCATCTGCCCTCCCTGGCGCGCGCCGGAAGCCTCCCGGTCGAGATCCACCTGCGTGTCGGCGACCGTGCGCGCCCCCACGGTCTCGAGATGTGGGACGATGCTCGGCGCGCGAACATCGGGGGGTACGAGATCCACGTTCCGAGTCCGACCATGCGGCTACTGCATACCATCGAGCACGCGATCCTCGTCCACCGCGCGGCACGATACAAGCTGCGGGACCTGCTCGACGTGGCGACCGCCGCCCCCGGGTCGGACGTGAACGCGGTGGCGCGGTACATCGAGAGCCACCGCAGCCATGCAGATCGGCGCGCGATTCGTACGCTTCTCGCGGCGGCGTCCGACCTGCCCTCGACGGATGGGTGTCCGACGCCTGCCCTCGCCCGACCGGACGGCGCGGTGCAGCGGCGTGCCTGGCGGCGCGTGCGGCGCGTGGCTCGGACTCGGCTCCTCGCGCCGGCCCGAGCGGACGTCATTCCAGAGTCCGATCCGCGCGTGCTGGTGCTGAGCCAGATTGCGCAGGGGTCCCCCGTGGTCGTCGGCGGGCTCATCGCCCGTGCCGTCACCGCACCCATCCGCGCCGCGCGCCTCGTGACCGGGTCCTGGCTCCCGGCCGAAGCGAGGACTCCCGCGCGACCACCTGCCGATGGTGGGCTCGGCGAGTGACGCGGGTGACTGTGCGGCCGGACGCACTTTTTGCCGGCGTCGCGGACGGTGGCGTGGTCGTGCACACGACGACGAAACGCTACTACTCCTTGAACGAGACCGGTGCACGCATCTGGTCACTTCTGGAAAGCGGTGCCGAGCTCGACGCCGCCGCCGCCGCCGTCGCATCCGAGTACGGGATCACGGCGGCCGAGGCCGCGGAGGCGGTGGGTCGTCTCGTCTCGGATCTGCTGGAGGCCGGGCTGGTCCAGCTCGCGGAGGTCCGGGACGAGGTGCGGGATGACGGCCCCGCGGCGCCGTGAGGACACGGTCCCGCGCCCACCGTCTTGGGTAACTCAGCGCCAGTCGCGATCCCGTCTGGCTGGCCACTCGTCATCGCGCCATACTCTACCGGGTGAGTACAGAGTGCGATCGGATCGCTGACCAGTTGTACCGGGCCATCGAGGGGGACGCATGGCATGGCCACCCGGTGAGCTCGCTTCTGGCTGACGTGACCTCGGTGATGGCGGATGCCCGTCCGATCCCCGGCGCGCATACGATCTGGGAGCTGGTCCTGCACCTTACTGTCTGGGCGGACGTGGCACGACGGCGGCTGGTGGGCGAGGTGCTCGAGCCGACGGACGCGGAGGATTGGCCGAGTCCGGCCGACGTGACGCCCGACGCATGGGCGGACGCGCGGGCGTCGCTGGAGCGAGCCCATGCCGACCTCCGGCGGGCGGCGCTTTCACTTGGCGACGGCCACCTCGAGGACCGCACGCCGGGAAAGCCGGACACCCTCTACGTGATGCTCTGCGGGATCGTGCAGCACGCCGCCTACCACGGCGGTCAGATCGCCGTGCTCAAGCGCGCGCTGCCGATCCTCGCGAATCGGCCCGAGGTAGGTAGCCGGTAGAAAAAATCCTTGCAAATTGCGAGGATCGCCTTGCATTCTCGTCTTTGTGGGCGTACCCTGAGCGGCGGTGCCAACCGGCGCGTGCCGGATTGGCTTGCGTCCCTTCTCCTCGGCGGGGATCGGGGTCGATGCCGTGCCGGCGACACCTCGGCCCGCCTCACCATAGTGGGTGCGGCATGGAGCGTCGGCTCCTCCGTCACGACAGGCTCCGGGCCGACCGACCAGCGGCGCTGGGTTCGGTAGACGCATTGTCGCGCAGCGGATCCGGGCTCGCGCTCGTAACCGACGACCGTGATTGGATCGAGCGGATCCGCGGTGGCAATCCGCGCGCGCTCGAGCTGCTGTTCCGGACGCACTTGCGGCCGCTGACGGCCTTTGCGTACCGGTACGTCCAGTCGCGCGAGGCCTCGATCGCCGTCGTGCAGGAGGTGTTTGCCCGGCTGTGGCGTGGTCGGCACAGTTGGGCCTTCCACGGGAGCGTTCGCGGCAATCTCTTCGCGTCGGCGCATCGAGCCGCGCTCGAGTCGCTCCATCGCATGCGGAACGAGGCCCGATGGCACGCCGGGCTGCCGATGCCCGAGCGCACGGACGCAGCGAGTTCAGGCAGCGGCTCCGATGCCGGCGCACGGACCCGTCGCGACTGGGAGGCGGCCGTCGGCGCGGCGATCGCACGGCTCCCGGCGCGCGCGCGGACCGCCGGCTACATGCGCTGGGGTGACCGGCTGACCCGGGCCGAGGTCGCGACGGTGCTCGGGCTCAACGTTCGCACCGTGCACACGCAGATCACGCCCGCCTCCCGCGCCATGCGGAAGCGGCTCGCACCTCTCACCGAGTCGCTCGACCTCCGCCCCGCGCATTCGACGCTGCGCGACGCCGGGGAGAACGCGGACGCCTTTCCGAGCATCGATCCGGACCGCCTGGAGTATTATCTCGCCGGTGAATGCCTCCCGGCCGAGGAGGCTGCGCTCCGTCGCGAGATCGTGATGGCCGGGGGAGACGCCATCGCGTTGGATATCATCTGTAGCGTCTGGACCGCCACGCGGCGCGACGTCGAGGAATGGGTCGACGAGGATCGGGCGTGGCGCGCGCTTGCCCGGCGAATGTCTCTGCCGCATGCGGTCGCCGACCCCGCTGTGGCGGGCCGGTCGACCCGGGGGATACCGCTGCCGCCGCTCCGCGAGGTCGGCGCGTCGCTCGCACGCTGGGCGCGCGGTGGTCGTGATGCAGCGGCGCGTGGCGCGCGGTCGGGCGCCGATCACGCGCGCGAATGGACGACTGTGCTCGCGCCGCGGATCGCGCGTGCCGTCGTGGGCGCGCGCGCCACCGTCGGGCCCGCGGGCGCGTCGGTGGGGCGAGCCACGCGAGCGATGGCAAGCCGGGTCGCGTTGCGTCTTGGGCCGGCGCTCGAGGGGCGAACCAGAGCCCGCGTCGGCGCCCTCGCCCTCGCGGGACTCGTCGCGGTGGGTGGCGTCTGGGCATTCGCTGCGCATCGTGCGGTGCACCGCGCGGTCAGAGCGGTGGTTCGGGTCCCCGTGCCAGCGCCGCGGGGCGCGATCATGACTCGCGCGCGGCAGCCCACACGGGCGGTTGCGCCCAGCCCGAGCAAGCATCGTCGTCGGCGTCGCGGCCACGCTGTGCCCGCGCCGGCGCACCCGGGGCGCTAGGTCGGCGGCGGGCTGGCGCCGGCTGTGACGTGCAGCCGGTGGCGGAGCCAATGCGCCGTGATGCGGCTGGCGGCCGTGCCGACGATCGCCCCGCCGATGACATCACTGGCCCAATGCTGGTCTCGATAGATGCGCTGCCACCCGGTCAGCACGACAGCTCCCGCGCTCAGTACGGTCGCCCACGGGCGATGCACTTCCTCGGCGAGCGCCGCGGCGATCGCTGTGATGTGCGTGACGTGTCCCGACGGAAACGAATGCCACTCGTCGGCGAGTGAGAGCGGCCGCATGCGCCAGGGATCGCCACTGTAGTGGGGTCGCTGGCGACCGACCGCACCTTTGACCGCCGCCTCCGTGACATCACCGACGATGTAGCTCAGCGTGATGTGCCGGGTGGCGTCCTCCCAGTCTGCGTTCCGGCTGATCTGAGCCGCGATGAGCGCCGAGGTCACCGTCGGCACCGTGTACTTGGCCGTGCCGAACACATCGCCGATCGGGGCGATGCGGTCGAGGAACGGCGTCCGCTCCCCTCGGATCACGGGCCGCGCCGTACGATCGAGCAGGACGCCCGACACCAGCGCTCCCCCCGCGGCCAGCCAGTAGCTGCGGTCCGACGGGCCGAGGTGGACGGGATACCGGTACGCATGTAAGGGGCGGGGCGAGGTGCCATCCTGGGACGGCGCGCTCCACGCGGGCGCAGCCCTCCGGGCCGCATCCGTGGACGGCCCCTGCGCCCCTGCGCCCCCGGCTCCCGAACACACCGCCCACAGCGTCGCGGCAACGCCGACCGACAGCGCCGGGCGGTGTGCGGATGCGAGACCCCATCGCTTGCCGCTGGATGTGTCATCGATTTGTGAAACGGGGGCCCCGAGGGCCGCCCTCCTGGCCCGCGCCCGGCCCCGGATCGGCCCCGGGGCGGTTCGAGCGCAAGAAACCCCGAGCGGGATCGCCCCGTACTGTGTACATTCGAGGCTCCCGGGGAGGACGTGGCATGGCACCCAGGGCCCGGGGGCGGGTGAGCGGGTGGCGGCGGGTGGCCGCACGGAGGAGGTGTCGGTGATCTGGCGACGCGGTGAGCGCATCAGGGTCGGGCGACCATCCCGCAGACTGCTCGGACGAACGGCGGGTCTCGTCCTCGCAGCGTCGGTCCTGTTTGCCGGCGTCGCGCGCGCACGTGGCGTTGGACCGGAGGGGGACGAGGACGCGAGCGGTCCACGCGCTGGGGCATGGACGGCCACGGCGGCGGCGAGTGCCAGCTCGGGCGCAGCCCTGACGGCTCGGGTGCGCGACCCGGCTCCGGAGCCATATCTCGGACCCGACGATGTGGTCGAGATCATGCTTCGCGCGCTCCAGCACAACGACGACCCGGTGGTCGACCACGGCATCGCGGTGACGTTCGCCTTCACGTCACCGGAGAACCACGATGTGACCGGTCCGCTGCGCCGGTTCCGCACGATCGTGAAGAGCTCTGCGTACCGCCCGATGATCGACCATGCGCGTGCCGATCGTGGCCCGGTGCTGCTCGTGGCCGAGCATGCGAGGCAGCGCGTCGCCATCACGGGGGCTCACGGCGAGCACGCCGTCTACGTCTTTCTGCTGTCCCGCCAGGAGTCCGGCGCATACAAGGGGTGCTGGATGGCCGACGGTGTGCTCCGGGAGACTGATCCGCTGCTCGAGCGGCGCGATCCCGCCCTGACCCGGGCCGTTGTGGAGCAGGATTGACGCGGTACGGGCGGCATTCATGCCGCCCGCTGCGCGCATCCTGCGCGGATGTCTCGCCCGGCATTTCGCGCAAGTTCCGCGTCCCGCGGCCCCCAAAGGAACGTTTTTTTGGACGGTGCAGGGGCAATTCGCGTCGCGAATTGCCCCTGCACCGGGAACAGTAACGACGGGGATGATGCCACCTCCGTCGTACCCCGCGGACACGGGCGCACCGGTGGGCCTGGCATCATGCCGCCCGCGACCCGCATCGCGCACGGACGCCTGATCCGCTGAGGACGCGCCCCCGCGTCCCGGCCGCACGACGGACGGCGCCGCTAACCGCCCGGCGGCCGAGCGGCTGGGGGCGCGGGCGGCGTGGGGTTCGGGACGGAGGGTGCCAAGGCTTCCCGGGCTTCCGGTGTCGGATCGATCGTCGACCCGGTGAGGCGGCGCACGGCCGGCGCGACGACCTGCTTGACGAACACGTGCAAGGCAGCGGCTGCCGGGATCGCGACAATGATGCCCAGTATGCCGCCGAGCGTCGCCCCGACGACGATCGCGAGGATCACGAGCGTCTGCGGGATGTTGGTCTGACGCTCCATCACGTTGGGCGTGAGCACGTGGCCCTCGAACTCTTGCAGGAAGCAATAGAGTCCCAGCGCGATGAGCGCCTTCGTCGGTGACTGGAGGAGTGCGACGAGGACGACCGGGACGGCCGCCGCGATCGGTCCGACATACGGGAACGGCTCGCCGAGGCCGGTGAGGACTCCCAGCGCGACCGGGTAGTTGACGCCGACGAGCAAGAGAGCGACGAACGCCAGCACGCCCATGATCGCGGCATTGATGGCGGCGCCGCGAACGTACCCGCCCATGGCCTGTCCCATGTCGTGAGCCACCTGCCGGACCTTGGCCGCCCGATGTTCGGGGACCAGCGAGAGCACGAATCGCAGCATGCCCGGGGCACCCGCAAGCCAGTAGATCGACAGGAACAGGATCACGAGCAGATCGGTCACGGTCGACAGGAGCTGGAGCGGGATCGCGACCACCACCGACGCCACCTGGCGTTGTGCCGCCGAGAGCAGTTGCGTGACCGAGCCATTCGTGACCGCATCGGCACGGACGAGCCAGTGCTCGAGGACCTGCATAATGGCCGGCCCTCTGGCAATGAGCGCCCCACCCTGTGCGATCAACGTCGGCACCACGAGCCAGCCCAGGAGGCCGAAGCCCGCGAGCACCAGGAGGTACGCCACGCCGATGGCAAAGCCGCGCCGCATGCGCCGCTCGAACCGCCCGACGAGCGGCTCGAGCGCCTCGGCAAGGGTGATCGAGATGATCAGCAACCCGAGCGGACGAGCGATGAGGCGGATGATCGAGAGCGAGCCGATCCCCAGCGCGAGCCCGGCCGCCAGCGGAAGCGTGATGCTCCAGGGCAGTTGCACTCGCCGGCGAACGAGGGCGAACCGACCCGTCCGCCCCGCGTCCGGCGCCGCCGGCGATGCTTGCGTCTCGGATGCGGCCGGTGCCCATGAGCTCTGCGCCATGCGCGTACCTCCTGATCACACCGGATTCACCGGATCACACCGGAGCGGAGGATGACGGTGCCCGCGGTGGGGCCGGCGGGGCCGGTGGGGCCGGTGGGCGGTGCCCGGCGCCGACGCCGTGCGCGACCCGCCGACCGCACGTCCCGCGGGTTCTACCGACGCCCGATGGCGCTCGGCACCTCGAGGATCGCGCCCGTCTCTCGACCCTCGACACTCGCGACGTAGCTCCTGGCGACGACATCGGCGGGCGCGCCCGCTGTAGGATCCCGCCCCATCTGCGCCAAGGTCTCTGAAACCCATGGTGGACTGACACAGTTGATGCGTTGGCCACGGGGCAAGTCGAGCGCCGCGGCGCGGGCGAACCCCTCGAGCCCGGCGTTGACGAGGCTGATCGCGGCGCTTCCTGGCATGGGGTGTTGCGCCAGAACGCCGCTGGTGAGGGTGAAGGACCCTCCATCGGCCACGCTGTCGACGCCATAGCGCACGAGGTTGACCTGGCCCATGAGCTTGCTGCGGATCGAGAGTGCGAAATCCTCGTCGCCCAGCTGAAGCATGGGGCCGAAGCGCGCCTCGCCCGCAGCGCTCACCACCGCGTCCACCCGGCCAACGGTGCGATACATCGCCCGGACCGAGTCGGGATCGCCGATATCGACGTGGACTGCGGCACGGGATCGGCTCGCCCCGATCACTTCATGTCGATCGCCGAGGGCGCGGGCGACCGCCCGGCCGATGAGTCCCGTGGCGCCGATCACCAGGATGCGCACGACCGCTCCCGTTACGGGTACGCCGGGTACGCCGGGTACGCCGGGCCGGCGGAGGTCCCCCCGGGTCCGCCGGGCGATCGCGCCGGCGAGAGCACTCGGGAGCTCGACGGGAACGAGGTGGTGGGAACCACCCCGAAGGGAAGCGAATCGCGGAGCGGCGGCGCGCCCGGACCGGCCGGCACTGTCCCGAAGGGGAGCGACCGCACCTCGGCATAACTCGAGGGCACACGCAGCGGCGCGGGATTGACGGCCGCCGTGATCGTCGCGGCGGGAGGTGCAAAGAGAGCAGGTGCCTCGACCTCACCCGTGCTGACCGACGCGAGCAGGTCGGGATGCTCCTCCAGCACGAGCGCGACCGCGATCTCCCCGGAGCGGATCGCGTTCCGTGCGCTGGGGGTGGCCGCGGCGTAGAGGCCTGCGCTGTAGCTCGCCAGCGCGGTCGCATATGCGGCCGCCGCATCCGCGGCCGCCACTGCGGCCCGCCGCGCAGCCGCGCTGTTCGGGGCCGCCGCGGCCGCCGACTGCGCCATCGTCACCAGCGCCATCGCCCGATGCATCACCCGTGAGACCATCGGGGCGACGCTCCCGGTGTCACTCGCCGTATCGGCGGCGCCCTGCATGGCCAGTGGCGGAGCGACCTGGGCGCCAAGCGGCGACCTCCCGCCCGCGGCCGTGAGGGCCGCCGCGACGGCGACTACACGGAGCGATCCGATGCCCGGTGCGCCCGAGGCTCGAGGAACACCTCGGCCGCGGGGTGGCATCAGCGGTTGCAGTGAAAGGCGCATGTCGAGACTCCGGTCATCGGGCGGAAGTGGTGGACCGCGGAGCACAAACCGCGCCCCTACCCCTCGTCGGCCGGACCCGTCAGCTCTCGCCCGCGATGAATCTCGTGGCCGGCCCGTCGATGAACGCGTCGACGGCCTCGATCAGGGGTCGAGGATCGGGCTCCAACCCCGGCGCGGCCGGGGTCTCCCAGACGAACTGCGTCTCCAGGAACAACTGCCGCGCATCGGAGAGGAAGGACTCGATCTTGACCTCCACCCCGGCATCGTCCGGCACCGCGGGACGGGGCGGCATCACGAGTCGCAGCCCGCCGCCAAGCACGGGGCGTCCGAGCGCGCTCAATGCCTCTTCCGTCTGGTGGAGTCGGCGCTCCCAGAGGAACTGCATGGCGTGCCCTTCGCGCACTGCGTAGAGATAGCGCAGCGTGCAGTCGCGGCGGACAATCTGGAGTGGTCCGGCCCACACCCGTCGGTATGCGGCGACGACCATCTCCGCATCCTCGATGAAGCTGACGAGCGGGCGTCCGGGCTGCGGCGCTGCGATCAGCAGCTGGCCGATCCCAGGACCCACGGACCCGATCGTGATGTGCAGTGGCGGCCCCTGTCGCACGAGGACGATCCCCGTCGGCGTGCGCTGCGTCTGATCGAAGACGAGCGCTCCGCTCGTCTCCGCGAGCGCCTGCTGGAACCGGAGGAGGGCGGCGGGCTCATACATCGGGGCCGGCGCGAACAGGAAGTTCGCGCCGAAGTGGAACCCTTGCTTGGTGTCTGGGCGCAGCGGTCGTCCTCACGAAGTCAGCGGGCGATGGCCCAAGTGTAATACGTCGCCCCGTTCGAACGTACTGGGGGTCCCACCGCGCGAGAGACCCATGTACGTCCACCCGTCGCTCGACCGCAGGCCTGAGACCTACGCCGACATGATGGCCCGCTATCTCGGCGACGACGTCATGCGGGCGTTCGCGGACGACGATGTCAGCGAGATATACGTCAATCCGCAGGATGCCAGGGTCCGATTCGACACCAGGAGCCGCGGTCGGGTCGACTCCGGCCACCTGCTCGATCCGGCCCGCCTGGAGATGTTCCTCAACACGGCTGCGGCGAGCCTGGATCTCACGCTTGGGCCGACCGCTCCGCGACTCGAGGCCGAGCTGCCGGCGCGGCATTTCCGGGGCAGCCGCCTCCAGGGGTTCGTCCCCCCGGCGACGACGGCGCCGGCGTGTACGATGCGCAAGCCGCTGGCCGTTGTCCGATCGCTCGACGACTACGTGTCGGCGGGTGTGTTGACGCCGGTGCAGCGCGCCGCGCTCTGCGACGCGGTCGTCGCGCACCAGAACATTCTGATCGCCGGCGGCACGAACAGCGGCAAGACGACCCTGGCGAACGCGATCCTGCGCGAGATCACCTCACGGTTCCCCGAGGAGCGCATCGTCGTGCTCGAGGATACGGTCGAGCTGCGCTGCGCGGCGCGCGACCATCTCGCCCTTCGGACCGGGCCGGGACTGACGTTGGCCGAGCTCGTTCGGTCGACGCTGCGGGCGAGTCCCAACCGCATTGTGGTCGGGGAGGTGCGTGGGCCTGAGGCGCTCGATCTGCTCGACGTCTGGGCGACCGGGCATCCCGGGGGGTGTGGGACCTGTCACGCGACGACCGCCGAGGGCGCGCTGCTGCGGCTCGATCGGTTGGCGCAACGCAACAACGTGCCATCGCAGCGGGCGTTGATCGCCGAGGCGATTCACATCGTCGCGGTCATCGAGGGCGGACACCGCGGGCGGCGGTTGGCCGATCTGGCGCGGGTCGCCGGGCTGGACGCGCACGGGCGCATCGTCGTTCACCATCTCACATCCGAGGGGGTCTGGCAATGACTCGACGTCGTCACCGTCGGGGAGGGCATCTCGCCGGCGACCGTTCATGCTCGCGACCCGGTGCCCGGGTGACCGTGACCCGTGCGCGACCCGGTCTTCGGCTGGCGGCGCTGCTGGCCGTGGGCGGCGTCCTCGCCTGTCCCGTGCTCGCGCACGCGAGTGCCGGTGCGGCCGCGACGATGCCATGGACGGGGCCGTTGCAGACGCTGCTCGACAACCTCTCGGGGCCCACGGCGCGGATCGTCGCCGGACTGGGGTTCGTGATCGGGGGCGGCATCTGGGCGTTCAGTCGGTCCGAGGAGGGCGCCAAGCGATTCGGCCAGATCGTGATCGGCGCTGCGATCGCCATCGGCGCGGCCAACATCGTGACCTCGCTGGCGTTCGTCGGCGCCGTGGTGTGACGTGCTCGAGCCGCATCCGATCCATCTCTCACTCTGCCGCCCGGTGCTCGTCGGCGGGGCGGAGCCCGCGGCCGTGGCGCTCGAGGTGCTCACCGCTGGTGGGCTGCTGTTCGGGGTGGGCTTCCACATCGCGACGATCGCGCTCTGGGCCTTCTACGTCACCGCGGTCCACGCGGTCATGGTCTGGGTGGCGACGCAGGATCCGCTCATGTCGCAGCTCTACCTGCGGAGCCGCGCGGCGCGCGACTACTACCCGGCCCACGGGGCGATCCTGGCCCCGCTTCTCCCCGTCCGGCCATCCATTCCGCGGCGCGGGTGAGCGATGAGCACGGCGTATCTCGCCGGGGTGGTCGGGGCGGCTGGCGGTGCGGCGATTGCGGGCGCCGTGGGCCGGTGGAGGGAGCACCGCACCGAGCCGGCCGGGCTCGCGGATCTGCTGGCGTGGGGGTTCCTGGTCGGGCCGGGCGTGGTCCTGCAAAAGGACGGCAGTCTGCTCGCCGGGTTCCGGTATGCCGGGCCGGACGTCAGCTCGGCCATGCCGACGGAACTCGACGCACTGTCGCGCCACGTGAACGATGCCCTGTTGCCGTTCGCCGACGAGTGGATGTTTCACGTCGACGCCGTGCGGCGCCCGGCCGCGGCGTACGCGGCGGGCCGGTTCCCGGATCCGGTAACGCAACTGATCGATGAGGAGCGGCGCGCCGCGTACCGGGAAAGCGCTGGCCGGCAGTTCGAGACCGAGTACGTGCTCGCGGTGACGCACTTGCCGCCGCCCGAGGCTTTCTCCCGGCTGGCCGGGTGGTTCGTGCAGGGGGCCCAGCGGGCGAGCGTCGCCTGGGAGCCGGTGCTCGACACCTTCGAGACGGCGCTGCACGACCTCGAGCGTCGACTGGCGGGACGCCTTCGCCTGGAGCGCCTGGACAGCGACGGGCTCGTCACGCATCTGCACGAGTGCCTGACCGGCGTTGCACATCCGGTCCGGGCCCCTGCCGACGGGTCGTATCTCAATGTCGTGCTCGCCGACCAGGACCTCGTGGGCGGCTTCGAGCCACGGATTGGCGGGCGGCACATCCGCACCGTCGCGGTTCACGGCTATCCACACGCGTCGCACGCCGGCGCGCTCGATGTGCTCAATACCGTGCCGCACGCGTTCCGGTGGAGCAGTCGTGTGCTCCCGCTGGGCTTCCAGACCGCTGCCCGGCTGATCAGGCGGCAGCAGCTCACCTGGTACAAGAAGCGAAAGGGCATCGCGGCGTGGGTCCAGGAGCTCGGACGGGGCGGAGGGGGAGGGGGAGGGGGAGGGGGGGCGCGCGGGGGAGCTGACGGGGCGGACGCCGAGCTCTTTCTCGATCAGGATGCGCGACGGATGGCGAAGGACGCGGGCGATGCGGCAGCCGAGAATGCGTCGGGCGCCGTTCGCTTCTGCTTCTTCAATCAGGTGCTGGTCGTCACCGATCCCGATGCCGTGCGGGCGGGCGCCGTGGCCGGTGAGCTCCTCAAGGCGCTCCACGACGCCGGCTACACCGGTCGCATCGAGGGCGTGAACGCACTCGAGGCGTACCTGGGGAGCCTGCCCGGTCACGGCTACCCCAATCTGCGCCGACCCCTCCTCAGCACGCGCAACGTCGCCGATCTGCTGCCCGTGACGAGCGTCTGGCCCGGCCTCGCTCGCAACCCGTCGCCGCTCTTTCCTCCCGGCAGCCCACCGCTCCTCTGGGCGGCGACCGCGGGGGCGACGCCCTTTCGAGTCAATCTTCACGACTCGGACGTCGGGCACGCGCTGATCCTCGGGAAGACGGGCGCGGGGAAGAGTACGCTGCTCGGGCTGCTTGCGGCCCAGTTCACCCGGTACCCCGGCGCGCAGGTCTTCGCCTTCGACGTTGGCTACTCGATGTGGATGCTCGCCCAGGCGGTCGGTGGCGCGCACTACGACCTGGCGGCGGGCCGCGCCGACGCGCTGCGCTTTCAACCGCTTGCCCGTGTGGACGACGCCGCCGAGCGCGCCTGGGCGGCCGACTGGCTCGAGTCGCTCGCTGCCCTCCAGGGCGTGTCCGTCACTCCGGCGCACCGGGCTCGTATCGACCGCGCGCTCACGCTCCTCGCCGGGAACGCGCGGCCCCACCGGACGCTGACGGAGCTCATGGCGCAGTTACAGCAGCCGGAGCTCCTGAGTGCGGTGCGACCGTACACGCTCGCCGGCCACTACGGGCAGCTCCTGGACGCCGCGACCGACGACCTCGGCGAGAGTCGGTTCACCGTCTTCGAGATGAAGCACCTGCTGGCCCTCGACGATCGGGTCGCGCTGCCCGTCCTGCTCTACCTGTTCCGCCGAGTCGAGCAGCGACTCGATGGGCGCCCGACACTCATCGAGATCGACGAGGCGTGGATGGCGCTCCTGCACGCGCGGTTCGGGGCGCGGATCACGCAGTGGCTGCTGACGCTCCGCAAGCACAACGCGGCTGTCGTGCTCGCGACACAGAGCCCCGCCCAGCTCGCGCAGCTCCCCACCCGCCACGCGGTCATCGACTCCTGCCCGACGCGGTTCTATCTGCCGAACGCCGACGCGGCCGCTCCGGCCGCCGCGGAGCTGTATCGCGATCTCGGACTCAACGCGCGGGAGATCGCGACCGTGGCCGGCGCGACGCCCAAGAGGCACTACTACATGAGCACGCCACGTGGGAGTCGCCTGTTCGAGCTCGGGCTCGGACCTCTGGCCCTCGCGGTTCTCACGCCCCCGCCCGGTCAGACCATCGAGGAGGCGAAACGCCAGGCCGAGGGGTTGATGGCGGCCCACGGCCCGGCGTGGTTGCCCGTGTGGCTCGAGCAGCGCGGGCTCGCCCAGTCGGCGGCCGTACTCCGGCGCAGCGCGTCGCGGCCGAACCCGCGCGACCTGCCCGCCGACCTGTCGGCCGCATCCCCGTCCTTCCCCTCTGGAGACACATCCGATGCCAGCGCTCCCACTCCGACGTTCGACATCGTCCAGCAGCAGGCAGCCGGTGTCACCGGCTGAGGGGAGTGCAGGGCGGTCGGTGGGGCGACACGGCGCGTTCCGCGCCGGGCGCGCCCGCGCGGACCTCCTCGCCGTCGCCGCCGCAGTGCTGGCGCTGCCCACATCCGCACGCGGCCAGTGGACCGTCTACGACCCGGCGAATTACGCCGAGAATGTCCTGCAATACAGCCATCAGCTGATGCAGATCGACAACCAGGTACGGCAGCTCGCGTATCAGCTCCAGGCCCTCCGCAAGTTGCGGATCGTGCCCGGCCGGGACGTCCGGCCGGCGCTCGCCGGCATCGCCGGCGCGATGGCCGGCGCCAATTCCCTGGGTTACGCGTCGCCCGGTGCCGATCACGTCTTCCAGAACGTGTTCCCGGTGACCCGGCCGGTCGCGGACTGGCGCGCGGAGCAGCGTGCACGGGCGGTGGCCGCGGTTGGGGTGCTGCGCGCCGCGATGCTGGCGACGGCCCGGCAGCAGGCGTCGGTCGCCCCCGGCGCCCAGGCGATCGAGCAGATGAAGGCGATGAATAGGGCCGTGCAGGGCCACGAGCAGGCGCTCGAGCTTCAGAACACGGCGGCCGTGTACGCGGCGGAAGAACTGATGCTGCTGCGCCAGGCCGCGATGGCGCAGACCAACGTCCAGGCCGTGTACTTCGCCCACCGGGTCAACGACGACGCTCAGCGCGATGAGACCGTTCGGGCGCGGCTCGAGCAGTTGGCGATCCCGGCTGTCGCGCCGGCGGATGTGAGCCTCCGTGTCGGCCCGTGATCGAGCAGCGACATCGACGCGTGGCCAGCGGCCTGGTGCTGGGGCTGGGAGTCGGGGCCGGGGCGTGCCTCGCCATCGTCCTCACGGCGCGCGTCGCTGGGGCGCAGGGGAGTGGTGGCGCGGCCGGCCCGTACCTGGATGGCATCCGCGAGGCGTATCGACTCGCCGCCGGCGGGTGGCGTGCCCGTCTCATCCCGATCGCGCAGCGCACCTTCATGCTCCTGGCCGCCCTCGAGTTCTGTGTCTCCGGGCTCGTGTGGATGCTCAAGCGGGACTCACTGGACGATCTCGCAGCGAAGTTTCTGCTCAAGTTCACGCTCATCTCGTTCCTGCTGACACTCATCACGTCCGCCGACGTCTGGTTTCCGGCCATCCTCAACGGCTTCGCGTCGGCGGGGGAGCAGGTCATCGGGCGTGGGACGATGAGCCCCGACGCGATCATCGCGGTTGGTGGCAGCCTGGCGTACGGCATTCTGCGGAGCATCTCGCTGACGGTCCTCGCGCACGACGTGCTGATGGGCGTCTTCGGGCTCCTGTGCGCGGTCAGTGTCGCCGGTGCCTACATCGCGATCGCCGTGCAGGTGTTGATGGTCATGATCGAGAGCTACGTGGTCGTTCTCGGTGGGGGCGTGCTCTTCCTCGGGTTCGCGGCCTCGCGGTGGACCGCGGCGATGGCCGAGCGCGTGATCACCTACGCTCTCTTCCTTGGCGCTCGCATCTTCCTGCTCTACCTCCTGGTCGGCGTCGGCATGGACGTGACGCAGACTTTCATCCAGGTGATCGCGGGCAGCGACGTCTTCGCCGAGCCGAGTCCGTTGCTGCAAGTGACCGGGGGCGCCATCGCATTCGCGTTCCTCGTGTCGCGGGTACCGTACGACGTCGCCTGGAAGCTGACAGGGCACCAGAGTCTGGGCCTCGCCCAGGCCCTGCGGTCGCTGAGCTGACGCGCCGATGACCGCCCCGACCGATCCTCGGTTCATCCGCGCCAGGCACGAGTTCGCGAACGCCTTCGGCGACCTCGCCCGCGGGAAGCGCAACTGGCAACTCGCGACCTTCTGGACGCTGGGCGTCCTGAGCGTCGTCGTGCTGGCGTATGTGCGGCTCGCCGGCTCGGCCCGCATCGTCCCCTATATCGTCGAAGTGGACCGCCTGGGGCAGGTGATCCCGGCCGGCGTGGCCGACGTGATGAAGCCGCCTGACGCGCGCCTCGTCGCCTCCCAGCTCGCCGCGTTCGTGCGGGCGGTCAGGACCGTGCTCCCCGCGTCGCCCCCCGCGCTCGAGGCCGACGTGATGCGGCGGGCGTACGCCTTCGTCGATCAGGGGTCGACGGCAGCCACGACCCTCAACACCTACTTCGCCGACCCGGCACACGATCCGCGCGTGCTGGGGCGGGTGCTGACCCGCCAGGTCGACGTCACGAGCGTCCTGCCCGTGCCGGGTGCGTCGACCTGGAAGCTGCGGTGGGCCGAGACGGAGCTACCGATACAACCGGGGATGCCGACCCGGATGACGGCGTGGGAGGGGTACGTCACCGTGCGCACGCGAGCGCCGGCGACGGCCGACGCCGTCCAGGACAACCCGCTGGGCGTCTTCATCACATCGATCGATTGGGCCGAAATCACGGTCACCGGGGGAAGACCATGAGCACGTGGAGAGGGGCGGCGGGCGGCCGTCGGGCCGGCGTGGCGTCACGTCGTCGGTCCGTGATGTTCTGCACAGGGGCGCTGACGGCGTGCATCGTCGGCGGACTGAGTCGTCCCGCCGGGGCGCAGGCGCCGGACAGCGCGGGGCTACCCGGCGCGACCGGCGCGTCGGGCGCGGGCAGACCGGCGGCCGATACCGCGCGCGTCGAGAGTGGTCGCGTCGACACCGGCCGGATGGATCCCGTGACGGCCGCCACGCACGAGTACCGGCGCACCGGCGTCGCCCGCGTGGTCGAGGAGGGCACCGCCGTCACCTACCCGTTCGGGCATTCGCAACCGACCGTCACCTGCGCGCCGCTGCGGGCGTGCGTGGTCGAGCTTCAGGCGGGCGAGTCGGTCGTGAGCGAGATAGCCGGCGATACTCAGCGCTGGGAGATCCAGCTCGCATCGGCAGGCGTCGACGGACGCACGTCGCTCGTCGTCGTCAAGCCGCACGACTGCGCGCTCACCACCAACCTCGTGCTGGCGACCACCAGCGGCCGGATCTACGACCTGACGCTCGACAGCCCGCCGTGCGAGCGAGGCACCCTCAACCCGCGGGGGATCTACACCCGTCGGGTGCGCTTCTACTATCCCGACGCGATGGTCCAGGCGTGGGCGCCGCCGCCCGCGGCCGCCCATCCCGACACGATGAGAGGCAACGGCCAGGCGCCAGGCCGTGGCACCGGACCGGTCTCCGGGATCGACGCTCTCAACTTCGCCTACCGGCTCCGCGCCGACCACCGGTTCCCGTGGCGACCCGTCGCTGTGTTCGATGACGGGGCGCACTGCTACATCAAGCTGCCGCCGCACGCCAGGCATCGGGACGTGCCCGTGCTGTTCGCCGTGGGAGAGGACGGGACGCGGACTCTCCTCAATTACAGCATCGTCCACGACACCTACGTCACCGATCGCGTGGTGCGGGGCGCGCAGTTGGTGCTCACCGACGGCGACGAGGAGCGAGTGCTCCGGATCGAGAACCTCGACTACGACGCACCGCCGGACGATGGGTCGCGCGCGTCGCACGCCGACATCGCGGGACCGGCGGCGGTCCGCGGCGGAGCTCGGCCGTGAGCGACGACGGCCAGCGCTCGGCGCGGGAGCCGGCGGATCCCCTCCCGCTCCCGCCGACCGCGCCCCTGCGGCCGCCTCCGCCGCTCGCCAAGCGACTCAACCGCAACGCCCTCACCGTCGCGGCCGCGCTCGCGGCAGTCACCGTCCTCACGGTTCTCATCGTCACGCGGCCATCGCGCGACCCCGGGATGCAGCGTCAATCGCCGGGGGCGGCGGCGACCGCGCCCATGCCGGCACGACCCGCATTCCTCGACCAGCCGCCGCGCGCCGAGAGCACCGCCGTACTGTCGGGCGCGAGAGCGGCGGTCCGCGAGTCGGTGCCGGCGCCCGATACGAGCGGATTGCCGATCCCGTCGCCCATCGGTGCGAGCGATCCACCGGTTCCTGTCGGACCTCCGGGCGGACGCGAGGACGGCACAGAGACCTCGGGCGGCGGAGGGTCGGGGAGCGGCCGGCTGTCCCGCTCGGAAGCCTATCAGGCTGCGCTGACGAGCGCCGTGCTCGTCACCGGGGGGGCGGGCGGTTCGACCCGTGCTGCGCCTGTGGCCGTACGCCCCCGCTCGGTTGTGCGGGACGCGGCCGTCGATACCGTGGGCTGGTCGCCGCGGGTGCAGGAGAGCGGAGCGGAGACCGGTGCGCCGAGTGCACCGGTGGCTCCCGCCGTCACCGGGGCGGCGCCGTCCAGTGCGCGGATCGAGCCTGCCGGCTCACCGTATACCGTGCGGGCCGGGACGGTGATTCCCGGCACACTGATCACCGGCGTCAACTCCGACCTGCCGGGGGAAGTGCTCGCCCAGACGAGCCGCGATGTATTCGACTCCCGGACCCAGCAAGTGCTCCTCATCCCGAGAGCGTCGCGGCTCATCGGACAGTACGACAGTCGCTCGGTCGGCACGGGCCGCCTCATCGTGACGTGGACACGCCTCGTGCTCCCGGACGGCCGCGGGCTGGCGCTCCCGCGGCTGGCCGGCACCGACGAGACGGGGGAGGCGGGGCTTCACGATCGCGTCGATCACCACTTTGGGCGCGTGTATGGCGCGGCGTTGCTCACGTCGGCCATCACGGCAGGCGTCCAGCTCGCACAGCCGCAGCAATCGGGCCTGTACGCGGCGCCGTCGTCCCGCCAGGTGGCGGCGGGGGCGCTCGGTCAGACCGTCGGAGACCTGTCGCTGGAGAGCGCGCGACGCGGGCTCGATGTCCCGCCGACGGTCATCATTCGGCCGGGGTATCCGTTCGACGTGTTCCTGACGGGCGATCTCGCGTTCGACGGCCCGTATGTCGAGACGTCGCCCACACCGGCCGGGTCGGTCACTCGTCCATGATCGCCGCGTCTCGTGCCCGCACGCGGACGCCGGGACTGGGGCTCGCTCCAGTGTGCGCCGCGACCGCACTGTCGACCACCTGGGGTCTCGGGCTCGCGACGCAGTACGTCGCGATCCGCCTCGCCTTCCACCCGCACCTCGGGCCGCCAGCGTATCGCGTCGCTCCGGCCGTCGTGCACCTCCTGCCCGCGGTGGCGGCGTGCGGGATCGCGGGCGCACTCGCGCTGTCGCTCCTGCCCGACCGGCGATGGACGGCGGCGCCGATGCTGGCGGCCGCGGCGAGCGCGCTCGCGCTCCGGCACGGCGCGCTCTACTCGCCGATCCGGGTCGTCGCCTGGTATGCCGCCTACCGCGGGGTCCCGGCCTACTCCTCGCTCTTCGCGATCGCGTGGGTGATAACCGGCACCGTCGCCGCGGGCACCGCGCCCACGTTCATCCGGCTCGCCGCGCGGATGTCCCGCCCCGCGCGCCCATTCAGTTCTTCTGCCGCGCTGGAGCCGGACCCGGTCCGACGTCGGACTCGCCCCGTCGTATGACCGCCAGTGACTCGGAGCAGCCACGGCCCGGCGCTGACGGCCCGGCGGTGGCGGGGGCGACGATCGGGCAGGGAGGAGTACCGCGCCGCGACCCACGGCGCTGTCGGCGCGCGGGTGCGCGGCGCGCCGCCGGGCTCGCGCTCGCCGCCGGGGCAGGGCTCCTCGGCGCGCAGCTCGCGGGCGATGCGGGATGGCGGATCAACCTGAGCCCGAGTGCGGCCATCGGGCTGTATCGCGCCGAATCGCCGGCCGGCCGGGCCGGCACGCTCCTTCGGCGCGGCTCCCTGGTCGCCGCCTGCCTGCCGCCCACCCTCGCGTCGTGGGGGCGCCGCCGGCGCTACCTTGGCCGCGGCAGTTGTGGCGATGGCTCGGCCCCCGTGGGGAAGACCATCTTCGCCCTCCCGGGCGACACCGTGTCGGTCGGGCCGGCCGGCCTCGCGTGCAACGGTGCCCTCGCGCCCAACACGCGCGCGTTGGCGCGCGATCGGCACGGGCGGCAGCTCCCGCGCATCAGGGCCGGGCGCTATGTCGTCCCGACCGGCCAGGTGTGGCTCGTGTCGACACGCCACCCGGGGAGCTGGGACTCCCGCTACTACGGTCCCGTGCCGATCGCCGCCATCGTGGGCGCACTGCACCGCGTCTGGGCGTCAGCCCCGCCGTGATCGCTCCGCGTTGCCGTGCTGGGCGACCCGATCGCCCGCGTAGTCGATCCGCCCCAGGCGCCCCGTCCCGCTCAAGGCGAGCCACAGCCGGCCGTGCTGGTGGTCGACCGACATGTTGCGGATCACCGCGCCCTTGGTCGGCAAATCGTACGTCTGCGTGCGCGACGTACGCGGGTCGAACGCGACGACCCGACTGTCGCCGGCCTCGTCGTACCAGATGCGCCCGTCGGGAGTGATCGCCATGCCGTACGGGGCGGCCGATCCGCCGTCGACACAGGGATACTCCTGCGTCTTGCCGCTCACCGGGTCGTACATCCCGAGCTTTCCGCGAGCGTAGTCCGAGTACCAGACATGCCCAGCCGCGTCTGTCACGAGCCGACGCGGCCGCGCTCCGGACCCGGGGAGTCGGATCTCCCGCAGCGCACCCGTCGACGGATCCACCCGTCCGAGCGCGTTGGTGCCGAAGAGCGCGATCCAGATGGTGCCGTCCGGGGCGCTCACGATGCCGTACGGCAACGCGTGCGGTGCCGGGACGCGGTAGATGCGCACGGCGCCCGTCGCCGTGTCCAGCACGCCATAGAGGTCGGCCTGTTGCGCCGTGAACCACAGCTTCCCGCCGACCAGGAGTGGTGTGTGCGGGTCGCCCGCCGCCCTCGGCAGCACGTACTCGCGGATCCGTCCGGTCGCCGGATCGAGGCGCCCGATGCGGCCGGCCGCGTTCGCGGTGTACCACACGCTCCCGTCGGGCGCGACGACGATCCCGTGCGGGCCCGACTTGGGCGTCGGCGTCGGGTAGTCGGTCACCTTGCCGGACGTGGGGTCGAGACGGCCGATGTAGCTGTTCGCCTGATCGGTATACCAGACCGTGCCGTCCGGCGCGACGGCCGGATCGTGCGGGAACACATTGGGGCGCGGCAGCGGATACTCGATCACCCGTCCGGACACGGGCGGGGTTCGCGGTGCCGCCCACGCCGCCGGCACACCTCGTGCGCCCACCACCACGAGCGCGACCGCCACCCCGAGCGCGGAGCCAGCCACGATCGAGAGCCTTCCACGCCGGGGTCGCGGTGACGCGGCCGCACGTGGTCCCGGCCGGGCTCGGTAGCGCGATGTAGACGTCGACATGGCGACCTCCGGACGTTGAATGGCTCCCCATAAGTCCGCCACGCAGCGGCAGCGGCGGCTCACAGACGATGCTCCATCATACGTCGCGCAGCAGCCGCCAGCCACCGTGCGATCGAGGGGGCGTGCGGAACGAGGTATGCAGCGGCGAGGCCGGTGCGAGCAGAGCGGGGCGGCGGCCCCACCGCCGACAATCATTCAGACTTCGCACCTGTGACTGAGTGGAGACCAGCAGCGCACTGCTACGCGCGTGCGCATCGAGATCACTCCGCGCGCCGGCGCGCGCCGGCCGCGCCGGCGGTCCTCGGCATGGCGGCGGTGATCGGCGCGGTCGCGATCACGACCGGCGTCGCCGCCTGCAACGGCAACCAGACGCCGATGCTTCATGCGGCCTCCGGCGAGGCGCCGCCGAGCACGTCGAGCGGTGGCACGACCAGCCCGGCGGAGACCGCCGACGGCGATTGGACGCTGCCGGGGCGCGATCCACAGGGCACGCGCTACAGTCCGCTCACGCAGATCACCGCCGACAACGTCAAGAATCTCAAGACGGCGTGGACGTTCTCGACGGGATACGCCAGGGGCTTCGAGGGGCAGCCGCTGGTCGTGAACAAGACGATGTACATCGTGTCGCCCTACCCCAACACGGTGTTCGCGCTCGATCTCACCCGGGAGGGTGGGCCGGTCAAGTGGGTGTACAAGCCGCCGACCGCGCCCGCCTCACAGGGCGAGGCGTGCTGCGATGTCGTGAACCGGGGTGCGTCGTACGCCGACGGGGAGGTCGTGTTCAACCGCCTCGACAACCACACGGTCGCGATCGACGCGAACACGGGCAAGACGCTCTGGGACACGCAGCTCGACTCGATCCAGAACGGCTCGACCATGACGGGCGCGCCGCTGATCGTCGGGAACGTGGTACTCGTGGGCAACAGCGGCGCCGAGCTCGGGGTGCATGGGTGGATCGCCGGGCTCGATCTCAAGACCGGGAAGGTCCGGTGGCGCGCCTACAATACGGGCCCCGACTCGATGGTTCGGATCGGCGCGGACTTCAAGCCGTTCTACAGTCAGTACAAGGGGAAGGACCTGGGAGTCTCCACCTGGCCCGCCGATCAGTGGAAGCTCGGAGGCGGCACGGTGTGGGGGTGGATCACGTACGATCCCGAGCTCAAGCAGCTCTTCTACGGCAGCGCCAACCCGGGCGTCTGGAACCCGGACATGCGACCCGGCGACAACCTCTGGGGCGCGACGATCTTCGCCCGCGATCCGCAGTCCGGCAACGCACGCTGGGCGTACCAGGTGACGCCTCACGACTCGTGGGACTACGACGCCGTCAATGAAGCGATCCCGGTCGACATCACGATCAACGGCCAGCCGCGCAAAGTCGTGGTGCACTTCGATCGCAACGGCTTTGCCTACACGATCGATCGGCAAACCGGCGAGGTGCTCGTCGCGCAGCCGTTCCAGGATGTGAACTGGGCGACCGGGGTCGACCTCAAGACCGGCCGCCCGCAGCGCGTGCCGGCCAAGGAGACGCACCAGGGGGTCAACACGACGGACATCTGCCCCTCCTCCACCGGTGCGCGCGACCAGCAGCCTGCCGGCTTCTCGCCCCGGACGCATCTCTTCTACACGCCCTCGACCAAGCTGTGCATGGACTACGCGGGGCTGAAGGCGAACTACATCGCGGGGACGCCGTACCTCGGCGCCGATGTGCGCATGTACGCCGAGCCGAACAGTTGGAACCACCGCGGGGACTTCATCGCCTGGGATCCGGCGACCGGCAAGAAGGTGTGGGACATCCCCGAGCGCTTCCCCGTCTGGAGCGGCCCGGTCGTCACCGCCAGCGACATCCTGTTCTACGGCACGATGGACGGATGGTTCAAGGCGGTCGACGCGAAGAGTGGGAAGGTGCTCTGGCAGTTCAAGTGTGGGTCCGGGATCGTCGGGAATCCCATCACGTACATGGGGCCGGACGGGAAACAGTACGTGGCCGTGTACTCCGGGATCGGCGGCTGGTTGGGCGCGATCGCGCTCGGTCTCTCGGCCAACGACCCCACGGCCGCGCTCGGGGCGACCGGCGCCATGCCCGATCTGCCGCAGTACACCGCCCCGGGCGGTGTGGTCTACGTCTTCTCGCTCTGACGCCCCAGTGATCGGCAGCACGACGCGCGGGACCCGACCAGTCGACGTGCTCCGCGGCGCGGCGCTCGCGACGACGCTGGCCCTGGCCATCGTGCTCCTCGCATCACCGGCTGGGGCACAGGGCGGCGCCCACGGCGACGGGCTCGGCGACGCGATGGGAGGCGGCTCGCGCGGCGCTCCTGCGGCCGCACCGCCCGGCGTGCTGCGCATCTGCGCCGATCCGAACAACATGCCCTTCTCGGACCGGGCCGGCGAGGGCTTCGAGAATCGGATCGGCGCGATCCTCGCTGCCGAGCTGCACGAGCGGCCGGTCTACACGTGGTGGGCGCAGCGGCGCGGATTCATCCGGAATACGCTCGGTGCGCATCGGTGCGATGTCGTCCTCGGCATCATCGCCGGCGACGAGCAGGTGAGCACGACCCGCCCCTACTATCGCTCGACATACGTCTTCGTCGCGCCGCGGCGTAGCCGGACGGCACGGGCCGCCGGGCCCCGCATCGCCTCCTTCGACGACCCGCGCCTTCGTGGACTGCGCATCGGGGTGCACGTGATCGGCGCCGACTACAACAGCCTGCCGCCTGCCGTGGCGCTCGCCCAGCGCGACCTTGTACACAACGTCGTCGGCTACAGCATCTACGGGAACTACGCGGAGGCGAGCCCGCCCTCCAAGCTGATCGACGCGGTCGGCCGCGGCGCGGTGGACATCGCGGTCGCGTGGGGGCCGCTCGCGGGCTACTTCGCCCAGCATTCGCCCGTCCCCCTGACGATCACCCCGGTCGAGACCCCGTTCGCCGGCCGTGGGATCCCGTTCACGTACGACATCGCGGTGGGGGTCAGGCACGGGGATGCCGCGCTGCGCGCTCGCCTGGATCGTGCCCTGGTCCGGCGCCACGATGCGATCGAACGGATCCTGCGCCGCTACGGCGTCCCTCTCGTGCGGGAGTCGCCAGGGCGGACGCCTCCGACGGCGGCGGAGGGCCGACGGCCGTGCACCGCCAACCAAGAGGACCGCACATGCGCCTGGAACGGCAGGTGACGCAGCAGCCGACCGCCGGCGCCCCCGCGCCCCTGGACGCGAGGGCGCGTCGGGCAGGGGCGACATCGGTCGTGCGCGCGCTGGCGTGGGGCATCGCTGGGGCGGGAGCGGGCCTCGCCGTGGGCGCGTGTCAGCGAGTCGGGCAGCCGGACCTTCGGGCCAACGAGCAGGGTCCGTCGACCCGGACCCAGATCAGCGCTGCCACACTCGCGCAACGGCCCGGGGTCGAACCGGGGATCCACGCCGCCGCCGTGATCGGCGATGTGCACAACCCCTACACGGGCAATGTCGGCGCGGCCGCCGAAGGGCGGCAGCTCTTCGTCCAGTACAACTGCTCCGGATGCCATGGCGGGCGCGCCGGCGGCGGTATGGGGCCGAGCCTGCGCGATAGTGCGTGGGTCTACGGGAACACGGACGCCGACCTCTACGACACCATCTTCGAGGGCCGACCGGCCGGGATGCCGACATGGGGCACGAAGATCTCCGCCGATCAGATCTGGAAGCTCATCACCTACATCCGCACGCTCGGCACCCCGCAGGAACCCGATCCGCCGCCGCCCCAGGCCCACCCGCCTCTGACACCGAGTGCCGGGTGATGCGGCGGCTCGGCGCCGGCATGGGCACGCCCGCGCTCCTCGGGCTCCTCGGGCTCCTCGGGCTCCTGGTCGCGACGGCCGGGTGCGACCATGCCGCGTCGGTGTTCACGGGCGCCGCCGCGCCGGGTGCGGGCGAGGCGCAGCTCGGGTGGTTTCTCATCGCCGTCTCGTGCCTGGTCGTGCTCGTCGTCCTCGTCCTCGTGCCGATCGCCGCGCTCTGGCGACGGCGGGAGCGCACGCAGGGTGCGCCCGGCACGATCATCGATTCGGCCGTGCCCAGCGATGCCCGGGAGCAGCGGTGGCTCGTCCTGTGGGCGCTGCTGGTGCCGACCGGGATTCTCACTGCCGCCTTCGTGTTCACGGTCGTGACGATCAATGCCGCCGCCGTGCCGCCGAGCCATCCATCGGCCGGTCGCGCCACTGTCACGGGTCATCAGTGGTGGTGGGAGATCGCGTACGACGACTCGAGCGGGCAGGGGTTCACGACCGCGAACGAGATGCACCTGCCCGTCGGCCAGCCGATTCGCATCACGCTCCAGACAGCCGATGTGATCCACAGCTTCTGGGTGCCGCAGCTCGCGGGCAAGACCGACATCATTCCCGGGCAGGACAATACCATGTGGATCGAGGCACGCCAGCCGGGCGTCTTCTCGGGTCCGTGCGGTGAGTACTGCGGAGCGCAACATGCCCAGATGCGGCTGACGGTCGTCGCCGAGTCGCCGGACGCGTACCGGGCGTGGGTGGCGACGCAGCGACAGGTCGGCCGGGCGCCCGGAGATTCGACCCTGGCCACCGGGCGCCAGACGTTCATGACTGCCGGGTGCGCGAGCTGTCACACGATCCGGGGCACCGAGGCGGCGGGCACGGTCGGTCCGGACCTCACGCACTTCGGCTCCCGTCGCACGTTGGCCGCCACCGGCATCGAGAACACGCAGGCCAATGTCATGGGGTGGATCGTCGACCCGCAGGGGATGAAGCCCGGGAATGACATGCCGCGCATGGCCGTCGCGCCCCGGGCCCTTCAACCCCTCGCGGCCTATCTCGAGACCCTCAAGTAACGATCGGGAGATCACCCGTGGCCGTCACCGCGCCTGTCACCGTCCCCGCTGCCGAAGCTCCGATCGAGGAGCTACACCGTCTCTGGGAGACGCCGCACACGCTCTACGGCGCCCTGGCGACCGTCGACCACAAGAAGATCGGCAAGCGCTATCTCGTCACGGCGTTCGTGTTCCTTCTGGTGGGCGGCCTCGAGGCGGCGGTGATGCGGGTCCAGCTCGCCGCGCCCGGCATGCGGGTGCTCGGCCCCGAGGCGTACAACCAGTACTTCTCGATGCACGGCCTGACGATGATCATCTGGTACGCCTCACCGATCCTGTCGGGCTTCAGTAATTACCTCTGGCCGCTGATGATCGGCGCGCGTGACATGGCCTACCCCCGTGTCAACGCGCTGAGCTACTGGACGTTTCTCCTCTCGGGCATCTTCCTCTACACGAGTCCCTTCCTCGGGCAAGCGCCCAATGACGGATGGTTCGGGTACGCGCCGTACTCCCTCCAGCTGTACGACCCCGGCCTGAACATGGACTTCTATGCGCTGGGACTGATCTTCATCACGATCTCCACCACCGTCGGCGCGATCAACTTCATCGGCACGATCATGAAGATGCGCTGTCCCGGGATGTCGCTGAACCGGCTGCCGCTCTTCCTCTACGGGACGATGACGGCGTCCTTCTCGATCGTGTTCGCGTTGCCGGCACTCACGGCCGCCTGCGTCTTCCTGTACTTCGAGCGCCGGTTCGGGATGCACTTCTACGACGTGGCACACCAGGGCAACCCGCTGCTCTGGCAGCACCTGTTCTGGATCTTCGGCCATCCCTGGGTCTACATCATCGTGCTGCCCGCGATGGGCATGATCTCGGAAATCATCCCCACCTTCTCACGGCGACCGATCGTCGGATACCCGATGGTCGCGCTCTCGACGGTCGCGACCGGGATCATCGGCTTCGGTGTCTGGGTCCACCACATGTTCGCGACCGGCATTCCGCCGATTGCGGCCTCCTACTTCAGCGGCGCGAGCTTCCTCATCACCCTGCCGAGCGCGGTCGCGGTGGTCGCCTGGATCGCCACCGTCTGGACCGGCCGGCCGGTGCTGAAGACACCGATGATGTTCGCCCTCGGCTTCATCGTGCTGTTCGTGGTCGGCGGGGTCTCGGGCGTCGTCACCGCCGCGGTTCCGTTCGACTGGCAGGTGACCGATACGTACTTCGTCGTCGCCCATCTCCACTACGTCCTGGTCGGCATCAACGTCTTCGCCGTCATGGCGGGCTTCTACTACTGGCTCCCCAAGATGACCGGGCGGCTGCTCGATGAGCGGCTGGGTCAGGCCAACTTCTGGACGATGTTCATCGGGATGAATCTCGCCTTCTTCCCGATGCACATCGCCGGGCTGCTCGGGATGCCGCGACGGATCTACACGTACCCGGCCGGGGTCGGGCTCGGGGCGGTGAATCTCCTCGAGACGATCGGCGCCTACATCTTCGCGCTCGGCGTGCTGCTGTTCGTCATCAACTTCTTCTGGAGCCTGCGCGCCGGCGAGCCCGCCGGGTCCAATCCGTGGGACGCGGGGACGCTCGAGTGGGCGAGCACGTCTCCGCCCCCGCCATTCAACTTCGCGGTCCTTCCGACCGTGCGGAGCCGGAATCCGCTCTGGGAGGGACACCCGGGCGCCACCGCCGAGGGGGAGGTGGGGCCCGAACGCAGCAGTGTGTTCCGGGGACCGGTCCTGGACCGGGGACGCGAGACGCTGGCGACGTCGCCGCTGGAGGGGCACACGATGGCCCAGCAGCTCATGCCCGAGGATTCGCTCTGGCCGCTCCTGCTCGCCCTCGGGCTCACGGCAGCGTTCTACGGGTTCGTGTTCAGCGTCTGGTGGCTCGCCTGCGCCGGGATCGTGTGGGTTGCGATCTCGCTGGGCGCCTGGCTCTGGCCGACGGGTGACGAGGCGGACGAGCGGCCGGTGCACCTCCCGGCGCCGGGGGTCGCATGACGGCCCGCGCGATGCCGACCGCACTGCCGACCGCGATGCCGACCGCACTGCCGATCGGCAACGGCGTCCCCCGGAGTCCCGGGTGGTGGGCGCTCATCTGGACGATCGCCACCGAGGCGTGCCTGTTCGCCTACCTGCTGTTCTCCTACTACTACCTCGCGTCGCAGGCACGCGGGCCGTGGCCGTCGACCGGGCCGCTCAGCCTCACGCTCGCCATCCCCCAGACGTGCCTCCTGGTGGCGAGCAGTGTCGTGTACTGGTGGGGCGAGAAAGGCATCGAGCGCGGAGACCAGGGTCGCCTGCGCCTCGGGCTCCTGGTCACGTTCATCATGGGCGTGGTCTTCCTCATCCTCGAGGGCCTCGATTGGAACAATCAGCCGTTCACGGCGAAGACGGATGCGTTCGGCTCCCTCTACTACACGATCACGGGCTTCCATGGCGCCCACGTGATCGTCGGGTTGCTCCTCAACCTCATCGTGCAGATCTGGGCGTGGCGTGGGACGTTCACGCGCGAGCGGCACCTCGCCGTCACCAACGCCGGCATGTATTGGCACTTCGTCGACGTCGTCTGGCTGTTTGTCTTCACGACCTTTTACCTGACGCCGCGGTGGGGCTGACGGTGTCGGCCGGAGGCGAGTCATGAGCACCACGGCGCCCGTCACGTCCACGCCGGCGCCCGCCCCGGGTGAGCGACGGCTGGGGCTACTGTGGTTCGCCTTCCTCGGCGGGGCTGCTGCGTGGAGTGTGCAGGAGTTGGTGGGATACATGGTGGTGGCGCACGCGTGCTTCCCCCAACTCGACCCGCTGGTTCAGCCGGTGCCGTCGTGGGCGCTGCCGGTCGCCGAAGCGATCGGCGTGGTCATGCTCGTCATGGGACTCGTCGCGCTCGTGGCCGCCATTCGCGAGACCCGACGGCATGAACCGGACTCCCCCGGCTTCACCCGCGCGGCGGCCGAAGCCCACCGCGGGGACGCGCTACGCTATCTCGCTTTTGGCGGGGTGTTCTTCGACCTGCTGTTCTCGGCCCTCATCGCCTACAACATCTTCTCGCTCTTCGTCGAGCGCACCTGCTGACCGGTTGGGGCGGCGGCACTACCCGGCGGTCGGCCGCTCGCCACCTTCCGGCCCGTAGAAGAGCACCCAGACCGCGAGATCGTCGCTGAACTCCTCGAACCGGTGGGTCGCCCCGGCCGGCACGAACAACAGGTCTCCGGGGCCGAACGTACGCCGGCTCTCGCCGTGGACGAAGGTCCCCCGTCCCCGGACGACCACATACACCTCGTCCCGGGTGTGCGGCGTCTGGGGGTCCGAGCCTCGCGGGGCGTACATTCCCACCTCCAACGTGCCGTGCTCGAAGACGATCGCGTATTGTTCCTCCGGCAGAGCAGGGAGCTGCCGCAGGCTCTCGGCAGTCGTGAGGTGGGCGCGGGCGAGGCGAGCCATGGGGTGATCTCCTGGGCCGGCGGCTGTGGCCGTAGGCGGTACGGCGCTGGTGCGGGGACGTGGAATATGCGGAACGCGTAGCGGAGGCGCAGCGCGCGCCGATCCGGCGACTGCGCATCACGGTTGGCACTGGCAAGGAGGAGCACAGATGGCGTCGAGCGATCAGGAAGCGCGGAGCGGGGTCGACCGGAGGGCGTTCGTCGGCGGGGTCGTCGGAGGTGCGCTCGCGGTGGCGGGCCACGCTGTCCCTGCATGGGCGCGAGGCGTCGCAGGATCCCCCCGCGACGGCCGCCGACCCGCGGTCGGCACGCCGGATGATTTCGCCCTCGCCGAGGCGACGATCGACCAGCTCCAGGAAGCCATGCGGTCGGGCAAGCTCACCGCGCGCTCGATCGCGGAGCAGTATCTGGCGCGGATCGATGCCATGGACCAGCGCGGTCCGGCGGTCAACGCCATCATCGAGATCAATCCGGATGCCCTCGCCATCGCCGACGCCCTGGACGCGGAGCGCAAGGCCAAAGGGCCACGGAGCCCGATGCATGGCATCCCGGTGGTCATCAAGGACAATATCGCGACGAAGGATCGGATGCAGACGACGGCCGGATCCCTCGCGCTCGTGGGAGCGACCGCGCCGCGCGATGCCTTTATCGTCGACCGGCTTCGGGCGGCCGGCGCGGTGATTCTGGCCAAGGCCAATCTCAGCGAGTGGGCGAACTTCCGCTCCACACAGTCGTGCAGCGGCTGGAGCGGGCGCGGCGGACAGACGCGCAATCCGTACTCGACCGACCGGACCCCCTCGGGGTCGAGCTCCGGGTCGGCGGTTGCCGCCGCCGCGAGCTTCTGCGCCGTGGCGGTCGGGACCGAGACCGATGGGTCGATAGTCTCACCCTCGTCCTGCTCGGCGCTGGTGGGTCTCAAGCCGACCGTGGGGCTCCTGAGTCGGTCGGGCATCGTGCCCATCTCTCATAGTCAGGACACTGCCGGCCCGATCTGCCGAACGGTTCGTGACGCGGCCATTCTTCTCTCGGCCATGACCGGCGAGGACGCTCGCGACCCGGCCACGGCCGGTAGTCGGAAGCGGAGCGCGCCGGACTACACCAGGTTCCTGGACCCGAACGGCCTCCGCGGGGCGCGCATTGGCGTCGCACGCGCGCACTTCTTCGGTTACGACCGTGCGCTCGACCGTGCGGTGAACGACGCCCTGGACCTCATGCGGCAGCAGGGAGCGACGATCGTCGACCCGGCGAACCTGACCACCGCTGGACAGTTCGGCGACGCCGAGCAGGAGGTCCTCCTGTACGAGTTCAAGGCCGACCTCGACCGCTACCTCGCGGATCTGGGCCCGGGCGCTCGCGTGCACACGCTCGCCGACGTCATCGCCTTCAACGACGCGCACAGGGACACGGAGCTGCGGTACTTCGGGCAGGAGCTGATGGTCCAGGCGCAGGCCAAGGGGCCGCTGACCACGCCCGCGTATCTCGCGGCCCGCGCGAAGTGCGTGCGGATGTCGCGCGCCATGGGCATCGATCACACCATCGTCACACACCGATTGGACGCGATCGTCGTCCCCACCGGGACGCCACCCACGCCGATCGATCTCGTCAACGGCGACGGCTCCGTCGGCGGCGGCGCGAGCAGCTCCAGCACTGCGGCGGTCGCCGGCTATCCCAGCATCACGGTGCCGGTCGGCTTCAGCTTCGGGTTACCGATGGGGATGCTGTTCATGGCGCGCGCGTACCAGGAAGGCACGCTTCTGAAGCTCGCCTATGCGTACGAGCAGGCCTCCAGGATCCGGAAGCCGCCGCAATTCCTCGCCAGGCCGGACCTGGGCCCGACCGGCCGCCCGTCGATGCCCGCCTAGGCTACCGCTGGCCTGCCCGCGACGGCGATCGACGGGCCGGCGTGCCGACCATCGCGACGTGATGATGCATGAGCGCCTCCACCTGGTCGATCTCGCGAGGCGCTGCGGTCAGCCGCTCGAGCCCCGTGGGCGTGACCACGTAGTCGTCCTCGATCCGAACGCCGATGTTGGCGTAGCGCTGGAGCAGCGGTCGGATGCGGGCGATGAACGCGCGGTTCCGCGGGGTGTCGGGCAGCACGTCGATCATCCCCGGCCGGATGTAGAGGCCCGGCTCGATCGTGAACACATCGCCGACGCCGAACTGGTGCGCACCCGTGTACCACTGCGCAGGATCGTGCACGTCCAACCCGAGCCCGTGCCCGGGGCCATGCGGGCAGAAGAGCGTGACCTGCCGGCAGACGTTGTCGGGGCGTCCGCAGAACCCGGCCGGCGCGTCGAACACGGCACCGGCCGAGTCGATCAGCCCGAGCCGCGTCAGGCCGGCACCCAGCACGGCGAAGACACTGTCGACTTCCTGGCGGGCAGGTACCCCCGGCTTCACCTGTCGCTCGGCGGCCGCCTGCGCGTCCCGTACGATCTGGTAGACGGCGCGCTGGTCGGGAGTGAACGTGCCGCTGACGGGCAGCGTCCGCGTCACGTCCGCCGCGTAGCCCTGATACTCCGCCGCCACATCCATCACCACCACCTCACCGGCGCGCATCACGCGGTCGTCCGCGTCGTAGTGCAGGGTCGTGGAATTGGGACCGGAGCCGACGATCGACGCGTAGGCCGGCCGATCCGCGCCGTTTCGCCGGAAGGTGTATTCCATGAGCGCCTGGATCTTGTACTCGTTCATGCTCGGCGCGACTGCCTGCATCGCGGCCCGATGCCCCAGATCCGAGACCTCGGCTGCCCGTTTGATGAGCGCGATCTCGGCGGCACCTTTCCGGGCCCGGAGTGCCTCGACGATCGGGGTCGCATCACGCACGTCGAGCCCGATGTGTGATGTTGCCAGGCGCCGCGCCAGGGCTCGGCCGAAGCTCAGCGAATCACCCCGCACGAACTCCTCCGATTCGGCATCGCTCACGAAATAGTACGGCAGATGCGTCGCCGTCAGCGAGTCGAGGACGGGATTCAGATCCTCGTCCGACCGCGCGCCATATCCCAGCTCGCGCGCCAGCTCATCGTACCGCACGCGTGTGCCAGTGTAGAACTCGGTCCGGGGAGCCGGAGGCTGGATGAACATCGTCCCCGTCGTGCGCCCCTCCCGCTTGACGAGGACCAGTGTCGCATCGGGCTCCAGGAACCCGGTGAGGTAGCGGAACGAAGGCGTCTGTCGGAAGCGCGGATAGTGCTGGACCGGCTCACGGGCACCGGGGATCACCACCACGCCGCTGTCGATGTGCGCGAGCAGCGAATCGCGGCGTGTCGCGTACTCGGTGGCGTTGATCGCGGCAGGCGGCGCCCCAGGCGCGGCACTCTGCGCACCAGCGCCGCCCGCGGATAGAACGACGAGCCCCAGGGCGAGCGCGGCGGGCACTGCGCGCGTCAGGACTCGGGGGCGAGGGTCGCGATGAGGTCTCGGGCGAGCTACGGTCGGCATGAGGCGCGATGCGAGGGCGCTCAGGTGACGTCGAGCGTCTGTACCATTCCGTGCTGAATATGTGGCTTGCCGTCCTTCGCGTCGGGCACGAAGCACATGAGCGCGTACTTCCCGGAGGTGAGGTCCGCCGTGAAGTATACGCCGCCGCCGGCGGCCGCGGGTGCGGCTCCGCCCAACGGGTGCCCCGGTGGAGGCCCCTGAGGCTTCAGGACCCATGCGACCACATCGGCTGGCGTCTTGCCCGGCTCGAGTCGAACGAGCTCCAGCTCGTGAGGCTGCTGCCCCCTCGCGGTCTGGACGAGGAATGTCCGCCGCCCGGCGGTGACCGGGCCGCGGACGTCGAACCGGTAGTCGGAGAGCGTGACCACGACATCGGGCGTCGGCGCAGCCGCGCTGGAGGCCGCCGCCGCGGTCACGGTAAACGGCATCGACATCCCCTTCGCGAAGTGCGGGACGCCGCCCGGGACGTCGACGAAGCACAGGAACGCGTACTGACCGGGCACGAGGTCGACCGTCGCGTTCGACTGGCTGTGCGGCTCGGGTGCATTCGGTCCGCCGACGGGCACCATCCAACGCGGCGGGGGTCCCGGGTGCTGGAGTGCCTGCCGGAGATCGGTCACCGTCTTTCCGCTATCCAGTCGTACGATGGCCAGATGGTGCAGCATCGCCCCGTCGTTGATCAGCTGAAACGTCGTCCAGCCGGCTGGGACCTGCTGCGGCCCGGTGAACGCGTACTCTGTCGCATGGATGGTCACAACGGTCGGGGCCGCCGGGGCGGCCGCCGGCGTCGCGGCCGTCGAATCGCCGCTAGCGGGCACCTGCCCGCCACGACCGCAGCCGACCACCAGGAGCGCGCTGCCGGCGATCAGGTACGAGAGCTTTGGGACACGCATTGGCCTGCCTCCTACGAGGGTGTTGCTCGCGTGCAAGTCGCGGAGCATGGCCCGCGTGCGACCCACTGTCAACCGGTCCCCGGAAACCTGTCGTCGATGCGACGCTCGCTGATGCTTCCCCGCGCGGCCTCGTACACCAGACGTGCCGCCGCGAGATCCTCGACCGCGAGCCCGAGGGACTTGAAGACGATCGGGGGGGTCTGCGGGAGAGGATGCGTGCCGGCGAGGAGCTCACCCAGCTCGGCGTACACCGCCACGCCCGGAATCAGGATGTCCCCCGCCTCCTGCGCGGCGGCCGCCCGCGAGTCGACGATCACGGCCCCGCGCATCGCGTCGTCATCCAGTTCCCGCCGCGTCGGGCCAACGGCGCCGACGGCCAGCACCACCGTGCCGTCGCCGAGCCAGGCCCCGCGGAGCACCGGCTCCGGCGCGCCCGTCACGGTCACCACGACGTCGGCACCGCGTACCGCGTCCGCGGCCGAAGTGACCTGTCCGCCGATCTCTGCCGCGAGGTCGGCCGCACGGCGAGGGGTGCGACTCCAGATCCGGACCTCGTCGAAGGGGCGGACGAGCCGGAGTGCCCGGATGTGCGCCCGGGCCTGGACCCCGCTGCCGAGCACGGCGAGCACGCGAGCCGCCGGGGCGGCGAGGAGGTCTGCCGCGACGGCGGACACGGCCGCCGTCCGCAGCTCCGTGATCAGCCGGCCGTCCATCGTCGCGAGCGGCTCGCCAGTGGCCGCGCGGAAGAGCTGGATCGTGGCGAGGTGGCTCGGCAGGCCGTGCCGCGCGTTGTCCGGATAGACGGTGACCAGCTTCGCGCCGAGCACATCCCCGTATACCGCCGGCATGACGCCGAACAGCGCGCCCGCCTCGGGGACGGGGAG
Source organism: Gemmatimonadota bacterium (assembly GCA_021324635.1). Classification (GTDB taxonomy): domain Bacteria; phylum Gemmatimonadota; class Gemmatimonadetes; order Gemmatimonadales; family Gemmatimonadaceae; genus Palsa-1248. The sequence goes on from JAJPIS010000107.1 coordinate 74,259, forward strand.
GATGGAACGCACTGGCTGCCGGACCCGCCCGGCCGAGAAATCGATCAGCGCCTGCCGCATCGCCGGGATCAGGGCGTCGAGACGCAGCAGGTCCTGCACGCGGGACTCGTCGAGGGTCAGCATCGGTCGGGCAGGGGAGGGAAGGGGGAGAAGGGGGGAGGGGACGGGAAAAGGGGCAGGGAAGGGGAGACGGGGGGGAGGGAGAGTGAGCGCCCCGACCGGGGGCCCGCGTTCGACCCCGCTCGGCCGCGCTCGGCACAGTAGAGCCTGGCGCATCCCCGCGGGGTTTGTAAGTTGGACGCGGTCACGTGACCATATGTTTTCGCAAGCCTCCGGGGGTGGTGCCATGGCGTTGGGCGGCCGGAAGTCGGATCGCTGGGCGGTGAACCTACGGGCCGGAAGCCGGCGCGCGACCCGTGCCCTGTCTGCGCCGGACCGCTGGCCACGCCGGCACGCGCGCGCCGCCGCGCGCGCCCTCGTCGTCGCACTCCTGGCATCGGGTCCGGGATCGCGGGCGGCGGCGCAGGTCGCGAGCGCCGGCGCGACCGGTAGCGGACCGTCGGGCGGCACCGTCGCCGGGGTGGTGTTCGACAGTCTCCACGCCGGGCCGCTGGTCGGGGCGCAGATCGCGGTCGACGGCACGACGCGCCTCACCACCACCGACTCGAGCGGGCGGTTCCGGCTCGACAGCCTGGCACCCGGGGTGGTTCGGCTCGCCGTGTTTCACCCGGTCCTCGACTCGGTCGGCACCGGCCTCTCCACCCCTCCGATTCGCGTCGCGGCCGGCGACACCATCCGCGTCGCGCTGGGTGTCCCCTCGCCCGCGACCCTCCGCGCCCTCTTCTGCCGGACCCCGCCAGGCCCCGCCGACAGCGGCACCGGTCCATCGCTCCTGGTCGGCCGCGTCCTCGACGCCGAAACCGAGGAGCCGGTGGGCGGCGGCCGCGTCGCCCTGAGTTGGACCGAGATCCAGGCGGACCGCGTGCAAGGGCTGAAGCACATCGATCGCGCACGCGACACGCTGGCCGGTCCCGCCGGCGTGTTCCGCTTCTGCTGGTTACCCGGAAACGTCACCGGCACCTTGCACGTGGCGCGAACGACTCGGTCCGAGGTGCTGGATCGGCCGTTCGCCATGAACAACCGGTACGTGGCCTTCGTGGCGCTCCATCTGCCGGGCGCCGGTGCGGGCACGTCACAGGGGTCCGCAGCCGGCACGTCGACAGCCGGGACATCGCCCGCCCGAGCGACGCTCACGGGGCGGGTGGTGCGGGAGGAAGGCGGTGCACTCGTAGGCGCCGTGGTGCGCGTGCTGGGCAGCGGCGACTCGGCGGTGACGGCGGACAGCGGACGGTTTGTCCTCCGGGGTGAGCCGACGGGAAGTCGGACGCTCTTCGTCCGCGCGGTCGGCTACCAGCCGGTGTCCGTCCCCGTCGAGCTGTCGGCGCGCGAGCCCCGCCAGGTCGCGGTCGTGATCGGTCCGAAGACGGCCGTGCTCCAGAAGGTCCTGGTGACGGCGGAGCTGAAGGCGGGGTATCAGCGGGTCGGGTTCGACCGCCGGCAGGCCGGGGGGCTTGGCCGGTATCTCACCGCGGAGGACATCGCCCGCCGGAACCCCTCCGAGATGCGAGACCTGCTCGTCGGGATGCCGGGCCTCGTCACGCGGTCGACTCGGAACGGCCGCCTGTATACCGCCCCGAGCCTCCGGAGCACCTGCCTGGTCTACATGGTCGACGGCCACCAGTTCCGCGAGATGAGCGCGGGAGACATCGACGCGTACGTGAGGCCCAACGAGATCGCGGCCGTCGAGGTCTACCAGAGCGGCGAAGCACCCTCGGAGGTCGTGGTCGGACCAGGTTCACGCTGTGCGGCCGTCATCATCTGGACCAAGACGCACCTCGGTATCCACTGAGAGTCCCCCTCGGCAGCCGTCCGCCGGTGGTAGCGAGAGCGCGCAGAGGCGCCGAGTGTCGAGCGGTCGATCGGCGACTCGGCGCCCTCAGTCCAGGTCGCGGAACGCCACGCGGCGGGCGCCCGAGGATTCGAGTGCGCCGCGCACGCGCGCGCTGACGAGGGCGTCAAGCTCGGCGACATGGTTCGCGATCGGCTGTGGGAGCGTACCCGCGAACGGCGTTGCGGTCGCCGGATGGAAGAAGAACTCGGTCGTCCCCCTGCCGAGCGTCGCCACCAGCCGGAGCACCGTCTGCTCGGTCATCCTGCCGGTCGCCGCCAATCCCCGCACATCGGTATTGTACCGGATGCCCGCCCGATGCAGCCGCCATCGGACGAGCGCGAGCCAGGGCACCAGGCCCGCGGCGCGGGATGCGGCTGCGAGGCGCGCCCACAGTCGCGTCAGCGGCCCACCGCTCGCCACGCCGGCCGCCCGCAGCGGCTCGTAGGGCACTCGCACCGCCCGCACGTTGAACTCGCGCGCGACCGCGAGGATCGCGCCGAGGACCGTCGGATGCAGGTGCATGTGCCGGTGCGCGTCGACATGGTCGAGCGGCAACCCGGTCGCCCGGAAGGCCTCGAACTGCGCCCGCACCTCGGCGCGAAGCTGACGCCGCGCCATCGGTGAGAAGAAGTACCGGACACCCGCGAGGACCAGACGGTCCGATAGTCGCCCCGACCGATCGACCAACCTGGAGAGCTGCGCGCGCGGCAGGATGGTTCGCCCGTCCACGACCGTCACGTGCAGCCCGACCGCGAGTCCCGGCAGCCGGCGGGCACGGTCGACGGCGTCCCCGGCGGCCCCCTCTGCCACCATGAGACTGGCACTCGTGAGCACGCCATCGCGGTACGCGATCTCGATGGCCTCGTTGACCGGCAGCGCCAGTCCGAAATCGTCGGCCGTGACGATCACACGCAGGCCGACCTCCCTCCGCCCCGTCGCGCTCACGGGCGAGTAATGTAGCCCGGCCCATGGCCGTCGGCGTGCGGTCGGTACGTCGTCGGTATGCCGCCCGGATCGTGCGCGCTACCCCGAAATGCGCCGTGGTGTGCCGCCTACGTGGCGACTAGCTTCGCTCGATGCCGCAGCCCGCAGCCCGAAGCACACGCCCCGTCGCGCGCGATTGGCGAGCCGGCGTGTGCCAGTGCACGGGGAGAGTGGGGGGCCACGCGTGACGGGCGATCCCGAGGGCACGTCCGGGTGGCCCGACGCCGGACACCGCGTGCCGGACCTGACGGCCGTCGCCCCGCACGCTGGCGCCGCGCAGACTCACCGGTATCGGCTTGCCCTTTGGGCGTTCGCCGGGTGCGGGCTGGCCGTGGCGATCGTCCTGCTCGTCCGGGCGGGGCTTCCACAGATCCTCGAGCTCCTCCGCACGGCCGGGTACGCGCTGATCGTGCTCGTTCCACTGCACCTGGTGCCACTCGCGTTGGACGCGAGCGGCTGGCGGGCCCTGCTTCCGCCCGGGGGCCCTGGCCGCAGCTATCTCACGGGGGCGGCGGTCATCCGCGAATCCGTCGGAGGGTTGCTCCCCGTCCGGGTCGGGGGCGAGATCGCTGGGATCCGGCTCCTCCTCCGGCGCGGCGTGCCCGGCGTGGCCGCGACCGCCAGTGTCGTCGTGGAAGTCACGCTCTGGCTGGTCGCGCAACTCATCTTCGCCGTCGCCGGCCTCGTGCTGCTCGTGCTGCTCGCACACGGCGATCGAAACCCGGCGCCCCGCTGGGCCGCTGGTGGCCTCCTGCTCACGGCCGTCGGCCTCGCGGCGTTCGTGGTTCTGCAACGGCGTGTCGGCCTCTTCACGATCGTCGAGCACATATTGGCGGGCCTCGCCGGTCGCGACGTCGTGCGCCGTGTCGCCGATCCGGCTCGGCTCGATGCGGCGATCAGGCGGCTGTACCGCGACCGGGGCGCGCTGTCGCGATGCGTGGCGTGGCAGTTGACGGGGTTCGTGGCCGGAGCGGCGGAGACGTGGGTCGCCTTTCAGCTGATCCGCCAGCCGGTCAGCGTCCCCGCAGCGGTCGTGATGGAGAGTCTGACAGTCGCGTTGCAGAGCGCGACGTTCTTCGTGCCGGCCGGGCTCGGCACACAGGAGGCCGGCTTCGTGCTCCTGGGGGCGGCTGTCGGTGTGTCCACCCCCGCGGCGCTGGCCGGAGCGCTCGCGCGCCGGGGACGGCAGTTGGCGCTGGGCGTCCCGGCCCTCCTCGCCTGGTTCTGGCTCGAGCGGCGCCCCGGCTAGCCCCGCGCCGGTCCGGTCGCCGGACCGTTTCCCGTGGAGGGATGGTTGGCCGCATCGAGCTCGCCCAGACCGTGCTCGCGTCGGGCGAGCTGGCGGTCGATGGCGGCCAATGCGCCCAGGAACGCCGCCCGAACGTCGGCGACCATCGGGTTGAAAGCCGCCATATCCTCGAACAGTTCTGTCGAGTCGTGGCAGACGACGTCGATGATGTCCATCAGGTCATCGTGTGTCTTGGTCGACAGCGCCAGCCGGCCGATGCCCGCCCGGCTCGCGCCGCGCCCAATGAAGTGCGTCAGAAACTGACTGCGCGCGACCTGCGTGTCATGCTCGCGCGGAGTGCACTGGATGGCCACCAGGCCGAGCGCGGCGGACAGCTCCTCCGCACGGACCATGGCTGTCGCCCCGGCATCGGACCCCACCATCGCCGGCGGGCTACAGAGCGCGATGCGCTGGCCGGCACAGCTGACCGGCGCCGACTGCGCGCCGAAGAGGGGATGCGTCCCGACCGTCGCGCGGCCCGGTAGGAGTCGCTCGAGGGTCGCGCAGGGGATCATCTTCACCGAGCAGACGTCCATGACGACAGCCGCCGGGTCCAGCAGGTGACGTGTCTCGAGGATCACATCCTGCAAGCTCCGGATCGGCACCGCGTAGATGACCGTGCTCGACGCGCACGCACGTGCCAGGGCATCGCGGTATTCGGTGGGCGGGCTCTTCACGTCGGCGAGCTGTACGTGCCAGCCCACCCGCTCCAGCTGGCGGCCGTAGTAGGTGCCGAAGCGGCCGGCGCCGATGATGCCGATCGAGGTGGAGGAGGACGGCATCCGGATAATGTAGGCACGCGCCTCGGTTCATGTCGCGTGGCCATGTCGGAGCCGGGATGTGGCGTCCAAGGCGTTGACAATGGCTCGTCGTCAATGCGATACTCGCCGTGAGGCCTGCTGCCGCCACGTCCGAGGAGCTGACCGAGCTGCCGTATCGCATTCTGATCACCGACGACATCGATGCCGACGGGGTCGCCCTCCTCGCTGCCGAGCCGGAGCTGGCGGTCGACGAGGTGCCGACACTTCCGCGCGACGAGCTGCTGGCGCGCATCGGGACGTACGACGCCCTCGTCGGGAGAAGCGCGACCCGGATCTCCCCCGAGTTGCTGCGCGCCGCCCCGCGGCTGGCGGTCGTGGGTCGGGCCGGCGTCGGTGTCGACAACATCGATGTCGAGCTCGCGACCGAGCTCGGGATCGCGATCATCAACGCGCCGGCCGGTAACACCGTCGCCGTGGCGGAGCTGTTCTTCGGGACCCTCATCGGCCTGCTCCGCAACATACCGCGGGCCGATCAGTCGATGCGTGAGGGCCGATGGGACCGCGCGGCCCTGCTGGGGCGCGAGCTGAAGGGTCAGACGCTCGGCATCGTCGGGCTCGGCCGCATCGGTGGCGAGGTGGCCGGACGAGCGCAGGCCTTCGGCATGGACGTCGTCGCATTCGACCCATACATCGCCGACGCGCGCTGTCAGGCGCTCCGCGTGCGCCGGGCGGCGACGCTCGACGAGTTGCTCGAGGTGGCGAGCGTGCTCACCGTCCACACACCACTCACCACGGAGACGCGCGCCATGATCGGGTCGTCGGCGCTGAGCCGCCTCCCCGAGGGGGCCGTGGTCGTGAACCTGGCGCGCGGCGGCATCGTCGACGAGTCGGCGCTCGCCGCGGCGCTCGAGTCGGGACACCTGGCCGGCGCAGTGCTCGACGTGTACACGACCGAGCCGCTGCCGTCGACCCACCCGCTACGCACCCTCCCCAACGTGCTCCTGACGCCGCACATCGGCGCGTCGACCGTCGAGGCTCAGCGGAGTGTCGCCGTGGACGTGTGTCGCGCCGTACGGGACGCACTCCTGCGCGGCGAGATGTCGCGGTCCATCAATGCCGCCGGAGTGAGTGGCGGGGGCAATGCCTGGTATGACGCGCGGCCGGCCGTGACGCTGGCGGTGCGGCTCGCCGCGATTGGCCGCGCTCTCCTGGCGTCGGACGGCGCGCGGGCGCTCGACCGCATCGACGTGAGCGCCGGGGCGGCGTTCGCCGGCGCCCGGGATGCCTTGTTGGCGGCGAGTGCTCAGGGGGCCCTGAGCGCCGTCGTCGCCGGCGAGCGGCTCAATCTCATCAACGCGCGCGCGCTCGCCGCGGCCCGCGGCATTGCCCTCGCCTTCACCGATGCCGCCGCCGAGCAGTTGGATGAGGGTGTCAACGGCCTGTCGCACCGGATCGCGATCCGGCTCAGCGCCGGCCAGCGCGCGATCACCATCACCGGGTCCGCGCACCCGGCGGGAGTCCCGCGGCTCACGCGCATCGGGGCGTTCCACGTGGACGTGCACCCGCGCGGCACCCTGGTGATCCTCGCCAACCGCGATGTTCCGGGCGTCATCGGGCACGTCGGCACGGTACTCGGCGCCGCGGGCGTCAATATCGCCGAGTATCACCAGGCCCGACTCGCCCAGGGGGGCGAAGCGCTGGCAGCGATCACGGTGGACGGTGTCGTGGACGGTGAGGCCGCGGACACATTGCGCGGCACGCTCGAGGCACTCCCGGACGTTCGCTCGGCGACCGTGGTCTGTCTGTCGCCCGAGTGACACCCGCGTCATCTCGAGTGCCACAGTGCGGGCGGCGCTAACGTCCGACCTCGCCATCCGCGAGGCGTATCAGGCGGACGTCTCCGGACTCCGGATGGTGCCGGAGGCGGTCGCGCGTCCGGCCTCGGAAGCCGAGGCGGTGGACGTGCTGCGGGAGGCCCAGGCGGCCGGGACGGCGGTGACCGCCGCCGGCGCGCAGAGCAGCACGACCGCGGCGTCGATCACCGACCGCGGCATCCTGCTCTCGATGCGGGCGTACCACGGGATCGTCGATGTCGATCCGATTGCCCGGACGGCCCGCGTGCGAGCCGGGACGCTCGTCGCCGACGTGAAGCAGGCCGTCGCGCCGCTCGGACTGACCTGGGCCCCGGACCCGACCAGCGAACACGAGAGCACGGTGGGTGGTGCGATCGCCTGCAACGCGTCGGGCGCGCGGACGTACCGCTACGGACCGACGCGTGCCCATGTGGGGGCGCTCCGCGTGGCCCTCGCCGACGGCCGGGTCGTCGAGTTCCACCGACCGACGATCGAGAAGAATGCCGCGGGCTACGGGCTTGCCCAGGATCCCGTCGATTGGTTCATCGGGAGCGAGGGCACGTTGGCCGTGGTCCTCGAGGCCGAGCTGCGCCTCATGCCCAGACCCACCGAGGTCGTCGGGCTCGCCCTGCCGTTCGCCGACGAGGCGCTGGCGCTCCGGTTCATCGGCGCGGCCCGGGAGGCACGCGACGTCGCCCCCCGGTGCCTGGAATACTTCGATGGCGCCGCGCTCGACATCGCGCGCAGCTGCGAGCAGGTCGACCTGCCAGCGCCCGCCGGTTCGACCCTCGTCTACACAGAGCAGGCCTGTGTGACGCCGTCCGCGCTCGACGCCTGGCTCGCGCTCGCCGAGGGACATGGCGCGGCCGCCGGCGATGTGGCCGTGTTCGAGGGAGAGAGTGCGATCGCCCACGCCCGGGCGATGCGGCACGCCGTGCCGGCCGCCCTCAATGAGCGAGGCGCGAGCCTGCGGGGCACCGGCGGCCGGCGAGTGTCGACCGATTGGGCCGTTCCATTCGGCCGTCTCGAGGAGGCCATCGCTGCCGCGCGGGCGATCGCTGCCCGCTTCGGGGTACCGCCGGCGGTGACCTACGGGCACGCGGGGAACGGGCATCCGCACCAGAATTATCTCGCGCGCGATGCGCGTGAGGTCGCGACCATGGAGCGCGTCGTCGAGGAGACGCTCCGGACGGTGATCGCCATGGGTGGCACCATCGCCGCCGAGCACGGGATCGGGAAGCTCAAGCGTCGCTGGCTGCCGCTCCAGATGTCCTCGCTCCAGATCGCGGTCATGCGGGCCGTCAAGCGTGAGCTCGATCCGACCGGCCTGCTTGCACCCGGCAACATCTTCTGATGCACGCCTCGACGACGCCCGCTCGCGGTCCCGCCGCCCGGCTCGCCCAGTTCGCGTCGCTCGTGCTCGATGTGGATTCGACCCTCAGCCGCATCGAAGGGATCGAGTGGCTCGCTCAGCGGCGAGGGCCCGGCGTCGCCCGGACGGTCGGGGAGATGACCGAGCGCGCCATGTCCGGTGCCATCCCCCTGGATGCGGTCTATGGACAGCGCCTCGCCCTCGTGCGGCCGGCGCGCGCCGACATCGACGCCCTGGCATCGGCGTATGTCGACGGCATCATGCCCGGCGCGCGGCGCGCGCTCGAGGCCGTGCACCGCCAGGGGGTCCGGGTGGTGCTCGTGAGCGGTGGCGTCCGGCAGGCGATTCTGCCGCTGGCGAGCGCCGTCGGCGTGGACGAGCGCGACGTCCATGCGGTCCCCCTGGAGTTCGCGCCCGACGGGACCTATGTCGGCTTCGATGCCGGTTCGCCACTGGCACGCCGCGGCGGGAAGCCGGTCGTGGTCGCGGCGCTCGGGCTGCCCAGGGCGGTGTTGGCGCTGGGAGATGGCAACACCGACGCCGAGCTCAAGACCGCCGTGCCCGGCGGCCAGCAGGTGGTCGATGCGTTCGCCGCGTTTGTCGGGGTCGCGCGCCGGCCGGCGGTGGTCGCGGTCGCAGACTATGTCGTCGCGCGCTTCGATCAGCTCCCCCCGATCGTCCTGGGCACCGCTGTCCAATGACGGCCACCGATCCTCACCCGTCGCCGCACCCGACGCCGCGCCCCGCGCCTCGCCCCGGCTCCACTCGGATCGGACGCGAGACGTTCTTCCTCCCCGGACCGACCGAGGTACGTCCCGCCGTTCTCGCGGCGATGACGCGCCCGATGATCGGGCACCGGAGCGCCGCGTTCCGCGCGCTCTTCGCGCGCTTGCAGGATGGTCTCCGCACGGTGTTCGGCACGCAGCGTCCGGTCTTCATTGCCTCCAGTTCGGCAACGGGCCTCATGGAGGCCGCGATCCGCAACGCCCCTGCGGGCCCGGTGCTGGCGCTGGTGAACGGGGGGTTTTCGGAGCGTTTCGCGAGAATCGCCGCCGCGTGCGGTCGTCGCGTCGACCGGTACGACGTACCGTGGGGCAGCGTTCACGATCCGGCCATCGTGACGACGCGGATACGGGATGGCGGGCACACGACCGTCACGGTGGTCCACTCCGAGACATCGACGGGCGTACTGACGGATGTCCGCGCCATCGCCGATGCGGCACACGCCGCCGGCGCGGTGTGCTGCGTCGACAGCGTCTCGGGGATCCGCGGGGCCGAGCTCCGGTTCGACGCCTGGGGACTCGACTTCGTGCTGACCGGCTCGCAGAAGGCGCTGGCCCTGCCGCCGGGTCTCGCCTTCGCCGTCGCCTCGGACGCGTTCGTCGGACGTGGCGCCAGCGAGAACCGGGGCGTCTACTTCGATCTCGCCGAGTTTGCCACCGCCGCGGCACGGGATGAGGCGCCCAACACGCCCGCCCTACCGCTGTACTTCGCGCTCGACGTACAACTCGAGGCCGTCCTGGCGGAAGGCCTCGAGCAGGCCTGGGCTCGGCACGCCGCGATGGCTGCACGCACGGCGGCCTGGGTCGACGAGCTACGGCGGGAGGGCATCGCGCTCGCCATTCTGGCCCCCGCGGGGCATCGGTCGCCGACCGTCACGGCGGTTGTCCTGCCACCCGCGGTATCCGCAAAGGCCGTCGTCGACGCGGTCGCGGCACGCGGGTTCACGATCGGGACGGGCTACGGGCGGCTCGCGGACACCACGATCCGCATCGGCCACATGGGAGACCACACCGTGGGCGGCCTGGCCGACTGCCTGGCCGCCTGCCGGAGTGCCCTGATCGAGGTGGCGAAGCCCGGCTGAGATCGCTCGACCCGAAAAAGAGTGTCCGGCCCTCTGTGCCTCGAACGTCGACCTGGGTGAAAGCAGGACGGCCACACACTGTGCGCACCGCCAATCCGGCGGCGCGCTCCACCGAGGAGGAGGTCCGACCCATGTGTCCCGCGTGTCTCGCTTCCGTGGCACTCGTCGCCACGGGCACCACCTCGACCGGCGCGCTCACCGCGTGGGTCGTCCGCCGCCGGCCGCGCCCGGCCCGAGCGCCGTACCCCGAGGCCCGCGCGGCTCACGTCGGGCTCATCGCCCCGGCCCGCTCGAACACTTCGACCCAGGAGAACGGCAAGTGACCACCCCGACTGTCGCCACACGCGAGGAATGGCTGGCTGCCCGGCTGCGACTGCTACAGGCCGAGAAGGAGCTCACCCACCAACGCGATGCCCTGACCGCGATCCGCCGCGCCATGCCGATGGTGCGTGTCGACAAGCCGTACACGTTCGAGGGTCCGAGCGGACCGGCGACGCTGGGCGACCTCTTCGGCCCGCACCCACAGCTTCTGGTCTACCACTTCATGTTCGACCCGCGCGCCGACGAAGGGTGCCGAAGCTGCTCGTATTTCGCGGACAACGTCGCCGGAGCGGTGCAACACCTCGCGGCGCGCAACACGTCGTTCGTCGCCGTCTCGCGGGCGGCGATCGCCAAGATCCAAACCTTCAAGCGCCGCATGGGGTGGACGTTCCCATGGGTCTCGTCGAGCACCTCGGACTTCAACTATGACTTCCGCGTGACGGTCGACCGCTCCCGGAACATGGAGCACAACTACCAGAGCGCGCAGGCGCTATTCGACCGGGGTGAGCTGTGGGCACTCGAGGGCGAGCTCCCCGGCCTCAGCGTGTTCTATCGTCACGGGAGCGAGATCTATCACTCCTACTCGACGTACCAGCGTGGCCTCGATCCGTTCCTCAACACCTACACGCTGCTCGACCTCACGCCGCTCGGCCGCCAGGAGGACGACGGCCGCATCATGCAGTGGATCCGACACCACGACCGCTACGCGGCGTGAGTGACCGTGCTCGGCGCGGCGGGATGGACCGCGCCGAGCGCGCTGGCGTGTCCCTGCGCACATTACCCGACAGGGCGACGACTCGTCGCAACGGCGGAAGAGACCATGGGTGAATTCGTCTATCTCATTCGCAATTCGGATCCCGCAACACTCGCCGGCTCGGGGCCGAACCAGTCCATGCAGAAATGGCTCGACTGGATGCGGCACCTCGAGGCGGGGGGCCATCTCAAGAACCCGGGCCAGCCCCTGTCGCGCGTCGGGAGCGTGGTCCGAGGGCCGGACCGGGTAGTCACGGATGGGCCCTACGCCGAGACGAAGGACGTCATCGGCGGGTTCCTCATCATTGAAGCGGCGGACCTCGCCGATGCGGTGGAGCTGGCGAAGGGTTGCCCGATTCTGTCCCGCGGGGGCGCCGTCGAAGTGCGGGCCGTCGCGCGCCCCGACGCATAGGGCGTGGACCCGGACCTGCCCGCCGTCCTGTTTCGCCGCGAATCCGGGCGGCTGGTCGCGGCGTTGACGCGTGTGTTCGGTGTCGCGAACCTCGCGCTCGCCGAGGACGTCGTGCAGGATGCATTCTGCCGTGCGCTCGAGGTCTGGAAACATACGGGCGTCCCGGACAATCCGGCGGCGTGGCTCATGGCGGCGGCAAAGAATCGCGCGCTCGACGTGATCCGGCGCGAGCGCACCGCGACCGCGTACGCGCCAGAGATGGGCCGGTGGCTCCAGACGGAATGGACGGCGGCGCCTGCGATCGACGAAGCATTTGCGGGCGAAGCGATCCGCGACGAGCAACTGCGGATGATCTTCTCCTGCTGTCATCCGCGCCTGCCGGAAGAAGCCCAGATCGTCCTCGTGCTTCACATTCTCTGCGGTTTCAGCACCGCGGAGATCGCCGCCGCGCTGCTCAGCGGGTATGCAGGCATCGAAAAGCGCTTGTCGCGCGGAAAGAAAGCGCTCGCCGCGTCGAAACGCCTGTTCGATCTCCGCGACGCCGACTTCGACGACCGGCTCTCGAGCGTGCACCGCGCGTTGTACCTGCTGTTCAACGAGGGCTATCACGGCGCGGGGCAGAGAGCTCCGTTCAGGCCGACCTCTGCCGGGAGGCGATGCGCCTCACCGGGCTGCTCCGTGAGTCTCCACGCACCGGAACGCCGACGACGACCGCTCTCGCGGCCCTCATGGCGCTGCACGCGGCGCGCTTGCCGGCGCGGCTCGACACGGTGGGAGAGCTGAGCCCGTTCGCGGAGCAGGACCGTGCGCGCTGGGATCAACGCCTGCTACGCGAAGGCCTCGAGCTGCTCGAGGCATCGGCCGTCGGCGAGACCCTCTCGCCGTATCACGTCGAGGCGGCGATCGCCGCGGTTCACGCCACCGCCGAGCGCGCTGATGACACCGATTGGGAGACGGTGGTCGAGCTGTACGACCGGCTGATGGTGCTGCGTCCGTCGCCCGTCGTCGCGCTCAATCGCGCCGTCGCGGTCGCCCAGCTCGAGGGCGCGGAGCATGGCCTCGCGGAGATCGCAGGCATCGAGGATGTCGAACGGCTCGCCCGCTACCCGTTCTACCCGGCGGCGATCGCCGAACTGGAGATGCGCCTCGGACGCGTGGCGGACGCGCGCGGGCATTTTCTTCGCGCGATGGAGCTGGCGCGCAATCCGATGGAACGGCGCTACATCGAGCGCCGACTCGACGCGTGCGGCCCGTCGCGATAGGGCGTCGGTCAGATCAGCGGTTCCCGCCGGACCCCTGGGCGGTGCTCCCGGGCCCCGCCACGTCGTCACGGGATCAGCACCGCGGCACCGTCCACGGCGCCGCGCCGGAGCTCGGCCAGCGCGCGGTTGGCGTGGGCCAGCCGGTACGGGGCGATGGTCGTGCGGACCGGGATCGTCGGCGCGAGGGCCAGGAATTCCTCGGCGTCGCGTCGGGTGAGATTGGCGACCGAGCGGAGGATGCGTTCCCCCCACAGGAGCTCGTACGGGAACTGTGGAATGTCGCTCATGTGGATTCCCGCGCAGACAACGGTCCCGCCGGGCTCGATGGCGCGAAGCGCCGCCGGCACCAGCGCGCCCACCGGCGCGAAGATGATCGCCGCGTCGAGCGGTTCAGGGGGCGCGCTCTCGGAGCTCCCGGCCCACTCGGCACCGAGGCTGCGCGCGAACGCCTGACCGGTGACGTCGTTGCGCCGCGTGAACGCGAACACACGACGTCCCTCGGCGCGAGCCACCTGGGCGACGATGTGCGCGGACGCCCCGAAGCCGTACCCCGAGCCGTCCGGCATCGCCCGCGGCGCGCAACGCGCGGTATCCGATGAGACCCGCACAGAGCAGGGGCGCGGCCTCTGCGTCGTCGTAGTGGTCGGGGATCGCGACCGCAAAGCGCTCGTCGGCGATCGCGAACTCCGCGTAGCCGCCCGGCAAGGTGTAGCCCGTGAAGCGCGCAAAGGGGCACAGATTTTCCTGCCCGCGCAGGCAGAATTGGCAGATCCCGCACGCCCAGCCGAGCCACGGCACTCCGATCCGCGCGCCGATCTCGAAGCGCCGGGCACCCGGACCGCGGTCGACCACCGAGGCCACGATCTCATGGCCGAGCACCAGTGGCAGTGCCGGATCCGTCAGCTCACCGTCGAGCACGTGCAGGTCCGTGCGACAGACACCGCACGCGTGCACTCGGGCGACAATCTGTCCGGCACGCGGATGCGGCTGCTCGACGTCGGCGAGCCGCAGCGGATGCTTCGGAGCGTCCAGAAGCATGGCGCGCATGTCAACCCCGATCGTTCATGGCGTGATCGACCGCGACTCGCTGACGGTCGGCGGGTGGCGGGCGGCGGTAGGGTCCGGCGCCTAATGCTAGACGCAAGTCGGCCGCCGTGGCGCCCGCGTCCGACCTGGCGGCGGACTCACCGGGATTCCCCCGGCGGGCGACGCCCGTTACTCTGGCTTGTCCATGGCTGAAGAGGATACGCGGGGCGAACGGCCGAGCTCGAGGTACATCGCGCCGCTGGACGGGTTGCGCGGCATCGCGATCGCCGCGGTGTTCCTCTACCACGAGGATCTCTTTGCCGGGCCCACGAGCGTGACCGCGCTCGACCGCGGCGTGCACGCGATCACGGCCCTGGGATGGGCGGGAGTCGATCTCTTCTTCGTGCTCTCCGGATACCTGATCACCGGGATCCTGATCGACGCCAAGGGGACGGCCAACTACTTCCGAACCTTCTACGCCCGTCGGGTACTCCGGATCTTCCCGGCGTACTACGCGTTTCTCGCGCTCTACTTCTTCGTGCGGCCGCACCTGCCCGTCGGGCACTATCCCGCGGTCGATCCGGGGGTTCAGCTCTGGTCCTGGGACTACACGAGCAACGTGCTCGTCGCCATCCACGGGTGGACGGCCACCCCCAAGACCATCGACCACTTCTGGTCGTTGGCCGTCGAGGAACAGTTCTACTTCGCGTGGCCGCTCCTCGTCTTCGCGCTCCCCAGGCGATGGCTGACCGTCGCGTGCCTCGCCCTCACGCTCAGCGCCCTCGGGACCCGCGTCGCCTTCATCGGTGCCGAGCATTGGGACGCGGCGCGCGTCCTCATGCCCGCCCGGATCGATTCCTTTGCCGTTGGCGGGCTCCTCGCGCTTGCCATGAGGGCGCCGACGGGACCGACCCTGCTCGCGAAGTGGGCGTGGCCGTGCGCCGGGGTCGCGGGCGCCCTGATCCCGGGCCTGTACTGGGTCCCGTGGATGCGGTTCGAGGCGCTGGCGACGATCACGCTCGCCATTGCCGTGCTCAGCGGCGCGCTGATCGCGGCCGCCGCCACCGCCTCGCCGCGTTCGACGGTGTACCGCGTGCTCGGCGCGGGCCCGCTGCCATTCGTGGGGCGCTACAGCTACGCGCTGTACATCGTTCACCAACCGGTGATTCTCGGATTGCTGTCTCTGGGCGTTCGGCCGACGATCGTGCACGCGATCGGGGGATCCGTCATGTCACAGCGCATCGCCTTTGGTGCCATCGCCGGTGCGGTCTCGCTCGCCGCGGCGCTCGCGAGTTGGTACCTCCTCGAGCGGCCATGCCTCGCGCTCAAGCGCCATTTCCGCTACGGGAGCGTCCCGTCAGATGCGGACGACGCCCAGGTGCCCGCCGTCGCCGTGGCCTGAGTGGCCACCGAGCTACCGCGAGGCAGATCAACGAGTTAGTTATCTCGGTGGGAATTTATGCAGCCGGCGCACGGCGCCGCCGCAGCGCCCGCCCTCGGTGGTGCGTACTGGCTACGTTGGCCGACCGCGGGCGACGCACGTGGAACGAGTCTGCGGCTTCCGGCATTGCACTATCGTCCAGTCGAGAGTTCGCCGGCGTTGGGGCCTCGTCGCCTCTCCGGGCTCGCCGTGATCCGGCCGCCTGCCCGGCGTCGCGATTTTTGCCGCGAGGGGCACTTGGTATGGGAGTTGGGCGCTGGCTGAGGCTGGTAGTGAGCGCGGGAGCGGTCGCGGGCGTCGTGATGCCGCCGGTAGAGGGGCGGGCGCAGGGCACCGCGGACTCCGCACACCCGCAGCGGGTCCCGACCGCCACGACCAGGGACTCCCAGCCGGCTCGGCACGCCGAGTTGCCCGTGGAGCCGGGAGTGGACAGCGGGCGCGTCGACTCGACGCTGGCGTACGCCGCCACCATGCACATCGCTGACGTGGTCGCGGCCGCCCTGCGGAACAGCCCGGCGATGGCCGAGGCGGGCGGCGCCGTCCGCACGGGGCAATCGGGAGAGCGGGTCGCGTACGGGACGTTTCTGCCGTCGGTGACCTTCACCTCGACCGCCTTTCAGTCGGGCCAGCATTCGCTCGCCCTCCAGGCTCCGGTGACTGGTGCCCCCGGCCCAACCCTGTCCTACCCGGCCCAGTCGTACTCCGGCGCCCTGGCCGCGTCGTACGATGTCTTCACCGGCGGGCGGCGCGGCGCCCAGATCGCCGCCGCTCGGGCGAGCACTCGGTCGGCGAGTGCCGGGCTCGTCGAGCAACGGTACGCCACGGCCCTCACCGCCAAGCAAGCGTTCTACAACACGCAGCGGGCGCGCGACCTCGTCCGGGTCTCGCTGACCAGGGTGGCCACGGCCGAGCGGGCCCTCCAGTATGCGGATGCCCGCATGCGTCGCGGAACCGCGACCCGCGCCGATGTGCTGCTCGCGCGGTTGAACCTGACGACCGCCCGCCAGCAGTTGATCGCGGCGCGCGACACCCTCACCACGAACGCCTACGCGCTCGGCCGACTGGTCGGTGTCGACGGCGCCGTCGACGCCCAGGGCAGCGACACGCTCCCGGCCGCCGCCCTGGCGCTCACCGACTCGGCCATCGTCGCGATCGCCGTACGCGAGGCGCCGGCCGTGCGCGCGGCCGACGCGTTCGCCCACGCCAGCGATGCCGCCGTCCGCGAAGCGCAGACCGAGTACATCCCGGGGATCAGGCTCACGGGCGGCTACACCTGGGCGAACAACTCCCTGGCCTTCGGCGCCGTGCGTCCCGGGTGGGTCGTGGCACTGAGCACGTCCTACCCGCTGTTCAACGGCTTCGTGCGCGAGGATGACGTGACACGCGCCTCGGCGAGCGCCCACACCGCACGCGTCACGGCCATCGATCAGCGGCGGTTCGCACGGGCCGAATCGGAACGGCTGCTGGCCGGGCTGCGGTTCGCGTGGCAGAACGTGGCCGAGGCCGAAGAGGGCGTGCGCGTCGCTCGCGAGGAATTGCGCGTCGTCGGCGTCCGGTATCAGAACGGTGTCGCGACCTTTCTCGACCTCAGCACCGCGCAGCTCGCCGAAGCGCAGGCCGACATCGCCCTGGTGACGGCACGCTACGACTACCAGATCGCCCGGGCGTCGCTGGAGGCGCTCATCGGGCGGGACCTCTGAGGAGGGCGGACCGCCCATGATGTGGATCGTCATTCTCGCGCTGCGGCGGCCGTACACCTTCGTGTGTGCGTCGCTGCTCGTGCTGATCTTTGGCGTCTTTGCGATCCTTCGCATGGCGGTCGACATCTTCCCGGTGATCGACATGCCGGTAGCCACCGTCGTGTGGTACTACTACGGCCTATCGCCGGAGGAGATGGAACGCCGCATCGTGACCGGTAGCGAGCGCTTCTACTCCTCGGTGGCCAACGACATCGAGCACATCGAGTCGACGAGCTACAACGGCGTCGGCGTGATCAAGATCTACTTCCAACCGGGCGCGGACGTCGCGAACGGAGTGGCGGAGATCACCGCCGCGTCCCAGGCGTATCTGAAGCTTCTCCCGCCGGGGGCGGTCCCGCCGACGATCGTGCGCTTCAACGCGACCGACGTGCCGATCGTGCATCTCGCCGTCGGCAGCTCGACGATGGCGGAGGATGTGCTCAACGACTACGGGAACAACTTCGTTCGGATCCCGCTGTCGAGTATCCGGGGCGCCGCGATCGGGCCGTCGGTCGGTGGGAAGCCCCGCAACGTGATGGTTGATCTCGACCTCAACGCCCTCTACGCCAAAGGGCTCTCGCCGTCGGATGTGAGCGCTGCGCTCAACGCGCAGAATGTGATCCTCCCCTCGGGGACGGTGAAGATGGGAGGCCGCGAGTACACCGTCCGGCTCAACTCGAGCCCCGACTCGGTCCTCGACCTCAACAACCTGCCGATCAAGGAGGTCAACGGGGCGACGGTGTACATCCGCGATGTCGCGCAGGTGCGGCAGGGCCCCGGCGTACAGGTGAACATCGTCCGCCTGAACGGCCGGCGCGGCATCGTCATCCCGATCTTCAAGGAGGGGGCCGCCTCGACGCTCGACATCCTGGGCAAGATCAAGGCGCTCCTGCCGCAGGTGCAGGCGACCCTCCCCGAAGGGATGACGCTGCGGCTCCTCAACGACCAGTCCCTCTTCGTCCGGGCGGCCATCGAGGGGGTCATCGCCGAGGCGGCCATCGCGGCCTGCCTGACGGCGCTCATGATCCTGCTCTTCCTTGGCAGCTGGCGCTCGACCCTGATCGTCGCCACGTCGATCCCGCTCGCCGTGCTCTCGTCCATCATCTGCCTCTACGCCTTGGGTCAGACGCTGAACGAGATGACGCTCGGCGGCCTGGCGCTCGCGGTCGGGATTCTCGTCGACGACGCGACGGTCGAGATCGAGAACATCAATCGCAATGTGCACATGGGCAAGGAGGTGCTCCAGGCGATCGTCGATGCGGCCAGTCAGACCGCGACGCCGACGTTCGTGGCCTCGTTGTCGATCTCGATCGTGTTCATTCCGATCTTCCTCCTGACCGGTCCAGCGGCCGCGCTCTTCCGGCCACTCGCGATGGCCGTCGTCTTCGCAGTCCTCGCCTCCTATCTCCTGTCTCGGACGCTCGTGCCGACGATGGCACGGTACCTCCTGGGCCCCGAGGCGCACCGCCTGGCGGAGATGCGCGCTCGGTTGGGCCACGTCCTGCACGAGTCCGAGGTCGCCGCCGTGATGGGCGGCGGCGCCTTCCGGCGCGTGCACCTGGCGTTCGACTCGGCATTCGAGCGGTTCCGGCTCGCCTATCTCGATGTCCTGGGGTGGGCCATCGCCCATCGCCGGCAGGTGCTCGCCGGCGCGGGGCTCTTCGTCGCTGGCTCGCTCCTGCTGGTGCCGTTCATCGGGGAGGATTTCTTCCCCCGGGTCGACGGCGGCGAGTTCCAGCTGCACGTCCGCGCCCCGACCGGCACCCAGGTGGAGGAGACGGAGATGCTCGTCTCCCAGATCGAGCACGCGATTCGCCAGGAGATTCCAGCGTCGGAGCTCGACCTCGTCATGAGCAATGTGGGGCTTCTGAACAGCAGCTCCACCTATCTCGCGACCGGCTCGTCGGCCACGGTCGGGCCGCAGGACGCCGACGTGCTCGTCTCGCTCAAGGAAGGGCATCACTCGACGTGGGACTACGTGCGCCGGCTCCGTCGGCGCCTGCCGCCCGAGTTTCCCGGAGTCACGTTCTTCTTCCAACCGGCCGACATGGTGAGCCAGGTGCTCAACCTCGGCCTCCCGTCGCGCATCGACGTGCAGGTGCAGGGACAACACAAGTACGAGAACTACCGGATCGCCCAGGGGCTGGCCGCCAAGATCGCCCGGATTCCCGGGGCGGTGGACGTCCGCGTGCATCAGATCATGGACTACCCCGAGCTGTTCTTCAGCGTCGACCGGGACCGGGCGACCGAGGTCGGCCTCGCGCAACGTGACGTCGCCAATCAGCTCACGATCTCGCTCAGCTCGAGCGGGCAGACGGCACCGAATTTCTGGCTCGATCCCCAGAACGGGATCAGCTACTCGGTGCAGGTCATGACGCCGCAGTACAAGGTGTCGAACATGGAAGACCTGGTGAACACGCCGGTCGCGGCACCCGGGCATCAGCAGCCCCAGCTCTTCGGGAACCTGGCGACGGTGAAGCGCAACGTGTCCATGGCCGTCGTCAACCACTACAACATTCAACCGGTCATCGACATCTACGCCTCCAACGATCGCCGCGACCTGGGTGGCGTGGCCGCCGGGATCGACCGTATCGTGACCGAGGCCCGCCGGACGCTGCCCCGGGGATCGCAGATCATCGTGCGGGGGCAGGTCCTCAGCATGCGCACGTCGTTCATCGGGATCGGCGTCGGGATCCTGGGCGCGGTCGTCCTGGCCTACATTCTGATGGTGATCAACTTTCAATCGTGGACGAATCCGCTCGTGATCATCCTCGGGCTTCCCGGTGGGCTCGCCGGCATCATCTGGATGCTGTACGTGAGCAACACCACGTTCAACGTGCCGTCGCTCATGGGGGCGATCATGGCGGTGGGTGTGGCCACGTCGAATAGCATCCTGCTCGTGGTCTTCGCCGAGGACCAGCGGATGAACGGTCGCACAGCCCACCAGGCGGTGCTCGATGCCGGCTTCACCCGCCTGCGGCCGGTCTGCATGACGGCGCTGGCGATGATCATTGGCATGCTGCCCATGTCACTGGGCCTCGGGAGCGGCGGCGAGCAGAACGCGCCGCTCGGCCGCGCCGTGATCGGCGGCCTGATCGTGGCGACGGTGTTCACGCTCCTCATCGTGCCGGTCATCTACACGATCCTGCGGAAGGGACCGGCGCTGGTTGAAATCGACATTCCTGCGGTGAGTCGATGACCGACCTCACGCCCGGCGTACCCCCGCACGACACTGGTGTCCTCAAGCACGCTGCGACGGAGGAGGCGCCGGAGCCCCGTCCGGTGCGGACGCGCCGCATCGGCATCATGGTCGCCGGGCTCGGGGTCGTGCTGCTGGCCGGCTTCGTCGTTGGCACGATCCCCCGCGTGACCACCGCGCGGGCGCTGGCCGCCGAGTCCACCGCCGATGCGCCGCCGACGGTACAGGTCACCCGGATCGGCCGCGCGGGCACACGCTCGAACCTCGATCTCCCGGGAACGCTCGAGCCGCTCCACCAGACGGCGCTCTACGCCCGGACGTCGGGATACGTCAAGCGCTGGACGGCGGACATCGGCCACTCGGTGCACGCGGGCGATGTCCTGGCGATCATCGAGACCCCCGACCTCGACGAGCAACTCGCCCAGTCGAAGGCGACGCTCGAGCAGGCGCGCTCGACGCTGGACCTCGCCAAGGTCGAGCGCGAGCGGTGGGCCGCGATGGTCAAGGACAGCGTCGTGACGATCGACGAGTACGACCAGAAGGTGCAGGCGGAACGGGCCGCGGCGGCGGCCGTCGCGGCCGACGAGGCCGACGTGCGCCGCCTCCAGGCGCTCCAGAGCTTCGAGCGAGTCACGGCACCCTTCGACGGGGTCGTCACCTCGCGCAACGTCGACGTCGGCGCGTTCGTGCAGTCGGGCGGCGGGACGACGGTCGCACTGCCGTCGGGCGCCAGCTCGGCGCCGACGAGTCTCTTCCAGGTCGCGCAGACCGACACGGTGCGTGTCTACGTCTCCGTCCCGCAAGCCGATGCCACGGTCATTCAGCCGGGGCAGACGGCCGACGTGCGCGTCCGCGAGTTTCCCGACCACGTGTTCGTGGGCCATGTGGTCCGCACGGCGCGCGCCGTCGACCCCCAGTCGCGGACGCTCCTGACCGAGGTCCAGATCGTCAACACCAAGCATGTCCTGCTGCCGGGGATGTACGCGCAGATCCAATTCATCTTCGACCGCGCGAACCCGCCACTCGTCGTTCCGGCGACGGCCCTGCTCCCGCTGACCGCGGGGATCCGGGTCGTGGAGGTGGACGGCGATCGTCGGGTCCACCACCGCACGATCAAGATCACCCGAGACTACGGGAGCTACGTGGAGGTGGACTCCGGGATCTCCGATGGGGCGTCGGTCGTGCTGAATCCCACCGACGCGCTCGCCGATGGGATGGAGGTGAGAGTGGAGGCATCGTCCCTCCCGTCGGACTCCGCCAACCCCGGCGCGCGGATCGTCGCCCCGGCGAGCGCGCCGCCAGGCGCGTCACCCGGCGTATCGCCCGGCGTATCGCCCGGCGTATCGCCAGGCGCCTCACCCAGCGTCTCGCCGGGCGCGCCGCCGGGCTGAACCGGCGCGCCCTGCCTGGCGCTCCTTACAGCACGGGGTGCTTCTGGTGGAACCCGGTCGCGTCCTGGTACGCCCGGGCAAAGGCCAGCAGCTTGGCCTCGCCGTACAGCGGACCGAGGAAGGTCAGGCTCACGGGCGTGCCAGGACCGCCGTAGTTCCCCGGACCGCTCTGCGGGACGAACGGAGGGGCATCCGGGCCGCGAAAGCCGTTGGGCAGGATGAGCGCCGGATGGCCGGTGAGGTTGGTGATCACCAGCTGTGGGGATGAGGTCGGCGCGACGATGACGTCGATCCCCTGGAACACGCGCGCCATCGCCTCGATCCCCATCATGCGGGCCCGGTTGGCCTGGATGTACTCCACTGCGGGGATGAAGCGCGCGGCGCGGAAGACGTTTGGCCAGTCGTTCGGACCCTGACCGGTCAGCAGCGCGTCGCGCCCCGACCGCGTCAGGTCATCGAACGCCGCCGCCGCCTCGGCCTGGAGCAACGTCGACATCGCTTGCCACGGGAGTGACGGCAGCTCGACGGGCGTCATCGTCACCCCCATGCGGGCGAGTGCCGCCAGCGCCGCGTCATCGAACCGTCGGTCATACTCGGCGTGACGCCGCGCCAGCTCCTGCTGCTGACGGAGCGTTTCGCGCCGCGCCCGCTCCGCGTCCGTGAGCGTGTCCGGCGCGCCCGCCCCGGCCGCCCCGGCCGCCGCGGGCGGCACGAGCGGCGCCGGCGCCTGCGGTCCGCGCTCGAACTCGGACTTGATATATCCCACTCGCAACGTTCGCCAATCGAGATGGGCGTCCCAGTTGAATGCCCCCGCTCGCACGGTTCGGTCATGACCGTCCGGGCCGGCAATCGCGTCGAGCACGAGCGCACAGTCCTCGACTGTGCGACAGATCGGCCCGAGCTTGTCCATGCTCCACGACAGAGCCATCGCCCCCGTTCGCGGGACCAGCCCGAAGGTCGGCCGGAGCCCGGTACAGCCGCATCGGGTCGAGGGCGCTGAGATCGATCCCAGCGTCTCCGAGCCGACACTGAAGGCGACGCAACCCGCCGCAGTCGCGGAGGCCGGGCCTGCCGAGGAGCCGCTCGAGCCCTGCTCGCGATTCCACGGATTGCGGGTGATCCCGCCGAACCAGTGGTCGCCCATTGCCAGCGCCCCAAGCGTCAGCTTGGCGATCAGGACGGCCCCGGCCCGGTCGAGCCGCTGGACGACGGTGGCGTCCTCGTCGATCATCTGGTGCTCGAAGCCGCCGGCGCCCCACGTCGTGGGATAGCCCTTGACGGCCAGCAGGTCCTTGGCGCCCCACGGTAGCCCGTGCAACGGACCCCGGCGGCGGCCGGCGACGAGGTCGCGGTCGGCTTCCCTGGCTTGCGCCCGCGCCCGATCTTCGGTGAGCGTGATGACGCACTTGAGCACCGGATCGAGGCGCACGAGCCGCGCGAGATACATGTCCGTGAGCGCGCCGGACGAGATCCGGCGGCGGGCGATCAACTCGGCGAGCGCTCGGGCCGGCGCAAAGCACAGGTCCTCGAGGTTGCGAGGCACGTCCCGCGTCCCCACGACCGCCGGCGTCGAGAGACGCGGTGGCCGCTTCACTCTCTCGCGGGTCGTCCCCGGCGGCACCGGGTCGAAATCGAGGGCCGGCGGCACGGCGTTCGGGATGTGCAAGCCGTGGATCGCCTCGTAGCCCTCGACGCGCTGGTTGAGGGCCGCGAGCATCGCCTCGCGATCCTGGGGAGGGATCGGTACGTCGGCAATGATCGCGGCCTGGTCGATCATCGCCGACGTCACGACACCGCCGGACCCGGACGCCAGACTCCAGAGGGTGCCAGGGAGGAGAGTCGCTCCGAGTCCGAAGCGGGAGCAGGTCGCGAGGAAGTCGCGGCGGTCGAGCATCGCGTGAATGGAGGAAAGGGAAGGGGCGCGGAGCGATGACAGGGCCAAGATGCGTCACGGACTCGGTAGATTCCACACCCATGCTACCCGACGCTGCCGCGTTCACGGCCGCCGATGTCCTGTCGGAGGCGACACGGGCAGACTCGCGCATTCGTGCCTTCGTCCGCGAAACGCCGCTCGAGCACTCGCCGGCGCTCAGCCGGGAGACCGGAGCCCGCGTGTACCTCAAGCTGGAGTGCGCGCAGGTTACCGGCTCGTTCAAGGTGCGCGGCGCCTTCAACCGACTGCTCGCGCTCGACGACCCGACGCGCGCGCGAGGGATCGTCACCGCATCGACCGGCAACCACGCACTGGCGACCGCCCACGCGCTCGCGGAGCTCGGCATCGACGGCGAGATCTTTCTGCCCAGCACCGCGTCTCCGGCCAAGGTGGACGCGCTCCGCCTGCGCGGGGCGCGAATCGAGTTCGTGGACGGCGACCCGATCGGCGCCGAGCTCCGGGCCCGTGCGCGAGCCGACGAGACCGGACGCCCCTACGTGTCGCCGTACAACGATCGGCAGGTGATCGGCGGACAGGGCACCGTGGCCCTCGAGCTCCTCCGTCAGGCCGAGCGCATCGATGCCGTGTTCACGCCAGTCGGTGGCGGCGGTCTGATTGCCGGGGTCGCGGGGACACTCCGAATGCTGGCGCCGCACGTCCGGCACATCGGCTGTCAGCCCTCGGCGTCGACCGTCATGGCGAGCAGCGTGCGCGCGGGGCACCTGATCGAGCTTCCGTCCGGCCCGTCGATCTCCGACGCGACCCTGGGGCTCGTGGAGCCGGGGGCGATCACCTTCCCGATCTGCCAGACCTGCGTCGACGAGTGGGTGCTGATCGGCGAGGACGAGCTGCGGTCGGCCGTACAGCTCGTGCTCGTCCAGCACTCACTGCTGATCGAGGGCGCGGCGGCCCTCGGTGTCGCGGCGCTGCGCCGCGCACGCCGGACATACGCGGGCCAGGTCGTCGTGTTGATCCTGAGCGGGTCGCACCTGTCGGTGCCGGCACTCCGCGAGATCCTCGACGGCGCACCGATCGCGACGCCGCGCGACCGGCACTAGGCGACGTCGATCCGGAGCGCCTCCTTCGGGGCCGCCAGCAGGTCGGACACCCGGCGTGTGAGATCGACCAGCGTGAACGGCTTTTCGAGGAAGGTTGTTGCCGCCGCCAATGGGCCACGGAGCTGTGGAGCGGCATAACCGGAGACGAACAGCGCCCGAAGCCCGGGTCGGCCGCGACGCAGGCGGTCCAGCATGGCCGGCCCGGTCAGGTATGGCATGACGACGTCGGTGATCACGAGGTCGATGGGTCCCGCGTGCCGCGCCCCCACTTCCACCCCGTCGGCCCCGTCAGCCGCCTGGAGGACATTGAAGCCCCGGCGCGCGAGTGCTTGGGCCATCGCGGCCCGCACGGCCGGCTCGTCCTCGACGATGAGGACCGTGGCGCCGGAGTGCCCCGCCCCGTCGATGCTGGCCAGCATCGGGGTCCGCTCCCGGCCGAGAACCGGGAGCGGTGTCTCTCGCTCGCCGCCGGGCACCGTCCCCGCCGTGTACGCTGCCGGCGCGACCGGAAAGAACATCGTGAACGTGCTCCCGTGCCCGGGAGCGCTGGCGACGTACACGTACCCACCCGACTGCTTCACGATGCCATAGACGGTCGACAGTCCGAGACCGGTCCCGCGACCCGGCGGTTTGGTCGTGAAGAAGGGCTCGAAGACCCGTGTCCGCGTGGCGTCGTCCATTCCGGTGCCGGTGTCGTGGACCGCGATGCGGACGTAGCGTCCGGGCGAGAAGCCCGGCCAGGCACGGGCCTCGAGTGCGTCGACGATCACCTGCGCGGTCTCGATCCGGACGCGCCCGCCCTCCGGCATGGCGTCCCGGGCGTTCACCACGAGATTCACCAGCGCCTGCTCCAGTTGACCGGGGTCGGCCACGATCAGCGGCACGTTCGGCGAGAGCGACACATCGAGGCGGACATCGTCGCCGATCAACCGGGTCAGCATCCGCTCGCACCCCGCGACGACGCTGTTGATGCCGACGATCTGTGGACGAAGCACCTGCTTTCGGCTGAATGCGAGCAATTGCCGGGTGAGCTCCGTCGCGCGGCGCACAGCGGCACGAATCTCGGCCACCGACTCGGCTGCCGGCGTGCCGCCTGGGAGCTCCGCCAGGGCCAGCTCGGCGTTGCCGCTGATCGCCGTCAGGATGTTGTTGAAGTCGTGTGCGACCCCGCCCGCCAGCTGTCCCACGGCCTCCAGCCGCTGCGCGTGCCCGAGCCGCTCTTGCAGGTCGTGCCGCTCGGTCACGTCCCGCGCAGTCAGCACGAGCCCGCCCACGGCCGGATCGTTCGAGAGATCGGTCGCCGTGGTCTCCAGATAGCGGATCGTGCCGTCCTGGTCGCGCACCCGCCAGGTCGCGCCGGCCGAGATGCGCGGCGCACGTCGGGCATCGGCCAGCAGCGTCGCGAGCACCAGCTCATCGGGAGTGTCCACCAGCGCCAGGAGGGCGCTCCCTTCGAGTCCGGCCACGGTCGGCGCCAGTACGCGCTGCGCGGCCGGGCTCGCGAAGCGGATGATCCCCGCAGCGTCGACGATCAGGATGGCATCGCTCGCGTGCTGCACCAGCGAGCGAAAGCGCTCCTCGCCCGCCCGCGCCGCGCGCTCCGTCAGCAACCGGGCGTTCTGCTGGGCCGCCACGAGCCCTCGGGCGAGGACCAGGATGGCGACCGGCGCTGCCGCCGCGACCAGTGGCGCGACTTGCGCTGGCTCCCCCGATACGGCGACATATGACACGAGGCCGCCGAGCGCACCGGCAACGGCGTATGGCAGCGCGGCCAGGAAGGGCGCATGTCTCGTGGGGCCATCGCTGTCCTCGACGACCGCCCCGTCGGGGCTGCGGAGGTACCGCTCGCCGCTCGCGATGAGCAGCACGTAACTCACCGCGTACAGCGAATCGGCGAGCCAGCTGGCGCCCCCGAGCTGGGCCGGCGCGATGAAGGTCGCCAACACGTCCCCGACGATGCTCACCGCCTCGCCCCCGAGGAGGAGACCGAACGCCGGGGTGTAGCGTCCGCCGGGCGGCCGAAGCGCCACGGTCGTGATTCCGAACAGGAGCACCAGTCCGCCCACGGGGTAGACGAGCGCGAGGACGAGATGGTGCGACACCTCCCCCGTGGTGGCCGCCCGGAAGACAATGTGCCAGATCATGACCGCCGAGCCGACGAGCACGATCAGCGTGTCGAGGACGAACTTCCACCACTCCAACTGTGTCCGCCGCGCACGCGGCAGCCGCAGGAACGCCGCGATCGCGAGCGGAAAGAAGGCGAGGTACGGGATGTTCGCCGGCCAGGACCACATGGGGTCGCGGTGCGCCCAGAACACGTACTGCGACCACCAGATGTTCCCCACCACGGCGCAGCCCGTAGCAGCGGCAAAGAGGCGCAGGGCGGTTGCCGTCCGGGGGTCGATCCCACGCGTCCGCGCCGCGCACCAGAACAGCCCGATGGTGGCGAAATCCAGCGGGAGGAAGGCGAGCCTGCTGGCCAGCTCCCCCCAGACTGAGCCCGCCCACCACGGGAAGCTCGCACAGACGACGATGACCGCCGCGTACACGACCGCGGCCCGCGTCCAGGGGGATTGTCGTGCAGGGATCCCGAGGGGCATCGGACGTTGACGACCCCTCGGAGACGCGGTCACTCGGACCGCCCAGATGGCGGTTTGGGGTGCGCCGCGCTAGCATTTCGACAGCACACCTGGCGAGCGCCTTCTGGGCGATCCTCCGACCCCTCTGACCCGGTAGCCGTATGTCAGCCACTGCCTTGCACGAGCTTGCCCGTGGCGAGCACACTGCCGTCCCGCTGGAATCGTTCTGGATGCCGTTCACGGCGAATCGCGCGTTCAAGCGAAGTCCGCGCCTGCTGGTTGCCGCCAAGGACATGCACTACACGACGGCCGACGGCCGCAAAGTGCTCGACGGCGCCGCCGGGCTCTGGTGCGTGAATGCGGGTCACTGCCGGGAGCCGATCGTCGCCGCCATTCGGGCCGCGGCGGGCGAGCTCGACTACGCCCCCGGGTTTCAGATGGGCCACCCCCTCGCCTTTCAGCTCGCGGATCGCCTCGCCGCCCGGCTGCCCGGAGATCTCGACCACGTCTTCTTCGCGAATTCGGGGTCGGAGGCCGTGGACACGGCGCTCAAGATCGCCCTCGCGTATCACCTGGCGCGCGGGGATGCCGGGCGTACTCGGCTCATCGGGCGGGCCCGCGCCTATCACGGCGTGGGGTTCGGCGGCATCTCCGTCGGCGGCATCGAGAACAACCGCAAGCAATTCCCGTCGCTCCTGCCCGGTGTCCTCCACCTCCCCGATACCCACGACCTCGCCCGGAACGCGTTTTCGCGCGGCCTGCCCGCCCACGGCGCTGAGCGCGCCGACGCGCTCGAGGCCCTGATCGGCGAGCACGGCGCCGGCACCATCGCGGCGGTCATCGTCGAGCCGGTCGCCGGATCGACGGGCGTCCTGGTGCCCCCGAAGGGCTACCTGGAGCGGCTGCGCGCGATCTGCGATCGCCATGGAATCCTGCTGATCTTCGATGAGGTGATCACCGGATTCGGCCGCCTCGGCGCGCCCTTCGCGGCGGACTATTTCGGGGTCGTCCCGGACCTCATGACGGTGGCCAAGGGCCTGACGAGCGGTGCGGTCCCGATGGGGGCCGTGTTCGTCCGCCACGGCGTCTACGAGACGATCGTGAATGGTGCCACCCCCGGCATCGAGTTCTTCCACGGATACACGTACTCCGGCCATCCGCTCGCGGCCGCGGCCGGACTCGCGGCACTCGATGTCTACGAGCAGGAAGGGCTGTTCGAGCGGGCCGCATCGCTGAGCGGCTATTGGGATGCGGCCGCCCACGCGTTGCGCGGGCTCCCCAATGTCATCGACATCCGGACGATCGGGCTCGTGGCTGGCATCGAGCTCGAGCCCCGAGCCGACGCGCCGGGCGCGCGGGCCTACGATGTGTTCCTCGACTGCTTTGCGCAGGGGGTCCTGATCCGGACGACGGGCGACACGGTGGCGCTGTCGCCGCCGCTGATCGTCGACCGGGCACAGATCGACCAGATCTTCGATCTCCTCGGGCGCGCTCTTCGCCGCGTCGCGTAGCGACGACCGGGAGACGCTCACCGAGTGAGCGTCTCCCCTATTCGCCTCCCTCCTCGGGCCCCACCGCCGCTCCAGCGGGGGCTCCGAGCGGGACCGGCTCGGCCGGCCTCGCGGGAGCGGCGATTGCCGCCTGCTCCTCGACGAGGCAGAGCCCCTGCTCGCTCTTGCGCACCATCGCGATGAACGCCGCGGCAATGGTGGGATCGAACTCCCGCGCGGCCCGGCGCTCGATGTAGTGAAGCGCCTTGACGGCCGGCCACGCGGCGCGGTAGGGTCGGTCGGTGTGCAGCGCGTCGAACACGTCGCACACGTGGACCATGGTGCTGGCGTAGTGGCAGTCGCGGGCGAAGTGCCGACGCGGATACCCGCCGCCGTCGATCATCACGTGATGCTCGAAGGCGACGGCAGCTGGAAGTGTCAGCGCGCTGTCGCTGTTCAGGATGATCCGCGCGCCGTCCGCGGGATGCCGCTCGAGGAGCTCTCGCTCTTCGGGGGAGAGGCTGCCGGGCTTGGTCAGGATCTCCAGCGGCACGCGGACTTTGCCGAGGTCGTGCAGGAGGCCCGCCACACCCAGCGCTCGGATGTCGCGCGGGCTGTGCCCCACTCCCTCGGCGAGGGCCATCGTCAGGATCGCCACGTTGATCGAATGGGTGGTCGTGTACTGATCGAATGTCTTGAGCCGTAGCAGCGGGAGCAACAGTCGGCCGTCGGTGTGGAGCGCCACCGAGAGCGACCGCACGACGGCCTCGGCCTCGGCCATCGGGACGGTCCCGCGGTCGGCGACTTCCGCATGGATGTACCGAACCGCGTCGGATTCCTCGCGAAGGGTGAACGGTGCGGAGCCGGCCGGCAGGGCGGCATTGAGACCTCCGGCGACGCCACCCTGCACGCCGACCACGCCAAAGCGAATCGACCCCGATCGACCCGCCGCCGCGTCGTCGGCGGTGACCGTCCCGGTCCCTCTGGCCGCGAGTCGCTCCCGCACCTGCTCCACGAAGGCGTCGAACTCCTCGCTCTGCACGTCGTCGACGATCTCGATTCGCTGCACCCCGGCCTCGGCCAGGCGCGCCCCCCAGTCCCAGTCGCGGAGCTCGCGAAGCGCGTCATAGCCACAGATCACGTCGCGCCCGATGAAACTGAACGAGGGGGTGTCCTGCTCCGACTGGAGGTTCCGAAGGCTCTCATATGCGGCCCGCACGGCGCGCCGCCTCGCGGGATGTGCCGATCCGTACAGCGTGCTGGTGGCCAGCGCTTGGGAGAGCGCGTGGAGGAACCGCACCGCCGCGGTGCTCGTCATGCCGCCCGGCCCGCGGATCGTGCCGCGCCCGCCGCGCGGATCTCGGGATCGCTCGAGCGCGCCGCCCGGTGGAGCACCCTGGCGGCGGCCGGCTCGTCCTGCCACCGGAGTGCCAGCGCGCCAAGAATCGCCAACACGGTCGGAGACTTGGGCGCGAGCCGCTCACGACGCAGCCAGCGGGTGCGTGTCGTCACCAATCCCAGCAAGCAGGGAAGCGCGTCGGGGGCACCCGTCGCCGCGAGCGTCCGGACGGCGAGCAGCTCCATGTCGGCCGGCAACGCGCGCGTGGCGAGCTTCTGCACGAATCGAGGGACCGCGGCCGCCGGGCACTCCTTCTGACAGGCGTCGAGTCCGATCCGGACGATCTGGAGATCTCCGTCGTTCAGTGCGGCCGCGATTGCTGCGCTCCGGGTCACCGGCCGACGCAGCATGAGGCGCAGCGCCTCGCGTCGCACCCGGCTGTCATGGTGCCCCGCGAACGGCATCGGCGAAAAGTCGGCGGGCCAGTTCGCGATCTCACCGAGGAGGATCAGCAGGTTGCGCTGCATGTACCAGGGCGCACCGGCGAGCCGCGCGACGACGGCGGATCCGATGGCGTCGCCGAGACGCGTGAGGACGCCGAGCAGCTTCCGGCGGGTCGTCCGCGACTGCGAGTCGGAGAGCGCGTCGAGCAGTGCGCCGATTGCCGGCTGGCCCACACGCCGAGCGAAATCCTCGAGCCGCTTCGCGTCGACGGTCGGTGCGGCCAGGAGCCGCGCGAAGTGCTCCGGCGTCGCAATGCGGGTCCGAATGATGCCCGGCAGCGGGTTGTCCGCCGAGGCCGCATCGATGCTGTCGAGCACGAAGAGAATGTCGCCCCGAGCGGTCAGCGTCGCGATCGCGTCCCAGAGCGCGGGCGCGGCGTTGCGCAGCTCGATCGACATCTCGAGGACCCGCTCGGGCTCACACTGCTGCGTGATGCCGAGGGCGAACGGTCCGGCATCCGGGCTGGCCAGTCGATCGAGCATGGCGCTGTAGCCGCCCGCGGCCGGGTCGGGCAGATGCCACCCGTCGATCATCTCGCGCACCTGCTCCCGGAACTGCCCCTCGGCGACACCGCGCACGGGGACGGGCCCACGCCGCGAATGGCTCGCGAGCTTGACGAGAAGCCTGAGGAGCGGCTTCGAGATCGCCTGCTGCGACACGTCCGCGGCGGCGACGGTGAGCGTCAGGACCGCGTCGACCGCCATCCCCTCGGCCGCATCGTTCAGGAACGCGTGGCGCTGCGAGAGGTTGCCGCCCATGCCGAGGAGTCGGCGGATGGCCTCCGGGCTCAGGTCGTGGACGAGCCGGGAAACTCGCGCCCGAAGCACCGCCGTCTCCTCGGTTCGACCGGCGCGCAGCTCGTCGGCGATCTGAAGCAGGTAGCCGACGACCACCTGCTCGTACGCTGTCTCGCTACTCCGCGCGTTGATCGCCCGCGCCACGTCCGCCGGATCGACGTCCGGAGCGACCGATGCATCCTCGGCGGGGAGCGCCAGCGCGGCGCCAGCCAGCGCCATCCAGAGCTGAGCAGCCCGCGGGATCACCGCCGGCCCGAACCCTCCCTCCTCGCCCGCGTCGAGCAGCTCGAGCCGCTCATACGACTGCCGATAGACCGTGATGTGTGGCCACGGTGTGCTGGGCGTCCCCGGCATGGTGATCGGCTCACCCGCCGTGCGCGGATCCGTCGCCAGCCGCGCGAGGAAATCGGTGAGCTCGCGCCCGGTGATGCCGGTGTGCAGGCGAAATCCGGCCACACGATGCCCGTGCAACCGCTCCGCGAGGGCCCGCAACAGATGATTTCGAACGTCGGTGGCAACGCCGTCGATCACCAGTTGCTCGGCGGCCACTCCGATCGCGACCTGTCCTGCCGCAGCGAGCAAGGGGCCGAGCCGTTGCGTGACACGCTCCTCCGCGGCCGCGAGCGATGGATGGCCGCCCGGATACATCGTGCGGCGGTGCAGGGCGACCGACAGCTCCAGGAGGAAATTCGAGAGCTCCCTGGCGGGCCCGGGCGGGGCACCGGCGGGCCTGGTCGGCGACGGCCCGACCGCTCCATTGGCGGCAGTGGCCGGCGACCCGCGGGCATCGATATCGCTCGTGATGGCGTCAGCCACTGGCGCTCGCAGGTCGACGGAAAGGGGGTTGGCCTCGGGACCCTCCTTCAGACGACTCGGCGGCCGGCCGGGTCAGGCGCCTGGCGCGCCTCAGCGAGCCCGGCTGTGAGCCGCACTCTCCCGCTCATCGCCCTCGGCCCGTAGAGTATTCCGTGACGGGGGTTCTCCTGCACACACGGAGGTGTGTCATGCGGAGGGTGCTGTGCTCGATCCCGGCCGGTACTGTGATCGTCGCACTGGCCGTGGCCGCCTGCTCGCGCGGCGATTCGCCCGATTCCAAAGGGCAGATCACCATGAAGGGCACGGTCCATCAGGTCACGCAGCCCGATGGCCAGCAGTGCTGGCAGTTCCAATCGGCCAAGGGCAACAACTACGAGCTCCAACCGGCGCAGGTGCCGCACGACCTGCTCGTCGATGGGGAACAGGCGACCATCGTGGCGAAAAAGCGCCAGGGCGGAACCTTCTGTAAGAACGTCGGCACCCTGGTCGATGTCATCAGCACGGCCCCGCAGAATGGTGCGTAGCCGAGGGGTCGCGAAACCGTAGCCGAGCGTTGCCGAGGCTCTCCGAGCCTCGGCCTGTGCGCGGTGATCAGCCCGGCTGTGCCGCGTGTTCCTGGTGGCCCCTGACGGCAGCGCCCCGCCCCGCCGCGCCGAGGGGCGTGCCCAGCACCTCGTGCGCCGCGTTCCGGCCGTGGATGCCGATGACGCTGCCGCCGGGATGCGTGCCGACACCGCAGAGATAGACGCCCGGCATCGGCGTGCGCGCCGCGAGCCGCCGGTCCCACATGTTGCTCGGCAGGATGTCGCCATGAAAGATGTGGCCGCCGGAGAGCCCGATGCGGCGCTCGACATCGGGCGGCCCGAGGACCTCGAGGTCGACGATCGCGTCGGGGAAGTTGGAGCAATGCCGCGCGATCGCATCGACAACCAGCTGGCCTGCCTCCGCTCGCCTCGTGTCCCACGATCCGCGCGCGAACGCGTGCGGCACGTACTGCGCGAAGACGCTCAGCGTGTGCAGGCCCGTGGGCGCGACGCTCGGGTCGTACACGGAATGGAGATACAGCTCGGTCCAGACGCGTTGCGGCAGGTCACCCCGGCGTGCCCTCTCGAATCCGTGCGCCCACTCGTCCTTGGTGAGCGGCGTGTTGATCTGCCCGGTGTGATGGTCCTCGTTGATGCCCGGGCGCGCCCGGAAGTTCGGCAGCTCGCGGATCGTCATGTTGACCTTCACCGTCAAGCTGGTCATCGGGATGGCTTCGACGCGCTCGCGCCACCCGGCGGGTGCCGACGAGCCGAGGAGCCTCAGCGTGCTGCGCGGATCCGCGTTCGAGATCACGACCGGGGCCGCGATCCGGTCACCCGACTCGAGCTCGACGCCGACCCCCGGAACGATCCGGGCGACGGGGACGCCGGTGGCGACGACCGCGCCCGCCTCGCGTGCCGCGTCGCAGATGAGGAAGGAGATCATCCCCATCCCGCCCCGGACGTACCCCCACGTGCCCGGCATGCCGAACATGCGGCCCGACGCGTGGTGGTAGTACACCGACGCCGTGCCCGGGTCGCTGGGGCTCGCGTTGGTCCCGATCACCCCCTGGCCGAGGTAGGCCATCTGGAGCCGCTCGTCCTGGAGGAACCGCTCCACATACTCCACCATCGACCACTCGAACAGCAACTTGCGCGCGTCCTCATCAGCGCCGATCCGGGCCTCGATCGCATCGCGCGTGGGTGATCGGCCGATCCACACGTCGGCCGGGCCGGCGGGACGCAGGGCCTCACGAAGGCGACGCTTCACATCGACCATTGCCCGCCATCCGGCCAGGTCGTGCGGTGCGAACCGCCGCACCTCCGCTTCGCACCGTTCGTCATCGTTCCACAGCTGGATGCTGGATCCGTCGTCGAACGGCACGAACATCCCGCCCGCCGCCGGGAACCACTCCAGCCCGCGCCGCGGCAGCTCCAACTCATCGATCACGAGCTGATGTAGAAGGCCCGCGACGTATGCGCATGGGGAGAACCGAACTCCGGGCCACGGCTCCTCGAGCGTGCAGGCCCCACCCACGCGCTCTCGCGCTTCGAGCACGAGCACGCGGCGCCCTGCCCGGGCCAGGTACGCGGCACAGGTCAGCCCATTGTGACCCGCTCCGACGATGACGGCATCCCACGGCCGCCCCGCGAGAACGGGGACTGGCTCGGGGAGCCCGAGGCAGCCCATCACCGCCGCGGTCGGAGAGTCGACGCCTGCCATGGCGCGAAGCTAATGGATTCGACCGTGACCGGCACCTTTCACCCACCGCGTGCGCCGAGTTATCTTGACATCGAGATGCCTGCGACGGCGCCGGTGACCGATCGGGAGCTCGCGCTCAAGCTGTGGGTCGTCCTCGCGCGGGCCCACCGAGTGATCGCCGACCGCGCACGCCGCGACGCCGAGCGGCGCGGGCTCACCCTCAGCGAGTTCGCCGTCCTCGAGGTCCTGTTCCACAAGGGTGACCTGCCGATCGGCCAGCTTGGACACCGGGTGCTCCTGACGAGCGGGAGCATGACGTACGTCGTGGACAAGCTCGCGCGACGCGGCCTGCTGGCGCGGCGGCGCTGTGGTGAGGACCAGCGCGTGACCTATGTGGCGATCACCCCCGCAGGCCGGCATCTCATGGCGGGGATCTTCCCGCAGCACGCCGAAGCCATCCGCCGGGCCGCCGCCGGGCTGACCGCCGAGGAGAAGCGCGCAGCCATCGCCCTCCTCAAGCGGTTGGGGCTCGCCGCCGAGCACGCCACCGTCGACGGCGCCGAGTGACGGGGTGGCCGGACGGGAGCCCGAGCGGGCGGGGCGGCACCTGTCATGCGAACCAATAGTACGACATCAAGATTCATCTCGCGACGGCGGGCCGCAGGCTCTTCCGCCGCCTCGGGCCTCACCTCCCACTGACAAGGACGGCACCATGGCTACCACGCAGCACCCCGGGACAGTCACGCAATGGCGGGTCGACCACGCCCACTCCACGGTCGAGTTTGCGGTCAAGCACATGATGATCACGACCGTTCGCGGTCGGTTCCACGACCTCGACGGGACCGTGCGACTGGACGAGACCGCTCCGTCGGCATCGAGCGTCGAGGTGTCGATCAAAGCCGCGACCATCGACACCGGGGTCGCGGATCGCGACGCCCACCTGCGCTCGCCGGACTTCCTCGACGTGGAGCGCTATCCGGAGATCACCTTCCGGTCGACGCGTGTCGATCCGCAGGGCAAGGGGCGCCTCCGGATCACCGGCGACCTGACGATCCACGGCGTCGCGCGCCCCGTCGTGCTGGATGCGACCGAAGAAGGGCGGGGGAAAGACCCGTGGGGTGGCGAGCGCGTCGGATTCTCCGCGACTACCAGCATCGACCGTCGGGACTTCGGGCTCGTGTGGAACCAGACGCTGGAGCAGGGCGGCTGGCTCGTCGGACACGAGATCAAGATCAATCTCGACATGCAGCTCGTCCGGCTCGACTGACTCGCGTCGGGGCGGTCGTGCCGGCCGCCCCGCACCGTACCGTCCCACCGCGTCCCACCGCGTCCCACTCGTCCACCCGAGCTGCTAGCGCTGCGGGCACCGGACGGCAACGCGGTCGCCTGCCGCGGTCGCGTGGAATGCGCCGACCGATGCCGCGCCCGGTGTCCCGACCTCGTAGCGTCGCACCTCGAGCGCCGGAAAGGCGCGCGTCTCGAGCAGCGGATGCGTCACGCGCAGGGCGGAGTCCATCGCCCGGAGACAGACTGTATCCGACGCCGTGTGGCTCAGGACCAGCCACACCGCCCCGTCCGCGGCCGCGGCACTGTCGAGCGCGCGCCCCAGCGTCACCGTGCTCGTGCCGCCGAAGCGGAACTCCGAGTACTGATCCGACGGGTAGAGCACGCGAGGCGTGGACCGGGACGGACCCGGGCGGTCGCGGTAGTAGTCGAAGGCGCGACGAACATACGGGGCATAGAACACGATGACATCGCCGGGCCGCGATGCCGTCAGGATGAGGCGTGTCGCATCGCGCCAGTTCTCCTTCCGGTAACGCGTCAGGAGCGCCCAGTCGGTCCCTCCGGCCGCCAGGACAATGACCCCGAGCACGAGGCCGCGGACCCAGGCGGCCGGTGCCGTCGCGATCACCGCCGCCGCCATCAGCGCCAGCGCCGGCAGGCAGACCGACAGGTATCGTGGCTCGAGAACGGGCCGGTCGGTGACCGACACGATCAGGGCGATCCCGGCGGGCACGACGAGCCAGGCGAGGACCACTGCGAACGCCCATCGCTCCTCCGGGAGCCGCGCCGAGCGGATGGCGGCGATCCCCGTGGCCACCAGTCCGCCGAGCACACTCACGTACCCGGCCCCGATCGCGAAGCCGGGTGCCGAAAACCCTGCCCGAAGCAACCGCGGCAGCGTCGTGCGGACGGCGTCCCCCAGCCAATCGATGTTCGAGTGCGGCCCACTCAGCAGAAACCCCGCGAGCGGTGCGAGCAGGACGGCGATGGTCGCTCCGGCCGCCGACAGCCGCCGCCAGGGAAGTCGCCCGCGCCGAACGAGGAGCGACACCCATTGCGCCAGCAGCACCAGTCCAGCGTAGAAGTGGGCGTAGACCGCGAGCGCGCTGGTCACGGCGTAGAGGACCCACCATCCGGCCGTTCGCTCGCGACCTCGCGTCGCCGGTGAGGCGTGCTCCGCGGAGACCGGTGACGGTGGCGTGGCCGCGGCTGTGCCCAATGCCCGCACGAACGCGAGCGTCGACAGGCTCACGAGCAGGACGGCAAGCGCATAGCTCCTCGCGTCCTGCGAGTCGTAGACGTGCATCGGGTCGACGGCGAGCAGCAGCGCTCCTGCGAGTCCCGTGCGCCGGCCGAACAGCCGTGCGCCGATCGCATAGACGACCGGTACCGTGGCGATCCCCGCGATCGCCGACAACAGGCGAACGAAGGCCTCTCCGCTCCCGCCGCGCAGCCAGAGCCGGAGCAACCCGTAGTAGAGCGCCATGTTGGCCTCGCGGGTTCGGATCTCGAACCAGAACGACCCCCGGGGCGCGCGCGCGAGCGCGACGCTGAACGCCTCGTCCAGCCAGAAGCTCTGCGAGCCCAGGCGGCTCAGGCGCAGCACGGCGGCGAGGAGGACGATGGCGAGCAGCAGCAGATCGGCCCGCCGCCACGTCGGCGCGATCGCGCCTCGGGTCCACGGTGCGCGGGTCACGGTATAACTTGTACGGCAGTCCAGCCCCGCCCTGCCGCGTGAGGCCGTGCAGAGCCGCCCGCCCGGAGCATTCGATGCCCCAGAAGCGTCCTCCGCCATACGTCCGCCTCATCGAGCGTCTGGGGTCCGTCTCGGTGTGGCTCGTCGACGGCTCGTACGTGCGGAGTCACATCGACGCCGATTTCGGCGAGTTCGGCCACCGCTACTCGGTCGCCGCCATCCCTCGGCAGGAGGTGTGGCTCGACGCCGAGCCGGCCGGTGACGCGCCCGGCTCCCTGGCCCGGCGTGCCCTGATCGAGCGCCGACTGATGGCCCGGGGTATGGACTACGAAGCGGCGCGCACGGTGGCGATCGCCGAGGAACGGAAGCAGCGCGAGCGCGCGT
This sequence comes from Gemmatimonadota bacterium, assembly GCA_021324635.1. Classification (GTDB taxonomy): domain Bacteria; phylum Gemmatimonadota; class Gemmatimonadetes; order Gemmatimonadales; family Gemmatimonadaceae; genus Palsa-1248. The sequence continues at coordinate 111,982 of JAJPIS010000107.1, forward strand.
AACCCGAGCGCGTGCGACCCGAGCGCGTACGCCGCGCGCGCACGTGCCGCGACCGCACGGGACGGGGCGTCGCTCCGCACGCCGCCCGCGCGGCGGGCCGGCGCCGGCGGCACACGGGTCGCCGTCAGTGGAGGAGCCGAAAGAGCCAGGTGAGCACCCGCTTGGCGCGCGGAGTGAGCTTGGTGCGCCGCCAGGTATCGGCGGCCTTCCGCACGGCGTCCGACTCGGTCGGGTAGGCGTGGAGGCTCGCCCCGAGCGCACCCAGCCCGATACGCCGGGTCATCGCGAGCGTGATCTCGGCCAGCAGGTCCCCGGCGTGATCGGCGACGAGTGTCGCCCCGGCGATTCGGTCGGTCCCACGGTGGAGGTGCAGGCGCAGCACGCCGTCGTCGTCGCCGTCCAGCACCGCTCGATCGACCTCGCGGAATGGCACGACGATCGTATCGAGCGGCACGGCCCGGGCAGCGCCCTCGCTGGGCGTGAGGCCGACATGCGCCAGCGCAGGGCTGGTGTATGTACAGCGAGGGACCACGAGCGCGCTCGCCCGCGCATAACCCATGTGCACCGCGCTGGCGACGAGCGCGTTGCGGACGACGATGCGGGCGTGCGCGTCGGCGAGGTGCGTGAAGCGGAGCCGAGAGCACACGTCACCGGCGGCGAAGATCCGCCGGTTGGTCGTGCGCAGATGGTCGTCGACCAGGACGCCGTTCGTGTCATGGGCGACGCCCGCGGCGTCGAGGCCCAGCGCCTCGACGTTGGGGGTACGGCCAGCGGCGACGAGAATGGCGTCGCCCTCGATCCGCTCGACCCGATCGCGCTGGCGGATCGAGAGGACGCGCCGGTCTCCCACGCGCTCGACCGCGACCGGCGCCGCGTCGAGTCGGACGCGGACCCCATCGGCAGCCATCGCCGCCTGGACGATCGCCACGGCTTCCGGTTCCTCCGACGCCATGATGCGACTCGCAGGCTCGACGACGGTCACACCGCTGCCCAGTCGCGCGAACGCCTGTGCCAGCTCGCATCCGATCGCACCCCCGCCGAGCACGATCAGGTGCGAGGGGCGGCGGGTGAGATTGAACACGGTCTCGTTCGTGAGAAACCCGGCCGCCTCGAGCCCCGGAATCGACGGGACGGTCGCCCGTGCGCCCGTCGCGATCACGGCACGCCTGAAGGGCAGCCGCGCTCCGTCGACGTCAATCGACTGACGGTCCACGAATCGACCGTCGCCGAAGAAGACGTCGACGCCCAGCGCGGCGAACCGCGGGGCACCGTCCACCGGTGCCAGGCCCGCACGGAGACGTCGCATGCGCGCCATCACCGCCGGGAAGTCGGCGCCGTCGGCGGCGGCCGGCCCGCCGAACCGGGGCTGTGCCTGCGCCGCGTCGTGCCAGGCTCTGGCCGCCCGGATGACGGCCTTCGAGGGCACGCACCCCACATTGAGGCAGTCGCCCCCCATGTACCCGCGCTCGACGAGGGCGACGTGCGCCCCCAGCCCGGCGGCAGCCGCCGCGGTCACGAGGCCTGCCGTGCCCGCCCCGACGACGACGAGGTGATACACCGGCCGCGGAGGCGGATTGACCCAGCCCGGCGGCCGCACGTGCGCCAGGAGCTCGCGGTTCGCCTGGTCGAGCGGCTCGACGGACGGCACCGCCGCGAGGGGCGAGCGACCGATCGCGGCCGTCACGCGCGCGTTTCCTGCCGCTCGCCCGTCGCCTGGCGCAGTGCCGCGCGGGCTCGGCGCGTGATGACGACGGTGACGGCACCGGTCGCCAGCAGACCGATCGCCCACAGGGCGTAGAACGGTGCCCCACGGGCCGCGCGGCCGGTGCCCGCCAGTGTGGCCACCAGGCCGGCGAGGGTCCCGACATACACGTAGAGCACCGTGCCGGGGAGCATCCCGATCGATGCCACGACGAAATCCCGAAACCGTACTCGTGTCAGTCCAAGGGCGTAGTTGAGCAGGGAGAAGGGAACGAGCGGGGAGAGGCGAAGCAGGAAGACGACTCGGAAGCCGTCGCCTTCGATCGCCCGGTCGATCGCCTCGAATTGTGCATTGCCGGCGAGTCGGCGCACCATCCGCTCACGCGCCAGGTAGCGCGCGATGAGGAAGGAAATGGACGCCCCGACGGTGGCGGCCGCGAACACGAGGATGGTCCCGCGCACGAGACCGAAGATGGCGCCGGCGGCGAGGGTGAGGAGCGAGCCCGGGACGAACACGACGCACGCGACCACGTACCCGACCGCGAACGCGATCGGGGCCCAGACGCCAAGGCGCTCGACCGATGCGGCAAAGGCCGGAATGCGCGCACCCGCGACGTGTCCGAGGAGTATCAGTGCCCCCCCGCCGATCACGACCAGGGCCGCCCAGCGGGCGCGCTCGCGGGGTCGCGGACGTGAGGTCGACGGGGCAGCCGGGCCGCCGCCAGTCACCGACTCGGCGCGGTTGTCTGAGCCGTCTGAGCGGTCATCATGGACGAAAGGTGGCGGTGAGGCGCGCCTGACGCGAGCGCCGTGGAGCAAAGAGACGGCCAGCACCTCACGGTGCTGGCCGTCTCCTACCGCGGCCGCGCTGGCGCGCCTGGCGCGACTGAGGTACCGGTCGCGATCAACTCCTCGCCTGCGATTGCCCGTGATGGCGCTGCCAACGCGCCTTCATCGCGGCGAGGTTCTTGTCAAATTGCACCTGCTGGGCGGGGGTCAGAATGGCCCGCGCATCGGTGGTCCAGTGCTCACGCATCGTGCGGAGCTGATTCCGTGCGTCCTGGATCTTGCTCCGCGCCGCCGACTCGGCCGCCGTGTCCGCGCGCGTGCGCGCGTCCCGAAGGGCCACGCGCTCGCTGCGCAGTTGCTGGATCAGCGGCTTGGCCTGCGTGCGATACTGCTCACGAATCGCTGTGAGCTTCGCGTGCTGGTCCGGCGTCAGCTTCACGCCGTGGAAGAGGCGACGCGCACCCCGATGATGGCGTGCCATGTCGCGCCCGGCCGGCGGAGCCGGCTGCGCCGCAGTTGCGGCAGTGGCCGGCGGCGCCGCCGCCGGTGTGGCGGCCTGCGCCGCGAGGAGGCTGGCGCCGCCGAGCGTGAGCGCGAGCGATATGCCTGCGAGTGAGCGCTGCTGCATCTGTGGAACCCTCGACCCCGTCCGGGGCCCGTCTGCAAGTGACAGTCGAACGGCGGTGTCCTGATATTCCCGCCGTTCGTTCGACGCAGACGCGCAGCGGGTGTTAAGGCCCGGCCGGCCGTACCCGCTTCTCGAACAGGACGAGCTCGACCATGGGGTTCCGCGGCTCACCACTCGCCAGCCGCGCGGTGCCGCACGCGCTGTATCCTTGCCGCTGGTACCACGCGACCACCCGCGGGTGCGCGACGAGGGCGTCCAGTCTGAGATACGTGCTGCCGGACTCCGCGGTCGCTGCCTCGGCCACTCGTAGGCACCACGCGCCGACGCCGGTGGCCCGACGATCCTTCGCGACCGCCAGGCGGTGGAGGATGCGCACCGGCGCGTCCGGCTGGGCCCACGACCCGGCCACGAAGTACGGGTCGGCGACGTCGCACAACGCGAAGGTCGCGACGAGCGCTGCCCCGTCCCGGACCGCGAACAGCCGCCCCGCCTCGGCGTCCGCCTGAACCGCCGCCCGAACACGCGGATGCGACCAGCCGACGGTGCCGAGCGGAATCCCTTGCTCCTCATCGAATGCGTGAAGTAACGCGTGACATCCGCCGATGTCACTTGATGTTGCGCGCTCGGCTCTGAGGGTCACGAGCCCGGTATTCATGCCGCCAGCGTCCCGCGGATACCGAGGGAACGGGGTTCTTGGGATGGTGCCGGGAACGGCAACGACGGGGGTGGGGCCGTGATGCCGTCGTAGCTCTGGCCACACCGGACGTGGGGTGGTCGGCGCGCGGCCACTGGGAACCGCAACGATGGGCGGGACGCCGAGGCCGCGGCGGGGACATGGGCGCGGGATGCGACCCAGCGGGCGGCATGAATGCCGCCCCGGACATGGGCCCGGGATGCGACCCAGCGGGCGGCATGAATGCCGCCCCTACCTCGGGTCGGTGGACATGCCAACGAAATTGCACCACCCGCACCGGCTTGGGCCAGCGTGGCCGAGCGCGGGACGGTCGCTCGCAAAACGCGCTACCGTGCGCAATTCGCAACCCCCGGCCGCCGCTCAGGGAGGCGTGACTCACTGTACAAGTAGCGACGAATCAATGGCTTATCGACCCCACCCTCATGCGGTGTGAAACTCGCACTCCGGTCAGAGTGCCATGCGACCGATCTCACCGGCGGACGAACGCCGCCTACGGGCACTGCCGTGACTACCGCCCGGATCGTCAGAGAGGGAGAGACCTCCCTGGGGACGGCAACAGCATCCCCATCGGGCTTGACCCCCACCGGGCGCGTGGTGACTCCACCGTTCGCTTCACGTCCTCCAGCAGGCCATGTGCGTCGCGCCCACGAGGAACAGCCGGACGTCCCGGCGACCCCGCAGGGTAGCGAGGCGGCGCTCGCGGTCGCGCTTGCCGCCGAGCAGTTCGGGGACCCACAGCCCCTGACGCTGCTCCGACAGGAGGGCGCCGTGCGCGTGCTCGGCTGGATGCTGGGTCGCGGGCGCGCCGAATGCCGTGAGGCTGGCCAACTGGCCCACATCGTCGGCATTGACATCATCCTCGTCGCCGACGGCCGCTACGCCGTCTCCGAGCGCACGGCGAGCGATGGCGCCGACGGTCTCTCCCGACTCGACGCGCGCTGCGAGTTCTTCGACTCGGCGCTCGCCGCGCGCGCCCGCTGCGAGAGCATGTCGGGGGACTCGACCCGGGAAGCGGCCCGCGTTGCCGCGCTCGATCACGCGACGCGCCGGTGGCGGCCGTTCCGCGGGACGCCCCACCGCGGCGTCCCGGTGCCTGCCCCGCTCCCGTTCCAACTCGACTAGGCCCAGCCTCGCCGCGGGGCGGGGCGCGCGGAGGTGCGGGCCACGGCCCGCCATCTGCACCAGAAGCGGCGTATGCCGCCTCGCCCGCGCAGACACCAGTTCACCCTGTCTGGTGCGTTCCTGCTGGCGCTCGTCGCCGTCTGGGTCATCCAGCTCTTCGCCCTGCGCCCGGCGGGGCCGGCGGTCGTCCCGTACAGCATTTTCCTCGCGGAACTGCGGGCCGGGAACATCCAGACGGTCGAGGTCGATCCGGATCGCCTGATCGCGCGACTCAAGGCCGGCGTCCCCGCGCCCGACACGACGCGCGTCGGCGCATCGGCGATCGCTCCCCCGGCCACGCCGGCGCGCATCGACACCGGCAAGCGGACGGCGGCGTCGACCGCGCGCGGGCCGGTGACCGTTGTCACCAACCGGCTGCCTGGGATCGACGACACGGCGCTCGTCACCGAGATGCAGCAGCGCGGCGTCACCTTCGCGGGGCGCATCGAGCACGACTCGGCGTGGACGCAAGCGCTGATCGGCTGGCTGCCGTTCATCCTGCTGATCGGACTGTACTGGTTCGGCATGCAGCGGATGGCGCGGCGTGGCGGCCCGCTCAGCTTCGGGCGCAGTCGCGCGAAGATCTACGACCGAAACGCCGACCAGCGGGTGACCTTCGAGGACGTGGCCGGAGTCGATGAGGCGGAGGCGGAGCTGGAGGAAGTGGTGAGCTTCCTCAAAGACCCGGCTCGCTATCGCGCAGTCGGCGCACGCATTCCGAAAGGCGTGCTGCTCGTCGGGCCGCCAGGGACCGGTAAGACGCTGCTGGCGCGAGCGGTGGCCGGCGAGGCAGGGGTGCCGTTCTTCTCGATGTCCGGGTCGGAGTTCGTCGAGATGTTCGTCGGCATGGGCGCGGCACGCGTGCGCGACCTCTTCGACCAGGCCAAAGAGCGGGCCCCGTGCATCATCTTCATCGACGAGCTCGATGCGATCGGCAAGTCCCGCGGTGGGGTCGCCGCGCTGGCGACGCACGATGAGCGCGAGCAGACACTCAACCAACTGCTCGTCGAGATGGACGGCTTCGACCCCGGCCGGGGCGTCATCATCGTCGGTGCGACGAACCGCCCCGAGGTGCTCGACCAGGCGCTGTTGCGGCCGGGCCGCTTCGACCGGACAGTGGTCGTCGACCGGCCGACCGTCGACGGGCGTCTGGCGATCCTGCGCGTGCACGCCCGCCGGCTCCGTGTCGGCGCCGACGTTCGGCTCGACGTCGTCGCGCAGCGCACGGCTGGCATGGTGGGCGCGGACCTGGCCAACGTCGTGAACGAGGCGGCGCTCGCGGCCGGCCGGCGCAGCGCGCCGCTCGTTGCGCAACAGGACTTCGAGGACGCGATCGACCGGATCCAGCTCGGACTCAAGCGACGGGGTCGCGTGATGAACGAGGACGAGAAGCGCCGCGTCGCCTATCACGAGGGCGGGCACGCCCTGGTCGCGCTCAGCGTCGAGCACGCCGACCCTGTCCACCGGGTCACCATCATCCCGCGGTCGATCGGGTCCCTCGGGGCGACACTTCAGCTCCCGGCCGAGGATCGCTATCTCGTCACGCGCAGCGAGTTGACCGACCGCCTCTGCGTGATGCTCGGTGGCCGAGCCGCGGAGGAGATCGTCCTCGGCGATGTCTCCACCGGCGCGAGCAACGATCTCGAGCGCGCCACGGAGACCGCCCGCCAGATGGTGGCGCGCTTCGGCATGACCGAGGCGCTCGGACCGGTGACCTATGGCCGCTCCACGGGGCGGCGCTGGCTGGGCGGGCCGCTCGACCTGGGCGAGGAGCGCAACTTCAGCGAGGAGACCGCGCGCGCGATCGATGTCCAGGTGCGCACGATGATGGACAGCGCCCACGACCGGGCCGTGGGGATCCTGACCGATCGCCGCGCCGCGCTCGAGCAGATCGCGCAGGCGCTGCTCGTCAAGGAAACGCTGGAGCGGCCGGAGCTCGAGGCGATTCTGCGAAATGCGGGACTCGCGATCCGGAATGGGCGCCGAGAGCCCGGTGAGCCGGAGGTCACGGTTGGCCCGAGCGAGCCCGTTGGCACGGCGACCTGACGCGGTGTCGTGTGAGTGGTATCATGCGACGATGCGCACACGACGTCGCGATCTGCCCGGCCTGAGCCTCGCGCTGCTTGCCGTCATCGGCGGCCCCAGGACGTCGGCACGGGCCGCCCGCGCGGCGCCGGTCCCGCATCGACATGTCGGCGCCACGCCGGGCGTGCGACAGCCCGGCATTCCGGGAGAGTACGTGCTCCGGTCCGTCGACGGCATCACGCTGCCCGCACCACTGGCGGGTGAGGATCCCCAGCACAAGGTGCGGGTCACGAGCGGCGTACTCGTGCTCCGGCCCGACGGCACGTATGTCTGCCGCACCGTCGGCGAGACGTCGTATCTCGGCTACCGCCAGGCGTTCACCGACTCCCTCTCGGGGAACTACGCAGTGCTCCAGTCCGGCGCGATCAGCCTCGCGGCCAAGGGGGTGAAGGCCGACACGATCCGGACATACGGGTTCCAGATCGTCTGGTCGCACCCCGTGCGCACCTGGTTCGGTCGCTTCCTCTACAGCCGCTGAGCCGAAGGCCCGCCAGACGGCGGGCGGTGATTGACTTTCGGTCTTTCTTCGGTATAACATAGGCCTCCCCGCGACGCTCCGTGGGCGTCCGGGACCGGTGTCTCTGTCTTGACGGGAGGGACGGCCCTCTCGTCGAAGCGGAGCGAAGTCACAGCGAGGGAGTATGCCACGAGCGGACCGGCGAGCCGCATGGCGGTACGATGCGCGGCGCCCAGCCTGAGTCGGATGCCGACGCGCTGGGAGATCGTGCCCTCGTCGTCGCCCTGCGGTGCGGCTCACCGGCCGCCGTGCGCGCCTTCGTTTCGCGCTTTCGTCCCATGCTGGTGATGGCGGCACGGCGGTACGCCATCGACGAAGCGGAGCGAGGCGACCTGGCGGACGAGTTGCTCGCGGAAGCCGCTGCGCACTTCATGGATTCGTCTGCTCCCGTTCCACTGTCGGTCCGCGGGTACCTGCTGCGCGGCCTGCGCAACCGCGTGCTCAACGCTGCCCGGGGCCGTCAGCGCCGCGAGCGAGCGACGGCGGCCGCGACCGATGCTGCCGGCGACCCCGAGTCACAGTTCGAGCGTGCGGTGCCGGGATGCGCGTCCGAACACTCACTTCGGTCGAGCCGCGGCCCGGATTGGGACGGGCCATCGCCGCTCACCCCGGCGCTGGCTCGCCTCGCCGGCACGCTCGCCGCGGAGCTGAGCGTCGACGAGCGCCTGCTCGTGACCTGGCTCGGCCACCACGTCCCGCATCAGGAGATCGCCGCGTGGCTCGGCCTCGGCTACGACGCGACCTCGAAGCGGATTCGGCGCCTGCGGGCACGCCTGCACGCAGCGGCGCTCCGATACGCGGCCGATCTCGACCCGACGGAGCGCGAGCAGGTCCTGACGTTCTTGCGACGCGCGGCGGACGCACTGGTCCGCGGCGCGGGAGGGTCCCGATCATGACACCACCGAAGGGGCCGCGCGGCGGACTGGGTGCGCGGAAGGGCGGGGGAGCGCCGCGGGAGACGGAGTGGGCCCAGGACGCGCTGGTGTGGCTCGTCGCACACGCCCAGCCGCCGGCCCTGCCGTCCGAGATCGCCGATCCTGTCGCGGCACGCGCGCAGGAGTGTTTCTGGGCGTGGCTCGGCCACGAGACCGCCCGGCACGAGGCAGCATCGGATTGGCGGGTAACGGAACGGGCGGCCGACTGGATTGCCGCGCGACTGGTCGGGCCGGATGTCGAGACCCACGGCGTGCGTCGGATCGAGGGGCGGCCCCGCGTCGTGCGCCCCCTCGTGCGCGGGACCGTGTCGCGGGTCGTCGAGGCCGCGCGGCGGGCCCGGGCGGCGCCACTCGTCGAGCTGGCTGTGGCCGCCGGTGCCGGTCGTGCCCTCTGGGATGAGCCGTGTGAGCAGTGGGTCTCGCTCTCGGCCGCCGACCCGCTCCCGGACCGCCGCTACGTGGCGCTGCGGGTCGCCGGGGCGAGCATGGAGCCGCTCCTCCACTCCGGGGACATCGTGCTCGTCGATCTCGACGGCGCGGTGATTCCCGGCGCGATTGTCGTCGCGCGGGGAGCCGCGGACGACGGGTCGGGCGGGGGCTACATGGTCAAGCGTCTCCGGCGACAGACCGACACGATGCTCGAACTCGCGTCACTGAACCCCGCCTACTCGCCGGCGGTCATTCCGCGCGACGGGAGCCACATCCTGGGAACTGTCGTCATGCGTTGGTGCGAGCACCGCGCCGGGCGGCATCTCCGCTCCGCCAGCCCGTAGCCCCGCCGCGGCCGCCACGCCGCTCCAGCAGGTGGCACGACAGTTGACTAGGCGGGAGGCGGAGGCTCATGACTCGCGGACCTCGGCGCCCGCCCGGTACGCCGCCGCTCGTGGCGGGTATGCTCGCGATGCTCGTAGTGTCGCTCGCCACAGCGGTGGTTGCGACGCCCGCGCCCGCGCAGGACTCGACCCACGCCCGCGTGAGGCGCAAACCCCCGCCCGGCCGTCCAGCGCCGCGCGTCAGCGTTCCAGATACGACGCCCCACATTCACATCACGATCGACACGACGCATGTCGATTCGCTCGCGCTCGACACGCTGCGGCGCCTGGTGATCCAGGATTCGGCCCGCGCGGTCCGCACACGAGACTCTGCGCAATCCGCGGCGGCCTGCCGGGGGCGGCGCATCACTCAGATCGCCATCCGGCCACAGCCGCCCTACGTGGCAGCTCCCTCGGGGAACCCCCGGCTCGCCCGACTCCTCCGCCGCCTCACGGAGTTGCACGCGACCACACGCGATGCGGTGATCCGGCGATTCCTGGCGGTGCGGGTCGGTGAGGTCTGCGAGGACATTCGCCTCGCCGAGTCCGAACGGTTGCTGCGGGCCCAACCGTTCATCCAGTCGGCGCGCCTGTCGGCGTACGCCGACGGGCCCGACGGGGTCCGCATCGATGTGTTCACCGTCGACGAGCTCGCAGCGGAGATCGGTATCGGTGTCGAGGGACAGGCGCCCCTCATCGACATGCTTCGGCTCGGGAACGGCAATCTCCTGGGCCGCGCCCTGCGCGTCTCGGGAGAATGGGCGTATGCCACCGGGTACCCCGATCGCTGGGGCGGCGAGATCGCCGACTACCAGGTGCTGGGTCGCCCATGGGTCGGCGCCGTCACCGCGATCCGAGATCACGTTGGCGGAAATGTCGATGCATCGCTGTCCCACCCGTACTTCACGCTCCTCCAGCGCCTGGGATGGCAGGTCGCGGGCGGCAGCGATCACGACTACATCGTCTTCCGGCACCCCGGTGAACACGCCCCGGCGCTCGACCTGGTCCGCCAGTATGCCAACGCAGGAGCGCTCTTCCGCCTCGGCCGCCCGACCCGGTTCGACGCGCCCGCGACGCCCGACGGTCGACCGATCCGATACAGCGAGCTGGCGCTGATCGGCGCCGCGGTCTCGCATGAGGATGATGCGATCGGCCGCGCGCCGGTTCGGCTGACCGGCACCGGTGCGGTCGTCGACACCACGGCCGCCACGGCCGCGGCCTTTGCGGGACGGTACGCCTCGCACGATAGCCGGCGCATCAACGCCCTGTTCGGGCTGCGGGCCGTCCGGTACCTCACGGTGCGCGGGTTCGACGCGCTGCTCGGCGAACAGGACGTGCCGCTCGGGATCCAGGCCGGCGGCGTGGCCGGCCACAGTCTGCCCTGGCTCGGTCCGAACCAGGATCCCGACGTTTTCGTCTCCGGCCGCGTCGATATGGCGAGCGGGACGACCAGATGGATTCTCCGAGCGAGCGCGGAGGCGGAAGCGCGGCGCGACGAGCGCACCCGCGACTGGGACGGCCTGATCGCCAGCGGCCGGGCGGCCTGGTACCTCAAGCCGACTCTCTCGCAAACGCTGATCGTGAGCGCCGACGGCGCGCTCGGCGAGCGAGTGCGGGTCCCGTTCGAGCTCCTGCTCGGCGATGCCCGGGCGGGCGTCCGAGGCTACACGGGCGCCGAGGTCGGGGGAGCGTCCCGCGCCGTCGGGCGCTTCGAGTATCGCCACCTCGTTCGCATGCCGTGGTCCGTCCTGCGCGCGGCTGCGTCGTGGGGGCTCGCCGGCTTCCTCGACGCTGGACGGGTGTGGTCGGGCGACGCAGCGTTCGGCACCACGTCGCCGATCGTGGCCGGCGCCGGCGTCGGGCTCCTCGTCGGCATCCCGCGGGCATCCCGTCAGCTCTGGCGGCTCGACCTGGCCGCCCCCCTCGTGCCTCAGCCCCACGCCGGCTGGGAGTTGCGCGTCACGTTCTCGAGCGCGACCCGTGTCTGGTGGACCGAGCCACCCGACGTCCTACGGAGTCGCGAGCGGACCGTCGAGCCCACCCTCTTCTCCTATCCCTGACCGGAAGGTCCCCCGCGCGACTCCTCCGCCAGGGCCCATCGCTGGACTGGGATGTGGTGCTCGCGCAACGGATTTCCAGCGTCTTCGTATCTGACGCGCGACATGCGGTCATTCCGACCAGGCGCAACCCCGCCGCGGCTGTACTGCCGGTGGCGATCGACCCTCGGCCCTTCTTACACCGCCACATACAGTTACCGACCGCGCCTCGCCGGCCGGGGCACGAGTGTCGCGTTTTTCGCCAAGCGCCGCGTGATAGCGCTGCAATTGCAACGGCGCAGACGTCGAAGGCCGGCCCTGCCGCCGCCCTTCGGTGTCCGGCGCCGTCTCGCGGGCGGGCCGGCCGCCTCCCCTGTCCGCGCTCCGCCTCGTCGAACTCATGCCATTGCAGCGCGTCGTGCTGTGGCGTCATCGGATCGTGCGCCCATGGCCTGCGGCTGTCGCGGCGGGAAGCGTCGTGCTCGGGGCATGCGGCGACAATCCGGTGGCTCCCCGCTCCCATACACCACATCCGCCGACCTACTTCGTGTCGGCCGTGTCGTGCACCTACACGCGCGGGGACAGCACGATCCCCTGCGCGCAGTACGCGAGCTCTCAGTCCCGCACGTTGGCCGGCGCCCTGGCGGCGGTTCGGCGGACCGCGCCTGAGCCGGTGTTCGCCGCCGCGGGAGCTCGCGCCCCGGGGCACCGGGGCGGGACGGTGGTGAGCCGCAGCGTCCTCCTCGGCGAGCAGGGTGTGAACGTTCGGTACATCATCTCCAATCTCCAGTTCGTCAGTCCACCCCTGTTCACCTTCGATGCGGCCGTGCAGAACCTCACGACCCAGCCTCTCGGTACCGCGGACGGGCGCGCACCCGCCCCGGACAGCATCGAGGTGTTCTTCGCTCAGACACCGCTCGCGACACAGGGGACGGGGACGATCACGACGAACGCTCCTGATACGGGCAGCTTCACGGCGACCAATCAGCCGTTCTATCGGTACCCCGGCCTCCTGCCCAGCAATGCCACGACACCGACGGTCAACTGGCAGTTCAACGTGCCGTCGGGGGTGCAAGCGTTCCATTTCGCTGTCTATATCACGGGGCAGATGCCGGACACGAGCGCCGCCGCCCTGGCGATCCCGGCCCACGCCTTCGACAGCCTGGCGATCGGGCTTGCGCACAGTTGCGCGGTGCGACCGGGCAATCACGAGTACTGCTGGGGGTTCAACGCGTACGGCGCGCTCGGCATTCAGGCGACCCCACCGTCTCCCACGCCGGTCGGCGTGCTCGGCAACCTCGCCGTCCAGTCCGTGAGCGCCGGCAACGAGTTCAGTTGCGCGACCGCTCAGACGGGCGCCTTCTGCTGGGGTGACAACGCGAGTGGTGAGCTGGGCGACGGGACGGTCACCGATCGGGGCGAGCCGGTGCAGGTGACCCCGCCGGTCGGCGCGTTCAGTCAGATCGTGACCGGCGCCGAGTTCAGTTGCGGCCTCGCCGCGTCGACGGCGTACTGCTGGGGCGACAACTACACGGGGCAGCTGGGGAACGGCGGCACGACGTCGCACGCCACGCCGACGGCGGTCGCCGGATCGATTCCGTTCGTGACGCTGACCGCCGGAGCGTTTCACGCCTGTGGGCTCACCGCAGGGGGCGCCGTCTATTGCTGGGGCGCCAATGCCGATGGCGAGCTCGGGACGGGCAACACCACGTCCCACTCCACGCCGACCCAGGTGAATAGCAGCACGATCTTCGCGAGCGTCGCCGCCGGCACCAACTTCACCTGCGCCCTCGATGTGAACGGCAAGGCCTACTGCTGGGGCGCGAATACCTATGGCGCACTCGGGAACGGCGCGGTGGGCGGCGCCGTCTCCTCTCCGACTGCCGTCACCGGCAGCCCCGCGCTGACCAAGCTGGCGGCCGGTGGCTACCACGTCTGCGGCATCACGGCGGCCGGTGGCGCGTACTGCTGGGGGAGCAACTCGAGCGGGCAGCTCGGCATCAACTCCACGCAGGATCAATCGTCGCCGACGGCCATCCCGTCCTTTGCCTTCACCGCGATCGCGGCCGGATTCGCACATACGTGCGCGCTGACCTCGAACGGCTCGACGTACTGCTGGGGCGACAACTCGAGCGGCCAGCTCGGCGACGGCACGCTGACGCAGCGCCTGACGCCGACGGCCGTGGCGCTCCCGTAGCGCCGTGCGAACGCATCGGACGGGCGTGGCGATACTGCTCCTCGCTTGCGGGGCGGCGGCGTGCCGGAGCGGCGAGGCCGTCGCGAGCCTCCTCCCGGCGCGGTCGCCGGCCGAAACCCCCGACCGGCCCGGCGTCCTCCCCCCTCGGGGGGCGGCGCGCCGCATCGTCTTCGACATGCCAACGGCTGCCGGCGGCCCCCGTGACATCTATCTCGCCCAGCTCGACGGCGCGGGCCTCGTCCGGCTGACGTTCGACTCGGTGGATCATCACACCCCCGTTGCGCGCGGCGGGACGGTCTACTTCGGCAGCACTCGCCGCGACGGGACGGTGCTTGCGGCGGTCCGACTGGCCGAGTCCGATGCCGCGGGCTGGACGATCGAACCGGGCGACGCGCCGACCCTGTCACCCGACGGGACGATGTTGGCATATCTGTCCACGACGGGGCCGCTCCCGCGCGTCTGGTTTTCGCGATCCGACGGCAGTGGCGCGCAACGGCTCGCTGCCGCTGAAGCAGGGTGGGACGGCGCGGTCGAAGCACATCCGGCCTGGTCGCCCCAGGGGGATCGGATTGCCTACGTCTCGACCCGGAACGGCAATGCCGAGATCTTCGTCGGCGCCATCGACGGCCCCCCGGGATCCGCCACCGTCGTCGCCGCCGCACGCACCGGCGCCAGCCTCGAGCCGGCGTGGAGTCCGGAGGGGCTCCGGATCGTCTTCAGCTCGGATCGCGATGGCTCGGCGGACCTCTATACCGTGACGCTGGCGAGCGGGGCCGTGACTCGGCTCACGACCATGGGGCACGTTGGACAGCCCGTGTGGCTTCGCGATGACCGGATCGTATTCACTCACTGGCAGCGTGGAGTCGCGGCTCTGGCCTGGCTCGACCCGAGACACCCCGCGACCATTCACCCGATCGCGACGGCTGGAGACGCGCAGCACGCTGCCGCCTACCCCTGACACCTCGCCCCTCTCCGGGCCTCCCTTTCTGATGCCGCATCGACGTCTTCGACCGACACCTCCTGGCGTGTTCCTGCTCTCCACCGTGGCGCGGGCCGTGACCGTCGCGCTGCTGATCGCCGGTGCGGCGTTCCCGCCGCGCCCGGCGGCGGGGCAGGGGGTGAACACGGCGCTGATCAAGCTCTCCTACCGGTGCGGCAACTGGTTTCGGGTGCGAAATGCGAACGCCACCAGCGCCGCGATCCAGTACTCGGTGTATCGGACGTCCGAGACGGGCAGCCTCACGCTTCCCGCCGCGCCGACCGCCAACGGCTCCCCAGGGTACAGCGAGACGTGGTTGCAGACGACCAATCGCGGCCCCGTCCTCGTGACCTACAACGGCACGCGCGTCGCGGAGAAGCCCAACGGCGGGGCGGCGTGCGCCACCACGGCCGCGCAGGGGCAGTGGTCGGACACGCTCTCATGGCCCATCATGCCGATCCACGCGGCGCTCCTGCCCGACGGTACGGTCCTCACCTACGGCCGGGAGTTCGCGTCAGAAAATCCGCCCAATTACCCGATCCCAGTCGATCCATCGTTTCCTCGTCATGATGGGATCCCATACCTCTGGAACCCCGGCACCGGGCAGTTCACCCCGGTCGACGCCGGCCGGGACTTTTTCTGTAGCGGTCTGGCACTGCTCGAGAATGGCAACGTGATCGTCATGGGGGGTAACGCGACCCTGGACGCCCACGGCCAGCGGTACAACTACACGTACAACTGGCAGTCGAAGACGTGGACGGCCAATGCCGCCATGGCCAAAGGGCGTTGGTACCCGACGGTCACGACGCTGGCCGACAACGAGGTGTTCGTCATCTCGGGCCAGGACACGAACACTGCCTGGGACTCGATTCCCGAGGTCTACAACCCCCAGACGAACAGCATTCGCGAGCTGACCAACATCAAGTCGCTCGTTCCCTACTGGGCCTGGACGTTCGTCGCCCCCAACGGGAAGCTGTTCTACGCGGGCGATCGCAACTTCACCTACTACATCGATCCGAGCGGCGCCGGGAACACCTCGGGCGGACTGACGACCGCGACGGCCCAGGCGCGCGAGTACGGGTCGGCGGTCATGTACGACGCGGGAAAGATCATCATCATCGGCGGCGGAGATCTGGATAGCATGAGCCAGGTCTCGGCCCAGGCCACCGCCGAGGTAATCGACCTCAATCAGCCGTCACCCTCCTGGCGGCAGATCGCGTCGATGCATTTCCCGCGACGACAGATGAACGCCGTGCTGATGGCCAACGGGCAGATCCTGGCCTCAGGGGGAGGCGCGGGGGTCGGCTTCAACCCCATCACTCCCATTCAGCTCACGCCCGAGATTTGGGACCCGGTGACCGAGGCGTGGACGAACGTCGCCCCGATGAAGATCCCGCGCCTCTACCACTCGGAGACGCTACTGCTCCCCGACGGCCGGGTGCTCTCGCTCGGCGGCGGCCAACCGGCGGCGACCGGACTGACCGACAACTTCAACGCCGAGATCTACTCACCGCCCTACCTCTTCAACCCCGACGGGACGCCGACGACGGCATCACGACCGATCATCACGTCCGCTCCGTCGCAGGTGAGCTACGGCTCGACCTTTCCCGTCCAGGTGCAGAACGTCGCCGCCGGCACCGCTCAGGTCCTGTGGATCAGGCTCGGTGCGGTGACCCACGCCATCAACATGAACCAGCGGCTGAATCATCTCCCCTCCACGCAGTCGGGGACGACGCTGACCGTGACCGCACCCGCCAACGCCAATCTCGCCCCTCCCGGACACTACCTGCTCTTCGTCCTCAACGGCCATCAGGTTCCGTCGGTCGGAACGATCGTTCAGATCCAGTAGCGGCCGGAGCCTCCGGTCGCGACGGCGTGCGCAGGGGCGGCGCCGCCGGCGTCACGTACAGGTCGGCCCGGGTCCGCGGGAGCCTGACGACGCCGACCGGCGCCGCTTTCGCGAACAGCACCTGCGCCAGCCCGATGCGCCGACTCGCAAACGCCTGAGCCGACGCGGCCATGTAGAGCCGCCAGGCGCGGTAGCGCTCCGAGCCGACGAGATGCTTCGCCCGTGGCGCCGCGGCCTCGAGCCGGCGCACCCAATGGCGCAGGGTCTGGACGTAGTGCTCACGTAGGGATTCGACATCGCGCACCTCGAATCCCGCCGCCTCCCCGGCCTCGACGATCTCGCCGAGCCGGAGCAGCTCGCCGTCCGGGAAAATGTACCGATCGATGAACTCGCCCTCGTGCCAGAGGCGGCGCCGGAGCACATCACCCAGGCGCGTCGACACCGGCGCCGTGACGATCCCGTGGTTGAGGAACAGCCCGCCCGGCGCCGTCAAGCGGAACGCCGCCTGTGCGTAGCGCGCGATCTGTGCGCGACCGACGTGCTCGACCATCCCGACACTCACGACTTTGTCGTATGGCCGCTCTTGGTCGACCATGCGGTAGTCGCAGACATCGACTCGACACTGCTCCGTGAGCCCGGCCGCGGCGATGCGCTCTCGCGCCAGCGTCGCCTGGGCGGGGCTGAGGGTGATGCCGTGTGCCTCGACGCCGTATCGCGCCGCGGCGTACATCACCAGACCGCCCCAGCCGCATCCGATGTCCAGTAACCGCTCCCCCGGGTGCAGCCGTAGCTTCCGGCAGATGTGCTCGAGCTTCGCCTCCTGCGCGCGGTCGAGATCCTCCGTTCCCGTCTCGAAGTACGCGCACGAATACACGAGTCGGCGGTCGAGCCAGAGGGCGTAGAAGTCGTTGCCGATGTCGTAGTGCGCCCGGATGGCCATCGCGTCCCGGCGCGGCGCATGGCGCCTGGGCCATCGCGTGAGCCGCCGGCCGCTGCGCGCGGCGTGCGACCGAGGCACGTCGGATCGGCGTGGGAGCCGAGTGAGGGCGCCGAGCACACGCATCGCGGTCGACGGATCGGCCAGCCGGTCCCGAAGTTGACGTCCGACGGTCTGCGCGACCTCGAGGTCCCCCTCCACCTCGAACGCACCCTCGACGTAGGACGCGCCGAGTCTGAGCTCCGACGGGGGGAGGAGCATCCGCCGCAGCGACGCCGCGTCGTGCAGAACGAGTGTGAATTGCGGTCGCGTACTGTCTGGCGGGCGCTCGACCGTCCCGTCCCAGAGACGCACCGCGAAGGCCCGCGCCTCCGGCGGGCCGAAGACGAGGCTCAGTGCGTGTCGCGTCCGCTGGATGACGGCATCCGCATCGCCACCGGCCGGGGAACGACCCTCGACACCTGTCGGCCTCTCACCCCCGCCACCTGACCGCCCCGGGCCGGGCCGACTGGGCCGGCCGACAGGCGGTTCTCGTGTCGTTGCCATTGCAGTCCTCGACGTTTCGACCGTCGAAGGCGAGTACTACAAGAGTCCTGCCGGAACGCCTCGGCAGGGGCGTCTCTACCGACGAAAACCTCTCCTGCCGGCCGTTGCTGCGAGGGGCCCGCCGGGGCCCGCGGCATCAGTCACCCCGCGGCGAGGCTCTCCAGGGTAGTTCGGCACTCGGTCGCGTGTCGGGCGGCGGCGGCAGGACGGCGCCGGAGCCTCGGACTTCGCCCTGCCGCGACCGGGCGCCGGGTCGACCGAGAAGACGCGAACCGGCCAGCGCGATCGTGCCGATGACGAGGCCACCAGCGCCGAGCGCGACCAGCACCGCGACACCGGCCGCGAGCAGCACCCCGCCCAGCGCGATCATACCGATCGCCAGCAGCACGAACGCCGCCTTGTCGACCGCGGACATCCGTCGCGGCACGAGCGGCCCGGACCCGGCCGCCCCCCCGTCGCCTTCCGCCCGCGGGGCGAGCTCGATCCGGCGGATCCGGAGGATGGGCTTCATCATACAGGTAAGATACCCGGGGTCCCGCGGCATCTGGCCGCGGCCTCTCCGGGCGGGCCGGGAGGGGCCGTGGGGTCAGCAGGATCAGCGCCGACGGTCGATCGCACGCACGATCCGGGGGTCGACGTCGCGCGGGTGCGCGGGGAGGCGGCCGCCCGCGGGCCGGCCGCCCGGACGGGCCCCGTTCCGGCGCCCGGCCACCGCCTGCTGGTCGGCACTGCGGGCTGGACCGATCGCACGCTCACCGCGCGAGGGGTGTTCTACCCGGAGAGCGCGACTAGCCCCGAGACACGGCTCCGCTACTACGCGTCTCGCTTCTCGATGGTCGAGGTGGACGCCACGTACTACGCGCTACCCGTCCCCCGCATGGCGGAGTCCTGGGTCGAGCGCACGCCGCCCGACTTCATCTTCGACGTCAAGGCGTTCGCCATGATGACCGGTCACCCGGTGGAGACGAGCCGACTGCCGGCCGACCTGCGCGATGCGCTCCCGGCGGCCCTTCGTGCCAGAGGGCGCGTCTACCCCAAGGACCTCCCGCACGAGGTGCGCGACGCCGTGTGGGCCACGTTCCACGACGCGATCGAGCCGCTGCACCGCGCCCGAAAGCTCGGGGCCGTGCTGCTCCAGTACCCCCGCTGGTTCGTGCCAGGAAGCGCGGCGCGCGAGGCGATCCTGGCGGCGCGCGCGCACCTTGGCGAGTTCCCATGCGCGGTCGAGTTTCGGAATCGCCGCTGGTTCACGGCCCACACCACCGAGCGGACGTTGCAGTTTCTGAGCGACCACGACGTGCCGTGCGTGATCGTCGACGGGCCGCAGGGGCTGGAGAGCAGCGTACCAGCGCTGCCGGCGGTGACATCTCCTTCGCTGGCTGTCGTCCGCCTGCACGGCCGGCGGGATGACCTCTGGGAGCGGCCGGGCGTCTCGACGGCCGAGCGGTACCGGTACCTGTACGACGAGCACGAGCTCACCGAATGGGTCCTGCGCATCCGTGCGCTCACCGAGAAAGCCACCGCCACCCACGTGGTGTTCAACAATTGCTACGCGAACTATGGCACGACCAACGCCCTGGAGATGCAAGCCCTGCTCATGCCCCGGTCGTAGGGGGGCCGTCGGCGGCGCGGCGGCTACCCCGGGAGCGACGTGGTCGGTGGCGCCGAGCGGCACCGGGCCACGAGTGTGTCCGCCGCTGCCCGAACCTCGGGCGAGGCGGGGAGGCTCTCGTCCGTCAGCCCGCGCCGCGTCTCCTCCTGCGCGATCGTCTCCGCGCGCACGTCGATCGTCGACCCGCCGCCCGCTCCGGTCCCGCCACCGGTCCTGACGACCTTCGCGACCAGCACGTTCTTCCGGGCGTACTCCGTGAGATCCGCCCCGTGCGCGGCCTGAGGAAGCGCCTGCTCGGCCTGGAGCTGGTGATGGCCGCTGTCAGGCGCCACCCGAAAGCCGAGCTGCTTCGCCTGCGTCACCAGGCAGCCAAACGCATCCGATGGTGACGCCTGTGTGCTGACGCGGGTTGCCGGCCACAGTGTGGTGCACCCCACGACCGCGAGCCCCGCGCCGAGCACGATCCGGCCGGCCGCGAACAGCCGTTTGGGCGTCGCGGTCCGAGCCGATCCGAGACCCGGGCGCCCTGTTCCATCGGACTGTCGTTCCATAATTTCCGAAGATACACCCTCAGGGCAGGAGTGCGATACACCGCATGCGCAGCTACCTGAACGGAAAGTTCGTGGACGCGGACGCGGCAGTCGTGCCAGTGACGGATCGCGGCTTCATGTTCGGCGATGGCGTCTACGAGGTGACCCGATCCGCTGGGGGTGATCTCATCGAGCTCACCCGTCACGTCCGCCGACTGACGCGCAACCTGCGGGAGATGGCGATCTCGTTGCGCGAATCCGATGTGGCAACCATGGTCGACGTCTCGCGCACGCTCCTCCGCGACAATCGCCTGGACGGCGATGCGCTCGTATACTGGCAGGTGACGAGGGGGGCCGCGCCGCGCGTGCACCAGTTCCCGCCCGTCGGGACCGTGCCCACGGTCTATGTCGCCACCATGCCCGTCACGCTGCCGCACGCCGTGAGGACCCGCGGTGCGGTCGCGATCACCACCCCCGACATCCGCTGGGCGCGGTGCGACGTCAAGACGGTCAACCTGTTGCCGAACACGCTCGCCAAGCAGCGCGCGGTGGAGAGCGGTGCCGATGAGGCGATCTTTGTCCGGGACGGCACGATCACCGAGGGCGCGTCGAGCAATGTCTTCGCGGTGCTCGACGGCGAGCTCCGCACACACCCTCGATCGCCGTACATCCTTCCGGGAGTGACTCGCGACGTCGTGCTCGAGGTCGCTGGTGAGGCCGGGATGTCCGTGCGCGAGGAGCCATTCCGGCCGGACGACCTGGCGCGGGCCTCGGAGCTGTTTTTCACCAGCACGTTCAACGATGTCATGCCCATCGTGCGGGTGGACGGCCGGACGATCGGGAGCGGACGACCCGGGCCGGTCGCTCAGCAGCTCTACGCCGCGTTCCTCGAGCGGGTCAGCCCGGTCGCCGCGGCCCCCTAGCCCGGCTCCGGCGCGAGCGCTCCGGTGAGCGCCGTGGGCGTCGGCTCCCGCCTTTCCGGTGCGCCCGGTCGGGGTGTCCTGCGGGACGTTCGCGTCGACGGCGCGGCGACAGTGTACCGCCTCTACGACGTCGGCTTCGGGATCGACCTCGTCCAGGCCGCCGATCTGCTGGCGTCGAGCGCGCCCGAGCGCGTGCGTCCCAGCCGGGGCGAGGCACAGGCGATCCAGATCGCCAATCCGCCGGTGACGGTCGCCCTCGGGACGGAGCCGGTCGCGATTCCCGACGCCGCCGGTGAGGTCGAGGTCTCAGCCCGTATCTTCGACTTCGGCGTCGTCTCGATGCGAATCCGGATCCGCGCTGCGCCCAACCTCCCGTGGAGCGCGTACACCGCCTTTGGCAACGCCGTCGATGTGGGGGTCGATCTCACGCCCGCCTTCGAGCGCCACCTGCGCGCG
Organism: Gemmatimonadota bacterium; assembly: GCA_021324635.1. Taxonomy (GTDB): domain Bacteria; phylum Gemmatimonadota; class Gemmatimonadetes; order Gemmatimonadales; family Gemmatimonadaceae; genus Palsa-1248. The sequence continues at coordinate 133,369 of JAJPIS010000107.1, forward strand.
CTGCTCGATCGCATCCGACCGGCTGTGATCCGCCCCGCGATCGCGCCGGTGACCGAGGATTATGTGGTCTTTCGGATCGACGCCGTTCATGCGTTGCCGGCCGGAGAGGCGGATCCGGTCGGACAGGCGGGGCCCGACGGGGCGGTACCGCTCCCTCCGGCGAGCTGGGAGGACGAGGAGTTCGTCCCGCTGCTCCTCAACGAGCAGCGCCCGCTCTCGGCGACCGCTCGGCGCGAGCTGCTCCCCCACCGCTTCTCGTACTACCCCGATGACCTGACGATCCTGACCTGGGACAACGCGCTCGTCGTCGAGCCGTCGCCGGCGGACACCGACGTGCAGTACATTCTCGAGTTCGCGAACGCGCAGTTGCTCGAGCTGCGGGTCTACGACGCCCTGCTCGACGCCGAGTTGCCGGCGATGTACGATCGGATCGCGTCCAGCCGCCCTCGTCGGCTCGCCGTGCTTCAGCGCCGCTACGCACGCTTGCTCGCCGACTTGCAGGCACTGGTGGCCGATTCGACGGAGCTGGTCGAACGCGTCGAGAGTGCGTTCAAGGTCACCGATGATGTCTACCTGGCGCGCATCTATACGGCAGCGCTCGACATCTTCCGCGGCCGGGAGTGGCGGGCGGGGATCGATCGCAAGTTGGCGATCATCCGCGAGACGTACGCGATGTTGAACGCTGAATCGCAGGCGGCGCGAGCCGAGGCACTCGAGGTGCTGATCGTCGCGCTCATTACCGCCGAGCTGGTGCTGGCGGTGTTTCTGCGCTGAGGCCCGGAGATGAGGTCCGATGGCGAGAGTTGCGGGGGAGGGCCGGGGGGCAGGGCGTGCGCAGGCAATCGCGGTGGCGTGCGCGGTCGCGTGGGTGGTCGCGTGGGTGGTCGCGTGGGCGGTGTCCCTCGAGCCGATGGAGGCGCGGGCGCAGCCGCGACCGACTCGGTGCGAGCCGGTTAGCCGTCGGGATGCGGTGCTCCCGGGCGCGCTCATCGACACCGGCCAATACGTCCTGACCCTGGTCGCGACGACGGGGCGATCGCAGGGCGCGTCCGTCCGTGGGAATCTCTGGCTCCGATCGACCACCGAGGCGCACGATAGCCTCGTCGTGGCCGGGGTCCGGCGGCCGGTCCGCGATACCGCGCGCGTGCCGCTGTACGGCGCTCTGACGGTCGACCTCGCCGGCGTCAGCGCGCCCGTGCCGTACGGCGGCGCGGTCGTCCCCGACCCGCGTTCGTTCGACCCGCGCCGGCCTGGCGTGATCGTCACCCGAAGGCTCGACTCGGCGGGAGGCAGCCTCGATTGGCAACTGTTGATCGCCACGCGCGCCAACGACCGCCGCCGGTGCGACAGCGGCGGCCCCTGCATGGACCGCGCGCCCGACGACGGGCCCGGCGTGGTCCTCGCCATCCACAAGCACGACGGCGGTGGCTTTGCGGGATCGTGGCGGCCCGTCGCGGGCACCGAGACGGGCGGGTACTTCTGCGCCGAGCCGGTGCGGTACTACTCGCCATATCGAACCAAGCGAGTCGCCCTGCCGCCGCCCAGCCACTGAGCGCGATCGGGCCTCAGCCCTCGGTGCTGACCTGCTTGGCCGCGACCGCCGGAAGCTCGAACCAGAAGGTGGTCAACACGCCCGGGTCGGAGGTGACGCCGATCCGGCCCCCGTGCTGTTCCACGATCGCCTTGGAGATCGCCAGCCCCAGGCCAGTCCCGCCCCGTTGCCGGCGGTCGGACCCATCGAGCTGCTGGAACCGCGCGAACAGCCGGTCGAGGTCCCGCGGGGCGATTCCGGGCCCCGGGTTCTCGACCACGAACCGAACCGGCGCCCGGCCGAGCCGCACACGCTCGGCGAGCGCCCCGTTGGTCGGTTCCACCGGGATCGCCCGAACGCGCACGACGGACCGGGCGGGACAGAACTTGACCGCGTTGGACAGGAGGTTCGTCAACACCTGAAGGACACGGTCCCGGTCGCCCTCGAAGGTGCGATGGGCCTCGACCTGTTCCTCGATCCGCACGTCGTACTCGTCGGCGAGGCCGCGGATGCCGTCGACGGCGGTCCGCACGAGCTCGGCCGGGATCAGGGCAGCGGTGCGCAGCTCGAGCTTTCCCGCCTCGATCTTGTCGAGGTCGAGCATCTCGTTGATGAGGCGGATCAATCGATCGGTGTTGCCACACGCGATTCGCACGAGGCCCTGCGCCTGGGTCGACAGCGCTCCCGCGACTCCGCCCTCCAGCAGGCCGAGTGACCCGCGGATCGATGTGAGCGGCGTCCGCAGCTCGTGGGAGACCGTCGAGACGAACTCCGACTTCAATCGGTCGAGCCGCTTCCAGTCGCTGATGTCGCGCATGATCGTCGAGATGAACCAGACCCCGCCCTGAGCAGAGGGATGCGCGATCACGACCTGGGAGACGGGAATCTCGCATCCGTCGACGCCCTCGAGCACGCTCTCGCCGCGCCAGGTGCCCTCGCGGGACGCGTGCGGCAGCACCTCGGTGAGCTGGCGCTCGCGCTCGCGCGCGGGGAAGACGGACTCCACCCGCCGGGTCGTGATGTCCTCGCGCTCATCGATCCCCGCCATGCGCCGGCCCGCGGGATTCAGATAGACGCAGTAGCCGTTCGCGTCACTGATGCCGACGAAGTCGCTCGTCGCTTCCAGAGTAGCGGCGAGGCGCCGCTGCGCGTCCTCGGCCCGCCGCTGATCCGTGACATTCCGGAACCAGCCCTGGAGCTCCCGATCGGCACCGTGCATGGTCCGGCAGGTGACGCGTCCCGTGAGCACGAGTCGCCGCCGGTCGTGGCCGACGAACACGGCGTCGACGGGGACACCGGCCGGGTGATTGCCGGCGAGCGCCTCCGCGACGGCGCGGTCGAAGGCGTCCCGAAATTCGGCGGCGACCACGTCACCGATCCGCACTCCCGCGACGTCCGCCGGGGCGTAGTCCAGCGCCTCCCGCCAGGTCTTGTTCACGAACTGGATGGTGCCGTCCGCGGCCGCCGTGAAGACGAGATCGTGCGACTGGTCGAGCACGTTGCGGAGTCGCTCCTCACTCGCCAGGCTCTCCCGTTCGGCCCGCTTCCGCTCCAACGCGTACCGGATCGCCCGCTCGAGGAGCCACGGGTCGAGGCGTGACTTCTCGATGTAGTCGGCCGCGCCGGCGCGCATCGCCGCCTCGTCGTCCCTCCGATCGCCGGCGCCGGTGACCAGGATCACGGGCCCCTGACACCGGCGCCCGTCGGCGAGGAGCTCGACGCCCGTGTGCGCACCGAGCCGATAGTCCACGAGATACACGTCGTGCGTGTCCGCGCGCACGGCTGCCGCGCCCTCGTCGTATGTCCGCGCCCAGTCGACGGAGTAGCGGCGCGTGGGGATCTCCGCCAGGAGCCCGCGCGTCAGCACGAAGTCATCCTGATCATCGTCGATGATCAGGACGCGGAGGGCTGCGTCAGCCATGATCGCGACGAGGTCCTGCCCGACGGCGCATCGGCTATGCGGCGCGCGATCGGCCCGGAGGAGAGATCGACGGACGCACCCGGCCCGCTCGGGCGCCCGGCCGCCCTGCATCGGCGGGGAAGGATGCGGTGAAGATGGAGCCCTGACCGGGGGTGCTCGTGGCCGTGATCGTACCGCCGTGTCGAGCGGCGATCTTGCGGCAGATCGCGAGTCCCATCCCGGTCCCTTCGTACTCGCTGCGGCCGTGCAGGCGCTGGAACGGAACGAAGATGCGATGCAGCGACTCCGCGTCGATGCCGATGCCGTTGTCCGCGACGACGATCGCCCACATCGCGCCGCTCGGCCCGTCCCGGCGCTCCCCGCGCACGGTCACGACCGGGGGCACGCCGGGCCGATGGAACTTGAGGGCGTTCCCGACCAGGTTTTGCAGCAGTTGCCGCATCTGCATCGCGTCGGCGGTGACTTCGGGCAGCGGCCCGGCCACCACCTCACCACGCGTCATGCCGATCCGGGCCTCGAGGTCGGCGATGACCTCGCGCGCGACCTGCGTCAGATCGACCGGACCGAAGGCACACGCCGCCGCTGACACCCGCGCGTACGCGAGGAGGTCGTCGATCAGTGTCTGCATCCGCTCGGTGGCGCGCACGGCGCGACTCAGGCAGTCGGCGGCCTCTGGCGCCAGCTCCTCACCAGCGAGCCGCCTCGCCCGATCCGCAAATGCCTGGACCTTCCGGAGCGGCTCCTGGAGATCGTGGGAGGCGATGCTCGCGAACTCCTCGAGCTGGGCATTCGACTGGGCCAGCTCCTCGGCGACCTGCCGCGCTTCCGCTTCCGCCAGCCGAAGCGCGGCGTCGGCCCGGGTCCGGGCACCGAGCTCGCGCGTGATGCTGACCACGCTCACGGCACCGAACAGGATCGACAGGACTGTGCCCAGCCCGATGGTCAGGTCGGCCCGGGCCGCACTGGCGTCAGCGACTTCCATGCGATCCGCCAATAGGCCCTGCTCCTCGCGGCGCATTGCGAGGACCTGTCGCCGGATCTCGTCCGTGATGCGCTCGTTCTCCAGGGCCGCGCTCCCGAACTCGCGCTGACCCGGCCGGCCCGCCATCCGCGCGAGCCGCTCGCGCGCGAGCATCGCGAGCTCCTGCTGGACGAGTCGGCTCAGCGTGTCGAGACGCGCTTGCTGCCTCGGATTGTCGCTCGTCAGTCGGCGGAGGGTCGACGTGGCCCGCTGAAGGTCGGCGTCGGCGGTTCGGTACGGCGCCGTCGCCCGCGCATCCCCGGTGAGGACGTACGCCCCGGTGCCCAGCTCGACGCCGCGCAGACGGCTGAGCGTGAAGTCAAGCGTGTCGATCACCTGATAGGTGTGCATGACCCAGGCGGCGTCCGCGCGGGCGCCCCGGGCGCTCCGCCACCCGGCGCCCGCCACTCCGGCGAGCAGCACCAACCCGACGCCGTAGCCGAGCGCGAGTCGCCGGGGCAGGGAAAGAGCCATCTGCTCCCGACGACCGCTCCCGGTGGGGAGTAAAACGTCCTACCGCGCTGCCCGCACGGTGGGCTGGAGCTCCGGGTGCCCGACGTACCGCCCGATACTGCGCTGGACCTCCTCCCGCGCGGCCGCGCTGCCCTCCCAGCCGACCACCTGTACCCGCTTCCCTTCGAGGTCCTTGTAGATCTCGAAGAAGTGCGCGATCTCCCGGAGCGTATGACTCGGCAGGTCGGTGTACTCGGAGAACTCGTTCTGGAAGGGGTCCTCAGCCGGAACCGCCAGCACTTTGTCATCGTGCTCGCCGCGGTCGAGCATTCGGAGCAGGCCGATCGGCCGGGCGTCGATGAGGCACCCGGTGAAGGTCGGCTCGGTCGTGAGCACGAGGATGTCGCACGGGTCGCCGTCCTCGGCCAGGGTCTGGGGAATGAAACCGTAGTCCCCAGGGTAGTGCACCGCGGAGTAGAGGAGACGGTCCAGCCGGAACAGCCCGCTGGCCTTGTCCAGCTCGTACTTGTTGCGGCTGCGGCTCGGGATCTCGACCACGGCCAGGACCTCGTGGGGCGCGTCCTTGCCGGCCGGGAGATCGTGCCAGGGGTGGATCATCGGGGGGCCGCGGCCGGAGAGGCGGATGCGCGTGCGCACGGCCCCGGCCGGCCGCCCCGGGTATTAGCATTCACAGTCAGAGTCCGCACGAGGGAGACGCATGTTTGGCGAAATCGGAATCGAGAAGATCCTTCTCATCCTGGTCGTGGTGCTGTTGCTGTTCGGCGCGAAGCGCATTCCCGAGATCGGCTCATCGCTCGGCCGTGGCATCCGCGAGTTCAAGCGTAGCATCAGCGACCTCCAGAACGACGTGCACGCCGAGGTGAGCCCACGCGACAGCCGGGTGGTGACCCCGCCGTCCGATGCGACGCCGGTGCCGCGACCGGACGAGGTGCGCTCCGAGCCCAAGCGGCTGCTGGGGTGAAGATAGCGCGTCACCCGGCGCGCTCGGGACCCCAGCGCCGGAGCCGGCGGCTGGCCTGATAGGGGAAGACGTCGAGGATCTCTCCCGTGCGCAGGCGCGCCTGCATGTCGCGCCAGTACCGGACGCTCAACAGATCGCTGTGCGCGTCGAGGAACGCGTCACGTAATGCCCCCGGCGGAACGAGGAAGGAGCGAAACTCTTCCGGAAATACATCGCCCTCGCCGACGTAGAATGCCGGCTCGGCCGCCCATTCATCCTCCTCGTGCACCGGCGGCGGCAAGTGGCGGAACTGACACTCCGCGAGCAGGGTCAGCTCGTCATAGTCGTAGCAGATCACGCGGCCGTGCCGGCTCACGCCAAAGTTCTTGAGCAGCATGTCGCCCGTGAAGATGTCGGCCCCGGCGAGGTCCTTGATCGCCTGACCGTAGTCCAGCACGGCATGGCGAGCCGCGCTGAGCGGCGCCGACTTGAGGAACAGGTTGAGGGGAGTGACCTTCCGCTCTGTGTACGCGTGCTGCACGACGACACGGTCACCCGCGACGTGGACGGTCTCCGCGCAGGTCGCGAGCAGATGATCCAGCAGAGGGGTCGTGAAGCAGGTGACCGGGAACTCCAGGAACTCGAACTCCTGGGCGTCGGCGAGCCGCCCCACCCGGTCCCGGACGAACACGAAATGGTACCGGTCCATGACCGCGCGCCTGGTGGTCGTCTTCGGCGGCGCGAAGCGGTCCTTGATGACTTTGACCACGACGTTGAACGAGGGGAGCGCAAAGACGCTCATGACCGTTCCCTCGTCCCCCTCGGCCGGCGCGAACCGCGCGTCCGGATGTTCCGCGAGGTGCCGCATCAGGCTGCGATACAGCTCGGTCTTCCCGTGCCGGTTGTAGCCGATCGCCGTGTACAGCTCGTCGATCCGCTTGTGTGGCATGATCGACCGCAGGAACACGACCAGCCCACCGGGGTCCTGGGTCTCGACCGAGAAGTAGGTCCAACTGACGCCGAACACGATACTCGCCTCGTCGGGCGTCGGCAGCACGGCGTCGATCACGATCCCCTCCGGCCGACGGGCGAGCGCGATGATCAGCGGGATCGCGCGGCGGCCGGAGCGCACACGGGCGACGAGATACGCACCCTTGTTCCGATAGAAGGGGGCCCGCAAAACGTCGATGCCGTCGATCGGCGCGCCCGCGCAGCGGGCGATCAGGTCGGCGGCGACAATCTCGGCCGCCCGCGCCGCATCGCCCTCGGGATCGAGATAGCCGATGTCCCATGTCGGCACGGCGAGGATGCGTGCAATCGTCGACGCGTCGAACGCCGCGCATTCGACGGTCTCGTACAGGGCGCCAGGATCGGCGCGGCGCGGCCGAGCGGTCGACTCGACGAACGTCGTGAGGGGGTCACCCCCGATGGTGCCCTGGATCCGGCGCACGACGGAGTTGAAGAAGGTCTCCGCGATCTCGGCGTCCGCGCGCTCGCAGACGGCGGTGCCGTACGCCGCCTTGGCCTCCGCCCAGAACGGGGCCGCCCGGGTCCCGCCGAGCCGGGCCTTGATGTCCTGCACGGCGGTGGCGACAGCCAGCTTGTACAGCGCCAGCCGCTCGGCGCCGTCGCGCTGCACACCGGCCCAGTCCGCATCCTCGAAGCGCCCGCGCGCCCGCCGCGTGACGGCGCGGAAGGTGTGGTGATACGCGCCGAACGCGTCCAGCAACTGCGCAGCCACGTCCTGCGGTGTGGGATCCGTGCCTCGGTTGCTGGGCACTGGGGCGCTCCGCATACTTCTCGCCGTCACCGGAGCGCCGTCGCACCGACGGCGCGCATCTCGCTCCTTCCTTCCGCGCGACCCGTCCGGTCGCCGCTCGAGTGCCATGCCCGCTGAGACGATCCCCACATACAGGAATCTTACCGCCCCGACCGCCGGGACGGCGATCCGCCTCGAGCACCGCACGCTCCGGGTTCCCGACGTCCCCGTGATCCCGTTCATCGAGGGGGACGGCACGGGGCCCGACATCTGGAAAGCCTCGCGTCTCGTGTTCGATGCCGCCGTGCGGGCGGCGTACCGTGATCGACGTCGCGTCGAGTGGTTCGAGGTGCTGGCGGGCGAGAAGGCGAAGAACCAACTCGACAGTTGGCTCCCCGACGACACGCTCGCTGCCATCGACCACTACCTGATCGCCATCAAGGGTCCGCTCACGACCCCGGTCGGCGGCGGGTTCCGGTCCCTCAACGTCGCGCTCCGGCAGAAGCTCGACCTGTACGCCTGCGTTCGGCCGGTCCGCTACTTCCCGGGTGTGCCATCACCCGTCAAGGCGCCCGAGCTCGTCGACATGATCATCTTCCGGGAGAACACCGAGGACATCTACGCGGGGATCGAGTACAAGGCCCGATCCGACGATGCCCGGCGGCTCGTCCGGTTTCTGCACGACGAGCTGGGCGCCACCACGATCCGGTTCCCGGAGACCAGCGGGCTCGGGATCAAGCCGATCTCCGAGGAGGGAACGAAGCGCCTCGTCCGCGCTGCCCTCGAGTACGCCGTCCAGCACCACCGCAAGAGCGTGACCCTCGTGCACAAGGGCAACATCATGAAGTACACCGAGGGCGCGTTTCGAGACTGGGGATACGCCGTCGCGCGGGAGGAGTACGGGGCCACCGAGTTCCAGGGCGGACCCTGGCTCCAGTTGCCGGGCGGGATCGTCGTGAAGGACGTGATCGCGGACGCGTTTCTCCAGCAGATCCTGACCCGCCCAGCGGAGTACGATGTCATCGCGACACCCAATCTGAACGGCGACTACATATCGGACGCGCTCGCCGCGCAGGTCGGCGGTATCGGGATCGCGCCCGGTGCGAACGTCAATTACCTGACCGGACACGCCGTGTTCGAGGCGACCCACGGCACGGCACCCAAGTACGCCGGAAAGGATGTCGTCAACCCGGGCTCGGTGATCCTCTCGGGCGAGATGATGTTCCGGTACCTGGGCTGGAACGAGGCCGCGGACCTCATCGTCCGCGCGCTGGAGCGGACGATCGCCCAGAAGCGCGTCACGTACGATTTCGCGCGGCTCATGAGCGGTGCGACCGAGGTGAGGACGAGTCAGTTCGCCGACGCCATGGTGGAGAACATGCGGTGACGCTGGTCGGCGCCTCGCCGGTCGTGGACGCGCTGACCGCGGAGGTCGTCGACTATGCGGGGCTCTTCCCGCCGGCCGCACTCGACATGGCCACCGCGGTTCGGCGCTACGCGGCGTATCTCGCGAGTGACGAGCGGGCGCTGCTCGGGCGGTTCGTCGTCCCGGTCGCGAGACTCGAGGAGTTCGAGCACGAGCTCGAGGCCGCGACGCGGGCGCTCCACACCGAGCCACGGACCGACATCGGCGCCAGGACCTGGCGGTTGGCCGCCCTCGCCGGTGACGACCCGCTCGCCGACTCGCGACGGATCGCCGCATTCAACGCCGCACAGCGAGCGGTGCGTGGAGGCCACGCCCTGATCGACACCGTCGAGACGCGAGCGGCGCGCACCGACGACGTGGTCACGGCGGCGGCACTGGCCCACGGCGGGCAGGTCGTCTTCGTCGAGGTGCCATCCACGGGAGAGCTGGATCCACTCCTCCCGGCAGTCGCGCGATACGGGCTCGGCGCGAAGGTCCGAACCGGCGGGGTCACTCCGGACGCCATCCCGCCGGCGGCTAGCGTGGCCCGGTTCCTCGTCGCCGCGTCATGCGCCCACGTCCCGTGCAAGGCGACCGCCGGGTTGCACCATGCGTTCCGGGGTCGATATCCGCTGACGTACGCGACCGACAGTCCACAGGCGATCATGCACGGCTTCGTGAATGTGCTGCTCGCGGCCGCGCTGGTCCACGGCGGCGGGCAGGAGCGCGAGGCGGTCATGCTGCTCGACGAGATGGACCCGTCCGCGTTCGAGTTCGACGCGACCGAGGTCCGCTGGCGCCAGCATCGCATCGCCGCTGCGCAGCTCCGGGTCGCTCGGGCGGAGTTCATCAGGTCGTTCGGGTCCTGCTCGTTCGACGAGCCGGTGGAGACTCTCCGCGCGCGGCAGCTCCTGTAGCGCATGCGCCCGCTCGACGAGACTCACGACCCGGGGCTCGCGTCATGGGTCGAGTCGGCGAACCGTCTGGACGCCGACTTCCCGATCCAGAATCTGCCGTTCGGGGTTTTTGCCCGCGACGCGCGCGACCCGGGTCGCGTCGGCGTGGCGATCGGCGATTGGATCCTCGACCTGTCGGCAGTGCACGCCGAGGGGTTGCTCACCGGCGATGCGGAGATCGCCGCGCGCCGCAGCAGCGTCCCGCACCTCAACGATCTGATGCGCCTCGAGCTGCGGTATCAGAGGGCGTTGCGCGCCCAGCTCTCGGGTCTTCTGCGCGCCGGATCGCCGACGGAACGCATCCCGGGGCTGGCCGATCGCATCCTGATCCGGGCGGCGGCCGCTGTCCTGCGCGTGCCGGCGGCCATCGGAAACTACACCGACTTCTATGCCTCGGTGTACCACGCGACCAACGTCGGATCGCTCTTTCGCCCGGACAACCCCCTGCTGCCGAACTACAAGTGGGTGCCGATCGGCTATCACGGCCGCGCCTCGTCGATCGTCGTCAGTGGCACCCCGGTGCGACGGCCGTCGGGCCAGTGCAAGCCGGCGGACGCCGCTGCCCCGAGCGTCGGACCGACACGAGCGCTGGACTACGAGGCGGAGCTCGGGTTCTTCGTCGGCCGTGGCAACGCGCTCGGGGAGCCCGTGGCGCTCGACGACGCGGCGGACCGACTCTTCGGCATCTGCCTGGTCAATGACTGGTCGGCCCGTGACATCCAGAGTTGGGAATACCAGCCGCTCGGCCCATTTCTGGCGAAGAACTTCGCCACGTCGGTGTCGCCGTGGGTCGTGACGCTCGAAGCCCTCGCGCCCTTTCGCACCGAGGCGGCCCCGCGACCGCCCGGTGACCCGGCGCCGCTCCCGTACCTTACCGGCACACGTCCCGACGCGAGCGCGGTCGATCTCACGATCGAGGTCTGGCTCTCCTCGGATCGGATGCGGGCCGAGGGCCGAGCGCCGATGCGTCTGAGCGCCGGCAGCGCGCGGGACCTGTACTGGACCCCGGCGCAACTCATCGCGCATCACACCGTCACCGGCTGCAACCTGCAACCCGGGGATCTCGTGGCGACCGGCACGGTGTCGGGACCCACGAGCGACTCGCTCGGGTGCCTGCTCGAGATCACCCGGCGCGGCGCATCGCCCCTGACGCTCCCGACCGGTGAGCAACGGGCGTTTCTCGCCGACGGCGACGAGGTCACCCTGCGCGGCTATTGCGCCCGTGCGGGCGCCCGACGGATCGGGCTCGGAGAATGCCGCGGCGTCATCGTGGGCGCGCCGGCGCGCTAGCCTTGGCGGCACCTCTCGTCGCCGGTAGTGTACAGGAACGCCATGAAACGCCCCGTTTTCGCTGTGCTCGTCGCTGCGGCCCCCCTGGTCGCCTGGTACGCCCCCGCGGAGGCGCAGACCCGTCCGGTCATGTGGGCGGCGTCCGCGAGCCCGGCGGGTCCTGTGGCGCCCGGCGCCGTCGTCCGCGTGCGACTCACGGCGACGGTCGACCCTGGGTGGCACCTCTACTCGCTCACCCAGGGCGCGGGCGGGCCCATTCCGACGCGCATCCGGCTCGCGGCGGACCAGCCCTTCCAGCTGGCGGACTCGATTCAGGCACCCGGCCCCACCAAGTCGTTCGACCCGAACTTCGGCATCCCGGTCGAGATGTACAATGGCACCGTGCAGTTCGTTCTTCCGGTGCGAGTGAGCCGCGATGCCCGGTCGGGCATCGACTCGATCGCCGTCGAGACGCGCTTCCAGGCCTGCGACGCGACGCTCTGTATGCCGCCGCGCACCGAGCGGATCGCCGTCCCCGTCGCGGTCCGAGCGGCGCCGGCTCGGCTTCGTCCGGCTGCGTCGGGGCGGTGAGGGGCGCGCGGTGACCGCGGGCCTCGCCTGGCTGGCCGCGTCGGCCGGCGCGCTGTCGCTGCTGACGCCCTGCGTGTTCCCGATGGTGCCGATCACCGTCGCGTATTTCACCGAGCACAGCGCGCCGACCCGGCGGCTGGCGGTCCGGCACGCCCTGCTGTTCGGTGTCGGCATCATCGCGACGTTCACGGCGGTCGGGCTCGCGCTCGCCGGGCTCGTCGGCGCGACGGCCGTGATGCAGATCGCCGCCAGCCCGTGGGTCAATCTCGCGCTCGCGGCGATCTTCATCGCGTTCGCCGTCAACCTGTTTGGGCTCTACGAGGTCGCTCTGCCGAGCGCCTGGGTCGTTCGGGCGGATGCCGCCGCGCGCCGCCGCTCGGATCGGGGTCGCGCGATCGATGTCGCGGCCGCGGCGTTGATGGGGTTGACGTTCACGCTGACGTCCTTCACGTGCACGGCCCCGTTCGTCGGCACGGTGCTGGTCGCCGCCGCCCAGGGCAGTTGGCGCATGCCGATCCTCGGGATGTTGGTGTACTCGACGATCTTCGCCCTTCCGTTCTGCGTGTTGGCGGCTGTCCCCTCCTGGCTCACGCGCCTGCCACGGGCCGGACGCTGGCTCGAGAGCGTGAAGGTCGTCATGGGGCTGCTCGAGGTGGCTGCGGCGATGAAGTTCCTCGCCAACGCCGATCTCGTCTGGCACTGGGGCATCTTCACCCGGTCCGTCGTCCTCGTGGCCTGGATCCTGGTCGCCCTCGCGGCCGCGGTGTACCTGGTGCGGCCGGCGCCGCGCGCGACCGCCGGGCCCACCGTGCGGAGGCTCCCGGGTCGACTCGTTGCCGCCGCGTGCCCGCTCGCCGCGGCGGTGTGGCTGACGAGCGGCCTCCAAGGACACGGGCTCGGCGAGCTGGAGTCGTTCCTGCCGCCGGCGGCGTCGGAGGTCACCGCGCCGGCTGCCCTGGCCTGGCGCGTCAACGACTACGACGGCGCCCTCGTCCAGGCCAGGCGGCAAGGGAAGCGCCTGTTCATCGATTTCACCGGTTACACCTGCACCAACTGCCGGTGGATGGAAGCCAACATGTTCACACGCCCGGACGTGCGCGCGGCCCTCGGCCGGTACGTGCTGGCGCGGCTGTTCACCGACGGGGAAGGGGCGATCTACGATCGCCAGCAGGCGCTTCAGCAGGCACGGTTCAACACGGTCGCGCTCCCGCTGTACGCCGTTGTCGATGCCGACGGCCGCACGGTCGCGAGCCTTCCGGGCCTGACGCGCGACCCGGCTGTGTTCGTCGCCTTTCTGCGCCGCGGGTTGGGCTCCGCTCCTCGGTAGGCGCCCGCCGCCCCGGTCGCGAGGGGCCGGCGGACCCGGTCAGGCCGTGACCCCGAGAACACCTCGGCGGTCACAGTCCGAGACCCGTGAGCCCTCCGTCATCGCGTAACCGCCCTGGCGCACGCGGCGTGCGCGCCGGTTTCACCATCATCGAGCTTTTCATCGTGATGGTGGTGCTCGGGATCCTGGCCGCCCTCATGGTCGTGCACATCACGAACGTGAAAGAGCACGCCTACCTCGCCACCATGCAGTCGGACCTCCGCAACCTCGAGACGGCCGAGGAGGCGTACTTCGTCGAGTTCAACACATACAGCTCGGCGCTCCCCTCTGCCCGGTACTCTCCGAGCGCGAACGACACGTACACGATCACGTCGGCGAGCGTGACGGGATGGTCGGCGACCGTGACTCGGCCCAACGACACCGGACTCGGCGTCACCTCGTGCCATATCGCGGTCGGCTCGTCCGAGACGACGGCGACCGAATGGCCCGGGGCGCCGTACTGTCCGTAGGGCGCTCCTTCCTTCCCTCTCCGCTCGCTCGCGTAAGCGATCTCGACGGTAATGAGTGGGTGACGTGACGCGGTTGGCGGCATATATTCGCGCCGCCCGCACGCGATCCGGCGGGTGCGCCGCCGGCGAACCCAGGGAGGACGTCATGTCCGCACCACCGCCCGTTGCACTCCAGCGAGGTCTCGTCACTCGGGCCAAGGCGATCCTGCTCCAGCCACGGACCGAGTGGCACGTGATCGACACCGAGCCATCGACGATCGGGTCGATTTACACCGGGTACGTCCTACCGCTCGCCGCCATTCCGGCCATCTGCGGCGCCGTGTGGCTCTTCCGATTCACCCCCGGACTCGCGCTGCGCTACGCGATCACCACGTACGTGCTCGCCCTGGTGAGCGTTTACGTGCTTGCCCTCATCATCGACGCACTGGCCCCATCCTTCGGAGCGCAGAAGAACCTGCTCCAGGCCTTCAAGGTCGCGGCCTACTCGTACACGGCCTCCTGGGTCGCGGGCGTCTTTCTGCTCCTCCCGGCGCTCGGGATCCTGGCGCTGATCGGCTCCCTGTACTCGCTCTACCTGTTCTTCGTCGGGCTCCCGATTCTCATGAAGGTCGCGGCCGACCGTGCCACGAGCTACGCCATCGTCTGCATCATCGCAGCGATCGTCGTCGCGGTGGTGATCGGCTACATCGCCGGCGCCGTGGGCGGCCTGGGTGGTGTGTACGGGGCGGGGTTCTATCGGTAGTGGGGTGATCCGACCCGCAGGGCCGCCCGTTCCTCCCGCACGCGCCGGCCGGGCCTAACGCTCGACCGGCGCGTCGCCGTCTGAACGCCGCCTGAACGCTGGTCAGCACGCCGGCTGCTCGTCGGGTGATCGCACGGTGCGGCTGTCTCGTGGTCCGGATGTCGGCGGGCGGCTCGAGGACCCCCGATCCGGGGCGTCGAGCGTGCGCGTGGTGCATGTAGTATCCTGTGGGGAGCGGCCGTGGCGTTTGTGGTGGCCCAAACGTCTGAATGAGAGACGGCTCCGGGGCTGGGGGGGATGATGACGACGGGATCGACGAACGAGCGGACAGCGTCAGCGCCCGAGGCGGCGACCCCAGCATCCTGGCGGGGGTTGCGCGACGCCATGCTCGCCATGCTGGCCGACCATGGCTACGCGGTCGATGCGCGCTGCGACGGGCAGGACCTTCGCTTCCACGCCGTCACGAGCGACGAGCGCCGATGGCGCACGCAGGTCCTCATCGACGAGCGACACCCGGTCGCCCGGCTGTACGTCTATCTGGACCTCAACTATCCAGCCCATCAACGCCTCTGGGTCCTGGAGCTGGTGTGCCGCATCAACACGCTGCTCGCGATCGGCGCGTTCGATTTCGAGTGGGACAGCGGCGCGGTCACGTTTCGCCACGGCCGAGACTTTACAGGTCAGTCGATCGACGGCGCCCACGCCGCACAGCTCCTCAAGGTGGCGGTCGTTGCGCTCCGGCTCTTCACGCGCGCGTACGCCTACCGGTCGACATCCGATGTCACGCCCGCCGGCGCCATCGACGCCGCGCGAGTCGCCGAGGATCTCGCCGACGACGGAGTCAGCTCGAACGCCGGGCGGCGCGCATTGGTGCGCCTGCTGAAGTGAGCGACCGGCGGCCCGTCACAGACTGCCACGCTGGTGTCACACTTCACGACAGCGCCCGCGGTCATCCTGTGATTCTGGTCACCGCCTGCGACAGAGTGACCGCCTAACATCCTCCTGGCACCCGTCACGAGTGCGCGGCCGTGCACAATCCCGCGCGAAAGCGTGACACCGTCGGTCGACCGTGAGCGCAGGAAGGACAGATGGCCGGACGACACTCGAGAGCTGAAGTGCCGCGTGCCGACCTGACCCGGGCGGCAGCCGCTGCTCGGCCCCGCGAGACAGCGCGGAACACGCCACCGGATGGCACCGCGCGCGTTCCCTACCGTATCCTGCTCGCCGAGGGTCGCGCCACGGCCAAGTCGGAACTGTCGAAGCGGTTGACGCAGCTCGGGCACGAGGTCCTCGGCCGCGTCACGACCGCCCAGGGCGCCATGGACTACGCCGCCCTGCTGCACCCCGACGTCGTCGTCCTGGCGCCGGTCCTCGAGGACGGCAGCGGGCTCACGACGGCGATCGCGGTCATCCGCGCCAATCCCGGCGCCGCCGCCGTGGTCCTCACGGGCCATCCCGCCGCCGCCGATCCCTCCGCTCGGCCAAACTGGGGCGCGGTCGCCGTGATGCCCGTCGACGCGGCCCCCGATGACCTTGGCGCCGAGCTGCGCAGGGTGATTGCGCGCGCCCGTGCGGCACCGTCCGCCGCCCAGCCGGTCGGCCCGTCCGCCGATAGCAGCGCCGACGCCCTCGCCGACCCGCTCGCCGACGTCTCGTTGGAGGAGCTACCCGGGGCAGCGCCGGACACCCCGCGTCCGGGCGCCGCTGCCGCAGCGCCGCCATCCGCCGCGCAGGCGTCCGTGCCGCCGCTGTCCGTGGCGCCGCTGTCCGTGCCGGAGCCGAGCGACGATGAGCTTGTCCGACGGGCAGCCGAGTGCCTGCTCGAGCGGACTGGACTATCGCATCTCGACGCGATGCGGCTGATGGAGGCCGAAGCGGCCGATTCCGGGCAGTCGCTGGCCCACGTCGCCCGTGGCGTGCTCGGGGAAGAGCAGGGCGCCCCGGAAAGCGGAGCGGTCGCGGCCGTGGCGTGAGCCGTGCAGCTCCGGTGAGCATCGGAGGTCACGGTGTCACGAGCATTCGTCAACGAAGACGCCGGTGGCGAGCGGGCGCGGTCGCGCGTGGCGCTACCGGCGCGTGATGACCCGGAGTATGATGCCGCCGCGGCCGAGGCGCTGCTCGAGGGCGCCCGTGCCGGTGAGACGGGCAGCGCCGAAGCAGCGACCGGATACTACTGGGGCGAGCGGCGCTTACGACCCTTCGTCGAGCGCATCCGTGAGCGCGCGGCGGTCGCGGGTGACGAGCGGCTGGTTCAGCTCGCGGAGCGGTTTCTCCGGTAGTCGTACCGGGTCGGCCACTCGTGGCTTCGCTGGCACGCTGCCGGGCACGCCGGGCCACCAGTTCCACCGCCCCGCCAGTCGCAGAAGGGCCGGACCGACCGCCATCCGGACGACCGTGGCGTCGATCAGGATCGCCGCCGCCAATGTGAAGCCGAGAATCTTGATCAACAGGAACTGCCCCATCGCGAACGCGCCGAACACGACGACCATGATGCCCGCCGCGCTCGTGATCACTCCACCCGTACGCGCCACGCCATCCGCGACCGCCTGCTCCGGGTCCGCGCCGGCCCGCGCCGCCTCCGCCACCCGGGCGACGAGGAACACCTCGTAGTCCATGCTGAACCCGAACACGAGACAGAAGACGACCAGCGGCACGGCCGGGAAGAGGCCGTCGATCGGTCCGGGCAGACCCAGCCACCGTGCACCGTAGCCGTCCTGAAAGACGAGCACCGCCGCCCCGAACGCGCCGACCACGGACGCCAGATTGAGCAGGACGGCTTTGATCGGGACGAGGATCGAGCGGAAGCCGATCAGCAACGCGAAGAAAGATCCGAGCACCACGAGCCCAACGATCGCGGGTAGGCGCGCCCGCACTTCGTCCTGGTACTCGGCGTTGAAGGCCGGGAGGCCACCGACGAGCATCCTGGCCCCGGCCACACCCGTCAGCCGGCTGGCGTCGGCGAGCCGCAGCTCCCGCGAGAGGCTCACGATCGCGCTGATCGGGACGCCTTCACGGGGCGTCACTTCCAGTACCGTCTCCCGGTCGTCCCGGCTCACGAATGTGCGAAGCAGGTCCGGGGGAAGCAGCGTGATCAGCGTCGCGCTCGGATGGATGGCATGTGTCACACTCGGCAACGAGCGCACGCTCGCCACGCGAGCGTCGGCGGCGATCGCTCGGGTGGCCCGCATTGTCGCATTCCATCCCGCGTCCGTCAGCGGCCCGGCGCCGGGTGGAAGCACCAGCAGCACCCGCAGGGACTGAACGAGTCCGCTCCTCCCCATTGCCTCGAGCGTCCGCAAGGCCGCCGCCGACTGCGTGTCTCGTGGGAGCCAATCGCCGCTCGGCAGATGCGCATTCAACCGCGGGGCCTGGAGCCCGAGGGCGAGCAGCGGCACGCCCCCGACCGCGAGCGCGGCCCACGGATGCCTCGCCGTCCACCGGCCCCACCCATGCCACCCACCACGCCCGGGCTCACTCCGCGGCCTCCGGCGGTGCCGGCGGGGCAGCCGGATGCGAAACGCGTCCACGCGCGGGCCGAGCCAGGCGAGCAGACCCGGGAGGAGGGTCGTGCTCAACAGGGCCGACGTGGTGACGACGAGCAGGCCTCCGGTGGCGATCGAGCGGAGCTCGTTCGCCTGCACGGACAGCAAGGCCGCAAAGCTGATCACGACCGCGGCCGCCGACAGGATGACCGTGTGTCCGGCGTGGCGGAGGGCAAACTCGGCAGCCTCGGTCGAGGACAGACCGTCGGCGAGCCCCTCCCGGAAGCGACTCACGACCAGCAGCGCGTAGTCGATCCCGACGCCGAACCCGAGCATGGACACGGAATTTCGAAGCACGATGCTGAGCGGCCAATGCGCCCGCACGAGCAGCACGGTCAGCCCGAGGCTCATCACGATCGCGACGCCTGCCGCCAGGAGGGGGAGGAATGCGGCGACGGCGCTGCCAAAAACAATCAGCAGCAACACGAGCGTGACCGGGACGATCCGTTGCTCGGCGTGCGCCGCATCGGTCGCGGTGGCGCTTCGGAAGTCGTAGTTGAGGGCCGCGTTCCCGGTCCACGCGAAGCGGGCCGCCGGATACCGCGCCTGCATCCGCTGCTGGAGCGCGGCCGTCGTTCCACGGAGCGCCTCGATCCAGTCATCGGCCGCGGCGTGGGGTTGATTCACGCCGACGACCATGAAGGTCCCGTGCGCGCTCAGGAACGTCGTGTCATGGGACGTGAGGTATGAGACCGTCCGCGCGACACCCGGCGCGGCCGCGACCGCGGAGCGGACCTCCCGCAACGCGGCGAGTCCTTCAGGCGACGCGGGCGACGGCAGTCCGGTGATGACGACGATGGCATACCGCGCGTAGGGCGAGGCGAAGTCCGAGGCCATGCGACGCTCGACGGTGGCCGCCTGGCTCGTCCCGGTCCGATTCCCGGCGACGTCGAGCGCCGAGTCGATGTGGCGGGCCACTGGTGCCAGCCCGACGACGGCGACCACCCAGACCGCAGTGATCCACGGGCGACCTCGGACGATCGCCCGCGCGAGGCGCGATGCTGGGCTCCGCCGCGACTGCGTGGCGGCGTCTGGGGCAACGAGGTCAACGGACACGTGGTCGCAGGATAATCGGTGCTTCGAGGTCCCGCGCCGCCCGACGCGGCGGCGTCGGCGGTTTCCGGCGCGGTCTCCCGCTACAGACCAAGGGATGGCTCCCCGGGATACGTCAGCGCGTCACCGCTGAGAACGGCGGGAGGAGCAATCCGATGGAGGATCGCGCTCCGGCGTGAGCCGATGTGGAGCACGCGATGACCGGCGGCGGTCAGAAAATCAGCGATGAGACGTCGGTGGCACTGCACCCATTGCGCCTCCGCGCACATCACGGCCACCCGCTCCTCCCGCGCCAGCGCCAGGAGCCGCGCGATGCCGAGCCGGAACTCCGGCGTCTCCATGTAGTCGGCATACCCGCGAAACGCCGGATGCCGCCATCCAAGGTTCGTCGAGTCGGGCCGCGGGACCCGCCGACCGCCCAGATCCGGGAACCCCTCGTAGCGAATGCCGGCCCGCGGCAGCGCGGCTTCGAGCGCCTCACGGTTGTACTGAGGGTGCCGCCGCGACCCGGGAAAACGGCGCACGTCGGCGATCGCCGTGATGCCGTGCGGCTCGATCCGGCCCTCGAGCTCGGGCAGCGATAGCGTCGAGTGCCCGACCGTCCAGACCGCGAGGGCGTCCGGCACCTCGGCGTCATCCCTCGCGCTCAGCGCGTCGTCACGAATGGCGGCCAGCGGGATCCCTGCATGACGCCGTGCCGGGTCGCGGCGTCGTACGCGAGCTGATGCTGGTTCCCCAACTCCCACTGCGCGTTGGCGCTCGCGTTGGCCATCTCGTCCAGCTCGGCGCACGGGAGCCCGCGCTCATCGGCGAGGGTCCGGGCGATGGCCGCCGCGGTATGGAGCGCGATGTTGCGGTGCCCCTCCTCGTGCCGCTCGGTCGCTGCCAGGAAGTCGTCCCACTGGTGCACCAGGGTCGGCGGCGGCTTCGGGGGACGCGACCACGCCGGGAGCCGCGTCTGGACCGTGAGGAAGACCGCCACGCTGGTGATGGTGCAGCTGTCGCCCGCACGTCGCTGCGTGAACTCCCATCGGAGTTGCGCGGCCGTGGCACCGATGTAGTCGGAGTCCGACGTGCTCCCCCGGTCGACGCCGAGCTGCCGCCCGAGCTCGGCAACGGTCCGCCCCGTCACGCGGTAATGGACGGTGTCGTCGGCCACGTGGACGGACGTGGGGAGCACCGGAGGGGCGGCGGCGAGGCTGAGACTGGCTCGTCCCGCAGGCGTCGAGGCCGCCGGGGGCGGCGCGGGCGGCGGGGCTGGAACGGCGTACGGGGTCGACCCGCCACACGCTCCAGTCGAGCAGAACAGGACAACGAGCAACGCTCGCGGTCCACGACCGCGAGGGATGGGAGCGCCGATCACGATCTGAGTATCCGAGTTGGAGCCGCCAGCGTCCAGCGCTCGAAGTCGGCGACCGCACCGGCTCGGCGGGAGTCACTGCCGCCTGAATGTACACCTGTTTGTGGGCGGCCGGACCCCGTCCGGCCTCGCGGCCGTCCCCTCGGACCGGCGACCCTCGGACGCCCGGCTTTGGCTCGCGCGAAGGGGGGCCAGTGCCTCCCTGAGCTGCGCTCTCGCGCGGGTCAGCCGCACGCGGACGGCCTGTTCGCTGACCCCGAGCGCCCGGGCGATCTCGTCGACGTCCAGGCCTCGGACGATCCCGCACACGACCGCGTGCAGGGGCGCCGAGCAGGTCGTCCGCGCAGCACCCAGAACGGCGCTGGCCAGATCCTCGAACTCCACCCGCCGATCCGCGTCACCGAGCACCGGCAGGGCCGACGCGTGCTCCGCAGGGACGAAGCGCCCGGCCGCCCGCGCGCTCCGGCGGAACTCATCGCGCACCAGATTCCGGGCGATCGTGACCAGCCAACGCGCCGCCCGCAGGGGGTCCAGACGGCGGTACTCCCGCGCCACGATGAGAAGCGTGCGCTGCGCCAGATCGTCGGCGGCCGCGCCGTCCACGCGACGCGCATAGTAGGCGTACAGGGTCGGGCGGAGAGCGGCGAGTAGCTCGTCCAGCTCGGGACCGGTTCCACCCTGGGCCCGCCGCACGAGATGTGCGACCACGTCGGGCGCCAACCACCGCTCGGCCGATCGTGTCGACCCGCACCCGTGGAGCATGTCGGCAGGATGCCGGCAGGCCGTCAACCCCGGGTCAGCGGCGGCCGGTCATCGGAGGCGCGGGGTCGCCGGATGCGTCATCCTCCGGGCGGCGCCGCGGAGGTTACCTTGCCGCATGGCAGAACCGGCTCCCGCCCGGGCGCTCGGCGATCTCTCGCCGAGTGAGTTCGCCGCCGCCGGGCACGCGCTCATCGATTGGATCGCTCGATATCTCGACGAGATCGACCGGTACCCTGTCCTCTCTCGTGCCGCGCCCGGCGACGTGCGCGCTGCGCTTCCGGCGGCGCCTCCCGATGGCCCGGGCTCGTTCGCCGGGCTACTCCAGGAGTTCGAACGGTCGATCCTGCCGGGCGTGACCCACTGGAACCATCCCGGTTTCTTCGCCTACTTCGCCATCTCGGGATCGGCGCCCGGTATCCTCGCCGAGCTGTTGACGGCCGCACTCAACGTCAACGGCATGCTCTGGCGGACCAGCCCCGCGGCGACCGAGCTCGAACAGCTCGTGCTCGATTGGCTCCGCCAGCTCCTGGGACTCCAGTCGGCGTGGTCGGGGATCATCTGCGACACGGCGTCGATCGCCACCATGCTCGCCCTCGCCGCCGCGCGGGAAGCGCACCCGGGGCTCGCCATCCGCCAGCGTGGTCTCGCCGGTCGCCCCGAGATCCCGCCCCTCCGCGTCTACACATCGGGCCAGGCGCACTCCTCGGTCGACAAGGCCGCGATCGCCCTGGGGCTCGGCCACGACAACGTCGTGCATGTGGACGTCGACGACGCGTGGCGCCTCCGCCCGGATGCGCTCGCGGAGGCGATCGCCCGCGACCGCGCGAGCGGCCTCCTCCCGACGGCGGTCGTGGCCACGGTCGGCACGACGGGGACGTCGAGCATCGATCCGGTCCCGGCGATCGCCGAGATCTGCGAGAGGGAAAAGGTGTGGCTCCACGTCGATGGCTCCTACGGCGGGATCGCCGCCGTCGTCCCGGAGCTGCGGCCAGTGCTGGCCGGTGTCGACCGGGCGGACTCGCTCGTCGTCAACCCGCATAAGTGGCTCTTCACGCCGATCGATTGCTCGGCGTTCTACTGTCGGCGACCGGACGCGCTGCGCCGCGCGTTCGCACTCGTCCCGGACTATCTGGCCACGACACCGGCCGACGACGTGGTCAACTACATGGACTACGGTGTCCAGCTCGGCCGCCGGTTTCGTGCCCTCAAGCTCTGGGCGGTGATCCGGGTGTTCGGGGCCACGGGCCTCGCGGCGCGGATCCGGTATCACTGTGAGCTCGCGCGTGAGCTGGCGCGGTGGATCGATCAGACACCGGAGTGGCATCGGGTCGCGCCGGTGCCGTTCTCACTCGTGTGCTTCCGGTATGCGCCTCCGGGCCTCGAACCGGCCGAGGTGGACGCGTGCAATGCGGCGATTCTCGAGCGGGTCAACGCGTCGGGGCGAGCCTACCTATCGCACACGAAGCTGGCAAATCGCTACGTGCTGCGGCTCGCGATCGGCAACATCCGCACCGAGCGGCGCCACGTCCAGGAAGCCTGGGATCTGCTTCGCACCGCTGCGGCCGCCGTCGCGGCGGAGCGGCGCTCGCCGGATCAGACGCCGGCGACCCGCCGATCGGCGAGAAGCTCGGCATAATCCGCGAAGAGGTCGTCGAACACGCGGTCCCACGTGCAGCGGCAGGCGAACGCCACCGCTCGGCGCGCGAGCTGTGCGCGCCGGTCGGGTGCTGCCACCAGCTCCAGGATCCGCGCCGCGAGCGCGGATGCGTCCCCGGGCGGGAAGAGCACACCCGTGCGCTCGGCAACCAGCTCGCGCGTGGGCCCGACATCAGCGCCGATGACCGGGAGTCCTGATGCCATCGCCTCGAGCAGCACGTTGCCGAAGGTGTCCGTCGTCGATGGGAAGACGAAGAGGTCGGCCGAGGCGTAGAACTCACTCAGCGCCGTCCCGGTCAGCCGTCCCATGAAGATCGTGCCGGCAGGCGCCAGCCGTCGGGCGGTCTGGCCAAACGGACCGTCGCCCGCGAGCGCAAATCGGACTCGCCCCGGCGCGGCTGCTTCGACCCGGTGCATCGCGGCGAGCGCGACGTCCAGGCGCTTTTCCGGGCCGAGACGCCCCACGTAGATGGCGAGCACGGTGTCATCGCTCACGCCCAGGCGCTGCCGGAGCGACGGTTGCCGGTACGTCGGGCTGAAGATCGTGCTGTCGACCCCTCGGCTCCAGATGGCCGTGTTCTCGAACCCGCGAGCGGTGAGCTCACGCTCGACCGCGTTGGTCGGGCAGTAGGTGCGCACGCCGGCGTTGTGGAACCAGCGGAGATAGCGCCACGCGGCACCCTCGAGCGCGCCCAGCTGATAGAAGCTGCTGTACGCGCTCCAGTTGGTGTGATATGACGTGACGAAGGGCACCCCGATCACGCGCGCTGCCGACCGTCCCGCCAACCCCATACCGAACGGACTCGCGGCGTGCACGATCGTCGGCTGCCACGCGCGCAGTTCGCGCTGCACACTGGGCCGCATCGGCAGCGCCACCCGATGCTCCGGATACATCCAGAACGCGAAACTCGGCCAACGCCGGATGTCATCGGCATCATCGCCGGCTGGATCGGTCGTCGTGAAGACCCGGACCGCGCCGCCCCGCGCCCTCACCGCATCGACCAACCGAGTGAGGAGGAGCGCGACCCCGTTGATCTGCGGGAAGTAGCTGTCGGTGAACAGGGCGAGACGGACACCCGAGGCCGACGGGCGCCGAGCGGCGCCGATCGCCCGCTCGCGTGCCGTCGTGGTCACCTGGGTCGTCGCCCCATGTCGGCGTCCAGAGCCGTCACGACGCGGACCGGCGAAGCATCAGGACTGTGTCGGTCGCGCACTGGCCGAGATTCGTCCGCCGAGAAGGATAGAGGAAGGTGTACAAAGCCGAGCCCGGCGCGCAATGTCCACAACGTCCACAGTGTCGCTGGGCAGCTAGCGTCCACGCGCCGGCCTCCGTAGCGTTGAAGGCCGTGGGTCGCCGCGTACGAGACGACGCTGGTGCCCCGCCGCGTACGAGACGACGCTGGTGCCCCTGACGTCCCAACCCTGAGCCGCGTCCAATGTTCACGATCCTGGCCTGCCTGTTCGTCCTCTTCGCGATCGACGGCATCTTTCGGGGCCGCACCTTGAACGATGACAGCGCGATGACGGAGACCGGGAGCGGAGCCGGCTCCAAGCGGCTGGGCGCGGCCAGGTCGGTGCTCTGGGGCGTCCTGGCGCTCATCTGCCTCTTCATCGCGTCGCAGTTCGAGTGGTAGGATGACGGGTCGCCCGCAGACCGGAGGTCGCGCGAGGCGATCAGGGAGGGAGGGCAGGGGAGGACCGCGTTGGGTCCGAACGCCGGAGCGGCGGACCGCGAAGGCGAGCGCAGGTCAGCGTGGCAGGGCGCGTGCGAGCAACTCCTCGAGCGTCCGTTGGGGGACGGCACCTGTCTGCCGTGCCACTTCGCGGCCGCCATCGAACACGATCACCGTGGGCACGCCGCGGATCTGGAACTCGCTCGCCGTCCGAGGGGCGTGGTCCGTATTGAGCTTGCCGACCAGCGCGCGGCCCTGGTACGCCGCCGCAACGGCATCGACCGCCGGCGCCATCACTTTGCACGGCGCGCACCAGTCGGCGTAGAAGTCCACGAGCACGGGAAGCTCGCTCGCATCGACCGTCCGGCGGAAGGTCTCCTCGCCGAGCGGCACCGGCCGGTCGAGGAGCAGCGGGCGACGACACTTGCCGCAGGTGGGGCGGTGCTGTGCCCGCGCCGCATCCACCCGATTCCACGTTTCACAGAACTGGCAGCGGACCGTGACGTGCTTCGTCGTCTGGTCGGGTATGGTCGTCGCGCTCGGGGTCGTCATCCGCTCGTATCCTCCACTTGGCAGCTCGCTATCGGCCTGCGCGAAAGCTAGCGGGGCCAAGCGGCCGCCTCCGATCGCCAGTGCGTCCGCCCGGCATCGCCCGGGCATCGCTCCGCCATCGGTCCGGCATCTACCAACCTCATCCGACCGGTCGCGGGGGCCAGTTGGCCGGTCCCAGCCGTGGCCAACCCCGTGGCTGGAACACGTTCTGCACCCACGGCTGGACGGCACTCCGACTCAGAGCGCGGAACAGTGATCACTTGGCAAACGGTTGTCGACAGACGTGTGTGGCGCGCCTCAGCGCTGGGGGTGCTCCTGACCGGATGTTCGAGCGCGACCGACGTCAGCGCCGTCTCGCGCATCGATGTATCACCCTCGTCCGCCACGGTCCCGAGCGGCGGTCAGCTTGTCTTGCAGGCGACAGTGGTCGGAACCGACGGGCGACCAGTGACCGGACGGACCGTCTACTGGTCGTCGGAGGATCCCACGATCGCCGTCGTGTCCTCCGTGGGGCTCGTCCGCGCGAGCACCCCCGGCCGGGTCCGTATCGCCGCGAGTCTCGCCGGCGTCACCGGCACATCGGCCATCACGGTGCAGTCCGTGGACGTCCAGTCAGTCGTCCTCGTGCCCTCGACCGTGACGGTCGCGGCGGGCTCACATGCCCAGCTCCAGGCAGCCGCCTACGACTCTCGAGGACAGGTGGTCCCTGGGCTTGGGATCACGTGGGGGAGTAGCGACCAGGGCATCGCGCGGATCGACAGCGCCGGAAATGTCACCGGCGTGACTCCGGGTGTCACCACGGTCGTCGCCGCGATCGACGGCCTCCTGGCATCCGCCAAGGTCACGGTCACATCTGGTGGGGACGGCGGCGGGGGTGGCGGGGGTGGTGGGGGTGGTGGGGGCGGGGGCGGTGGGGGCGACTCCGGAGGAGGGAGCGGAAGCGGCGACGGCGGCGGGCACGGCGGGCACGGCAGGCACGGCGGCCACCATGGCCACCATGGCGAGGGCGGCAACGGCGGTAACGACGGGCTCGGTATCGGGCTTTGATGCCTGATATCGGGCGAGCCGCGGTGCCCGCACCCGCTCCGGCCCGACGATGATCACCGCCGCCGCAATCGTTGTCGCTCTCGCAATCCTCGGTGCCGTCCTTCAGGACGCGTTCGAGGTCATGTTGCTGCCGCGGCGAATCCGGCGTCGGCTGCGCCTCGTTCGTGCTTTCTTCACCTGGACCTGGCGGGGGTGGACGGCGGTCGCCCTCCGGATCCCGCCAGGGCATCGGCGCGACGCCTTCGTGAGCTTCTATGGGCCTCTCTCCCTTGTCGCCCTGTTGGTCATCTGGGCCTGCGGGCTGATCCTCGGCTTCGGGATCCTGACGTGGGCCCTCGCCCTGGGCGGGCCCGCACCGCTCGCCTTCCCGACCGCGCTCTACGTGAGCGGCGCCACGTTTTTCACGCTGGCCTACGGCGACATGGTCCCGCGAACGACAGCGGGTCGCGTCCTGGCGGTGATGGAGGCCGGCACCGGCCTGGGATTCATCGCTGTCGTCATCGGCTACCTCCCGGTGCTCTACCAGCTCTTCTCTCGACGCGAGGGCCCCGTCATTCTCCTCGACGAGCGGGCGGGGTCACCCCCCAGCGCGACGGCGCTCCTCGTCCGCCACGCGGAGGGTGAGAGTCTCGATCGGCTGGACGAGTTGCTCGCCAGCTGGGAGCGCTGGGCGGCTGAGCTCGTCGAGAGTCACCTCTCGTACCCGATGCTCGGCTACTATCGCTCACAACACGACAACCAGTCGTGGCTGGCGGCCCTCACCGCCGTCATGGACACCTGCGCGCTCGTGATGGTGGGATTCCCTGGTGTCCGGACGTTCCAGGCGCGGATGACCTTTGCCGCGGCCCGGCTGGCCGTCGTCGAGCTGAGTCGCGTCTTCGTCGCGGCGCCACGGCCGCCCCACTCCGACCGGCTGGGCGCCGCCACGTTCGCGACCATGCGGCAATTGCTGGAGCAAGCCGGACTGCCATTCAGCGATGACGCGACCGCCGAGCAGACGCTGGACGAGTTCCGGAAAACCTACGAGCCGTTCGTCAACGGATTGGCGTCGCAGCTACTGATGACGCTGCCACCGTGGGTCGGCGACCCGCACGGCGATGCACTCGACAACTGGCAGCGGAGCCGCCGCGGCCGGACGGTGAAACGACTGGTCGAAGGCGTGCCAGCGAAACCCGCCTAACCCTCGGCGACGTGCACCTCGACATCGCTGGCGGCGATGAGGCCCCGAGTGCGCAACCACTCGAGCGGCCACCGGAGTAGCTCGCCCAGGGCCTCACTCGAGACGGGGACCAGAGCCTGTGCAGACGCCGAGGTCACGCCGATGACGAGCGCGGCGAGCGGCTCGGACAGCTCCGGGAACTGCGGGGTGCCCGCCACCCCGGCGGCGGCGATCCCGCCCATGACCGCGACCAGTTGGTCGAGCGTGTCGGCCACCACGCCGGCACTCCGCCGCGCGCGCACTTCGCCGGCGAGACGCCGCAGCTGTGCGCAGCGGCTCGCGTCCACGACGCCCGTGCGCATGGCGTCCAGCACCGCGAAGTACGCCTTCTTGGCGCGCCGCTCCAACGCATGGACGGCCCGCATGCTGGCGCCGCCAAGCGGTGGCAGCGGCAGGTGAAAGACAACACTGGAACTTCGTTCCCCGCCCCCGGACACGCATCCCTCTACGCGCAGCATGGGCGCCCCATTGGGCGCACGCGGACGGCGTGCCTCGTGGGTACGATCGTGCATGGCACCTCCCATGAGCCGTTCCGTCTGTGGCGGTGACAACGGTTGCTCACCGCCTCGGCAAAGTACCGAACGAACAGTCGCGCCACCAGTCACAAGTTCGTGATCCCGACGGCGGCTGCCGGACTCGTCCTTGCAGCGCGCTGCCGCATCGCGTGCGCCGCAGATGCATCCGGTCTGAGGAGAGCGCTGGCACAGCGTGCAACGTTCGCCCGACAGCCGCGGCGCGCGTGTGGCGCTCTCCGCGGTGCGTGGCAGCCCCTGTAGCCGAGGCGCCGCGAGCGCGCCCGGCGCCGGCTCAGTCCGCACGGTAATAAGCCTGAACCGCCCACTGAACGACGCACCGCAGGAGCGCGGTCGAGACGGCCGGGTCGATGTCGCGGCGCCGGTGCGTCGCGTCCGTGACGAGGTGCTTCACCGCGATCAGGGCTCGCTCCGGTGGCTCGCCTATGGCGCGGAGCGTGTCGGTGAAGGCGCGAACCGCTGAACGCAGCGGCTCAGCATCGATCGCGCCGGTCGCCACGGCCGCTCGCAACGCGGACAGGAGCGCTTCCGCAGCCGCGGGCGGCACATTCGGCGCGTCCGCTTCGGGCCCAGACGTGGGGCCGCTGGGGCCGCTGGGACCGCTGGGGCCGGGGACGCCCGGCTTGCCGTCGGTGTGGTGATCCGCGGGCCGCATGGCCAGTTCTCCGTGGGTTGGTCCGTTCGGCGGCCGGACTGGCGTGGCGGTCGGCGGGGCCGATCGCGGTAGCCTCCAGAGCTTTGCGTCGCCGGCTTTCGCCGGCTTTGCCGTTGTCGTGGCCCCCCGGAAGATCGGGAGCGGCCGACGAGCGCTTGACCGGCGCGCACATGGGATATTTCGCCGCATGCCCGCCGTGTGTTCACCATAGGACACCGACCCGCGATCGCGCAAGAGACAAGTGGCCCGATCCGGCCGCCTGTCCCGGACGCACGCGCCCCTGCCCCTTCCACTGGAGGCGCTCCTGCCATGGACTTCGTGCAGCTGTTCGACTATGACGCCTGGGCGAATCGCGAGGCGGTGCGCTCGCTCGATGCCGCCGTCAATCCGCCGTCACGCGCGCTCGCGGTGATGGCGCACATCATCGGCGCGGAGTGGCTCTGGTGGACGCGCCTCCATCGCTCGGCGCCGCGCCTCGCCGTCTGGCCGGCGCTCACGATCGCCCAGTGCGGTGCGGAGGTGTCGGAGCTCGGGCCGCAGTGGCGCGAATACGTCGCCCGCCGAGGCGCGGCGGAGAACACGGAGGCGGTCCCCTACGTGAACAGCCGCGGCGAGTCGTTCAGCAGCTCGGTGGGAGACATCCTCTTTCACGTCATCACCCACTCGGCGTACCACCGCGGGCAGATCGCCATGGCGCTCCGGGCGAGTGGGCACGAGCCGGCATACACCGACTTCATCCACGCCCGCCGGCAGGGGTTGATCGCCTAGGCCCATCGTCCGAGCGCGCCACCCGGACGTGTCGCCCGCCGCATCGCGCAGGCGGCACCGCCCCGATAAGCTTTCCCACGTCCGCTCACCGGGAGGCCCCCGTGACATGCCAGCCGACCCTACGCGCGCGCTTCATCGGGTTCGCCGTCGCCCTCGCCCTGTCGACCGGCCCCACGGGTGCACAACAGCCGGCGGGCGGGACGCCCCAGGCCGGCGGTCCGCGACTGAGTCGGGCCGACGTGCTCGCGAGACTATCGGCAGCATCGGAGGCGCAACCGGCTGACTTCGCCGGGCAGGACCTCTCCGGTCTCGATCTGTCGGGCGTGGATCTCAGCCGAGCCAAGTTGTCCGGCGCGCATCTCGACCGCGCTCGGCTCGTCCACGCGCGGATGTTCTCGGTCGACCTCGATCACGCGACCGCTCGCGAGGCGGACCTCACCGGTGCGGTGCTCGACGTCTCCGCGATGCGAGCGGCCGACTTCAGCCACTCGATCCTCCGGGACGCCAGTCTCTACGCGGTCATCATGCCGGGGGCAAACTTTACCGACGCGGACCTCACCGGGGTGCGCCTCATCGCCGCCGCGGACGGCGCCATCTTCGTCCGGGCGACACTGGTGCACGCCGACGTCGGCGCCGACCCTCGAAACCAACCCATGGGCGTCATGCGCACCGACTTCACGAATGCGGATCTCTCGGGCGCGGATCTCACCAGCGCGAACCTCCGCAAGGCCCGACTCGTGAGGGCGAACTTCACTGGCGCCAACCTGAGCGGCGCCGACCTCGCGCTCACGGATCTCACCGACGCCATTTTCCATCAGATCCGAGGGCGCAGCACCATCAAGGGCCTGGACCGGGCCATCGATGTCGCCGGCGCGCACTGGGATAGCACGCCCTAGACCCGGCCCCCGCCGCGGTCGCGACCCCTGATGACGAACGCCCACTCATCGAGCGAGTGGGCGCACTCCCAAGCGACCCCCCAGCGACCCCCCAGCTATCCCCTTCCGACAGCGGTCACTCCGCGGCCGTCAGCCGCACGCCTGCGGGTTGATTTGGCAACTGACGCCGATCTGGAGCAGAGCGGCGACCATGGGGACCGCCCCGTTGGACACGCGCACCATCGCTGTCAGCGGACCGTGCTCGGTCAGCGTCGGCGGGAGCCACGGGCGGGGCAAAGCTGGGACGATCACGGCCGCACGAGCACTCATTGGTCCGCTCCCGCAGGCGGTCATTTCAACGGGCTGCGATGGCCATCGCGCTACACTGTCAAAGACGATGACACCACCCCGAAGGTTACGGACGCCACCCGATCGGACGCGGATCCCCGGCACGCGTGTGATTCACGTCACAGTCGACCGGTCAGACGCCTGCGACCGGCGCCCGGGGGCGAGGAGCTCGAGCTGAAGCTCGAGGCTCTCCCCCGGCTCGAGCGCGAGCCAACGCCGACGGAGTGAGGCCAGCTCGGCGCGCATGGCGTGAAGCACCGTGGGGGTCAGGTCCATCGGCCGGTAACCCGGACGCATCTCGCCGCACTTGGTCGCCACGGTGTCGTTGAAGTCCGTCAGCGTGAGCCGGTGACCGGTCATCGCCTCGAGCGACAGCAGCCCCGCGATCGCCTCGGCCCGGACCGCGTCCACCCCGATGCGCGCCAGCGCGCCGCGGTCGAACTCGGCAAACGCGGCACCCTGCGCGAGTAAGCCGAGGAAGCCTCCCGACAGGTTCAGCTGGCTCTCCACCACGGCGTGCGCCAGGTCGTGCACCGGGCCGAAGCCCTCCGCCGGCCCGATCGACGCGCAGTCCGACGAGCCATCGGTGCGCACGACAGTCAGCGACGCGTGAGCGTCGGGCACTTTCTTGAAGCGCAGCGTCAGCATGGGGTGCCTGATGCTATGTCAGGTCGCCGCAGCCGACCAGGGCTGCTCCGTTGCCCCCACCGCCGCGACGTTCGCCGTGCGCGCCCTGCCACTCGCCCCGGAGGTGTTGTCGCCCCGCGCGGTCGTCGCGAGCTTCGCTCGTCTCTCTCATCTCCAGGAGGACGCAGCCATGCCACGCGCGCACTCCCTCGCCGCGATCGCCGCGACAGTGGTCGCGGCCGCGCTCGCGGTCGCGTGCGCAGGACCCGACCGCTCGCCCACCAGCCCGCCGAGCGACGCCGCGAGCTCGGCCACGGCGACGGATCGGGTCGACTCGCGAAGCGCGACGCTCTTCGGCCGGCACCACGTGATGATGATCGCCGACCAGTTCAACAACCGGGTGATCGAGGTCGATGAGACCGGCGAGATCCGGTGGCACTTCGGCAATGGGCCGAGGGATGTCACGGCCGCCTCGATCATCGGTGTCAACGACGCCCAACCCGTCGGTGACCTGGTGCTCATGGCAGGGACGGGAGCGCCGCCAGGCACGGAGCTGCTCTGCCCCCAGGGGTGCGCGGACAACCGCGTGCTGCTGGTCAACCGCAGCGGCCACATCGTGTGGCAGTATGGGACATTCGGCGTGACGGGCGCGGGACCCAATCAGCTCAGCAGCCCGGTCCAGGCGACCTTTCTCCCCAATGGCCACGTCCTCATCACGGACCAGGGCAACCAGCGCATCATCGAGGTAAATCGCCATCATCACATCGTCTGGCAGTACGGCCAGACCGGGGTGGCCGGTATCGGCGCTGGCCAGTTGAACAACCCCAATAGCGCCGAGCTGCTCGAGAACGGGCACATTCTCATCGCCGATGAGAACAACAACCGAGCGATCGAGGTCACCCGCCACCACACCATTGTCGCGACGTTCACCGGAGGGGGTACGCTGAGCGGTGTGGCGTTCGCCAGTCGGCTGCCGAACGGGCACACGCTGATCACCGACTCGAACAACAACCGTGTGGTCGAGCTCGACTCCCACGACCACATTGTCTGGTCCTATGCGACCAACACGCAGACCGGGTCCAACGCCAATCCGCTCCCCACACGGGCGCTCCGCCTGGCCAACGGCCTGACGCTCATCAGCGACCAGTTCAACGATCGTGTCATCTTCGTGAACCATGCCGGGCGGATCGTCGGACAGTTCGGAACGCTCGACGTGCCGGGTTTCGGCACCGACGACACCAGGCCGGGGCTCAACGCCCCCTACGACGCCAAGATCGTGGGCGACTTCACCGGCATCACGGCACCGGTTCCGGACGGGGACCACGACGGCGACGACCCGCGCTGACGGCGGGTCGCTCCTGACGCTCCTGGGGCCAGTCGGAGATGTCGTCCGCTGGCCCCAAGTCGCGCCTGTGGCCCGTGTCGGTGTCCGGCCGCCGCCGGGCGCGCCTGGATCTTGCCCCCACTTGTCGACGTCGACGCGCGTGGGCGATCCTTCCAGCGCGCCCGTACCGGTGGCTCCGAGCCGCCGGCGGCGAAGGACGCTGCGGCGCGCAATCGACACCGACCGGAGTGCAGGCTGTGACGCCATTGGCCGACCAGATAGCGGGTGTGGAGGTGCTGGGTGAGACGCTCCCGGAGGCGCGGGAGGTCCTCGTGCCGGGTGCGCTCGCGTTCGTCGCCCAGCTCCACCGCCGCTTCAATCCCGTCCGCGAGCGGCTGCTGCGAGCGCGGGGGGAGCGACAGGCCGCCCTCGACGCGGGCGCCCGTCCCCGGCTGCTGACGGAGACGGCCGCGGTCCGCAGCGGCGACTGGCGGGTTGCGCCGGTCCCGGCGGCGCTCCGCGAGCGTCACGTCGAGATCACTGGTCCGGTCGAGCGCAAGATGATGATCAATGCGCTCAACTCCGGCGCATCGTGCTTCATGGCGGACTTCGAGGACTCGCTGTCGCCGACCTGGAGCAACGTCGTGCGGGGACAGGCGAATCTGATCGACGCAATTCGCGGCACGATCGAGTTCAGGAGTCCCGACGGTCGTGCCTACCGCCTGGCGGCGAAGACGGCCACGCTCCTGGTGCGGCCGCGCGGGTGGCACCTCGTCGAGCGACATGTCCGCGTCGATGGTGCTCCGATCTCGGCGAGCCTCTTCGACTTCGGGCTGTTCTTCTTCCACAACGGCCGAGAGCTGGCGGGGCGCGGTCTGGGTCCGTTCCTCTACCTGCCCAAGATGGAGAGCCACCTCGAAGCACGGCTGTGGAACGAGGTCTTCGTCGCGGCGCAGGATGCGCTCGGGGTCCCGCAGGGAACGATCCGCGCCACGGTCCTCATCGAGACCATTCTCGCCGCCTTCGAGATGGAGGAGATCCTCTACGAGCTCCGCGACCACAGCGGCGGTCTCAACGCGGGGCGCTGGGACTACATCTTCAGCATCATCAAGAAGTTCCGGTCTGATCCGGCCTTCACGCTCCCCGACCGCGCCCAGGTCACCATGGCGGTGCCGTTCATGCGCGCGTACGCCGAGCGTCTGGTCGCGACCTGTCGCCGGCGCGGTGCGCAGGCCATCGGCGGGATGGCTGCCTTCATCCCGAGCCGCCGCGATGAGCAGGTCAACCGTGTGGCGCTCCAGAAGGTCCGTGAGGACAAGCAACGCGAAGCGGGGCAGGGCTTCGACGGCACCTGGGTCGCCCACCCCGACCTGGTGGCGGTCGCTCGCGAGGCGTTCGAGGGCGGCCTGGGCGGGCGAGCGGGGGAGCAGGCCGAGGGTGCCGCGCGCCCGACTGCGTCAACGGAGGGCACGATCGGCAGCGTCGCGGCGCTGCTCGATGTGCGCGTGCCCGGCGCGGCCGTCACCCAGCGCGGCATCGAGACGAACGTGCGGGTCGCGATCGAGTACCTCGCCGCGTGGCTCGCCGGATCGGGCGCCGTGGGGATCGACAATCTCATGGAGGACACCGCGACCGCGGAGATCTCCCGAGCCCAGCTCTGGCAGTGGCTCCATCTGCATACGCCCGTGCAGGACGGTCCGCCGCTGACGGCCGACGGCTATCGCGCCGTCCGGGCGCAGATCGTGGACACACTCCATGCCCGCACCTCCGGTGATGCCGCGGCGCCCCGATGGAACGAGGCCGCGGAGCTCCTGGACGAACTGGTTCTGAGCCCAGCGTTCGTCGATTTTCTCACCATCCCGGGCCAACGGTACCTCGACGGCTCGTAGAGCGGTCACTTGCGCGGGCCCCGCGCCGGGTCGCACGATTCGCGGCATGCCGCTCCCACGGTTCTCGCTTGTCCACGGCGTAACGCCCCTTCACGAGCTGCCACGGCTCCGGGCCGCCCTCGGCGGCCCGTCCCGCTGTCCGCCGATCCTGATCAAGCGCGATGACCTGGCAGGCCCTGCGATGGGCGGCAACAAGGCGCGGAAGCTCGAATACTGTGTCGCCGACGCCCTGGCCGCCGACGCGACCCACCTGGTCACCGTCGGAGCGACGCAGTCCAACCACGCCCGCATGACCGCTGCCGCCGCGCGTCTGGCCGGCATGCGCTGCGTGCTCGTGCTCACCGCGGCCGGCGCGCAGGCGCCGCAAGGAAACCTGTTTCTCGATCAGCTCCTCGACGCCGAGCTCCACTTCGTGGCGCCGGGCCCGGTTGCCCTCGGGCCCAACCCGCACGAGGACGCCTGCGTCGCCGCCGTCATGCGGCGGCTCGAGCAGCAAGGGGGTCGCCCGTATT
The DNA here is from genome assembly GCA_021324635.1 of Gemmatimonadota bacterium. Lineage (GTDB taxonomy): Bacteria > Gemmatimonadota > Gemmatimonadetes > Gemmatimonadales > Gemmatimonadaceae > Palsa-1248. Next base: position 168,209 of record JAJPIS010000107.1, read on the forward strand.
TCGTCGCCCTCGGCGCTTCGACGCCGCTCGGCGTCGTCGGGTACGTCGAGGCGATGCGCGAGCTCACCCGCCAGTGCGCCGACCTCGGCGGATCCGCCCCGCCCGCACGCCTGTATTTTGCCGCCGGGTCGCGTGGCACCCAGGCCGGAATCGTCCTCGGCTCCATCCTGCACTGCGCCCCCTGGACAGCGCACGGCATCGCGGTCAGTCCGGGCGACCCTGACAAGACCGAGCGCGCGGTCGAACTGGCCGCCGGTGCCGCCGAGCTGCTCGGCACCCATGTGCGTCTGACCCGGGATCAGATCATCACGCACCAGGAGTTCTACGGGGCCGGGTACGCCGTCCCGACCGAGGAGGGCGATGCGGCCGTCCGGCTCGTGGCCCGCACCGAGGCGATCTTCCTGGATCCCGTCTACACGGGCAAGGCGATGGCCGGGCTGATCGCCCACGTACAGCGCGGCGACATCGACCAAGAGCGGCCGATCATCTTCCTCCACACCGGCGGTCTCCCGGGACTCTTCGCCCAGGCCGACCGGTTGGGGGATCCCGCCGACGCGCGCCCGGGGTGCGACTGAGCGCGATGGACAACGGGGCCGGCATCGCGACGATGCCGGCCCATCTTCCTGGACCTAGACCTCATGTAGAAGGTGAAACAGCCGGCTCTAACTCGCTATGTGTTAGCGGCTTGCCGGCGTCTGCTCAGGAACTGCACGAACTCGGCCCCTTCGCGGAGGCGCCGCTTCATCATCTGCGGGCTCCGCACCATCTCGGCGGTCATCTCGGCGATCTTCCCAGCCCGGAAATAGAATCGCTTGTAGAACGTCTCGACCGAGTCGAAGATCTCCGTCCGGTTGAGATGCTCATACGAGAGCGCGCTCGTCTGGACACCCCGCTCGTTCACGAGCGTGGCCGCGCTGTCGTCCTCGGGCAGCCAGCCGTTCTCCTTGGCCTGGTTGTACAGGTACGTCCCCGGATACGGCGCGGCGATCGAGACCTGGATCGTATGGGGATTGATCTCCTTGGCGTACCGAATGGTCTCCTGGATGGTCTCGCGCGTCTCGCCCGGGAGACCGAGGATGAAGGTGCCGTGAATGGTGACGCCCAGGGCCCGGCAGTCGCGGGTGAAGCGGCGGGCGATGTCGAGCCGGATGCCTTTCTTGATGTTGTTCAGGATCTGCTGGTTGCCCGACTCGTACCCGACGAGGAGGAGCCGCAGCCCGTTGTCTCGCAGCACCTTCAGTGTCTCGTAGGGGACGTTCGCCTTGGCGTTGCACGACCAGGTCAGCCCGAGCTTCCCCAGCCCGCGAGCGATCTCCTCGGCGCGCGCCGTGTTGTCCGTGAACGTGTCATCGTCGAAGAACACTTCCTGAACCTGCGGGAAGTACTTCGGGATGAGCGCGATCTCCTCCAGGACGTGCGCGGCGCTCCGCGTGCGGTAGCGGTGGCCACCCACCGTCTGCGGCCAGAGGCAGAACGTGCACTTGGAGCGGCAGCCCCGTCCCGTGTAGAGGGATACGTACGGGTGCTTGAGGTAGCCGATGAAGTAGTCCTCGATCCGCAGATCGCGCCGGTACACCTCGGTCACGAACGGCAGCCGGTCCATGTCCTCGAGCACGGCGCGATCCGGGGTGTGCACCACCCGGCCGGCTGTGTCCCGGAAGGTCAGCCCGTCGATGTCCGCGTACGGCCGCCCCTCGGCCACTTCCGCGATCGTGAAGTCGAACTCCTCGCGCGCGATGAAGTCGATCGCGGGAGAGGCGAGCAGCGACTGCTCCGGCTCCACGGCGACCTTGGCGCCGACGAACCCGACGCGCAGGGCGGGGTTCTCCTGCTTGAGGGCCTCCGCGACCCGCACGTCACCCGGAAACGAGGGCGAGCTCGTATGCAGCACGGCCAGGTCGTACTGCCGCGCCATGGGCAGCACGTCGGCCAGCGAGAGCCCCGCGGCCGGCGCGTCGACCAGCTTGCTGTCGGGCACCAGCGCGGCCGGCTGGGCGAGCCAGGTGGGGTACCAGAAGGACCGAACCTCACGGCGGGCCTGGTAGCGCGAGCCCGCGCCGCCGTCAAAGCCCTCGTAGGACGGGGGATGCAAAAAGAGCGTGCGCATCATGCGGGCATCGCCTCCTCACTGCCGTGGAGCACTCCATCTGCACGAACCTGCATAGCCTGCTGTCTCCAGGTGACGCGGCGATTGGCGAAGCTGATCGCCCACACGCCGAACGAGAGTATGTCGCGGAGCGGCACGAGCCAGGCCGTCCCGCGGCCGCCCCGGGGCATGGCGGGTACCTGCTGCCTCGCGACGACGAGCCCCCGGCGCACCACCCAATGTAGTACCAGCCGGCACAGGACAGCGACCGGCAGGAGCGCCAGCACCCACCGGTCCCTGCCGGCCATGAGCGCGGCGAGCGCCGCCATCGGGATGGTGTACGTCACGACCGAGCAGAAGTGGCCGAGCGGCTCGACCGTGCGGATGGTCCGTGTCCACCGCAGCTCGTGGGCGACGAGCGCCGACAGGCTCGGCTCGTCGACCGTCGTCGCGACCTCGTAGGGCACGATGACGCAGCGCAACCCGAGCGCGCGGACGCGCCGCCCGAGCTCGTAGTCATCGGCGAGGAGCGGCGCCAGCGCCTCGAAGCCGCCACTGCGCGCGAGCACGTCGCGCCGCACGGCGATGGTCGCGCCGGAACAGTACGCCTCGGACCCCACAGCGCGGGCGACGAGCACCGAGGGAGCAAACCACTCATCGATCGACAGCGCACCCAGCCGCGACCAGACGGAGCCCGTGGGCGCCCCACGGTACAGGCAGGTCGCCACGCCGACGGACGGGTCGCCGAGTGCCTCCGCGAGGGTCGCGAGATAGGTCGGGCCCACGCAGATATCGCTGTCGGCGAGCACGAGGATCTCCGAGCGCGCGTGCATGGCGAGCCGCGCGAGCGTATTGACCTTCTGGTTGGACCCGAGCTCGTACGACCCGGCGAGGACCTGGACGTGACCGCGCGCGGTCGCCGCCACGCGGCGAGCCACGGCGAGCGCGGGATCCCCGGCCGAGCGGGCGCCGACCACGACCTCGTACGCCGGATACTCCTGCTCGCAGAACGACCGCAGGTTGCGCTCGAGGCCGGGCTCACTCCCACACAGCGGCTTGAGCACCGAGATGGACGGACGACCTGCACGGGCGCCCGCGGGCAGCGCACGGGCCGATGGGCCGGATGTGGACACCAGCGACGCCCGCACGTGCCGCTGCCAGCGCCAGGTCAGGACGATGCACGCGACCACGTAGACGAGCGACAGCCCGGCCATCGTGATCCCGACCAGCCGCGCGGCAGTGTCGATCTCTCGTATCATGCGGTCGCTGGATGTCCGGATCTCACGCCGAACGATGGCGCGCCGAGGCCGGGAACCGGTAGCCCCCCGACCCCCTGCGCGGGCCGCGCCGTGCGTGCCGGCGGCCGTGCGCTGGCCCTTCGCTCGGACGGACGCCGCCCTTTGGCACCGCCGAGCCGCAGGCGAATAGATTGCACGGCGTGATGGACGGGCCGCGGCATACCGGACAGGACACCGAGGGAGCAGCGCTACAGGAGCTGCTGCTGCCAGGGGTCTCGCGCACGTTCGCGCTCACGATTCCGCAGTTGCCGCCGGCGCTGCGCACACCGATCACGAACGCCTACCTGTTGTGCCGCGCCGCCGACACGATCGAGGACGAGGTCTCGCTGACGGCGGAGCAGAAGCAGCACTTCCATGCGCGGTTCGTGGCGGTGGTCGAGGGTCGTGAGGCGCCGGACGCGTTCGCGACCGACCTGGCACCGCTCCTCTCGGCCGCGACGCTCGACGCCGAGCACGAGCTCATCCGCCAAACCCCGCGGGTGGTCGCCGTGACGCACGGCCTGGGGGAGCGGCAGCGGGCGGCGATCGAGCGGTGCGTGCGCATCATGTGCGCGGGGATGCCGCCATTCCAGCGGCGGACGCGCCTCGGGGGATTGGCGGACGTCGGCGAGCTGAACCAGTACTGCTATTACGTCGCAGGTGTCGTCGGGGAGATGCTCACGGACCTGTTCTGCGCCTACTCCCCGGCGATCGATGCGCGTCGGCCGGTGCTCGCGCCGCTCGCGACGTCCTTCGGCCAGGGTTTGCAGATGACGAACATCGTCAAAGATTTGTGGGCCGACCGCCAGCGCGGCATCTGCTGGTACCCCCGCGATGTGTTTCGCCGCACCGGGGTCGACCTCGAGACCCTCGCGCCCGGGCGCGACAGCGAGGGGCTGGCTGCCGGTCTGGAGGAGCTGATCGGTATGGCTCACGGGCACCTGCGCGACGCGCTGACCTACACGCTCGCGATCCCGCCAGCAGAGACAGGGATCCGCCGGTTCTGCCTGTGGGCGCTCGGCCTGGCCGTGCTGACGTTGCGGAAGGTCTACCGCAGCGCCGATTTCCTCGCCGGGCGGTCGGTCAAGGTCTCGCGCCGCATGGTGCGCGCGACGGTCGTCACCACCTCGCTGCTCGTCCGGAACGACGGGGTGCTCACCCGTCTCTTCGACTGGGCGGCGTCGCCGCTTCCGCGATGCTCATGAAGTTCCCCATCCTCTCCAGTGTGGCGACGGGCGCGCGAAGGTCCGTCGCGACGCCCCTCTCCGGAACCGCGCTGCGTCAGACAATCCGGCCGCCGATCGACCGCGCGGCGTTGCAGTCCGCGATCGACCGCGCCGCGGCGGCGTTGACACGCACGCAGGCGGAGGAGGGGTACTGGCGCTTCGATCTCGAGGCCGATGCGAGCATCACGGCCGAGTACGTCCTGATGATGCACTACATGGACGAGATCGACCCCGAGCTGGAGGCGCAACTGGCGACGGCCCTGCGGGCCGCACAGGCGCTGCACGGCGGGTGGGGTCTGTACCCGGGAAGCGCGATCGACCTGAGTTGCTCGGTCAAGGCCTACTATGCGCTGAAGCTGGCCGGCGACGATCCCGCCGCCCCGCACATGGCGCGCGCGCGCGCCGCGATCCTCGCCCAGGGCGGCGCCGCCCGGTCGAATGTGTTCACGCGCATCGCCCTGGCGATGTTCGGGCAAGTGCCCTGGCGGGGCGTGCCCTTTCTGCCAGTCGAGATCGTGCTCCTGCCGCGGTGGTTCCCCTTCCACCTGCACAAGGTCTCGTACTGGTCTCGCACCGTCATGGTGCCGCTCGCGATCCTCTGCAGCCTCAAGGTGCGCGCCCGCAACCCGAGGGGGGTGAATATCCGTGAGCTGTTCGTCACCCCCCCCGAGGAGGAGCGCGAGTACTTCCCGGTCCGCAGTCCGCTCAACCGGGCGTTCACGACGCTCGACGCACTCGGTCGCGCGAGCGAGCCAAAGCTGCCCGCCCGGCGCCGGCGCATCGCGCTCGTCCGCGCCGCCCGCTGGTTCATCGCCCGCCTCAACGGGACGGACGGCCTCGGGGGGATCTTTCCGGCCATGGTGAATGCCTACGAGGCGCTCGCGGCGCTCGGGTACGGGTACGACCATCCCTACCGCGTCCAGGCGCGGACTGCGCTCCGTAAATTGCTCGTCCGCGGCGAGTCGGCGACCTGGTGTCAGCCGTGCGTCTCGCCCGTCTGGGACACGGCGCTCGCGACACTCGCGCTCGAGGAAGCGGCGACCGAGAGATCGGGTGCAGCGGTGACCCGGGCCCTGGACTGGCTCGTCTCGCGGCAGCTTCCCGACGGCGAGCCCGGTGATTGGCGGGGTGCGCGTCCCGGCGTCCGCGGGGGCGGATGGGCATTTCAGTTCGCCAACCCGCACTATCCCGATCTCGACGACACGGCCGCCGTGATCTGGGCGATGACGCGGGCCCCGGACTCCACGCGATACGAGGCGTCGATCGCGAGCGCCCTCGATTGGATCGCCGGCATGCAGAGCCGCAACGGCGGGTTCGGCGCGTTCGATGCCGACAACACGTTCCGCTACCTCAACGAGATCCCGTTTGCGGATCACGGGGCCCTCCTCGATCCGCCGACGAGTGACGTGAGTGGCCGGTGCGCGTTGGCGCTCGCGCGCGTGGGTCGCACGCGCGACCGCGCGGCGCTCGACGCCTGCCTGGGGTTCCTCCGCCGCGAGCAGGAGGAGCCTGGCGCCTGGTTCGGTCGCTGGGGCACGAATTACGTCTACGGCACCTGGTCGGTGCTCGCCGCCCTGTCACAGACCGCGCGTCCGGAGGACGCCGCGCGCGTCGCGCGCGCCGCCGCCTGGCTCATGACCCGCCAGAACGACGACGGGGGCTGGGGCGAGAGCTGTGACAGCTACTGGGATCCGGGCTGCGTCCCACGGAATGATCCGAGCACCGCGTGCCAGACGGCGTGGGCGCTCCTGGGACTCATGGACGCGGGCGAGGTCGAGTCGCCGGAAGTGAGGCGGGGCATCGCCTACCTGCTCAGGCGGCAGCAGGAGAGTGGGTTCTGGGACGACCCGTGGTTCAACGCGCCTGGGTTCCCTCGCGTGTTCTTCCTCAAGTATCACGGATACGCCAGGTACTTCCCGCTCTGGGCGCTCGCCCGCTACCGGAATCTCACGAGTGGGGATGCGATGGCGTGACCGTGCACGGACGGACGGCGACCCCCCGGGGGAGTGGCGAACCTCCAGCCGGGATGCACCGGCCGGAGGTCATCGGGATCGTCGTAGCCCTTCCGGCGGAGGCGCGCGGCATGCTCGACACCGTACCCGCGCGTGGCGCGTTGACGCACGTGAGCGAGCACGTGCTCCTCTGCCGCGCCGGCGTCGGCAGCCGCCGCGCGGCCGCGGCTGGCCAGGGACTCATCGACGCAGGGGTGGGTGCGCTCGTCAGCTGGGGTTGCGCGGCGGGTCTCCAGGCGGGGCGCCCGGCCGGCACGCTGGTGCTCGCCGATCGCGTCGTTCGTCCGACGCATCGCAATGAGAGCCGCGAGCACGCCGGCACCGGCGATGAGACCAGGTCGCCGACACAGGCGATCGCGTCGACCTGGCTCGACCGTCTCGCCACGCGTCTGGCCCCGGAGCTGAACACCGTGCGCGGCGCGATCGCCGATGCGGGAGGGATCCTCCGGACGGCGGACGACAAGCGGGCCCTGGCGTGCACCGGCGCGGACGCCGCCGACATGGAGACCGCCGCCGTGGCGGAGGTCGCCGCCCGCGCGGGCGTCCCGTGGGTCGCGGTGCGGGCGGTGGCCGACGGCCACGATGCGACCGTCCCGGCCAGTGTCGTCACCGCGCTCGACGACGACGGCCGCCTTCGGGTGATGCCATTCGCGGCCGCCCTCGCCCGCCGGCCGGCCGACGCGCTGGCGCTCCCGCGGCTCGCGCGTGGGTACCGGGCAGCCCTGACGGCACTGCGGACGGTGCGACGCCTCGCCGGACCGACGCTCCTGGCGCCCGGCCTGGAGGCGCTGTCGCCTGTGGCGGCGCCCGGCGTGGCTCGGTTGTGACCCTCCTCGTCACCGGCGCCACGGGCTTTGTCGGTGCCGCCGTGGCCCGCGCGCTCATCGCGCGCGGCGAGCGGGTCCGGGCCCTCGTCCGGAGCGGGAGTGACCGCCAGAACCTCGAGGGGCTCGGGGTCACGCCGGTCGTCGGGGATCTCACCGACGCTGCCTCGCTCGAGCGAGCGGTGGCCGGATGCGACGGCGTCTTCCACGTGGCCGCGGACTACCGCCTGTGGGTCCCGGACCCGGCGGCGATGTACCGTGCCAACGTCGAGGGCACACGCGCTGTCCTCGATGCCGCGGCCGCTGCCGGAGCTCGCCGCATCGTGTACACGAGCAGCGTGGCCACGATCGGCACCGTGGCTGGCGGGGGGGCAGCCGACGAGGACACACCGTCGACCCTCGCCGACATGATCGGCCACTACAAGCGCTCCAAGTACATGGCCGAGGAGGTCGCGCGGGAGCGAGCCGCGCAGGGTGTCCCGGTGGTGATCGTCAATCCCTCGACGCCGGTCGGACCGGGGGATGTGAAGCCGACACCGACAGGGCGGCTGATCGTGGATGCACTCGCCGGACGGATGCCCGCCTACGTCGACACGGGACTCAACGTCGTGCACGTGGATGACGTTGCGGCTGGCCATCTGCTCGCGTACGATTGCGGCCTCGTCGGCCGGCGCTATATCCTCGGCGGTGCCAACCTCACGCTTCGCGAGATCCTGACCGAGTGCGCGCGCCTGGCCCGTCGGCCGCCGCCCCGCATCCGGTTGCCACACGCTGCGGTCCTGCCGATCGCGTATCTCGCCGAAGGATGGGCGCGCATCACGGGGCGCGTGCCTCGGACGACAGTCGACGGCGTGCGATTGGCCAGGAAGATGATGTTCTTCTCGAGCGCGAGAGCCGAACGGGAGCTCGGGTACCGAGCGCGCGACGCTCGCGATGCGTTGCGCGACGCGGCCCAGTGGTTCCGTGGGCACGGATACGTTTGATCGAGGATCGGGATGAGGCACGACGCGTGGACGCGATGGTGGCACGCGGGAGGCCGGGGCTCAGGAGGGGATCCGGTCGTACCTCAGCGAGGGGCTGGACGATGCGGCCCGAGTGGCTGCCCGCCGGCGGACGAGTGGCGCCCACGGCCGGGGCGTCGACCCCCGAGGTGCTGGTCGGCCTGGTGCTCGACCGGCTGTGGCAGTTGGGTGCCCGGTCGGTGCAGACAGTCGACGGGATCGACGAGGTGACTACATTTCGGCTGCCGGCCGAGTTGGACCGGCCAACGGCTCGCTGACGGCACCCCGAGGACCTGGATCATGGGCATTCCGTTGTTGCAGCAGTACCGGATCGGTCGCTACGTCCTGGGCAAGAAATTGCGCCGCGAGCAGCGCTACCCGCTCGTGCTCATGCTCGAGCCGCTGTTCCAGTGCAACCTGGAGTGTGCCGGCTGCGGGAAGATCGCCTACCCGACGGACGTCCTGCGCAAGCGGCTGACGGTGGAGGAGTGCCTGGCGGCCGTCGACGAGTGCGGCGCACCGGTCGTGTCGATCCCTGGTGGCGAGCCCCTGATCCACGCCGACATGCCGCGGATCGTGGCCGGCATCGTGGCGCGAAAGAAGTTCGTCTACCTGTGCACCAACGCGATCCTTCTCGCGAAGCGGCTGGACGAGTTCACGCCCTCACCCTACCTGACGTTCTCCGTCCACCTCGACGGGCTCGCCGCACGGCACGACGCGTCGGTGTGTCGTGATGGCATCTTCGAGAAAGCGGTGACGGCGATCCGCCTGGCCCGGCGGCGCGGGTTCCGGGTCTCGATCAACTGCACACTCTTCCAGGGCGAGAATGCGGACGAGGTCGCGGAGTTCCTGGACTTCGTCACCGAGCTCGGCGTCGAAGGGGTGACCATTTCCCCCGGCTACAGCTACGAGCGAGCGCCCCGGCAGGATGTCTTCCTCGGCCGGACGCAGAGCAAGCAGCTCTTCCGCGAGATCTTCAAGCGTGGCCGCGGGAAGCGGTGGCCGCTGACCGACTCGACCCTGTTCCTCGATTTTCTGGCCGGCAACCAGACGTACGAGTGCACGCCGTGGAGCACTCCGACACGCAATGTCTTCGGGTGGCAGAAGCCGTGCTATCTCCTCGTCACCGAGGGCTACGCCCCGACCTTCAAGCACCTCATGGAGGAGACGCCGTGGGACCAGTACGGGACGGGTCGGAATCCCAAGTGTGACAACTGCATGGCGCATTGCGGCTACGAGGGCACGGCCGTCAATGATGCCGTGCGGCACCCGCTCAAGGCGCTCGCGGTCTCGATCCGTGGCCCGCGCACGGATGGACCCCTCGCGCCCGAGCTGCCGATCCGGTACGCCCGCGACACGCGAAGCCTGCCACTCGCCGTCGTCGACCCGCCCGGCCCGGCGGCGCAGCCGCTCCGAAGGTCCAGCTAGGCGGATCTGCGAATCGCCCCCCCCCCCGCCACACGCGCGGCGGGCGGGGGCTCGTTCCACCGATGATCCTGACCGTGCTGACGGCCGCTGCCGCCGTGCTCTGGGGCGGCATACTGCTCGCCCCGTGGCGCCCCTGGTCCACGCGCGAGCAGCTCGACCCGGAGCCAGGACCCTCCGATCCGGTCGACCTCTCCGAGGTGACGGCGCTCATCCCGGCGCGCGACGAGGCCCCCGTCATTGGGCGGACCGTCGTCGCGTTGCGCGCGCAGGGGCCGGGGCTCCGCATCGTGGTCGTGGACGACCAGTCGAGTGATGCGACCGCCGCGGTCGCCCGGGCGGCTGGCGGGCCGACGTGCGACATCGTAGCGGGCGCGCCGCTCCCGGACGGGTGGGTGGGGAAGCTCTGGGCGCTGGAACAGGGACGGCGACGCGTGCGCACGCGGCTGGCACTCCTGGTGGACGCAGACATCGAGCTCCGCCCGGGGCTCGTCGCCGCGCTCGTCGCCCGGAGCCGGCGCGACGGCCGGGAGCTCGTCTCGCTGATGGCCGTCCTCGAGCAGCACACGACATGGGAGCGTCTGCTCGTCCCTGCCTTCGTGTACTTCTTCAAGCTCCTCTATCCGTTCCGCATCGCCAACTCGCCCAGCCGGCTGGTCGCCGCGGCCGCCGGTGGCTGCGTGCTCATCGAGACCGCGTGGCTCGACCGGATCGGCGGGTTCGGGGCGGTCCGATCCGCGCTGATCGACGACTGCGCGCTGGCCCGCCGGGTCAAGGACGTCGGCGGCCGCACCTGGATCGGCCTGACGCATGCCGCCGTCAGTCACCGGCGGATGGAGTCCCTGGGCGCGATCTGGCGCATGGTCGCCCGCAGCGCCTTCGCCCAGCTCCGGTTCTCGACTCTCCTCCTCCTGGCCTGCGTCGGGCTGTTGATGGTCGCGTTCTGGGTTCCCCCGGCTGCGCTGGCGCTGGGGAGTCCCCGCACGCGCCTCGTCGCCCTCGCGGTCCTGGCGGCAATGGTGCTCTCGTACCTGCCGGTGCTCCGGTTCTACCGCTTGAATGCGCTCTGGGCTCTCGCCCTGCCGCTCACCGGTACGGTCTATCTGCTCATGACCATTTCGTCCGCGATGCGCGAGTGGCGGGGCGCCGGGGCGGTCTGGAAAGGGCGCGCCTATGGGCGGGGCGCCGGCCGTCGCATCGTGGCGGCGAGTGGGTCCGAAGGTTAGCGCGCTCTCACGATTGCATGCGGGCGAGCATTCGCGTATCGGCCACCGGCGCCGGTCGTCTCGGGGTAAGCCCGCAACGTGGAGAGCGGCAATGAAGGTCCTGATCGCCGATGATGACCCCGATTTCGTGGTGCTCGTCAAGACGTTCCTGGAAGCCCAGGGCTGTCGAATCGTGGTGGCGCAGGACACCATGCGGGCGGCCATGCTGGCGCGTCGCGAGGGGCCGGACGTCGTCCTGCTCGACGTCAACATGCCGGGCGGCGGCGGCATCGGCACGCTGAAGCAGCTCAAAGCATCGACCAAGTTCGGGGCCATCCCTGTGGTCGTGATCTCGGCCCGGGACGACGAGGAGCTGCCGCGGACTGCCGCCGAGCTGGGCGCGGCACGCTTCATCCGTAAGCCGGTCGATCTCGAGACGATGCATCGTACGCTCCTCGACCTGGTGGCGGCGCCCGCGCCCGGGCGGTGACGGTCGCCACGGCCCGAGGCCCGATGACAGACGCCCACTCGGGTTGCGAGTGGGCGTCTGTCATCCGCCTGACGCTGGCTCAGTCCCGCGTCGAGGGACGCGCCATCGGCGGCGCCTCCTCTGTGAGGGCTCAGTGCTTGGTCGTGTCCTTCGGCTGAGTCACCGTCGTCGTGTCCGCGACATCGTAGAACGTCACGATCCCCGGTACCAGCGACCACGCAATGGTGCCGGTTCGGTCGCTGGCGATCGTGAACGGCGGTGAGCGAAGCGGCGGTCCCAGTTGCCGGCGCCCGATGAGCCGGTAGCGGTCGCCCCAGCTGATCGGCGTGAAGGTGAATGTCTTTGTCTCGTTGCCCGGCACGGTGCCGATCATCCGGCTGAAACCGCCCTGATCCTGCGCGATGTAAATCGTCAGCTCCGTCGGGACGGTCAGATTGTTCTGAACCTCGACGGCGATCGGGTGCGGAGGCGCCTCATTGGTTCGGTGATGCGACGATGCGCAGGCCGACAACCCCCATCCGGCCGCGCCGGCGAGAAGGCCGGCGGACGCGAGGCGCCGGGTCACGCGATGAACAACACGGGAGAAACCGAGGGGCATAGCGGGCTCCGGGGTCTGATGGCGAGATGACGCAAACGTCAGGGCATGTCGCGGGCCAAGGCGGCTCGCAGGGGCGGCCAGAGCCGCGACGGACGGGCGGTGACAGCAGCGGTTGCAGCAGGGCCGCAGCACGGCTGCGGCGGGGCCGCGCGGCTGTCACGCGGCCGTCACACGGCTGTCGCGCTCACGACCCTGTCTGTGCGACACGACTGGACGCGTACGGAGGGCGGCGATACGTTCGCCAAACTCTATTCTTTTCAGGAGGAGGTCCGATGGCGGAGCGCGGCGGAGGTGGACGTTGGGATGCAGACGGGGGTAGGGGCGCGGGTGGCGCGCAGGTGGTCTACGCGTGTGTGCGCGTCGTCGCCGCCTGGGTGTACGTCCAGCACGGCGCTCAGAAGATGTTGGGCGTTCTGGGTGGGGTCGGCCCTGGTGGCGCGACAGCGCCTTTCCCATCGCTCTTCGGATGGGCCGGCGTGATCGAGCTCGTCTGTGGTGCCCTGATCCTGGTCGGCCTCGCCACGCGGGTCGCGGCATTCCTTGCGTCGGGTGAGATGGCGACTGCGTATTTCATCGCGCACGCCCCGCACGGCTTTCTCTTTACCGTCCAGAACCACGGCGAAGTTCCAGCGATGCTGGCGTTCGTCTTTCTCTACGTCGCCGTGATCGGCGGTGGCCGCTACAGCCTCGACACTCTCATCGTTCGGGCGCGGGCGAGTCGAGCCTTCCCGGCACCACAGACGCCATAGCGAGCTCTTGGCCGCGGCTCGAATGTGGCACCGATGACGCTGCCGAAGCAATGACCCCGCGCACCCTTCTCGTCGCCCTTCGGAGCCCGCCATGCCGACCTCGGTGATCATCTCCAGCGCCCCCTCGCGACCGGCGACGCACTTCAACGTCGTCTCGACGTCGATCCTGCTCACGGGCGTGCTGACCGGCCTGGCGGTCACCGGGCTGACCCAGAGCGTGGCCGGCGTGGTCGCCGGGGCCGTGCTGGGATTCGTCGGCTCGCTCGCCCCACAGGTCGCGCGCCAATGGGAGCGCGCCGTGCTGTTGCGGATGGGGGTCTATCGTGGCCTTCGCGGGCCCGGCCTCTTCTGGCGCATACCGTTCGTCGATTCGATCCCGACCTGGGTGGATCAGCGGGTCATGACGACCAGCTTTGCCGCCGAGGAGACGCTCACGTCGGACACCGTTCCCGTGAACGTCGACGCCGTGCTCTTCTGGATGGTCCACGATCCGGAGAAGGCTGCGCTGGAGGTGCAGGACTACGCGCACGCGGTGAGCTGGGCGGCGCAGACGGGACTCCGCGACATCATTGGGCGGACCTCGCTCGCCGAGCTGCTGCGCGGCCGGGAGCGAATCGAGGGCGAGCTTCAGACGCTGATCGACGAGCGGGCGATGCCGTGGGGGATCACGGTCCAGTCAGTCGAGATGCGCGATGTGGTGATCCCGACATCCCTCCAGGACGCGATGTCCCGAGAGGCGCAGGCGTCGCGGGAGAAGTCGGCGCGGATCATCCTCGGCCAGGCCGAGGTCGAGATCGCGGCCCTGTTTTCCCAGGCAGCCCTGAGCTATCAGAGCAATCCGACCGCTCTACACCTGCGGGCGATGAACATCCTCTACGAGGGGCTCAAGGAGAAAGGCGCCCTGATGGTCGTACCGAGCAGCGCCGTGGAAACGATGGGCCTGGGCGGCCTCTTCGGCGCCGCGGCCCTGAGCCAGACGACCGGCCAGTCGCCACCCGACCGAGGGGCGGGCCCGGCCGGGAGCCCGCCGTCCGACCAGCGCAAGGGCCAGTCGGCGATCTCGAGCGGCCCCGCCGCGCTCGGCATCCCAGCGCTCCCGACAGGATTCCCCGCGGGCTGAACCGGCCGGCCCCGACCCTCTCGGACCCTCGACCGCGCTCGGGAGCGCACGCGCGACCAGGACCGGGGCAGCGGACCTGTGCTGAGGTGCTACCGGGTCGGGTCCCGGGTCCGGGCCGGATAAGGCACGTGCAGCAGACCGGCCGCCGCGCGCTTGGTGCGCTCGTCGCGCCGGTCGTAGCGGGCGGTGGTCTGCACGTTCGCGTGCCCCGCGAGTCGCTGCACGGTGCTGATGTCCGCGCCCGCGTCCAACAGATCCCCGATGAAGGTCCGGCGCACGTCGTGTGGTGAGAACGGCGCCACCCCGGCCGCCACCGCACGCCGCTGCAGCACGAGCAGCACGCCGGAGGCGGTGAGGCGGCGGTCGGTCACGTGCCCGCCTCTCCGAATGCGCGTGAAGAGGGGCTCCGGCGGGTGCCCGGGCGCGCCCGGCCGCGGCGCGTCCGGCGGCGTCGCCGACCCCGGCTCGGGATGGACACCGCGGACGGCGAGCCAGCTGTCGAGCGCGACGGCGGCACCCCCTTGCAGGTAGGTGAGGCGTGACTTGCGCCCTTTCCCGCGCTCGATGCGCAAGGCGCCACTCGCGCGATCGTAGTCGGCAACGTTGAGCGCCACGGCCTCGGCGCGGCGCAGCCCGCCTCCGTAGAGCGCGCCGAGGAGCGCGGCATCGCGCGCCCCGAGTGGTGAGTCGTCCGTGGTGCAGTGCGCGAAGAGGGTGCGGATCTCGCCCGCGCTCAGCGCGCGGCCGCGGAGCAGTGTGGCCCCGCGCACGCCGCGGACGTCGGCCGCGCGCTGGTACTCGTCGGCGTCAATGAGGCGGAGCCGCCACGCCTCCCGCAGCACACCGCGGACGGCTGCCAGGATCTTGTTCGTGGTGGCAGGCGCATAGCGGTCCCAACACGCGGCGCGGAGGGCCGCGGTGTGTTGATACCGGAGCGCGCCCCACGGGAAGCTCATGATCGTCGCGCCGTCCCCGCCGAGCGCGCCGGCGACCACGCCCAGGGCCTGCTCCATCGTCCGCCGTGAGCCGGGCGCGAGCCGGGCGAGGTACACGAGCGCGGGGTGCCGCGCCGGGTCATCGATCCGTCCGCTCCCGGTCGCGAGGGCCGGGACACCCACCCGATCCTCCGGCGCGATGCCGAGCGGTACGCCGCTGACCGCGAGCGACACCGGCCTCACGGCATCCGGGCCGGCCCCGGCGGCCGCCACGCCGCCGCCGGCTCCGTGGCCGGGCGGCCCGGTGTCCCGATGCGTCATGTCGCCGAGGTGGCCGTCGGAGTCACGCATGCGCCGCGGATACTGTGGTCCGCGGGCACCTCCCGCAATACTTACCAGACCCCGCATTCCCGACACGACCCGCACCCGCTACGGCAGGCCGCAGACGCCGACGCTCCCGCGCACTGCACCGACCCGACAGTTCACCGCATCGACCGACGTCCCTCGTCGTCCGCGGCAACCCACGCAATGGGGCGCACCGTCGCTCGTGACGAGTTTCGCCGACGGGGTGCTCGAGCGCCAGCAATTGCAACCGCCTCGTTCCGACCGATGCCCCGTCCCGCTACCGTCTGACAGTGCGCATCGTAACTCGTGTCGTGGTGAAGCGTTGATCGGCTCGATGTCACCTTGGACATGAGCCACGCCTGGCGCACGGCTGAGGCATGTAGGGCCGACCTTCGCCGGCCGGAGCGGCCCGACGCGCGCAGCACGCGCGGTGACCGACCTATCACATCTGGCATGTATGCGCGTTGTCGATCCGGCAATGTCGCACCGCGTGATACCCCCGAGCGGATCTGTGACTGTTGGTCCCGCTCCGATCCGCCATATTGTGGCCGTGCTCGCCCTCGCTGATCTGACCATCCCGCGGCCGTCGGCGGTCGCCCACGGACCGTTCGTGGCCGCGCTCGCCGCTGCCAGCGACCACGAGGCCGAGACGTCGGCGCGGTGGCAGGCGACGGCGGCCGGGCTCCTCGTGCTGCACGTGCTCGATCTCTGGGCGAGCGATCCCGCGGACCTGTCGGAGTCGTGGAGGAACGTCGTCGCCCGGGTCGAGCGCTTGCCGCAGGCGGAGTCGATCCGCGCGTTGCTGCTCGCCGTGGCGTCGGCCGCCCGGACGCCCGCCCGGCAGGGGGGGCAGTCGCCGCTCGTGCCGCTCACGGCGTACGCCCGCGCCCTCGAGCGCGACGCCGAGTGGTCGCTCGCGGCCGACGTCTACGAGACCGTCATCGCCCGCGCCTCCGACGTAGGCGCACACGATCTCGTCCCCAGCGCGTACGAACGCCTCGCGTATTGCAGCCGCCTCCGCGGCAACCTGGACGCCGCCGATCGCGCGATTCAGGCGGGCCGAGCGGTCGCGCGTGCGCAGCGCGATGAGACGGCGGACCTCTGGCTCCGCCTCTCGGCCGCGAACCTCATCGTGCACCGCGGGAACCTGCCCGCTGCGGCAGCCGCGTTTGAGGCTCTCATCGCCGACGCCACCGCGGCGGGCGCGTTCCAGATCGCGATCTCGGCGCGCCACGATTCCGGCGCGGTCGCGTTTGCGCGCGGAGAGTACGAACGGGCGGCGCTCCTGTACTTCTCGGCCGCCGAAGCGTACGAGGACTCCGATCAACGAGCCCGAGCGCTGTATGACCTCGGCACCGCGGCGTCGGCGCTCGGACACCGGCATCTCGCCCGGTGCGTCAACGAGTGCATCTTCGCCGCCGCCCCGAGCCGCGAGTTCCGGTGGACGGCGGCGGTCAACCTACTGGAGCAGGCGGTGTTGGACGGCAGCGAGACCATGTTCGAGTACTACCGGCAGAGCCTCCAGGATGAGCCGCTGCCGGTGTCGCTGCTCGCCAACTTCCACCTGTACACGGGCCGGGGATACGTTCGATTCGGCCGGTTGCTCCTCGCGCGCCAGGCCTTCGGCCGCGTCCTGGGGGTCGCGACCGATGCATCGCTGAATCAGATTCGACACATTGCGGATGGCGAGATCGAGGCGCTCGACCGCGTGGTGGTCTCAGTGCCGGAGGAGCGGCGCCGGCACCCGGCGCCCACTCCTGCTCCCGGCAGCTGGTCACCCGCGGTGGATGATCTCGTGCGAGGCGTCGATCGCCTCAAGGCGGGAATGGCCGGTTAGTGGCCGGAACCCATCGTGACGCCGTCGTGCGAGACGGGCGAGTGATAGGCGCCACTTGGGGCGGTGGGGCTGGTGCACGCGGCAACGGCGACGACGGTGGCGAGTGCGGTCAGGGCGGTCGCGACGACGCGACGCATGGAGCGGTGCATGGATCCCTCGAGCGTTGAGATGGCGGGCGGATGGACGCGCAGAACGATGGCCGCCTGAACCGCGCGCACGAGGGGCAAACCCGGAACCCCGCGGGGCAAAATCGGCACTGCCGAGGGCACCGCCGGCACGCCCGGGCACGGGCACGGCGGATCCGGAAAGCGCCGCATGCAGCCGAGACCCGGCAGTGCTGATCGTCACCTGCCTCCCGTTTGCGCGCCACCGGTACCTGTGCGACGTGGTCGGACAGGATCACCGCGTGGTGGCCGCCGAAAGCTGGGCCGATTTCCTCGAGCGGGTCCTCACGCTCCGCCCACACGTCGTGGTCGTCGACCCGACGCCGATGCCGCAGAGTCTCCCGATCGCCCTCGACGCCATCTCGGCGGCGTCGGCCAGGGTGCCCGTCCTGCTCTACACGCCGCTCTCCCCGACGGCCGCCCGCGCCGTTCAGAGTCTTCGCGGCGAGGGGCAGTGCCTCTGGGTCCTGGAAGGGATCGACGATGATCCGGTCCGCTTCCGGGCGACGCTCGCCCGACACCGCCGCGCCGGCGGCGAGGAAGCGCTGGTCGTGCCGCTCCTCGCGGCGCTCGGGGCAGGGAAGGGGACCGCCGCACTTTCGGCGGCGATCCGCGATCTCTTTCGGGCCCCTGCTCGGTACCGGACGGCGCAGGACCTGGCCCGCTCGGCCGGGATGAGCCTGCGGTGGCTCAACGCCCGGCTCCATGCGGCGGGGCTGGCCTCAGCCGGGGCGGTCGTCGCGGCCGCCCGCGTCTACGCGGCGTTCGAGTACCTCCGCGACGGCGCGCTCTCCGTCGGCCAGGTGGCGGAGATGCTCCGATACCCGGACGCCAAGAGTCTCCGGCGCCATGCGCTCGCGTTCACCGCCCTGGTCCCATCGGCGTGGGCCGACACGCTCACCGACGAGGCCTGCATCGCGCGGCTCGCCGCTCGGCTGCGCGTGCGCCCCGATCGCCCGCTGGTACTCGTTCCCCGTGCCGCGCGGAACCGCTAGCCGATATTTTTTTCGGCATGGGCGGAGCGACCACCAATGGACATGGTGGCCGGCTCCCAGCATCACGCCACGACGCAACGCGCATCCAGGAGCACGCGATGAGGTGGACGGAACGACCCGTGTGGCAGGGCGCGCGAGCTGGACGAGAGCTGGCGGTCGCCGTCATGGCGGCGAGCTGCCTTTCGACCGCGGTCCTGCCCGCGCAGACCGCTCCCGGTCGACCCGCCGTCACCGCGGAGGACTACGCCCGGGCCGAACGGTTCCTCGGACCCCATACCGCTCCCCTCGTGCTCCACGGGCGCGTCAGCCCCACCTGGGGGACCAATGACCGCTTCTGGTACCGCACCTCGACCGAGCGAGGCGAGGAGTTCGTGACAGTCGATCCGGCCACGCGCCACCGCGGGCCGGCGTTCGATCAGTCGAAGCTCGCCAGCGCGCTCTCGGCGGCCACGGGCACCAGGGTCGATCCGTGGCACCTCCCGTTCTCGACGTTCACGCGGGCCGCCGACGGCGCCAGCCTCACCTTCGACGTCGGCCCGGCGCACTGGCGATGCGACCTTCACACTTACCAGTGCGCGCGGGCGGCCGACCCCGGTGAGGCGACCCGGGACAGCGCCGAGCGCGCCAGCGTGCCGTCGCCCGACGGCAGGCGCGCCGTCTTCATCCGCAACTTCAACCTGTGGGTGCGGGACGTCGCGACCGGGCGAGAGACGCAGCTCACCCAGGATGGCGTCGAGAACTTCGGCTACGCCACCGACAACGCCGGGTGGCGGCAGAGCGATCGGCCGGTCGTGCTCTGGTCGCCCGACTCCCGCAAGATCGCGACGTATCAGCAGGACCAGCGCGGCGTCGGCGAGATGTACCTCGTCGAGACGACGACAGGACACCCGAAGCTCCGCGCGTGGAAGTACCCGCTGCCCGGCGACGACACGGTCACCACGATCCAGCGGGTCGTCATCACGGTCGATACCCCACACGTCGTTCGCTTGCACATCCCGCCCGATCAGCACCGGTCGACGGTGTGCGACGACATCGCCTGCGGCGGCGAGCTGACGGACGTCCAGTGGAGTCCGGACGGCACACAGCTCGCGTTCGTGTCGACGTCCCGCGATCACAAACGCGAGCAGTTCCGCATCGCCGATGCGACGACGGGCGAGGTGCGTGACGTGTTCGACGAGACGGTCCCGACGTTTTTCGAGTCCGGGGCCGGCCAGGCGGACTGGCGCTATCTGCCGGCGTCACACGAGGTCATCTGGTTCTCGGAGCGGAGCAACTGGGGACAGTTGTACCTGTACGACACCCGCACGGGTCAACTGAAGCATCCGATCACGGCGGGGGAGGGGAATGTCACGCGACTGCTGCGGGTCGATGCGCGCGCGCGTCAGGCGTACTTCCTCGGGGTCGGGCGCGAGAAGGGGCGGGATCCGTACTTCGTGCATCTCTACCGTGTGGGTCTCGACGACGGGCGTACGACGCTGCTGACCCCCGAGGACGCGACGCACGATGTGTCGCTCTCACCGTCGGGGAGCTACGTCGTCGACAGCTACTCGCGCCCGGACGTCCCACCGACCTCGGTCCTCCGCGACATGACCGGCCGACTCCTGATGCCGCTGGAGCGCGCCGACATCTCGCGCCTCGTCGCGACCGGGTGGAAGGCGCCGATCCCGATCACCGTCAAGGCCCGTGACGGAGCGACGGACTTGTACGGATTGCTCTTCCGGCCGACGGCGTTCGACTCGACCAGGCGATATCCGATCATCAATGAGATCTACCCCGGTCCCCAGGTCGGGAGTGTCGGCAGCCGCTCGTTCGCACCATCGCGCGGCGACGCGCAGGCGCTCGCCGAGCTCGGGTTCGTCGTCGTCAAGATCGACGGCATGGGGACGACGCTCCGCTCGAAGCGGTTCCACGAGGCGTACTACGGCGACATGGCCGACAACACGCTGCCCGACCAGGTCGCGGGGATGAAGGAACTCGCGAACCGCTTTCACTGGATCGACATCGACCGCGCCGGCATCTGGGGGCACTCGGGCGGCGGATACGCGACCGCCGACGCCATGTTCCGCTACCCGGATTTCTTCAAGGTCGGGGTCTCGGAGGCGGGGAACCACGACAATCGCGTGTACGAGGACGACTGGGCGGAGAAGTGGCAGGGACTGCTGACGCGGAAGCCCGACGGATCCACCAACTACGACAGCCAGGCCAACGAGCTGGCGGCGAAGAACCTCAAGGGACACCTGCTCCTCGCCCACGGTCTCCTCGATGACAATGTCCCGCCGTACAACACGTTCCTCGTCGTGCATGCCCTCGTGCAGGCGAACAAGGATTTCGATTTGATCCTCTTCACCGACAAGGGGCACGGTTTCGGCACCGATCCCTACATGATTCGCCGCCGGTGGGACTACTTCGTTCGGTATCTGCTGGGCGCCGACCCGCCCCAGGGCTACCAGCTCGGGCACCTGACGGCGGCGCACGCACCGGCGTCGTGAGGTAACGGCACTCGGCCTGCCTGTCGCCCCGCGACGCGCCCACGGCCCCGCGTCGCCCCGCCTGCCCCGGTCGGCACCGGCATCGCGCCCGCCGTTGCCGTTACGTTGCCATCATGGCCCGCGCCTCGGTGCCCCGCCCGGCGCATGGCACGCCGCCGCGCAGCGTGCTCCTCGCGGATTGCGACGTCTTCTACGTGCAGCTCGCTCGGCTCGCGGACCCTGACGGCGCCGGACAGGCGCCACTCCTCATCGTGGGCGGGACCGCCGAGAGCCGCGGGGTCGTCTGCTCTGCGTCATACGAGGTGCGCGCCTTCGGTGTCCGATCCGGGATGCCGATCGCCCGTGCCGTGCGTCTCTGCCCCGAGGCGACCTGCGTGCCGGTCCCGCGGAAGCTGTGCGCGCAGAAGAGTCGCGAGGTCGTCGGCGTGCTCCAGCGCTTCGCGCCCGCGGTCCAGAGCGCGTCGCCGGACGAGGCGTACCTGGAGCTGACGTCTGCGATGCCGACGGTCTATCGCGGGCGGACGCTGGAGGCGGTGGCGCACGCGATCCGGCGCGCAGTGCGCGAGGAGACGCGGATCCGCATCTCGCTGGGCGGCGGCACGAATCGCCTGATCGCCAAGCTGGCCGTCGAGCGCGCCAAGCCGCGGCCTGGGACGGGTGCCACGGGGGTCCACATTGTCGCACCGGGTGAAGAGGCGTCGTTCGTGGCCACGTTCCGCCTCGCGGAGATCCCCGGGATTGGTCCGAGATTCCAGGAGCGCCTCGCACGGGTCGGCTGGCGCGAGGTGCGCGATGTGCTCCCGCACGACCGAGACGCGATCGAGCGGGTCGCGGGGTGCCGGCAGGGTCGCTGGCTCTGGGATGTCGTGCACGGGATCGACGGGTCGGCGGTGGAGACGCGCAGCGCGCCGAAGTCGATTGGACACGAGACGACGTTCCGACACGACCTGAGGGCTGACGAGGAGCTCCGACGGGCTCTCCTCGTGCTGACCGATCGGGCGGTGTCCGACCTGCGCCGCTCGGGATCCCGCGCTCGAACGATCACCGTGCGGCTCAAAGACGCCGATTTCATCCTGCGTCGAGCGAGCCAGACGGTGCCCGTGCCGCTGACCACGTACCAGGCGATCGCGCCGGTCGCGGTCGAGCTCCTCCGCCGCCTCCGCACGGCCCGCCGCGTGTCGGCCCGCCTCGTCGGAGTGACGCTGTCCCAGCTCACGAGCGACGACGGCGCGGATCAGCTGCCGCTGTTCGACGGGGTCGCGGCGGGAGAAACACCGAAGCAACGCCGCATTGCCGCCGCCGTCGACCACCTCAGGTCGCGTCTGGGCCGCAACGCGATCGGGTTCGGGGCCGTCGGTGTCACCCACGATGACGATTGAGCGACTCGCCGGGCGTCAACGCGTCGGGGCCGGCGCGGGCTCCATGAACAGCTCGTCGACGTAGCACCAGGCCCAGTCCTCTCCCGGCTCGAAGCTCGTGATGATCGGGTGCGCGGTTTCGTGGAAGTGTTTGGCCGCATGCCGGTTGATCGACGAATCGCAGCAGCCGACGTGCCCGCACGTGGTGCAGAGCCGGAGGTGCACCCAGCGGCTCCCGCTCGCGAGACACTCCTCGCATCCCCTGGGCGTGCGGGGAGCAACGGCATGGATCTGGTCGAGGTGAGTACAGTGCGTGGGCATCGTCGGGTCCTCCGGGCGCTCGTGGCCGGCGCGGTGCGGCGCGCCTTGCCGGCGCGTCCGCGCCGGCGCGTCGGCCCTTTCTTCGAAGGGATAGCAGGCCTGTCAACCGGCCGGTGACTCTGCGCCGCTCGTCGGGTGGCGTCGGGTGGACGCGTCGGCTCCTGGCGATAGATTGGAAGCGACCGGTGCCGAGCTCGTCGATGCGTGCGTTCGCGGGGATCGACGCGATCCCTCGCGACTGATCGCGGGCGGCGCACCGGGCCGCGCATCCGGGAGCGACATGCGCTACCGCTACGAGAAGGTGGAGATCACCTCCCGCGAGCCCAGGTTGGCCTCCTGGACCTTTGGTCGCGAGGCGGTGGCGGGCACCGAGTACCCGTACCGCGTGATCGACGGCAACCTCGCCCGTCAGAACCAGTGGGAGTTCGTCGTGCGTGTCCCCAAGGACGCGCGCGGCCGCATCGAGGTGCGGCCCACGCGAGTGCCCGACGTGAAGATCTGGGCGGGACTCGACCGGCGAGGGTTGACGTTCATGCCCGGGACTCGCCGTGGCTACACGGGCTACCGGTACTGCCAGGTCTCGCTCCCGGGGGACGACGGCCGAGCGAGTCGCCACGTGATGCGTCGCGCCGACATCGACCGGCTTCCGTACTGGATTCGCGATCTCCGCCCGAGGCGGCTCCGTGACAAGGCCACCGTCACCACCACGCGCGGCCGGGACGGCGATACCCTCGTCGCGCTCGTGCCCCGAGACGATCAGCGGGCGATGATTCTCATGTATCTCGCCACCAAGGCCTGGGTGCTGCGGGCCGGCAAGGCCGTCGCCGTGAAGTAGGAGCGCAGCCCGGGGTCGACCCTTACCGGGCAGGGAGGTACCGAAAGCGTGTGCCGGTTCGCCGTTGGGTGATCTCAGCCGACCGCAGCGCGCGCGACGCCGAGTCGATCACATAGCGGGTCACGATAGCGGGGTCGGCGAACCGAACCGTCCATGCGCCGCTGCCCCGCGTCGCGTCGGGCCCAAGGACCGTGATCGTGTCGCGCTCGACCGACTCGTCGATCTCGGAAAACAGGGGCACCACGACAGTGAGCCCCTCCCGGAAGGGCAGCGACCGGACGAGGACCTCGACTTCGTTGAACGCGAAGACGGGCTGTGGGAACGTACGATCGAGCGACCGCCGCGCCGAATCTGTCGGCTGGACCGTCCCCCAGACGCGGGTGCGTGCGTAGTGATAGATCCGAGTTCCGCCGGACTCGAGGTGCTCCATGACCGGAGCGAGCCCACGCCGCTCGACCACCAGGCTGTCGCTGGTGTGATAGGGCGGCGTCCAGGTCGAGATGAGCCGTACCTGATCGCGGCGATCGGGGACCTGCCCCTGTTCTCGTCGGTTCTCGGAGATCGGCCGCTCGGCCGTGTCTCCGGTCGTCGGCTTGGCGGAGACCGCGTAGTCGATCGCGGTGTCCGTGAGGGGGAGGGGAACGAGAAGCCGGCTGCCCGGCACGAGAACGTTCGGGGCCCGCTCGCCGCTCCCGGCCGCCGGGTAGGCCGACCGGCAACAGACAAGGACAACCGCGGCGACGGCCATGAGCCGGCCGCACCACCTGCCGAGTGGAACTGGCGGTCGCATGTCATCGACGATGGGGGCGGAACCCCGCCGCAGGGGAGCGGCATGCAGCGAACGGCCCATCCCGCGCAGGGACCACACCATTGCCCGCCAAGGGCGGGCCTTGGTGCCGTGCGCGGCGCTGACCGTCGGTCGTCCGACGACAGGGGAGTCGCCGCCAGGACGGTCGCCGACGGAGCGCCCTGGAACGCGCCATATTGTACCGCTGGCGGTCCGGGTACCACCCCAGTGCACCTGATCGGAGACGCAGCCCCATGCGCGACCCCGTCCTTGTCGCCTGTAGCATCGCGAGCCTCGCAGCGGCGCCCCACCCCCTGGCGCTCCCGTCGTCGCTCGGACCCGCAGTACCGACGCCGGTGACGGACACGGTGGGCCACCACGTCCGTGGTGCGCGCCGTCCGCTCCGGCCCGGCGATCTCTACCGACTGCGCGACGTCCGTGATCCACAGCGGTCGCCCGACGGACAGTGGGTGGCCTACACCGTCAGCACGGCCGACTCGGCGAAGGACAAGGGCCACACCGAGATCTGGATGGTGAGCTGGGATGGCGGTCAGCGCCTGCCGCTCACGACCGGGTCGGCGAGCGCCAGCAAGCCACGATGGAGCCCGGACGGCGCCTATCTGGGCTTTGTGTCGGCGCGCGACGACTCCGACGAGACGGCCCAGCTCTGGGTGTTGAATCGCAAGGGAGGCGAGGGGCAGCAACTGACGCACTTCGTCGGGGACGTGGAGGACTACGCGTGGTCGCCCGACGGAGCTCGCATCGCCGTCGTCGTCGACGATGACCCGGACGACGTGAGCGCCGACTCGACGATCAAGGACACGACAGCGGCGAAGCACGGGGGGAAGAGCAAGAAGCCCAAGCCGATCGTGATCGACCGCTACCAGTTCAAGCAGGATGTCATCGGGTATCTCGGGAAGAAGCGCGAGCATCTGTACCTGGTGGACGTGGCCACCAAGCGGGCGCAGATCCTGACGCCGGACGCCTACGACGACGCCGACCCGGCGTGGTCCCCCGACGGCACCCGGATCGCCTTCGTCAGCAAACGTGCCCCCACCGACGTCGACCGCGCCGACAACTGGGACATCTACGTCCTCGATGCGCGACCGGGTGCCGTGCCGCGGCAGCTCACGACCTGGCCGGGCCCCGACAACCCCCCGGATGCGGGCCCGCTCGCCTGGAGCCCCGACGGCAAGTCGATCGCGTACGTCCGGGGCGGGGCGGATCCGCGGTACAGCGCCTACGATCAGGCCGAGCTGGCGATCATCGAGGCGGCGGGCGGCAGCGCCGCCACGACTCCGATCCGCGGACTCGACCGGCCGGTGTCGCACCCCGCGTGGTCCCGCGACGGCAGCTCGGTGACCGTGCTGGTGGAGGACGATCGATCGGCCTACCCCATGCGCGTCGATCTCCGATCCGGCGCACTGATCCGGTTGCTCCCTGGAAAGCTCGTCGTGACGTCGCCGTCGCTCGGCGCCGACGGCGCGATCACCGCGCTCGTCTCGACGGACAGCCAGCCGGCCGACGTCTACGCGATCGCCGACGGCACGGCCCGGCAGCTCACGCACGAGAACGATGCCTGGCTGGCGGACATCCAGCTCGGGCAGACGCAGGACTTCGCGTCGCGCAGTCGGGATGGCACCGACGTGCATGGTGTGCTCGTGACCCCGCCGGGCTATGTCGCCGGACGCCGCTATCCGACGCTGCTGCGCATCCATGGGGGGCCGAACGGACAGGATGGGCACGAGTTCAGCTTCGAGTGGCAGCTGTTCGCGGGGCAGGGCTATGTCGTCGCGGCCGTGAACTATCGTGGCAGCTCGGGCCGCGGGCTCGCCTACCAGCGCGCCATCGTCGCGGACTGGGGGCACAAGGAGGTCATCGACCTGCTCGGCGCGACCGACCACCTCGTCGCCGCCGGGATCGCGGACTCGACCAGGCTCGGGATCGGCGGGTGGAGCTACGGCGGCATCCTCACCGACTACACCATCGCGACCACGCATCGATTCCGCGCCGCGACGAGCGGGGCCGGCAGCGCCCTTCAGCTCACGATGTACGGGGTGGACGAGTACATCGTGCAGTACGAGGCGGAGCTCGGCCATCCGTGGCAGCACCCCGACCGGTGGATCGCCGTCTCGTATCCGTTCTTCCATGCCGACCGCATCACCACGCCGACGCTATTCCTGGGCGGTGATCAGGACTTCAACGTGCCGCTCGTCGGCGGGGAGCAGATGTACCAGGCGCTCCGCGTGCTCGGTGTGCCGACGGAGCTCGTGATCTATCCTGGTCAATTTCACGGCCTGACGCGGCCGAGCTTCAAGGTCGACCGCCTGACCCGGTACCTCGATTGGTACGCCAAGTACCTGACCGCATCGTCCAGCACGGCGAGGGCCGTGAGCGCGACGACCTCGCCGGCGAGCCGTTCGCCCTGAGTCCTGGTCGGGGTGCGTGCGGGTGGCCCCGGTGAGACGTCGGCACAGGGGCATACTAAGATGTGAGAATGACTCTTCTCAGCAGTTATCTGTCCGGGTCGGTCCGGGCAGACGGCGACCGTTGAGGGCCGCTCGCCGCCGCCCCACCTTCTGACCCGCACTCCGCCAGCCGCCCGCCACGCTCCACACGCTCCCACGCGCTCCACACGCCCCACACGCTCCCACTCAGGACCGCACCGACATGGACCCGCACGCGCCACCAGCGCCCGACACCTCCACGAAGTCCCGGCGCAGCACGCAGGGCCACGCCCGCGGGGCCACGCGGCACACCGTGCACACGGCGCGCGCGGCGCACACGCCGCCAAGCATGCACACGGTGCGCGGGACGTGCAGGGTGCATGGGGTCCGTGCGGCCCGCGTGGTGCTATCGATCGCCCTCGTCGCGGCGACCGCCGTCGCCGGCACGGTAGGCGCCGCACCCCCACGACCGGCGCTGGCGCGACCAGTGGCACCGTCACCCCCACCCCCACCGCGGCCGGGCCCGACCCGCCACGTGGTGACGGCGGATGACGGACATCCGCTCACCGTCTGGGAGAAGCGGCCCGCCGCGCCACGGCGCACGATCCTGCTCCTGCACGGCCGCACGTGGAGCGCGCTCCCCGACTTCGACCTTCAGGTCCCGGGGCGTCACGCCTCCCTCATGGATGCGCTCGTCGCTCGCGGCTATGCCGTCTACGCGCTCGACGCGCGTGGGTACGGCGCGACCCCGCGCGACTCGTCGGGATGGCTGACACCGGATCGCGCCGCCGCCGATGTCATCACGGCCGCCCGCTGGATCGCGAAGACCAGCGGCGTCGCGGGGCCGCCCGTCCTCTTCGGCTGGTCGTTCGGCTCGATCACCGCGCAGCTCGCCGCGCAACGCGCTCCCGATGCGGCGTCGGCGCTCGTGCTCTTCGGCCACTTCACCTTTCCCGCCCCGCAGCCGCCCGACACATCGTACGCGCCGCCCCCGCGGGCCGCCACGACGGCCGCCGCGGCCGGTGAGGACTTCATCACGCCGGCGGCGACCGACCCCGCGGTCCGCGACGCCTATGTCCGCGCCGCGCTCCAGGCGCAGCCGATCAAGCCCGACTGGCGGCACCTCGACCAGTTCAACGCGCTCGACCCGGCGGCGGTCCATGTCCCAACGCTCGAGATCATGGGCGAGCGGGATCCGATCTCGGCACGCGTGCCAGAGGGCGAGGCGCTCTTCTTCGGCCGACTCGGCACTGGCGATCGGGAGTTCGTGGTCCTCCCCGGCGTGGACCACGCCGCGTTCCTGGAGAACCAGGAGCCACGCTTCGTCGAGGCCCTGGTCGATTTCCTCGATCGGCCCCACGCCCAGCCCGCTCCACCATCGCCGTAAAGGCCGAGACAGACCTGAAGTCCCGGAGTCGTGCGAGCACTCGCCCGCTCTGGTCCAACTTCTGATAATCGATATATTATCGCCATCCAACACCACTCACGCGCCGCCAGTGGATCCACGTCACCGACCCTAACGTCCTTTCACCGGCTGCCCATCAGCGATGTCAGCGCCCGACACTCCGCGACACGCCGACTCCGATCCCGCCGAGGGTCCGCGGCTGGCCGGGCGGGCCCGAGGCTACGCGGATGCGGCACGCGCGCCGAGCACCGTGCGCGGCTATGGCGCCGACTGGCGCCACTTCTCCGCCTGGTGTGCCCGCATGCGGTCCCCTGCCCTGCCGGCTGACCCGCAGCTCGTCGCGCTCTACCTCACCGACCTGGCCGACGGACGGCGCGCGCCCGACGGGCGGTGGATCGAGCGTCCTCGACGCGTCACGACGATCGCCCGCCGCCTCGCCGCGATCCGGCAGCGACACCGAGAGACCGGGCACGAGCTCGATGATGAGCATCCGGCGCTGCGAAGCACCTGGCGCGGCATCCGCCGCGCCCACGCCGCGCCACCCGAGGCCAAGGTCCCCACGGTCACGGAGGTGCTCCGCGCCCTGGTCGCGACGCTCCCGCCAACCGCCGCCGGGCTCCGCGACCGTGCCCTGCTCCTGATCGGGTTCGCGGGCGCGCTCCGCCGGTCGGAACTGGTTGCGATCGACGTCGGGGACTGCGCACGGCACGATGAGGGGCTCGTCATCACCGTACGCCACCCGTCGTCGGCCGCGGCGGATCGGCCCACGCCCGCCGTGGAGAGGATCGGCATCCCCTCCGGCGGACACGAGGCGACCTGCCCCGTGCGGGCGTTGCTGGCCTGGCTGGCAGCCGCCGACATCGCGGTCGGCCCCATCTTCCGCCCCGTCACCCGACACGGGACGATCCGCGCGCAGCGCCTCTCCGACCGCGCCGTGCCACTCATCGTGAAGCGCGCGGTCCGGGCCGCGCGCAGCGCCGCGCTCCGCGCCGGCAACTCACCGCTGGCTCAGAGCCTCGACCCGGCTCGCTACGCCGCACACAGCCTCCGCGCCGGCTTCATCGTGAGCGCCGCCGCGGCCGGCGCGTCCGAGCCCGCCATCATGCGCCAGAGCCGCCACAAGCGGGCCGACACGCTCCAGCGCTACGTCCGCGACGCGACCCTCTTCCGCCACAACGCCGCCGCCCTCGTCGGCCTCTGAAGCGCCCCCTGAAACTCGCCTCGCCTGGACTGCGTATCTCGGTCACGCCACACTGGAGCGAAGAGTCGATGAGCGCCATCCTCCGACAGATCCGTCACGCCATCCGTCGCCTCGCGAAGACGCCCGGCTTCGCTGCGATCGCGGTGCTCACCCTGGCGCTCGGCATCGGCGGCACCACCGCCGTCTTCAGCATCGTCGACGCCGTCCTCCTGCGGCCGCTCCCCTACCGCGACCCCGGCCGCCTCGTCGGGATGTGGCACACGGCGCAGGGGCTCGGCATCGGACAGATCGAGCAATCCGAGGGGACGTACCTCCAGTACCAGAAAGCGACGCGGTCCTTCGAGTCGATCGGAGGCTACCGAACGCGTGGCGTGAGCCTCACTGGCACCGGCGAGCCCGAGCAGGTGCAGGCGGTCGACGCCACGGCGTCTCTCTTCCCGACGCTGGGGGTGTCGCCCGCCCTCGGCCGGACCTTCGTGGACGCCGAGGACCAGCCGCATGGGCCACACGTCGCCGTCATCTCCGACGCCCTCTGGCGCCGCCGCTTCGCCGGCGAGCGCGGGCTGATCGGACAGACGATCCGGATCGACGGGACCGCCTACGAGGTCGTCGGGGTGATGCCCCCGACCTTCACGTGCCCGGACGCGGCGGCGGCGATCTGGATCCCGATGGCCATCGATCGAGCGACGTTGCACGCGGAAAGCTTCGGCATGAACGCGGTCGGCCGGCTCCGACCCCATGTCTCCCTCGACGCCGCAGCGAAGGAGCTTCAGCCGCTCCTCCTGCGCATGCCCGAGGATTTCCCGAGCGCGATCACGCGCGGCATGCTCGAGCAGACCAAGTTCCACGTCGCCCTCCACCCGCTCCGGGACGACGTGGTCGGCAACATTCGCCCGGTGCTGCTCGTCGTCCTTGGCACCGTCGTCGGCGTGCTCCTCATCGCCTGCGCGAACGTCGCCAATCTGTTCCTGGTGCGTGCCGAGGGACGCCAGCGCGAGCTCGCCGTCCGGACCGCGATCGGCGCGCGTCCCGGTGACCTCGTTCGGCTCTCGCTGGGCGAGAGCGGCACGCTCACGGCGGCCGGGACGGCGCTCGGTATGGTCCTCGCGTGGGCCGCTGTCGAGGGCCTGCTCAGGCTCGCGCCCGCCGCGATCCCCCGCGCTGGCGAGATCGGCGTCAACGCCCGGGCGCTGCTCGTCGCCGTCGTGGTCGCGATCGTCGCCTCGACGGTGTTCGGGCTCGTCCCGCTGGTGCGCCCCGGTCGGTCGGATCTCGTCGGCGTGCTCCGCGACGGCAGCCGCGGCGCGACGAGCGGACGCGAGGGGCGCCGCGTGCGCGACGCCTTCGTCATCGTCCAGGTGGCGCTCGCGCTCGTCCTCCTGGTCGGATCGGGACTCCTGGCGCGGAGCTTCTGGCGCATGCGGGCGGTGGACCCCGGGATTCGCGCTGCCGGAGTCCTCACGCTGCGGCTTCAGCTTCCCGGGTCGACCTACCCGTCGTCGGCCAGCCGCGTGCAGTTCTGGAACGCCCTGCTCGACCGCGTCGGCGCGCTCCCCGGCGTCGCGCAGGTCGGGCTCACGGGCAAGCTCCCCCTCCGTCCGGAGCGCCGCAACGAGGTCGCCGTGTGGGCCGAGGACCGGCCAGTCCCCGCGAATGCGTTTCCTCCCGTCCACCTGAGCTCGGAAGTGAGCGGCTCGTACTTCGCGACCATTGGCATCCCGCTGCTCGCCGGCCACACGTTCGCGCGCACGCCTGCCGACCATGGCGTCGCGGAGGCGATCATTGGCCGCGCTGTCGCCGAGCAATTCTGGCCGCATGAGCCACTCGCGGCGGCCCTCGGCAAGCGGGTCCGCATCGGTCCGAATCAGCCGTGGCTCACAGTGGTCGGTGTGGTAGCGGACGTGCACGACGAGTCGCTCACCAGGCCGGCCGACGGCATGCTGTACCGCCCGATCTCTCCACTGGAGCAGGACGACAGCACGGCCGCGCCCTCGTCGATGGCGCTCGTGGTCCGCGCACAGGGCGGCCCGGCCATCGACCCCAGTCGGCTCACGGGAGCCATCCGGCGGGAGATCGGGGCGCTCGATCCCGATCTCCCGCTCGTGAACGTGCGGGCGATGCCCCGCATCGTCGCGGACGCCACCGCCCGCACCGCCTTCACCATGCTCTTGCTCGGGGTCGCGGCCGGTGTCGCGCTGCTCCTCGGCGGCATCGGGCTCTACGGCGTGATCGCCTACATGGTGAGCCTGCGCACGCGCGAGATCGGAGTGCGCATGGCGCTGGGTGCGCAACGCACGGACGTCGGGCGAATGATCGTCGGCCAGGGCGTTACCCTCGCGACGATCGGCGTCGGCATCGGGCTGGCCGGCGCACTCGTCCTCACGCGACTCATCGCCTCCCTGCTCTACGGCGTCGCGCCGACCGACCCGCCGACGATTGTCGCGGTGTCGCTTCTCCTGCTCATGGTCGCGGCGCTCGCCAGTTGGCTCCCCGCTCGCCGGGCGGCCAGCATCGATCCCGTGATGGCGCTGCGAAGCGAGTGAGGAGGCCGCGCTCCACGGGTCTGTCGCGTCGGCCGCGCGATGGTGCAGCGGGCCGACGGCGGCACACGGGTCGGCAGTCCTCGAGATCGGCGGCGGGGGCCGGCACGATCAGCCGAAGTGCCAGCCCAGGATATTCCACTGGTTGAAGAAGAGACACACGATGACCGCGGCGGCGGCCACGAGCGAGAAGTGCACCCGCCGCCCCACGGTCCAGTACCGGTGCCGCCAGACCTGCACGGCGGCGATGACGAGCAGCACGGTCAGCACGACGAAGATGACCGGCAGGACGAGGGCCGCCTCGAGCGAGCCCGGGACACGCGAGAAGAGCGTCGAGGCGTTCACCGCGATCACGGCGCCGAGCACGATCCAGGTGAGGAAGTACCAGCCCGCGGTGACCGCGGCGAGCCAGCTCGCGCGCTTCGGTGCTCGCGTCATGGCGCGGAACTCCTGCCGGCGGTAGTAGAGGCCCGTCAGGACGGACAGAAAGAGGAGGGTCGAGATCCCGAGCAGCGTATACCAGCGCGACGGGAGCTCCGCCCACGGCACCCGCTCGGTGCCCATGAACGGGAGCTCGCTCACGGAGAGGCGGGTGACCTGCCCCGAGGCCGAATCCTCGTGGAAGGCAATCTGCTGGTGCCCATCGGTGCGCTGGAAGAGACCGGTCGCGATCGGCACGTACTGCTCGGCGCTCGTCCCGAGACCGGTCACCAGCAGTCGCCCCTCCTTCGGGAGAAGCGAGACCCGAATCGGCGGCTCGGCGAGCAGCAGTGCCTTCTCGATCTCGGTCGAGCTGTGGCGCGCGAATCTGTACGCGCCCGTGTACTTGGCCGCCGTCGTCGCGAAGTCGGCCGCTGGCGCCGGCGGCGGGGGATCGAGCGCCGTCTCCGGGAAGTACCGATCGAAGAAGGCACGCAACATGCCGGACCGGGCAGGATCGCCGCCATCGCCCACGTACGAGAGGAAGATCCCGACCTGCCGGTCCGGGATGATGAACATCGCCGTGTGGAAGTGCTCCGTGTCCCCCTCGTGCCCGATGAACCGCACCCCGTTCATCCGCTGCTCGTAGAAGCCGAGGTCCATCGGCGGCAGGCGCGGATCGTTGGCGAACGCGGGGCGGTGCATGAGCTCCGCCGTCGCCGGTTTCAGGATCTGGGCGCTGCCGTACCGCCCGTCCTGAAGATGAGCGATCATGAAGTGCGTCATGTCGAGCGCCGACGCCGACATCGAGCCCGCCGGCCGGAACCCACCGACGAACTCGAACGGCTTGGCGACGTAGTCGCCGTTCTCCCGCGCGTAGCCGGTCACCGCGTCGCCCCGCAGCGCCGGCGGGAGCGGCTCCTGGAAGGTGGCGTGGTGCATGTCGAGCGGGTCGAGGATGTGGTGCTGGATGTACTCGTTGAACGGCTCGCCGCTCGCTTGCTGGACGATGAGCCCGGCCAGCGCCGCACCATAGTTCGAGTAGGACGAGAGCGTGAGCGGCGGCCGCACACGCGCCGGCATGTGCCGCCTCAGCGTCTCGTCGATCGGTAGCACTCGACTCGAGTCTTCGATGATGAGGTACCCGAGTGCCCCGTCCTCGAACCCCGGCGAATGGGTCATCAGGCTCCGCAGGGTGACGGGCTGCGGGAACGTGGCCGGGATCTGAAGTCCCTTGAGGTAGTGGTTCACATCGGTGTCCAGGTCGAGCGTCCCCTGCTCGACGAGCTGCATCACCGCCGTCCAGGTGAAGAGCTTCGATGTGGAGCCGATGCGGAAGAGGCTCGTCGCCGGATCCACCGGCGTCCCGTGCGCGATGTTGGCGTGGCCGTAGCCCCGGGCATACAGCACGCGCCCGTTCTCGATCACGACCGCGACGGCCGCGGGGATGTGCAGCTCCTCGATGTGCGCGCGCATGACGCCATCGATGAAGTCACCCAACGCCGCCGTATCCTCGAGGCGGTACGTCCCCGGTGCAACGGCCGGTGTCACTGGGGTCGGTGGGGCCCCGGGCTGCGCCGCCCGTGGCGCGGCCTGTGCCGGCTTCCCTTCGTTGTGGGCCTGCCCGCGGGCAGCGGGTGCACGCACCAGCCCGAGCGCCAGCGCGGCGGCCGTCCACGACCCGAGTCGTCGCGCGATGAGGAGGGAAACCGGCAGTCGTGCCGCTCGCACCATGGGTGTGCTCCCGAGGAGTGGGTCGCCGGCCGGGGCCGAACGCCAGCCAGCCGACCGAGTGGTATACGCTAACGGTATACCACGCGGACGCAAGCACGGCCGAGGTCGACCGCCGGGCGCGAGCCGCGCGCGATGCGGGACGGCCCGTCCGCGGCGGATCCGCGCGGAGGTCAGCCCCGCGGGCGGGGCACGCACCCGGATCTCAGCGCCGCTCGCGACGCCCCCGGGCCAGCGCCCCGGGCCCCGCCGGCCCCGTCGAGCCGCCCGCCGCCACCGCTCCACTTGGACCGGTCAGCGCGCCCGCGCCCCAGCGCTGCCAACTGCCGCGCTCTCCGTCCTGGGCGATGATGCGCGCCAGCCGGGCGGCGGCGTTCCGCCAGTTCGTCTCGGCCGCCGCCTGGGCGCCGGCGGCGTCGCCGCGCGCGATGTGGGCGGCGATCACGGCGTGCTCCTTGACGGAGGTCGGCAGCTCGTCGAGTAGCACGCTCGTGTACAGCCGCGAATACCGCTCGCTCTGCGGCTTGATCGCCTGATGCAGCGCGAGCAACCGCGGCCCGACAATGCCCTCGACGTAGGTGCGGTGGAACTCGCGGTCCAGCTCGAAGTACCGGCTCGCGTCCCCAGCCCGCCGCCGCGACGACGCTGACAGCTCGCGATTGAGCGCCCGGAGCCGAGCGACGAGCGCCCGCCGCCGAGCCGGAGGCAGGAGCGCCGACGTCCGGGCGGCGAGCCCCTCGAGGTGCCCGACGATGGAGAACACCTCCTGGCCATCGTCGCGGGTGAGCGGCGCCACGATGAGCCGCCGCTCTCGACCCTGCCCGTAGGACGCGACAAACCCTTCCTGCTCGAGCCGGTGCAGCGCGCTCCGCACCGGCGTTCGGCTCAGTCCCAGGCGCTCGGCGACCGCACGCTCCGAGATCCGCGACCCCGGAGGGAACTGACCAGATATGATAACTCCGCGGAGCTCCTGGTACGCCCGCGACACGTGATCCAGGACGGTCGCAGGGGCCTCACGGGTCGCACGGGTCGCACGGGCGCTGGCGGTCGGCACGCCGCACCATACTCCCCACACGAAGGGCCCGCAAGACGCCGGCGCCGGCGGCCGTCCTCAACGTGGCACGGCGCGGAGCGCCGCGCTGGTGGACCATTGTGGTATACCTCGAAACGCCGTATGTTCGGCCCCTGCCCAGCGTCTCCCACCACGCGGAGCTACAGATGCGACCTACGGCCAGTCAGCGGGTGCCATGGAGCCCTCGGATCCTCGTCGCTCTCTTCACCGCCGGGACAGCGCTGCTCCACCCGCCGCCGACGGACGCGCAGAGCGCCGCGGGAGGGACCGGCGGGCGGATCACCGGCCGGGTGACGGACGCGCTCACCCGGCAGGGGGTCGCCGATGTGGCCGTCCAGATCACCGGCACCCGCCTCGGCGCCACGACCGATCAGGACGGACGCTATCGCATCACCAACGCCCCCCTCGGTGTGGATACGATCGTCGTCCGCCGGTTGGGCTACGTCGTTGTCCGCCAGGCGGTCACCGTGAGCGCCGACCAGCCGGCCACCGCCGATCTGGCGCTCCAACCGGCGGCCATGTCGCTCGATCAGGTGGTCGTGACGGGCACACCCGGGACGCAGCAGCGACGAGAGATCGGCAACTCCGTGTCGACGATCGACGCCACCGAGCAGCTCTCCAAGTCGCAGGCCCCGGAGCTCGGCGATCTGCTCACCTCCCGCGCCCCGGGGGTCGACATCGCGCCGAGCACCGGACGACTCGGCGCGGGGCCGAACATCGAGATCCGCGGCGTCTCGAGCCTCGGACTCAGCAACACCCCGCTGCTCTACATCGACGGCGTGCGCGTCAGCAACCATGTCGGCGGCGGCCCCACATCGAACGCCGACAATGGCTTCGGGTCCCAGAACGCCGGCGTCGTCGGCCGGCTCAACGACATCAGCCCCGACGAGATCGAGAGCATCCAGATCATCAAGGGACCGGCCGCAGCCACCATCTACGGCACCGAGGCGGCGAACGGCGTCATCCAGATCATCACCAAGAAGGGCGCGGGCACCCAGCCGCGGTGGAACCTGCATCTCGAGAATGGCGCCATCTACTTCCGTGACCCGGAGGGGCGGCTGCCGACCAACTACGCGATGGACTCGACCCATACGGTCGTGCCGTTCAACGCGGTCAGAGCGATGGACGCCGCGGGGACACCGATCTTCAAGAACGGCCAGGCCCGCCATTACGATGGCGAGGTCTCGGGCGGCTTCGAGCACGCCACGTACTACGTCTCGTCCGCCTATCAGAACGACCTCGGGATCGAGCCGAACAACTCGATCCGCCAGTTCTCCGGCCACGCGAACCTCAACCTCACCGCGAGCCCGCAACTCGACGTCGCCACCAGCCTCAACTACGTCCAGGGGATGTATCACCTGGGGGTGGATGTCGGGCTCTCGTCGATGCTCGGGGCCGAGTTTGCGCACCCGCTCGTCTTCTCGGTCCCCGGCGCCGACGGGTTCTATCCGAACGTGCCGCCCCAGGTCCCGCAGACGCTCTTCGACAACAGCGACGGGATCACGCGCTTCACCGGGAGCGTCACGCTCACCAACCGGCCCGCGAGCTGGCTCACGCAACGCGTCATCGTGGGCCTCGACAACACCGGCGAGGACGGCAGAACGCTCGAGCGCTTCGCCCCGCCCGCGCTGGCGCCGTTCACGCTCGGAGACCCGACCGGACGCATCGGGCAGACGCTCACGAACACCACCGTCACCAGCGCCGACTACACGGCGACCGCCCGCGCCGCGCTCTCGTCCGCCTGGACCGCCTCGACCTCCCTGGGCGGCCAGTTCTACCGGACGGAGATCAATCAGAGCTTCCTGGGAGGGATCGGCTTCCCGGCACCCGCCGTGACGACGGTGTCCGGAACGGCGATCGCCCTCCCCTCGACGCAGGCCGACACCGTCAACACGACGATCGGCGGATACGGGCAGGAAGAGTTCGGGTTCAAGGATCGCCTCTTCCTCACCGGCGCCGTCCGGGTCGACAACAACAGCGCCTTCGGCAACCAGTTCAAGCTGATCGCCTACCCCAAGGCGAGCGCCGCCTGGGTGATCAGCGACGAGCCGTTCTGGCACGTGTCGTTCATCGATCAGCTCAAGCTCCGAGCCGCCTTCGGGGAGTCGGGGCGCGCGCCGCTCGCGTTCACCGCGCTCCGCACCTACGTGCCCGTGCAGGGTCCCGGCGGGACCAACGCCTTCACGCCCGGCTCCTTCGGCAACCCCAACCTCAAGCCGGAGCTGGGGAAGGAGATCGAGGGCGGATTCGAGGGCGAAATGTTCGGCCGGCTGACGCTCGACTTCACGTACTACAACAAGCACACGACCAACGAGCTCGTGGCCCAGAACGTCGGCCCCTCGAGTGGGTTCTTCGGGACACAGTTCCAGAACCTCGGACAGGTCAACAACGACGGTATCGAGCTCCAGGCCACCCTCCAGGTGTTGCGCAAGCCGAACGTCGCCTGGGACGTGAGTGGGATGGTCAGCACGGCCCACAACACCGTCATCAGCCTGGGCGGCCTACCCTCGCTCGTCACGGCCTTCACGCAGGCGAATGTGGTCGGCTACCCCGTCGAGTCCTACTTCTCGCGCAAGGTGGTCTCCGCGACGGTCGACCCGGCGACGGGCGCGGTCTCGAACGTCCTCTGCTCCGGCGGCGCGGGCAAGGCGCCCGTCGACTGTAGCATCGCGCCGTTCCTGTACGCCGGCTCGCCGACGCCCACGAGTATCGGGTCGATCGGCAACACGGTGACGCTGTTCAAGCGGCTTCGCCTGTACGCGCTGGTGGACTGGAAGAGCGGCAACCGGCTCTTCAACTTCGTCGAGCAGGCTCGGTGTACGGGGATCATCGGCGCCGGTCTCTGCAACGTCGACTACCACCCGCAGCACTATGCGCCGCAGTACGTGGCGGAGTCCACTCCCCTCGCCTTCGCCGAGCAGGCCGGGGACCAGTTCGTTCAGAACGCCTCGTTCGTGAAGTTCCGCGAGGTCTCGGCGACCTATTCCCTTCCCGATCACTGGCTGCGCGGGCTCCAACATCTGTCGGTGACGATCGCCGCCCGTGAGCTCGCGCTCTGGTCGTCCTACCGCGGCCCCGACCCCGAGGTGAACCTGAATCCCACCGGTCTCATGGCCCAGGATCAGGGCGTCATCCCGCCGCTGAGCCGCGTGACCGCCACCATCAACATCGGCTTCTGACCATGCGACGCTCTTCGATGAAGGCCGCCGCTCCGTGGGGATACCGGAGGCGGGATACGCGCGTGCAGGCCGCGCCGGTGCCGCGGGGCGGTCGGTGGATGCGGGCGGTCCTCTGGACCCAGGTCGTCTTCGCAGCACCGGTGGCGATGCTCGCCTGCAAGGGCATCACGAGCCTCCAGCAGTCGAACCCGGACCAGCTCGCGGCGTCCGCGGTGTATCTCCCCGGCAACGCCCAACTGATCGTCAACAGCTCGCGGGGCGACTTCGAGTGCGCCTACAACGAGTATATCGTCTCGAGCGGCACGTTCATGGACGAGCTGGCCGCCGCCATCTCCAACACCATCAACTTCGATCTCGACCGCCGCACACTGACGAGCGGCGAGAATTACGGGACCAGCACCTGTACCGACCAGCAGTACGCCGCGGTCTACACGCCGCTGTCGGTCGCCCGGGCGACGAACGACACGGCCGTCGGACACCTCGAGCGGTGGACGGACGCCCAGGTCCCGAACCGGAGCGCCCTCATCGGCGTGGCGTCGACGTACGCCGGCTATAGCCTCGTGCTCCTCGGCGAGGGCATGTGCACGGCCGCCATCAACCTCGGGCCCGAGCTCACGGACGCCCAGATCTTCGCCCAAGCCAAGAGCCGCTTCGATACCGCGGTCGCGGCCGCGACGCGCGCCGGCGACACGACCACGCTCCGGCTGGCGCTGCTCGGTCGCGCCCGGACGGAACTCGACCTCGGCAACTCCAGCGCGGCCGCACTGGACGCGGGCCGGATCCCGCCGGGCTTCGAGGTCGACATCCAGCACGACCCGACGCAAACGCGCCGGCAGAATCTGGTCTTCATCCAGACGCAGCTCAATCAGTACGCGTCCGTGGATACGTCGATCCAGAACCTGTTCGCGGCCACCAATGACCCACGCATCGCCGTGACCTCGACGGGGCAGCTCGGCAGCGACGGCCATACGATGATCGTGTTCCCGAACAAGGACGCGACGGTCACCGCGCCCCAAGCGGTGGCCAAGTACTCGGAGGCGCAGCTCATCATCGCCGAGAACGACGTCAACACCGGCGACCTGAACGGGGCCATTGCCATCATCAACACGCTGCAGGCGGCGAACGGCCAGCCGGCGTTCAATCCCGCTCCCGCGACCAAGGCCAACGTGATGGCGGAGATCGTGGACCAGCGCCGACGTGAGTTCTTCCTCGAGGGGCACCGCCTCGGCGACATCCGTCGCTACGGCCTCCCCCTCGCCCCCGCCACCGGCGCGCCGTACGTCAACGGCGGCGTGTACGGCAACGAGTCCTGCTTCCCGCTCCCCGACGTCGAGCGTATCAACAATCCCAACGTCGGAGGGAAGTCGCGCTAGATCGCTCGACACGCCCAGCCGCTACCTGCTGGGCGTCCCGGATGCGCCGGCTCGGCGATGACATGAAGCTCCGCCACGACGTGCGGGCCACCCTTTCTCTGTCGACAGCGGACCAATGATCCTCCCGCTACCCCACCAGCGTTCACGCGCCCGCCGGCACGCCCCCCGGCACCCCCTCCTAGGCCTCCTCGGCGCAGCCCTGCTCGCAGCCTCGACCGCGGCCGCGTTCCCACGCGGTCAGGGTCCCCACCTCGGGGCCGGCCGCGGAGCCGCGACCCGCATGCCGACGAGGATGCCGCCCGACTCGGCACCCGACTCGGCCTTCACGCGGATGGAAGTGCAGATCCCGATGCGGGACTCGGTCCACCTCCACACGCTGATCTTCGTCCCGAAGCACGCCTCGGGTCCGCTCCCGTTCATCCTCACCCGGACACCGTACGGGATCGACGGCTCCGAAGCCGCGCTGACGGGACCGTACGCCGAGCTGGCCCAGGACGGCTACGTCTTCGTCTTTCAGGACATCCGCGGCCGCTTCGGGTCGGGCGGAGACTTCGTCATGTTGCGGCCGATGCGCGACCGGCGCGATCCCACGGCGGTGGACGAGAGCACGGACACGTACGATACGATCGACTGGCTACTGGCCCACGTTCCGAACAACAACGGCCGCGTCGGCATGCTCGGGGTCTCGTACCCGGGCTGGCTCACGGTCATGGCCATGCTCGATCCGCACCCGGCTCTCAAGGCCGTCTCGCCCCAGGCGTCTCCGGCCGACATGTTCCTGGGCGATGACTTCCACCACAACGGCGCCTTCCGGCTCAGCTACGGATTCGAGTACGCCGCGACGATGGAGCGCTCGAAAACGTTCTCGCTGTTCCAGTTCGATCAGCCCGACACCTACGCCTGGTATCTGGCGCTCGGATCGCTCGCCCACGCGCAGGCCCGCCTGGGCGACCACGTGCCGACGTGGAAGAACTTCGTCGCCCACCCGAGCTACGATGCCTTCTGGCAGCGCCAGGCGATCGTGCCGCACCTGGATCGGGTGACCGTCCCCACGCTGACCGTCTCCGGCTGGTGGGACCAGGAAGACTTCTACGGCGCGATCACGATCTACCGTGCCCTCGAGCGGTTCGACACCGCGCACCGCAACTATCTGGTGGTCGGGCCGTGGAACCACGGCGGCTGGGACGCACCCACCGGGGACAGCATCGGCGGGATCGCGTTCGGCAGCCCCACGGCGCTGGATTTTCGGAAGAACATCGAGGCGCCCTGGTTCGCCTTCTGGCTCAAGGACAAGGGAACGCTCACGCTCCCTGAAGCCACGACGTTCGAGGGCGGGAGCAATCGCTGGCGGTCGTTCGACAGCTGGCCGCCACGGACGCACGTGACCGCGCGCAAGCTGTACCTCGAGCCACAGCATGGCCTCTCGTTCGACCCGCCGACATCGGCCGACGGGAGCGCCGGCTTCGATGAGTATGTCTCGGATCCGGCCAATCCCGTCCCGTACCGCAAGCGACCGATCCCATCGACGTTCACGCCGCACTCGGGATGGCCGACCTGGCTGTACAATGACCAGCGTTTTCTCGATGGGCGCCCCGACGTCGTGAGCTGGGAGACACCCCCACTCACCCACGACGTGACGGTCGCCGGCGATCTCGCCGCCCACCTGTTCGCGTCGACGACCGGATCCGACGCGGACTGGATCGTGAAGCTGATCGACGTCTACCCCGAGCACGACGCCCAGGATTCGGCAATGAGCGGCTACGAGCTCATGGTGGCGAACGACGTCTTCCGCGGCCGGTTCCGTCGGAGCTTCGCGCATCCGGCGCCGATCACACCCAACCACGTCGACGAGTACACGATCGATCTCCATACGCAGGACTACCGCTTCCGTGCCGGGCACCGGATCATGGTTCAGGTCCAGAGCACGTGGTTCCCGCTCATCGACCGGAACCCCCAGACGTTCGTGCCCAACATCTTCAAGGCCAAGGACAGCGATTTTCACAGGGCGACGCAGCGGGTCTTTCACTCCCCACGTTACCCCTCGTACCTCCAGGTCCCGGTGCTCGACGACGCGGTCGCGGAGCGACCGTAGGATGCCCGTGCGCGCGAGCGCCCTCGGCTGGATCCGCCTGGTCTCCCGGGTCTCCGGCACCCGCTGGATCGCCGGCGTCGTGGCACGCCCGGGCGCGATGGTGCGGGCGGTCCTGGGCGCTGGGGCAGCCGGGTTGATCGTCGCCGGCCCGCTCGCCCTCGAGGCGCGGGCGCAGGGGACCGCGGACCGGTCGGCGCCTCGGCTCGGCGCCGCCGCACGGAGGCAGATCGACGCCGTGTTCCGGGCGTACGACAAGCCGGCGGTCCCCGGATGTGGGCTCGGCGTCTTCCGAGGTGGGGCGGTGGCCTATGCGCGCGGGTACGGCTGGGCCGACCTCGAGCGGCGGGTGCCGATCACGCCGGCCACGCTCTTCGATATCGGCTCGACGTCCAAGCAGTTCACCGCGGCGAGCATCGCGCTCCTCGTTCAGGAGGGCAAGGTCTCGTTCAGCGACGATGTGCGGACGTACATCCCCGAGTTGCCCGTCTACGGCACGCCGATCACGCTCGACAATCTCCTGCACCACACGAGCGGGCTCCGCGACTACGCGGGCCTGCTTGCGCTCGCGGGGCACAGCGTCGAGGAGGTCACGACCGACTCGCAGGCACTGGCCCTCATCGTCCGTCAGCGGCACCTCGACTTCCCCACCGGCACGCGCTACGAGTATACCAACACCGGATTCTTCCTCCTCTCCGTCATCGTACAGCGCGTCAGCGGCCAGCCACTCGCCGACTTCGCGCGCCAGCACATCTTCCTGCCGCTCGGGATGACGCACACGATGATCCGCAATCACTTTGCAATGCTGATCCCGGGACGTGCGCTCGGGTACGCGCCGGCCGACAGCGGCACGTTCAGGAACAGCATGTCCAACTGGGAGCAGACGGGGGACGGGTCGGTCCAGCTCTCGGTCGCCGACGCGCGCGCGTGGGATGAGAATTTCTACCAGCCGCGTGTCGGCGGCCGAGCCCTGATCGATGCGCTCGAGACGCGGGGGGTACTCGCGAGCGGCGACACGATCGCCTATGCGCGGGGGCTCTTCATCGATCGGTATCGCGGGCTCCGGCGCGTCGAGCACGGCGGCGACTGGATCGGGTATCACGCCGCGTTCGATCGGTTCCCCGACCAGCACACCTCGGTCATCGTGCTCTGCAACTCCGACGGCATCGAACCCTCGCCGCTGGCCGACCGGGTGGCCGACATCGTGCTCGCCGGCGCCTTCGGCGAACCCGCCACGGCATCAGGGCGTCCCCCCACCGCCGCCCGCGCGACCCCGGTAGTGGCGCGACCCACGGCTCCCGACCGCACCCGCTTCCTCGGCAGCTACTTCGTCGCCCAGACGAACGAGGTCGTCCGCGTCAGCGACAAGGATGGGGGGCTCACACTCGCCGTTGCTGGCCTCTCCCTCCCACTCCACCCCACCGGTCCCGCGAGCTTCGTGGCCAATGAGTTCCCGGTGACCGTCACGTTCGAGACGGGTGGCGGCGACAGCACGACCGGTGCGCCCGCGGACAGCGCGCGGACGCATTCGGGCAGCGTCCGCGCCCTCCGCCTTCAGCTCGAGTCCGAGCCCGCCGAGGAGGCGGTGCGGTTCACGCCGGCGACGCCAGACGCCGAAACCGTTCTCCCCGACACGGGCACGTACTACAGCCCCGAGCTCGACGTCACCTGGCCTGTGGTGGCGAAAGACGGCCACCTCGTGCTGGAGAGCCCGAAGGCATCCCTGGTCGACATCACCGGCCCGCTCGCGCCCGCCATGCCCGACGCGTTCACGGCCGGCAGCGGCTTCATTCACTTCACGCGGGACGCGAGCAACCGCGTCACCGGCTTCCTCCTGAGTGCCAGCCGGATGCGCGACATCCGCTTCGATCGGGTCGCGTCACCGCTCAAGTGACTTGAAATGATAACGTGCCAACGC
>JAJPIS010000105.1 GCA_021324635.1 Gemmatimonadota bacterium
ACTACCGCGACGCGCTCTCCGTGATCAAGGATTTCGTCCCGCAGCCCGGCCGCGGCGTCCGGCTGAACTACGAGCTCTCGTACTAGATCTTCGCGTCGCACAGGGAGATGGCATGCTGATGTCACTCCCGCATCGCCCTGTTCACGGGACACCGCCCTCGTGGGGTGCTCGGACAGCAGTCAGCGCTGGAACGCGAGCGGGGTGACGATCACGTGCAGGCCGTGATTGATGCGAAAGCCCGCCGTGCCCTCGGTGGGGATCGCAGTCCGGGCGACGGCCGCGACGGGGGTGTCGCCGACGAGGAAGCGTACGGAATCCGGCCCCACGCGCACGGCGAGGCGATAGGTCGCGTGGCGAGCGCTGTCGGCCTTCGGGACGGCCCGGCTCGCGGTGAATGGCACGACGGTGGCCGCGCTGTCCCCCCGCCGGCGCTTGATCGAGTACTGGCCGTCGCCCCGGACGATGAAGTACCCGTAGGTCTCACCCGCTCCGGCGAGGTCTCGGCCCCCGATGAAGAGGCCGACGGCCTCGGGGTGCTCGGGGCCGCCCAACTGGTCGATATCGGTGCGAACGGTGTAGCTCCCGGTCGCCGTGTCGGCGTCGCGGTAGAGGATGTGGCCCAGGTTCTGGTCGTGCGTGCCGGCATTGACCTCGAGACGCCCGGTGGGCTGGGCCGACACTCTGATGTCGGCGGCCGACTTCTTCGGGTCGTCGGTCCGGATGTGGTAGCCGGCCGGGAGGGCGGCCGCGCTCGCGGCGCCGGTCGCGTTCGCCGCGTGCGCCGCGTGCGCCGCGCCCGGTTGCCCGGTGCCACAGGCGAGGGCGCCTGCGCCGAGAAGTCCGCCAGGGATGAGCCAGGGAATTCGAGTGTGTCGCATCCGCAGTGCTCTCGAGAGAAGGGCCGGTCGGTGACACCCGAATGTACGGCGGCGCCGGACCATCGCCAGGCTCGGGCGGGCCCGCGGGCGACGGCCGCCGCCGCCGACGATGCCAGCGCGGCGTCGACCGCGTAGCTTTGAGGCTGTGTTCACCCGAGACGGCATTCGCGCGCTCCACGCCTGGACCCACGAGCGGCTGGACCTCGTGCTCGAGCATGTCACGGCACTCTCGGCCGCCGAGTTCACGCGCGAGCTCCCCGGATTCGGCTATCCCAGCGTGCGGGACCAGCTCATGCACGTGCTGGGCGCCGAGGAGCGCTGGGTGCAGCGGCTCCAGAGCCTGCCGGTCCGGTCGTGGTCGGCGACCGACTACCCGACGGTCGCGGCGTTGCGCGCAGCCAAGGCTCGGGTGATGCGCGCGACAGGGGAGTACCTGGACCGGTTGCCGGACGCCGCGCTCGACGTTCCGCTACCGCACCGGCC
The DNA here is from genome assembly GCA_021324635.1 of Gemmatimonadota bacterium. GTDB lineage: Bacteria > Gemmatimonadota > Gemmatimonadetes > Gemmatimonadales > Gemmatimonadaceae > Palsa-1248. The sequence continues at coordinate 1,362 of JAJPIS010000105.1, forward strand.
GGAGGGATGGATCGGGGAGCTCCGCAGCCCGGCGTTCATCCTCCACCACGCGATCACGCACGCCTACCACCACAAAGGACAGGTCGTGGCGATGTGCCGGCTCCTCGGGCACCCGGCACCCGACACCGACCTCCAGCGGGGCTGATCGTCGCGCATGCGATCGGCGCCGATCCGCGAGAGGAGATGGCCGATGAGCTCCCCCGATCCGAGGTGGCGAATGTCGCGGCCCGCAGCGCCGTGCGCGATGGCACCCGTCCTGGCGCTGGCGCTGCTGGCGCCGGTGAGTCGCCCGCCGGCGATGGCCGGTCCGCCGCGGGCGCTGGCGATCGTGCACGCGACGCTCGTCAATCCCGGCGTGCCGCGGGTGCCCGACGCGGTGGTGGTGTTCCAGGGCGGGCGCGTCACCTGCGCGGGCGCGCGGGCCGCGTGCGCGATCCCGGCCGGGGCGGAGGTCCGTGACGCGAGCGGGGGCTACATCACGCCCGGGCTGATCGACGCGCACGTCCACTACTCGCAGACCGGGTGGCTGGACGGGCGGCCCGACGCGGGCGATCTCCGCGCGCGCTATCCGTACGACTCCGTGGTGGCCGCGCTGCGTGACCGTCCCGAGCGGTTCGACCGCGCCTATCTCTGCTCCGGCGTCACGAGCGTGTTCGACGTTGGCGGCTATCCGTGGACGCTGTCGATGGCGCGGCAACATGAGGCGACGCCCGCGGCGCCGCGCATGGTCGCCGCGGGCCCGTTGCTCTCCACGATCGACTTCTGGCTCAACCTTCCGTTTGCGCGCCAGTTCGTCTACATGCGCACCGACTCGGCGGTCCGCGCTGGCGTGGATGCGCTCGCGCGGATGGGCGCGTCGGCGATCAAGGTCTGGTACATCCAGGTGCCGGACACGGTGCAGCAGACGATGCGGCACCGGCTCACCGTTGCCGGCGAGGAAGCCCGACGGGTTGGGCTGCCGCTGATCGTGCATGCGACCGAGCTGGCCCGGGCGAAGGAGGCACTCGAAGCGGGGGCGCGGGTGCTCGTCCACAACGTGGAGGATCTGCCGGTCGACAGCGAGTTCATCGCGCTCGCCCGGAGTAAGGGCGCGATCGTGATCCCGACGCTCGTGGTGCTCACGGGCTACGAGGACGTCTTGCGCGGCCGGTCCCCCGCATCGCGCTACCCGCTCGACTGTGTCGACCCGGTGACCCGGTCGCACCTCGAGACGCCGGTGCCGGACAGCATCCGACCGCCCGCGAGCCGCTTCGAGCGCCTGCCCGCGACACGGGCGCGGAGCGCGCACAACCTGGCGGCGCTGGTCGCCGCCGGCATCCCGATCGCGATGGGGACCGACGCCGGGAACCCGGGGACGGCGGCGGGGCCCAGCGTGTACGCGGAGATGGAGGCCATGCAGGCGGCGGGGATGAGCGCGGCCGCCGTCTTCGCGTCGGCGACGCTTGGCGGGGCGCGGGCGATGGGGCGCGAGCGGGAGCTCGGCTCGCTCGCGCCCACCAAGCTGGCGGACGCGGTGGTCTTCGACGCGGACCCGTCCGCCGACATCGCGAACGCCCGGCGCGTGCGGCTCGTCATCCGCGGTGGCGCCCTCCATACGCGCGCCGAGCTACTCCCGCGGCCGCAGCCGCTGTCGGCGAGCGCGGGCGGGTCCGGCCGCTAGTCGGGCCCGTGGGGCCCGTGCGGGCTGATGCGAGATGGTGCGGGATGCTGCGTCGTCGGCTCTGGCGGCCGGGCCGCGCAGCGCCGCCGAGTCATTCGGACGGCCTCGCGCGGAGCAGTGCCATCTCCTGTCCACTTTGTGGCGAGAAGTCCTGCGCGGGCCGGAATGGACGAACCGTGCCTCTCGCCGGCCGCGAGTCAACTCAGCCCGCGGCAGCCATGCGGCTTCAGCACGGGCTCGACCCGGGGTAGAACCTTCGGGCCGATCGGGTTGTCCCATCGGTGAGTGAACGTGCGGGATCGAACCGGGAGCCGTCTTGGACCATGGAATCGCGCCTTGTACGGGCCTTGCCTCGGACCCGTCGCCCCGGCCCACGGTGGGGCGGCGGGTGTCATCGCGCCAGGTGCCGGGGTTCGCGATTGCGGAGGTCGTGTATCCTGCGGGGGCGCGCGTGCGGGCCCACACGCACGATGTGCCGGGGTTCGCGATCGTGCTGGCCGGCGGGTATCGCAAACGCGTGCGCGGGACGGCGCACGACTGCATGCCGGGTACGCTCACGTTCGAGCCACCCGACGTGGTGCACGCCGAGTCGTACGGTGGTGCGGACGTTCGCGCAGTCCTGATCGAGCTGAGCCCATCCGGCGCGGGGCGGGCGATCGACGCCGCATCGGTCGGGCTCTCGGCGCCGTTCTGCGCGATGCATACGGCGGCCCGCGTCCTGGGGGAGCGCGTCAGCCGGGAGCTGCGCGCGCCGGATCTGGCGTCGGCGCTGGCGCTCGAGAGCCTGGCCCTGGAGCTCACGGCGCTCGCCGTCCGGTCGCTCGACGTGCGATCGACCCCACCGGCGTGGCTCCGGGGCGTACGGGACCGGATCCGTGCCGAGTGCCGCTCCGACCTGTGCGTCCGGGCGCTCGCGACCCAGGCCGGGGTGCATCCCGCGCACCTGGCGCGTGTGTTCCGAGTCCATGAGCGGTGCAGCGTCGGCGAGTACCTTCGGCGCTGTCGGATCGAGTGGGCGGCGTCCGAGTTGCTCACCAGCGACCTGTCGGTCGCGACGATCGCGCACGCGACCGGCTTCTACGACCAGAGCCACTTCTGCCGGACCTTCCGCCGCGTCGTGGGGACGACCCCGAGCCGCTATCGCCGGAGCGACCGCGCCGCGCGCGACTGCCGACCGGGCGAGTGATGCAGCTACGGCCGCCGGGCGCGCGGCAGCGCCCTGGGGCCGGCGCTCGCGACTGCAGCGCGTCGACCCTGCGACGCAATGACTGGGCGACTACATCGTGATCGTGTGCGTCGAGGACCCCGGAGATGACGATCCGGGTTCATCGACCGGGCCCAGGGTGACGGGACACGGCCCGATTAAGTTCCCCGAGGCAGCCTCGCAGGCGCTGTGTGTCCGACCCGTGTCGCGTATATACGAGACGACTGGAGATCGTCGCTGTAAGCAAAAGAGCAGCCGTATGTTAGCAGCACTTGCCCCCGTAGCTCAGGTGGATAGAGCAGCGGTTTCCTAAACCGTTGGCCGGGTGTTCGAGTCACCCCGGGGGCACTAGGCAGGGCAACGAGTTACGGCGCCAGCCCCGGACCTCCTTTTCGTGCGCGCTCGTCAGGAGGAACGTCGCGAGGACCGGCGCGAAGATCTCCGCGTCGCGGCCGAGCTTCAACTCGGCCCGTCGCCGTGCGGCGTGGAGGAGCAACGCGGCTGTCGCGGGCTGTCAGAACACGCCGTCGCTGGTCTCCTGCGGCGGGAGGCTATCGAGCATCTTTCGCGCTTGCTGGATTCCGCGCGATCAGCTCGTACTTCACCGCGCGTTCGAACAGGCCGGAGAGGGCGACGACGTAGTGGCGGACGGTGTTGTTGCTGAACTCCGCCCTGAGCGCCGTCATCCATTGCTCGGCATCGGTCAACTTCACGTCGCGGAGGCGCTTCTTCCGCATCCGATGGAGGTCCTTCGTCGCGCGCAGGAACACCACGTTGCGGAGCCACGCCGCGCGCTCCGGATCGTCTTCGCGGCGATCCGCTCCTTCAGGTAGTACGCCATGAACGCAGCAGCGCAGCGGGCGGCTTGCCGGTTGGTACGGCATCGTCGGCGCTCTGGTCGCGGCGCGACTCGCCGGCCTCGCGCCGGCGCGTGAACTCCCTCACCCATTCGTCCGCGATCTCGACCGCGTCCTTGTAGTTGTCCGCGGAGCGAGTGTCCGCGCTCCGCCTGAGCGGGAAGTGGACGCCCGTCTTGCTGCCGTCGCCGGGCGGATCACGTCGCGAGAGCCGCGGAAATCCGCCAGGTAGCGCGCGCTGTAGCGCTGCTTGCCCTTGGCGTCCTCACCCACCGGGCGTCGGTATACCCGGTCCTCCAGTGCCGTCACCCTGGTCTCCCGCATTCTAGGTCTACCCGTACCGCTGAGGTTGGTATATCCAAACGTAGCCCGTCGCCCGCGGTCGTCCCGAGGTTTAGCGGCTACAGTCACGCCGCCCCACAGCGGCCCTTTCGGGACAGGCCGTGGAGGCCCCCAGGGCCTGCCGTGCGGCCAGCAACCGCCGGAGAGCTCGGGAGGAACACCTTGCCCCAAAACCTGGGTCCGCTAGCTTCCCGGGGGACCACCCGAACAGAAGCCAAATTAGGACCGGAAGGATCGATGGCGACGGCTTCTCGCTGCCCCAACCCGACGTGCGGCTCCTCGACGGCTCGCTTCGAGACCGCCTACCAGCCGCCCAGCGCGTCGAGCAACCAGCTCGACCTCGTGCGATGCGTGACGTGCGGCGCCGTCGTCAGCGCGTACGACGTGATCGACCTGCGGAAGGTGATCGAGAAGGCGGTGGTCAACGTGATGTCACAGTCCACCGCGAACACGGCGCGCGCATGAGCGGCGATGACTGAGCCTCAGTGCGATCACGGGGGTCAGCCGTCGGAGGAACAGCTCCTAGGGACCAAGCTCCTTGCTCCGGACTGTGCGCGGGTCGCTGACGATCTTGAGGGCGTCATCGTTCAGTTCACGCGGTGTGGCTTGCCCGCGGAGACGAAGGGGCCGCTGATGCCGGCGCTCCGGCGCCTGCGCGAGATCGCGGCCCGCGGCACGTACGGCAGTACTGAAAGCGATCGGCAGAGCGCAGCATCGGCGGTCATGATCGCTGGTGATTTCATGCGCATCGCGAACTGCTTGCCGGACACGTTGGGCGTCGAGCTACGCGAAGAGCTTGAGCGGATGTTCGCCGGCGGGCTGGATGTGAACGAGTACGACGGCGCGCACGACCTCCGCGCCCAATTCGCCTTTGCGGCCACACTGGTGGCGCGGGAGTTTGCTCCTCGCTTCGTTCACGCCCCAAGCGGGAAACGCCGGGACTTCCTGTGTACCGTTGCCGGCGTCGACTGCGGCGTCGAGGTCAAGCGCCCGGCGAGCGCCACCCGGCTGATGAAGAAGCTCGACGAGGCCGCCGGTCAGCTGCGGGATCTGGGCGCACCCGGCTTCGTCGTGCTGGACCTGTCGCGACTCCACAAGGCGTACGAGAAGACGCCTACGGCGATGACGGGTGCCCAATCGCTGCGGGATGTCATGCGCGGCAACTTCTTGGCCCACACGCACGAGCTGGTCCAGCACTGCGAGCGCCAGGTTCGCAACCCAGTGAAGCGGGACAAGTACAGCTACATCATCGGGGCGGTGATCTTCGTTCGGATCGCCCACTGGCTGAAGCACGATCAGAGCGCCCCAGTGGTCCTCGAACCCCACAGTGAGGGCCCGATATTCTGGTCATCGATGGCTCGCGGTCTGATCGGCGTCTCGGTGGTGTTCACGCAGGGCATCGGCAAGATGCTCGGCGGGAAGCCGTACGCCCGATATGGCATCACGTTCGGGCCGCGTCGCGAAGCGCCCCGCGGCGGCGAGCAGGTCACTTATGACATCGCCCAGCACGAGGCCCGGTACGCGGACCGGCTGGCGGCGCTGCCCCAATCGGCGATGCCGTAGGTCCGCGGGCATCTAGAGCTGAGACGCGAGGGGTCTGAAGGTTAGGCCCCTTTCATTTGCCCGGCGGGCTCATCCGCGCGTAGGTTGATGCAAACAGTGTGTCGTTACAAGCCCGCGCAGGTTACGCTTCACGCCCGATCGTGATGGACACCATTGCTGGATACGTCGCGACAGGCGTCGTAAGCCTCAGCGTCGGTGCTGTATGCGCTTGCTCGCGTTAGCGTTGGGACGCACCCTCGGCTGGTATTGGCCGCGCGAGGCTTCGCCAGACACTAGTGGGATGTAACCGAAGTTCGTGATGCAGTGATGCGGTGTTTGACGTTGGTGTAGGACCACTGAATGGGCTGGCAAGTCTTGTTGTGGGCCCGGATGTACTGCATGAGCTTGCGCCGGAGATCCGCCGTGGAGGTGAAAATCCCGCGGGCGATCATGTCTCGTTCGATCTTCGCAAACCAGAGCTCCACTTGATTGAGCCAGGAGCTGTAGGTCGGCGTGAAATGCAGGTGGACCCGCGGATGCGCGGCCAACCAGGCGGCCACTGCCCTGGTCTTGTGAGCGGAGAGGTTGTCCACGATGAGGTGGATCTCGGTGCGGCGCGGTTGGGTGGCAACCAGGCGGGCGAGAAAGCGCAGGAACTCGGCACTAGTGTGCCGGCGGGTCGTCATGCCCTCGACGTGCCCCGTGCCGACGTTGAGGGCGGCGTAGAGCGAGAGCGTCCCATGGCGGACATATTCGAACCCGTGCCGTTCCGCCCGTCCGGGGGACAGCGGCAGCACGGGGTCGAGCCGGTCGAGGGCCTGCATGTGCGCCTTTTCGTCGACCGAGAAGACGACGGCATTGGTGGGCGGCTTGAGATAGAGCCCGATGACGTCGGCCGCTTTCCGCTCGAAGTCCGGATCGTCGCTCGTGCCGTAGTGCTCCAGGCGGTGCGGCCGGACGCCGGCCCGCTGCCACACGCGATGGACCGTGACATGACTGACGCCGATGAGCGCGGCCATGCGCCGCGTGGTCCAGTGGGTCAGGGGCGCCGGCGGGCGCTCCTGCGTCTTGGCCAGAATCTTGGCTTCGATGCGCGGATCGAGCCGATCGGGTCGGCCGCTCCGCGGCAAGTCCCCGAGGGCCGCCAAGCCGCCGTCGACCACGCGGCGCTTCTAGCGGGCGATGTAGGTGTCCGTGACGCCGTGGGCGGCGGCGATGTCGGCATAGGACCGCCCGTCGGCCAACGCCAGGACGATGCGCGCCCGGCGGGCCACCCCCGCGGACAGCGTCGTCGCCCGCAGCATCCCCGTCAGCACCTGCCGATCCGCCGCCGACAGCGTGAGGTCCATCGTGACAGGAAACATGCACCACGATCCTGCAAGATCGATGCTCCTGTTACTTCGTTAACGATCCACTAGTCGCGCCCGCCCGTCCGGGTGCCTTGTGGGACGCTCGTGGGCTAGTTACCACGAGACGTTCCACGCGCGGCCGATTATAGGCGGCCAGGAGAGCGAGCCACCTCCGACTGCTCTCGGGCCGCTTTGCCGCTTGGGGCGCACCGCCCGTCTCGAGACCGCGTCCAGAGCTTTCCGGCCGGCATCGTAGCACTCAGCACAGGCGACCTTGCAATCTCAGCCCTGCCCCGCGGTTACCACGCTTGCGGCTTTGTGAACGTTCCGGACGCGTCGCTGAGCGTAGCGGGAAACTGACTCGCCGCAAGTATTCCGGTACGGAGGTCCTTTACGAAAGTTGCGACGCTTCGCAGGTGCGCGCCGGAGTCTTTCTTTGGGCTTAGGAGACCGACTGGGTAGCCCATGTCCCTCACGAGCTTGATGGGCATTGCCAGGTCGGAGTCATTCGATACAACGACCGCGGCGGTGAAGCGCTTGAGGTGCGCGTCGTTCAACAACTGTGCGGCGAGATTGACGTCCGAGCCCTTCTCCTCCGATTTCACGACGCGGGCGAGTCGCGGAGTCGGGGCTCCTTTGGCAAGGCGTAAGGGTGGTTTCATCTGTGGAGGCTGGACGAGGCCGATCCACATCTCGCTCGTTTGGAAGTGACCGAGGTGGACGGATACCGCTGGCAGCGTAGCCAGCGCGCGCAGGTAAACCTGCTGCCGGCGCACGCGCTGATCGCCGTCGGGGTCCCATGGCTGTGCACCGATCCGGGCCGTGAAGTATTTGACCGCGGCCGGTCGATGGCGCGGAAGCGCCAGCCCGCACATTTGCGAGATATCGAGCCACCTGTACGGACTGCGCCTGAGGCAGCCGTAGTACAGATTGAAGCCGTCGATGTAGAAGAACGTGTCCACGAACGGGCTCGACAGGAAAAGCAGAGGCCGCCTTTCGGCGGCCCCGCGCCCAGCCGGCGAAGCGACTGGGGGAGTAATTGAGGTACAATTTCACCGTTCAAGAATACCGTGTCAATAGGCTTTATGGGGCCAGCAGCTGGATGCTCCTAGCCCGCGGGCCTCCGCGCCTCCAATCTCTAGCCCACCATCCGTCTCCGCGCCTGTTGGCGCATCACCGAACCACTCGCATGATTGCACTGGAACCAGTCGTCCTCGAAGACCACGGGGTGCGGCTCGAGCCGCTCACGGAGACCCATAGCGCGGCGCTCCGGGCGGCGGTCGCCGACGGGCGCCTCTGGGAGCTCTGGTACGCCGGGGCGCCGGAGCCGGAACAGGTCGCGTCCTATGTCCGCGACGCGCTGGACGGCCAACGCTTGGGACACGCACTGGCCTGGGCGGTGCGCGAGCTCGCGACCGGCACCATCGTCGGCACGACCCGGTACCACGATGTCGAGCCCCGCATCGACCGCCTGTTCATCGGCTACACCTGGTACGCCAAGCCGTGGCAACGCACCCACGTCAACACGGCGTGTAAGCTGCTGCTCCTCGGCCACGCCTTCGAGACGCTCGGCGCACAGGTCGTCGCCCTCCAGACGGACCGGCTCAATTTCGCCTCGCAGCGGGCGATCGCGGCCCTCGGTGCACAACAGGAGGGCGTGCTCCGACACCACCGCGCGCGGCGCGACGGCTCGGTCCGCGATACGGTCGTCTTCAGTATCCTCGCCGCCGAGTGGCCGGACGTGAAGCGACACCTCACGACCCGCCTGGCACGACACGAGCAGGACAGGCAGTGACGGGACGGACCGCGACATGGCGAAGAAGCGCGCCCGTCGGAGATCGTCGCCCGCCAGACGGTTCGAGCGCGGCGATCACGTCACCTGGAACTCCGAGGCCGGGCGCGTGAGCGGAACGATCATCCGCGTGGTCACATCGGACATCGAGTTCAAGGGGTACCGGGTCCACGCGAGCCCCGACCAGCCCCAATACGCGATCAAGAGCGACACGACCGACCACATCGCGATGCACAAAGGGTCGGCCCTCACGAAAACGTGACCCGACGCCCCCCGGTCAACGGGGGGCTCGGAGGAAGCGCGTGACCTCGCGCGCGGTGGGCATCGAGGGCTGCGCGCCGGGGCGGGTCGCCGAGAGCGCGGCGACGGCCGCCGCATAGCGGGCCGCCTCGAGGAGCGGCTGACCCCGCACGAGCGCGACGGCGAGGCCGGCGTTGAACGCATCGCCGGCACCCGTCGAGTCGAGGGCGCGGACGGGGACGGGCGGCACCCACGAGATCCGGTGCCCGCGGCCCGCGCCGGCGCCCGCGTGCGCGATGCATGCGCCCTGACGACCGAGCGTGACGATGACCGAAGCGGCGCCGCGGCGCCGGAGGCGCTGCGCCAGCTCGCTCGCCCGCGCGCGGCGCATCGGCGCGCCCGGCGCGTGCACCGTGCGCACGAGCCGCGCGGCCTCGGTCTCGTTCGGGGTGAGCCAGGCGACGCGCCGCAGCAGCGATGCGGGGAGCGGGTGGGCCGGCGCCGGCGCGGGATCGAGCATCACGGGCACGCCGGCCCGGTGCGCCAGCGTGATCGCACACTCCACGGTCTCGAGCGGAACCTCGAGCTGGAGCATCACGAGCGCCGCCGAGCGGAGGAGCGCCGCCCGTCGCGCAATGTCGGCCGGCCGGAGATGCGCGTTCGCGCCGGGACTCACGATGATGCTGTTCTCGCCACGCGCATCGGTCGCGATGAGCGCCGTGCCCGTGGGGACGCCGCGGGTCGCCGCCACGGCGCGGACGTCCACCCCTCGATGATCGAGTGCCTGCCGCAGCGCTCGGCCCGCCTCGTCGTCACCGACGCGCGCGATGAGGCGCACCGGGTAGCCCAGCCGGGCGACCCCGACCGCCTGGTTCGCGCCCTTCCCGCCGTCGAAGCGCTGCACGTCGCTGCCGAGCACCGTCTCGCCGGGTGCCGGGATCGCACGGACGGGGACGACGATGTCGAGATTGACGCTTCCGACGACCACGACCGGTCGCTGCATCAGCGCGGCGATCCGACGATGGGCGCGATGGCCACGAGCGTGAGACCGGCGAGGAAGCAGAGGAACATCCAGCCGAGGAGCCGGCGGGCGGCGGGCGGGGCGCCGCGGAACTCACGCCAGACGAGCACGCCCCACACCGCCGAGACGAGCGTCGCGCCCTGTCCGATCGCATACGAGATCGCCGGGCCGACGATCGCGGCCCGCGCGGCGACGAAGTTGAGCACGGTGCCGGTGCACCAGATGACGCCGCCGGCGATGCCGGCCACGTGCCACCGCGGTCGGCCGGCGAAGTACGCGCGCATGTCCAGTGGCCCACCGGCCGTCAGCGGGCGGCGCATGAAGAGATAGTTCACCGGGATCGCGCAGAGCAGGACGCCGACGGCGAAGACGAGCGCCACCGCGTAGGGGCCGAGCGCGCCGGGTCCGGTGCTGGCGCGCGTGACGAATGGGTAGAAGAGGCCCATGAGTACGCCGCAGCCGAGACACACGCCGATCGCGCGGGCGCTGAGCGCCGGATGCAGCACCTCCTTCCGCCGGTAGGCGAGCGCATCGAGCACGATCGCGAGCGCGACCAGCCCGACCCCGCCGAAGAGGAGCATGGGATTGCCGCGCGGCGCGAGCGTGTAGTTGAGGAGCACGCCCACGACGAGGGCGAGCCCGATCCCGATCGGGAAGGCGACCGCCAGCCCGGCGAGCTCGATCGCGGCGACCAGGAGGAGGTTGGCGACATTGAAGATCGCGCCGGCGGCGAGCGCACTGACGACAGACGCCGGAGCCGCCTGCGCGAGGTCGTGCGCGAGGCGGTGCGGCCCGTCGTCGATGCTCCCGAGCGTCAGACCCCACGCGAGGCTCGCGAGGAGGATGCCGCCCACGTAGTCCCAGTAGAAGAGCTGGAAGCGCCATCCCGGGGCGAGCTTGATCGTGTTGGCCCAGGAGCCCCAACAGATCATGCTCGCGACCATGAAGAAGAGCGCAACCGCGTAGCCCTCGGGTTGGTACATGACCACGCGCTCGGGGTCGGGGGTCGGGGGTCAGGGGTCGGGGGTCGGGGTCGAGGAGGAGCGGGGAGGGGGAGGGGGAGGGGGAGGGGGAGGGGGAGG